>DATDFV010000180.1:0-4863 GCA_036522415.1 Pyrinomonadaceae bacterium | reverse complement strand
GTTTTCGGGTGATGGAAGACCGCTGAGCCACCATTCTTGTTCTGCACTCGCTCAGCTACTAAATGATTATGATCGTCGAAGATGCGATCTGCTCGTGCTTCGTTTGTCGGGTCTGCCCATACTTCAATTCGTTGATGCGATACCAGGGTTCCCGTTGGCTCAAGTTCTTCAAACGTAATGACGCGATGCACAACGTGTCCGGTCATACTATCGCGCTGTCGCTCTGCGATGACTGCTCGCTCTAGGAGGCTCCTTGCGGTGATTACCGATGGTGTACGTAATTTGAGAGACGTTGCAACCAACAGAATAGCTACCAATAACGTAACGCAGGCCGGGCTCAACCATGCAGCTCGCAAGAATGATTGGGTTTTGAAAGCCGAGATGACTCTTCCCCAAAACGTATCAGCATCAATAGCGGAGCTTTCATCGGTTTCCGTGCGAACCAGTCTAAGTGGCTCTCGCCCGATGACGTGATCTGATTCCGGGACCCGATAAATGACGTTAAGGGAGTTTTCAGTCAAGCTTGCTTCGAGTAAGCGACCTTCGCTCAAATCGATTTGAGCCCATGATTCGTCTTTCGCATTTGTCTGAAACAATAATAATGGCAGGCCTTGCTCGCTCGACATGTCAATGAATGAGACATCCCGGATTGCGTTCAAATTCATTTGGAACTCACTGCCACTACTGTCGACGCGGAACGAACCGACACGAACCCCATTCACTCTGACGCACAGTTGCTGAGGTTTGTGTTCCACTACTTCGTGTAGATGTTTTGTGAGGCGGCGTTTGATATCGCCGAAAGAACCGGCTGAGCCACTACCGTTGTTCGGTGGCTCGAAATGATCATGGTGATCAATATCAAATCTTTCGGATAATGAAGGTAACCCTGAGACACGATTGGCCGCATCAAGACAAGTGTAACAACTCACGATGTGCGCCAACGTCTCAGTGGTTAGTTTCTCCACCTTCTCAGCTAAATAGATGTTTTTGAGTTTATCTATTGACAGGCAATCACCCAGTCTCGAGTTGAAAATCATCCATCGCAGCGCTGTGGTCAAATCTGTTTGGCCGATGAAAAAATCTGGAGTACTGATGTTTGGGCGTGACTTTGAGCGAACAAAGCTGAGTTGTCTTGGGTTGTCCAGATATATCTTCACCTCAGCGCGTCCGACGCGTTGCCATTCATCCACGGAGTGACGCGGCCGGCATAACAGTTTCCCAATCTCACTCGGGGTGTATTCATGAAAGTAGCGCAGGATCAAGACGCTACCCGCGCGTGACGTCTCTTTTCTGATACATGCATAGGTGCAAATGTCTATAAGCTGCTCCTTAATCTGCAGATGTTTGTCGATGTCGAAGGCACGCAAACCGAGACTCAAAGAGTCGTAGTCTGCGATGGACAGCGCTTGCTTCTGCATTTGTTCGGTGTGACGCGTGACTCTGGCGAGATTAAGGTAGTGCAGCATTCTGCGGAGATAGCCATCAAGATTAACTATATTGTCGAGGCTCGTTCGCCCGCGAGTAAATTGGATAAAGGCGTCCTGCACAAGATCCTCGGCGCCTGCATGATCATAATTCGTAACGCGCATGGCCCAGGAGAGAAGCCGCTGGTAGCGTTCCAGGAACAAGGACTCCCGAAGATCCTCTCGTGAACCGATGTTGCGTTCATTGAGCATTTACGTTTCGCAGAGTCTGCGCCCGGATCATCGTGATCGACAGGCAGGAGCGATCTGATTTTGCACATTCAACTGGAACGGCTTAGAAGTCTGATATGGTAGACTTCAATCGGATCTAACTCATGGACGAGATATCCCTCTGAGGACTTGATCCGGAACGAGCTTATGAGAGTGGCCACCCCGCACCGCTGTTGATGGCCATCGATACGGAGCATCCCGCAAGATCCACGCTCCTGTCGATCAAGTTCAGCCAAGCCAGTTTAGCTTCAATTGTAGCTAGCTACAAGAACGAAGTTTGTAACAACCGCTCATCAGGAGGTCGATCCTGATGGGTAGGGTGGCAGCCAAGAAGCCTCGGAGGATTGGGAAGAAGCTTCGTCAGATCCGGTTGATGCTCGATCTCTCCCAGGACGGGATCGTCGAACGAATGGGCTTGAAAGGGAAACTTAAAAGAACGAGCGTATCAAATTTCGAGCGAACGAGACGTATACCATCACTGTTGGTGTTGTTACATTACGCTCGGGTGGCTGGAATATGCCTTGAGGTGCTAGTGGATGACAAACTCGACTTACCGCAAGACCTATCAATTGCGGTGCCGCATGATCATAGTGCCAAGATCGAGAACGCTCACGCGAAATAGGAGTAGAAGACTTTATTTCTTTTGTGACTTACGACCGGCTCTCGGCCGAGTTCTTCCTTTGTACATACTCCGAGCTCGTCTAAATTCCGCATACTTTATTACTTCTTCCAGGTCCTCAGGATTTAAGTGTTTCACCGCGCGCAATAGAGCTAACTGGTGATCGTCCAGCGATTGAGAGCTGTCAAGAGGCAGGAAACTGTTAACTGGGACGCCGAAGAAATGAGCGAGCTTTTCCAGGTCTTCAAGACTCGGCCTGTATATTGCGGTTTCCCATCGGGAAATAGTATTTGCGGCGACCTTGAGTTCTCGCGCCAGGACTTCCTGAGAAATACCCTCTCCGTTGTTGTAATGTGTGCGCAGGTCCCTAATGCGATGGGCCACGTGTTCGCCAATAGTAACTTTCATTTTCATATTCCGCATCTGGGATGAGATTCCAGCTTTATTGTTGACAGGAACGTGAGTCGTGAGTATTATACGCAAACTGAAAATCAGTTCAATGGAAAGAACCTAGTCCAACCACAATGACTATCTTTTTTGCTTCACCCATTGCACTGGAGAGATCAAGGGTTTGCAACGAGCTGTCCCCGAACGGTTCATTTTGAGGCAGAATTGATTTCAACCTGGGCAGAGCAATACCGCTCGTAACTTAACGATTTTTCAGGCTCGGTTACTAGCTATGAGTACGTTCACGTATCGACGACGACTCTTTCTGGCCCCGGTATCGACTGGTTTTACTTCGCATGTGTTAGCAGAAGTCGAATCGAGTTGCAATGGAGAATACGATAACGGGCACTACATGCTTACGCTTGCAGATTGCCACCGCTCCGTGCAGTTTGAGTTCTTTCTCGGTAACGCCATGTTTCGGCGGCAGAGCCTGGCAAAGATAGACCTACTACTTAAGGTGCTGAATGGATTTCGCGCGGCGCTCTTGAAAGAAGCTAAACTGATTGCGGATTACGAGAAAGCAAGCCGTCCAAGGCGGATTGCAAAGCATAAGCACCATTCATCCAAGACGACCTAACACTTGGTTGCAGTCAGCGACGATCGGCTTGAAGGAGGATTTCTCGGGCAAGATCGTAGGCATATCGGCGCGCCGCTTCCAGACTTACCCGCTCGGGTTTCAGACGAGCGGCGTGCGACTCAGCCAGTGTCTCCTGCAGCAGTTCAACCATTACTCTGTTTACCTGACGGGCCTTTTCCCCTTGTTCGACGAGCCTAATAAGGAGCGTTTGCATTGTTTCAAAATCTTCTTTGAAGGCGCCCATCGGCAGTTCCGCAGTATCGGGTAATACGAGCTGCTCTGCCGTTTTTCGGCGTCGCGCGGTCAGCGCTTCGTCGATTAGATCACGGAACACCTGGGCGTCTTTCCCGGTGCCGGCGGCGCTAATGATTGCCTGGACGGGTTCGACCTGATCAAGATATAGAACAAATGATGTGACCTTCCTTGCTAGTGGACGCTTCTTAATAGTTGGCTTTGGCATACAGTGATTTTGGTTGGCGAAGGGAACGCTTTAAAGGCACAAGTATTGAGACGAAAGAAGTTTCGGCAAATCTCTAAGTGTTCTAAGTTTTTCTTAGAAAAATTAAAACCATAAGTACTTGGAAGCAGTGGGTTAATCGTCGCCTTAGAATGAAAACGACGTCTCTATCCTGTCTGCTCATTCTAAGACGTTACTTTAAGAGCAGGACCGTGTTCTAAAAAAGCACCTGGGCCACAGATTGAGAGCCATCAGGACGGTGGCTTGGAAGCGCGGGCGTGCGTTGACGCGCGGATCGCGAGACGTCGAATAGCGGGTTTTTTGCTTCATTTCCCTTATAAAAATGACTCTCGATCAGGCCATCATATATAGAAGGGACCCCGAGAGAATTCCGCATTCTAGATATTAAGGACAGGATGTGACTCATTTACGGGGTTCATAAAGGTAGAGGCTAATGTTCGCATGATACTGTCGTCGTAACGAGCCGAGAGGAATTAAGGTTTTGCCGCACACCTTGTCCCAACGTCTTTGGAGACGTCGAACTGCCTTCGGTCGCAGCCGCATGAGACGCCGAAACCAGTCGGCATTCCACTGAGCGCGCGCTTCCTGGATATCGCGATCGATGCGTTTGAGGAGTTGGAATGCTTCGTCTACGAGGATTGCGGACGAAAATGGTGAGGAGATTAGCTTTGACATCTTAGTAATTCCTAAAAGGTTCCTTCTAGGTTAGAGAGAGACAGGGCGGTCGAGGGCGCATATCGTTTCCAGCGCTGCCACTCTCAGCGCTGAGCCTTTACTCTGACGAGCGAGGCAACACGAGCGCCGTATCACCTCGCATGTCGGATAGGCCGCTAATATTCACAGGGGAGGAGGATCGTCGTTGAAGTTCTGTCGGCTTCGGTGATAATCCAGATCTTCTGGTCCTTGGCAGTATGATAGGCACTGAGGATTCGGAACCCTTCAGTGATTGAGAGTTCGTTTTCGGCCACGTCTTCTTTTGAGATATCTCCCCAGTCGCAGGACATATGACGGCGTAGGAATTCAATTTCCGTTTGTCCGGCGATTTCGA
>DATDFV010000179.1:0-4654 GCA_036522415.1 Pyrinomonadaceae bacterium | reverse complement strand
ATGGTAAGTCCGGTCCGCGCGTGTTTGGGCGCGTTACCATTTATGGCATTTCACCGGTAGCGTCTTGCGATTGCAATTTCCCACGAATGTCACTTCATCCAGAGCCAGGGACTCTCTAAAAGGCCACATGGTCGCTCCTGCCGGATGTATTATCAGTGTAGTCATCAAGTCAGTCAGGTAACCGCCCCAACGCCAGACAATTCGGTAGTGGCATTACCTATCATACTGAAGGTTATTGTCGCGATGAGGATAAGGATGAGCTTCATTGCACGCACCTTTAAGAGGATTTGGTAGCCGCCGAACGCTGCGCTTGAGCGGCTCGCCCACGCAACTGAATAAAGGCTACTCACCCGCGAGTCCGCTCCAAGCGCGTGTTCGACGTTCCACGATTGTCAACGCCTGGGACGAAAAGAATTGAAAACCGTTTTGACAAAATCGGGTAGCGAGCCCGCTTCAGTATGATACCGCAAAAAGAATATTCGTCTCCCGCCATTTACGATCAATACGCGTCCGCGAATGTCACCCTTACTGTAAAAAAGCTTTGCTCCGTTGCGGGGTCAAAATGGAAATGAGTCTACCGTACCCAGACTGGATTCCATCCTTTCACGACAAAGCGCTGATTCGAACCGTCAGCATTAAATATCGTGATACCACTGCATGCGAAACGCTTACCATCTATAGACCAAGCCATTCTGAAGAGCGCACCACTCAATGTTGAAGGCGCCATTAGTCTAAGTCTGTTCGAACCATCAAAGGCTAACAAGTCAACAAAAGTTGGCGTAATCGAATTCATGGCAATTCCGTGCACCAGGTCAGCCACTGCAATTCGGCTGCTGTCGGGAGTCCAATTGAGGACCCAAGGTGCGATGCCAGAAAAAGTAAAGGTGGCCGGTTTCTTAACGTCGATGACCTGGATTAGACCAGGCCGGGGGACCGCTGAACTAGTAGCAAGCTTCGTCGCGTCTGGAGACCAAACGAGAGGGACGAACTTATCCGTGCGCTCAATTCTTACGTGATTCGGGATCGATCCTGAGACGTCAGCAAGTAGCTGTGTGTGCTTACTCTTGATATCAGTTAAATAAACACCATGAGCATTATTGCGATCGGAAAGAAAGACCACGCTCTTGCCATCAGGCAGCCAGGCGGGCGCAAAGTTCCAAGCGGGCTGGTTAACAATCGTATGCTCGTCTGAGCCGTCAGCATTTGCTACCTCAATTTTTAAGTTTCCAGGACGGCATTTCTTACAGTTCAACATTTCCTTAACGAAAGCAATCTTGTTCCCATCGGCAGACCAGGCAAACCATCCGGGTTCTATGCTCGGAACGGCAAGTTCTCTCTCATTTGATCCATCGGAATTTATGACGTAGACGCGCGAACTTGCTGCGTTATTACCTTTTGCGCTTGCGGTAAACGCGATGACTTTACCGTTAGGCGGCGAAGAGATATCCCAGACTTGCAGGTTTTCAGCCGTTAGGCGGCTGATGTATTGCGGTTCAATCCGGGTCACGTACAGATTTACATCATCAGAGTCGATTCGGCGTGTCGAAAGAGTGTTGTACATCAATACACGATTTCCATCCGGTAACCACAGTGGACCGCCAAAGCCTGAGGTGTGAAATAGGATCCGCGTTTTCTCGGTTGTAATGTCAACAACACGGATGATGTTTTCGCCATACGCAACGCGCTTACTGTCCGGCGACCATGCGAATGGTGCCTCGACGCCGGAAAGAAACCGAAAACGTTTTCCAGACGCGTCATGGGTAGCCCATGTATACAGACCTCGGCTTCCTTCAAAATTTGAGACGAACGAAAGAAACCGGCTGTCTGGTGACCAAGAGAGGTGCGAATAGAGAGGCACGTTCTCAATAACTGTTTGTTTCTCTTGCCCGCTGGGTCGAACTACAGAGACATCATATTTCGGTTCTACTGTCGTCTCCCGGCGCGATTCCATGAAAGCAATCTGCTTTCCGTCTGGGGACCACACACACTCCGAAGCTCGGCCAGCGCTGGAAATCAGACGCAGGTTCGTGCCCTCAATATCAACTACTTCGAGGTACCTGCCCTGCTTTTCCGGAATGTAAGTCGTTAAGGCAATTTGATGCCCATCAGGTGACCATGAGAAACGGTCCCCCGTAGCTACAAAGTGAAAGCCCGACCCATCAACGTTCATCGTGTAAACTGCCGAGCTGTTTTCTTTTCTAATCACGAATGCGAAACGATCGCCGGTGGGCGACCACGACGCTTGAAACGGGCCGTAAATAAGCCATTTCCAATCGATTAGTTTTCGAGCGTTCGAGCCGTCAGTGCTGCTGATCCACAAGGCAGCGCCTGAACCAAGTTTTGTAGATAAAAATATGACCTGCTTTTTGTCGGGAGAGAACACCAGATCGTGCGCCGGTACTCTTACTCCTTCCACGTGTAGCTTACCGAGTAGGTCGATGTCCGAATGCTCCGGATCTACGACGTACAGTGATGAAGCCCCGCCGATATCCGAAATAAACGCTATTCTTTTCGGTATAGAAGCAACCGATCCTATCTGCTCGAAACTCAGCTTGGTTATTGCCGACTGCTGGGCGAGCATAGTTGGGGCTTGAACGATTTGTAAGCTGAGACCAAGAAAGATGAGACTGAGAATCTTCATAAGTAGCGATAACCCTCCATCGTAGATCAATATGCACTTGTAGTCCTGAGGTATGTTGGGCAAGGCCGCTACTTAGCCGGCGTTTAATTCAGGTGCTGGATTTCGGAGTAAGGATGCCCGGCTCTGTCGGAATGTGCCGGCTCGCAATGTAAACCTACCAAAAAGGATCCAGTCATGAGGATCGAAGGCCAACCGCGTGTTAGCCGCGAGCCGAATACGTGACTTTCTTTCCGTTTACCACAACGTGGCCGGCTGCTATAAGTGCTTCGAGTACCGCATGGACCTCTTCCTCTGAGATCACCTTATGGAAGCTCGAAGCGCTGAGTTGTTTGATGGGGGATTATCAGCGACAACTCTGATAACTTGTTGTAAGCGCCCACTCAACGCCACTGCAAACCTCGGGGCGACTGCGCTAAGCGCTTCGGTGCGGCGTTTAATGCTTCACCCTAAACTGAACACCGTCTCGACTAACATCATCTTCAATCACAAAAGATTCTGACCGGATGCCGTTCTTCCAATCCGGCTCTTTGGTTACTGTTTTGAATACGATGAATCTAGCGAGATCACCTTTCTCGAATGGCTCCCGTGCGCCTGTTGCTTCACTCTCCATAACCTCAACCGCTTGTCCGGGCCAAAGGAACTTTCTTTTTAGCTGCGTTTCGCCCCTACTTAGCGGTATTGGTTGACAAAAGCCTTCTCCGTTTACCTCAACAATCGTCTGCCAGTCATTTGATGCGTTGTCCCAACGCTGAACTGCGTAAGGGTACTCAGTGCCATGACCAAACGCATCAGTCACATAGTCACAAGCGTCGAGCCTCACGGGCCAAAACGTAAAGTTGGACAACCCCGCTTTATATAGTTTCTTTTGGCCAGGAATACCAATTGAAACCTCTTCGCTCAACACATCAACATGCAGACCGTACGGAACGAAGTGCCCGAAATTGTATCGATGAGCGAACTCAAAATAGGCTGTACTCGCACTGACGAAGGCGATTGCCCCAAGAGTAGTTGTGAGAGTTAGAACCTTTTTCCGAATCAGCATAAGGCAGCTAAGCATCGAACTTTGCGCGTGAGCGGCTCGCCCGCGCAACTGCCAGTAAGAGGCTACTCACCCGCGAGTCCACTCCAAGCGCGTTAGCTTGCGCGTAGGAAGACAACATTCTTTTCATCATGCCAGTCTGCCACAAGGCCGGCATGGGCGCGCCGAATTTGGAGCATTTGCCGGGGGGATTGCACATGCTTATGCCCAGGCTACTCTTCACATGGAATGATCGTATGTTGCGCGGCGACTATCTGCCACTTCCCACTACGCTTCAACCAAGTGTCAGTCCAGACCTGGCAACGTTTAGCTTCAGTACCATCTGCTGCCTTTTGGATCCGACTTTCCGAGCCATAGGCTACGGCAATGGAATCTCCAAAGAACCGAACTTTCACGTCACCAAGTTGACAATCGCGCGACTTGTTTGGATCGTCCGCGATTGCGTCTGCCTTTGGGTAGCGACGACCGGTAGTTGAAGTGCCTTGATAGTCGTCCGCGATAAAAACGTGCAGATCAGGCTGCGCACTACACGCAGCATTGGCCCACTTCGCCTCGCTAGCGATCATGAACTTTACGGTTGGCTCGTCAGGCGAACCCCACCTCGAGTCTTGAGAAAAACTTGGCGCGGCCAAGGTGCAAAGCAATGAAAATATCGAAATGACTAGCGCAGTGTGTGCCATCTTTCTTCCTCCGATCATCCAAGCGTCTAAGCGCATAACTGGATTCCGCCACCTAACGCTGCGTTCAAGCGGCTCGCCCACGCAACCCCGATAGATCGGGGAAGCCCGCTGACAGCGACTCCGCTCCAAGCGCGTGTTAAGCGCGCTGTTAGTTCATTATTCTTGCACTTCCTAATACGGGCTGAAGTTGTACTCGATTATCATAAACTGCGATATTGCCCGCCCATCTTTCATCGCCGGTTTGAATTTGATCCTTTTTGCCGCTTCCATCGCACGCTTCGTCAACCCGTATGG
>DATDFV010000178.1:0-38353 GCA_036522415.1 Pyrinomonadaceae bacterium | reverse complement strand
ACTGACACCTGGTACATCGAGTTGACGGGCCATCATGCTTCATTGCCCCTCGTACTGGCGATTCTCTACGAAGACTATCGTTTTGCTTTTGCTGACATCTTTCTAAAACGTGCACTCTCTTTCTTCATGCTGGTGGCTCTCGCATTCGCGCTTTACATCGGCGTTGCCTCTCCGTTTCTGATCACTCACAAGCCGGGTTCCCAGTTCGACCCGCGCTCAGTCGCCATATTACTCGGACTCTGGGTAGTCACCGCTTTGCTTTACCCGTCGTTAAGTCGTGGAGTTGGGAGATTCGTCGATGGCGTCATCCTGCAGAGAATCGACTATGCCAGGTTACGATCTGACATTGCCCAAATTCTGATAAATCACGAAACTCCTCCCGAGATTCTCGATGAAGTGTGCAGACTGTTAGAACCGGCGGTTTCGGCGCGTCAGGTTCAATGGACTGAAATCACCTCTGATGAAAACAGAACGACTGAAGAAACAAACGTCAACGTTAAGCCGTTAGGTCCCACCGCACCATTATCGCAAGTCGAGTATTCGGGCGCTGACGCCGAATTACTCGATGGCGCTTACGTTACATTGCTGGAAGGCTCGGGCAGTAAAGGAGCCTTTGTCTTTGTGCCAACTGCTGAACCGCCATACTACAGGTTAGAGATAGGCATTCTTGGGGGCGGGCGTCGTCTGTTATCGGGCGACATCGCGATGCTCGAAGCAGTCGCCGTAATGATTGCGAGACGCATCGACTCACTGCGCGTTATACATGAGAGGTGCGAGCAAGGCTTACGTGAACAGGAAATTCATAAGTTGGCCACCGAGGCGCAACTGCGAGCACTGCGGGCACAGGTGAACCCGCATTTTCTGTTTAATGCTCTGACAACGATTGGTTACTTAGTGCAGACAGCTCCGGATCGGGCACTCGAGACGTTAATGAAACTTACGAGTTTGTTGCGATCTGTATTACGAACTGACAGTGAGTTCGTCACACTCGATCAGGAGTTACAACTAATCGCTGCTTATCTTGACATTGAACGGGCGCGCTTTGAAGAACGTTTGAGAGTATCAATTGATGTTCCTGAAGACCTGCTTTTGCTTCGCATTCCGTCGCTGTTGGTCCAACCATTGGTGGAAAATGCGATCAAGCATGGAATCACACCTTCGCGGTTTGGCGGCGAGGTTTGCATTAGAGCACGAATCGAAACCACATCGGAGCCAGGCGCGACAGGAGATATGCTGAATATAACTGTTAGCGACACTGGCATGGGAGCGAGCGAAATTGATCTGGCCCGTGGGCGCCGGCGTGGTTTGGGGTTGAATAATATCGAAGAACGTTTGCGATGGTACGCAGGACAGAAAGCTTCCTTGCGAATCAACAGCACAGTCGGCACAGGAACGGTAGTTGAGATTAGCTTACCGATATCAACGGCAACATCGAAGGGATCGGTGGACTCTCTGCAGCCTGCCAGGGAGAGGCGCGGCGCGTGAGCACGAAACTACGAGTCGTAATTGCGGATGATGAGCGGCCGGCGCGTTCGTTTTTGGCTGCCATGTTGCGAAGCTTTGAAGATGTCGAAATTGTGGGTGAAGCCAGCAATGGCAGCGAAGCAGTGGAAGTCATCGAACGGGAGAAGCCTGATCTCGCACTTCTTGATTTGCAAATGCCAGAAGTGGATGGTCTCGGCGTAGTGCGTTTGTTGCGAAAGGACGCGACGCCGCTGGTCGCATTCGTTACTGCCTATGACGAATATGCTGTACGTGCGTTCGAGGTAAACGCAGTTGATTACTTGCTGAAACCCGTCGAGAAGGCACGTCTCCGACAAACATTGAATCGTGCCCATGAACGACTTGAGCAGGCTGATTTTCGCTCTAATGAGGTATCGCATCTGCGCTCGGCCGCAGCCGATTACGAAGCAGCCACACGACTAGACTATCTTGAACGCATCCCAGTACGCGAGCGCAATGAGATCGTTTTGCTTCCCGTGCAGAACATCGCTTCGGTTGTAGCAGATGGCGAGTTACTTCACATTACGACAGCGACCAATGAGCGATATTCCATCAACTATCGCCTCAAGGAGCTCGAGGCTCGCCTTAACCCGGCAAAATTTACAAGACTGTCGCGTGGGACCATAGTCAACATTGAAATGATCGCGCGCGTGAGTCCTATGCCTGGCGGCACATTCATCGTCACTTTAACCAACAACCAAAAGTTGCAAGCCAGCCGGCTGCAATCCCGAATTCTGCGCGAGAGTTTGCTAAGTATGTAAGCCACCCGTCGACGCTTGTTTCTTTACTAAAGGACTTCCGCCCGTAGTTTCCATGGACTCAATAATCAAAGACATTCGGTATGGTGTTCGTAGTTTATTGAAGCAACCTGGCTTCACTGCGATTGCGATCATAACCTTGGCACTCGGCATCGGCGCGAACATCTTCAGCGTGGTCAATGCTGTGTTATGGCGACCGCTGCCTTACCCGCACGCCGAGCACATGGTCTACGTTCTCGAGGGGAGGCTATCGGACCCGAAGTTCGAAGGCTCGTACTCGCCGCAGAACTTCATCGAGCAATCGGACTAAGTTCATACTTCACGAAGTGCAATCATCGGGTTCACTTTCGTCGCACGGCGTGCCGGGAGATAGCTAGCCAGCGCGGCCACTCCAAGTAAAAGCAGAGGCACGATCAGAAACACAGCCGGATCATGCGCGCGGACACCATAGAGCAAACTTGCCATCAGGGACGCAGTGGATGCAGAAAAGACCAATCCGGCAATGATACCCAGGCCCGCAAGCGAGACGCCCTTGCGTAAGAACATTCTAAGAATGTCGTTTCGCCGCGCACCCAGGGCCATGCGGATACCGATCTCCCGCGATCTTTGGCCGACCATATAAGCCAACAAGCCGTAAATTCCGATAGACGCCAGAAGCACCGCCAGTCCAGCAAATCCGCCCACCAGATCGGCAGAGAAACGGCGCGAAGCCAGAGAGCGATCGAGCACGTCATTCATAGACGAAACATTGAATATCGGCAGGTCGGGATCAATGCTCTGGATTTCATGCCGAATCTGTGGTTCGAGCAGGGGCGCGGGCACAGACGTCCGCATCACCACGCTCAGTCGCTTGCTGGAGTCTTGATAGGTCGAAACATAGATGTGGGGAACGCCATCGATGTCGAGACCGTCATTCTTGATATCCTTAACAATACCCACGATGGTCGTCCAGGGTTTGGTAGGGTCTCGTGCGAACCGCACTCGGCGGCCCAACGGATCGCGGGTTGGCCAATACTTATGAGCGGTGCTTTCATCAATGATGGCCACCAGCGGTTTGCCATCTTCATCGAACTCGGTAAATGAGCGACCGCTTACAAGCGTCGCCTGTAACACCTGAAAATAATCGGGGCTTATCCGGATTCTCTCGGCGCTCAGATCCAGCGAAGACTCGACCGGTCTATCTTCAATCGCGAAGCCTTCAATGGCTAAGCCACCGACCGCGTTAGGGTTGCTATTGGCAGTCGGTAAAGCCGAGGTGATTGCGGCGAGTTCCACTCCCGGAATTGTCTTCATACGCCGCAGCAATTCGCGATCAAAGATGGCTCTGCGAGTAATATCGAGATACGGATCCATCTTTGGATCGTTGGGATTCGGAAGCTGTATGTTTGCCGTGACAACTTGAGTTGGATTAAAGCCTGGATTTTCCTGCAACAGATCCCACAGCGTATGCAGCAGCAAGCCGGCTCCGACCATCAGTATGACAGCTAACGCCAGTTCAGAGACAATTAGAACATCCCGCAATCTGCCGGTCTTGGTGCTGTAGCCGGACCCTCGACCGCCTTCACGAATGCGCGAGGTGAGAGCGCCTTTTGCCGAATGAAGCGCTGGAGCAAGTCCAAACACTAAGCCGGTGAGAATGGAAACCAGCAGAGCGAACCCCAGCACCTCCCAGTCGATTCGTACTTCGTTGAGCCGGGGAACGTTCGATGGCACAAAGCGCAGGATGAAGCCTAAAGTAACACCTGCGGTTGCGATTCCCGCGACACCGCCGATGACCGACAGCAGCATGGACTCAGTCAGCATCTGGCGGACCAGGCGGGCGCGGCTCGCCCCCAGCGCTAGCCGCACCGCCATCTCTTGTTGTCGCCCCGAAGCGCGCGCCAAGAGGAGATTGGCAATGTTCAACGATACGATCAAAACGATCAGGATCACCGCACCCAATAACACCAACAGCATGGGCCGAACCTTGCCCACCAAAGTTTCTTGCAATGGTTGAATCTCAATTGTCCATTGGGCCTGCGGCGGATAATCAGCGGGAAAGTCCTGACGTAATTGGACAGCCATGGCAGTGAGCCGGGCCTGAGCTTGCGCCAGTGTCAGGCCAGGCTTAAGTCGTCCGATTCCAGCTCCTAAAACTCGGTTACCACGGATTGGCTGGGGAAAAGGATCTCCGATGAATCCGGCGGCGCCAAACACTTCCACGTCGCCGGAAACCGTCGGTCCAGGATGGCGAAATCCGGGTGGCAGAACTCCGATAATTGTATAGGGATCATTGTCGAGCCTGAGGGTACGGCCGATAACGTTCGGATCGGCGCCATAGTTACGGCGCCATAGGCTATCGCTGATCACCACCACGGGAGCGAAACCGAGCGCGAAGTCCTGCGGACCAAACAACCGTCCAATTTGCGGAGTCGCGCCCAGCAAGGAAAAGTAACTCAAACTGCCATTGACCCCCTCGATGCGTTCGGGCTGTCCGGCGCCGGTCAAATCCTCGCTACCCTCAAAGATCGGGGTCACATCTTCAAATACACCCGCTCGCATCTGCAGGTCATCCAGTTCAGGCTTGGAAAACCTCACGTCCCGCAATCCCAGGCCGGGCTTGTTAAAGAAGACTCGTACCAAACGATTGGGATCGCGGTAGGGCAGAGAACGCAGCAACACGGCATTCACGATGCTGAAAATGGCTGTGTTGGCTCCCACACCCAGAGCCAGCATCAGGACAGCCACGATCGTGAATGCACGCTTCTTAACCAGCATGCGCAAACCATAGCGAACATCCTGAAGTAATGTCTCCATGAAGAGCTCCTCTCGGTCAATATTCCGGAATCACAGAAAGGCGAATTTCCCGACTTGGGACCAATCAGTTGGGTCATTTCCGTCTGTCCCAGATTTCACTGATTTCACTCCGATTTCATTTTCTTCGGCGGTCCGGCGAAATCACTCAGGCGGAAGCTCGCGTTGTTCTCTGGAGCGCTGTTGCCTGTCAGCTGTGACTATCGATAGATCGTCCAGGTAACGGACAAGATCTTCCACTGCCCATCAATTTTGCACACCTGCCAGACCTCGAGGCCTGAATGGTGAACCTTGTCGTTGATCACAAAATCATAGTTAAACGTCACCAGCCCTAGAGGACCTGGCGAATCTCGATGTTTCGAAATCTCTCTTCTAGTTTGTCCTTCGACGTAGCGAGGAGTTTCGCAAATCCATCGAGCTGGCTCGGGCCAATCCCATCGAACTGAGCGTTATATTTGCGGGCGCTATCAATCTCTTCCTGGGTGTTGGTGTGATGAAAGAGCACATCAGGGTTCAGCAAGAGCTTCGTTAGGGCGTAGCTGTCTTTGCGAATAATATCCTGACGGAACTCGTCCAACAGGCCGCGAATCCTTGTGATGTCATCGCCGTTAGAGTTGAATTTGGGTTCCGCGTCCTGTGCCGATGATTGAGAAACCAAGCCACACATGAGGAGTGCAACGAATACTGCGCCCATTCTCTTTTTACTCATATGTATTTTCCTTTCAAGTCTCTCTTGAGGTTGGGTCAAACCTTGACGACGAGGTCGATCTCAACACAGGCCCCAGGCGCAGCGCGGCCACGCCGATCGTCGTGCGGGCAGGAAAGGGCTGACTGAAATACTTTGCGTAGATCCCATTCATCGCGATGAAGTCGCTCATGCTCGTGACATACACGCCGGCGCGCACAACGTCATCGAAATAGCAATTGCTTCCGAACGGTAGTGCGTCGTTCCATCACCGGGTGGTACCAGGAGTCTCTTGGAGAGCGACGGGAACATACAGTGCGCTCCGCCGCTTGGCATCGTGGAAGAGCGCAACCTTTACAGCGCGCGAATCCGCGATCGTCTCGTCCGCGATCACGCCTCCGCAAATAAAATTCTTTTGATTTAGAATTGAATTTGCCGCCGCCAAGATAAAGTTCCAGATGGCTCCCTTTTCGGAGGACATCGTTCGAAAAACTCCATTACCAGTTTGCGATTGGCGGACGCTCCTGCCACTGTTGCCGACCCAGTGGCTCGGAGGATAGGAGGGTCCATTGGTTGTCGTTGGATTTTCTCCAGCCATCCCGCGCAACCAGCATGGTGTACACCTTGCTCGTTTTGCCTTGCTCGTCCTTGGTCTCGACCTCTACTTTCGCAGATATGACTACCGACCAGTCGTTGCCTCTGGGGTCGATGGTTAGCACGCTGGCGTCAAATCGCGTTGTCTTGGCGGAATGCACCCTATCGATAAACTCCTGCCGTGTTAGTTTTCGGTCGGGAAGTTGGAAGTAGAAATCTGGAGCCAGCATCCTCTCGATCGTGTTCATGTCCAGCGCCCCACGCGCTTTAGCCCACTCGGTGTAACCGGCTTCTATCGCTTTTCGCGCTTCTGTCGAATTGACGGCAGAAGCACTTTGCGCCCCGGCTGCAGCCGTTACGATTACCGCCAGCAACGTGGAGACCAGAATGCGCCCGCCCAAATTCATGAACAGAAAGCTACAGCGTGTTGAACTTGCCAATCTCGATTTCATTCGCTTCTTCTCCTCTTGTAAGCCCTGTCGGCCACAGCGTCATCCGAACGCCAATGCGTTCTTGGCGATGCGCCTGCTCACGGGATAACGGGATAATATGCCGCGAAGACTCAGTGGTTGCAGGAAAAGTGATATGCGGTGTCCGAATTGAGACAAGCGGTCAGAGTTGGCCGTCAAATACTGTTGCCACGGGTTCGTTCACAGGTTTGATCAGCTAGCTCGTTCATCCGTTCTCGTGTCGGCTGGAGAACTCCACGTTCGATCTGGTGTACAAGGTTGGTAATTGCGGAATTCATGTGTACCGGTACTCCAGACGCATGGCCTAACGTCACTACAAAGCCGTTGATAAAGTCGATCTCAGTCGTACGGCCGCGCTCAAAGTCCTGGAGCTGTTGCTTCAACTCGGTGGGACGGCCGCTATTCAATGTGATCTGAAAAAAGATGCAATCGTCCGACCGATATATGCCGAGATACTCTCGATCGAATGGCGGTCGCCTTCGTGTGTTCCGTGATTACCACCAACGTCTGGTAAAGGATATCGCCATGATTAGAGTGTTCTGGCGACGCGGAACCCGAAGCTGGTGATCCGTTTGGACGTGAGGATCCCGCGACGGTGAGCCGAGCGGACGACGCTGAGATCAGCGTCCCAGGAACCGCCACGCACAACGCGCCGACCACAATCTCCAGAGTGCCACGCCGTGCCATCAACAGGAGCGCCGGTATAGTTGGCGTTCCAGCAATCTTCAGTCCAATCCATGACATTGCCAAGCATATCGTAGAGGCCGAATCGGTTCGGTGGAAAACTTCCAACCGGCGACGTGAATGCATACCCGTCGCGGCACGCTCGATTCACCCCGCTATCGCCAGGATGCTGCTCACTGTAATCCAGATCACCAACATTGGTGTAGCGACAGAACTCCGTCGGATTATAGCTACCATAACGCGCCGTCGTCGTTCCCGCGCGCGCCGCGTATTCCCACTCAGCCTCCGTGGGTAAGCGGTAGGCATGCCCTGTCTTGGCGCTCAGCCATGCCACATAGGCCTGCGCATCGTCCCAGCTCACACAGACGACGGGGTCTCTTCCGGTCTGCGGAAACCCCGGAGAATGCCAATTGCCGTTCGTAGCAATGAAGCCGCCGGACGCATTATTCGTAGTGCAGCTATCGGCGTCCGGCCGATTTGTCTCCGCCACAAACTGAGCGTACTCGTCTCGCGTCACGTCAAATTTGGCAATTGCGAGCTTGTGTTGGATCTTGATCAAATGCTGCGGTACCGAGAGTCCGCGCAGTTGATTGGGTAGATTCTCGCGCGCTTCTTCCCCCGCCGGCGCCCCCATCGTGAACTTGCCCTGCTTCACCACCACCATTTCGGGGCAACCTTTGGAACAGTCACGGAACGATGTTACGGGGGCAGGCGTCTGCGCCTGTGCCTGCGCCAACGTCACCATCAGAGTGAAGACAAGCGCGCACACTCCGTATGTAATCAAAACCTTCTTCATGCGGAACTCCTCTCCGTCGCTCAACGCCTTGTGCTGCCCGTAACGCCGAATGCAGATCTCAACGCAGCCTGTTCAACTCCCCTCGCGCCAGCGATCTATTTTGGAGGTGTGACGTACTGGGCCTCGCCGTTACCAAAGGACCAATTTTCCTTCGGGACTTCAACAAAGTTGATGAAGACATCTTCTTTGCGAATCTTTACTCCTTCGTGGAGATGGTCCGCTAGTGCTTTGTAGAAGCGTTGCTTCACCTCAGTCGAACGGCCGCTATTCAATGTGATCTGAAAAAAGATGCAATCGTCCGACCGATGTATGCCGAGATACTCTCGATCGAATGGCAGGCTAGCCTTCGTGTGTTCCGTGATTACCTGAAATCGGTCATCTTCCGGAACATTGAGAACTTCCACCAAGGTCTGGTAAAGGATATCGCCGACTTGAGCACGGTACTGTTCTGATTTTCCCTCGAGTAGATCGATGCGTACTAAAGGCATTTCTCCTCCTTAAATAATGACGGATTATGGAACGCTATTGTCTGGAGCCCAGGCGGTATCGCGATGGACACGCATGAAGGCACGGGAATCCTTCCGAACGCAATGTGCAGCCGGCATCCTAAAACTAGTGCCCGCAGCATTTGTAAAGAAAGCGTTGACATTGAACATCGTCCTTTCCGTAGTGGAACTGATAAAGGTGGAATTTCATTGTTGGCAAGCTACATGTGCAATTGAACTGTCGTTGGAGCCCGTTCTCCATCGGCTTACATCTCTTTGCAGACATCGACCCACGTGGCGCCGGTGAGCTGGGCAAATCGAGTGAGCGGGATTCGGATAGCTGCGTGGGGCGAGCCCCCAGCGGTCACGACCTCCTCGAAACGCTTTAGCCCAATGTCGAAGAATACGGACAGCAAGGAGCCGAGGCAGAGCGGCGTGATTGCGCCCACAGAATGACCTGTAATCTCAGAGGCCTCGGATCCCGGCATCAAATGACCTGTGCCGCCCAGTTCCTCCTTGACTTTGCGGTTGTCGAGCCTCGAGTCACCGCAGGTCACGACAATGATCGCGTCCTCACCTACGCGCAATGTCAGCGTCTTGGCCACCTGAGGGGGTAGGACTCTCCACTCGCGCGAAATGTATTCCGTCGTATGCGCTTCAGGCAGCTCGACGACCTCGAGCTCCGGCGCGTGCGCAGCGAGATACTGGCGCATGATTTCCGGCGTCATAGAATTTCTCCTGACATCGCCGGGCCCGCGTCCAAGGTCTCGGTCCTATAGGTTAGCGTCCCGAGTGAAATGAAGATCATGCGCGCGTCAGGTATTAACAGAGCCGTCATGCAGTCTCGATCCTTGTCCGCGGGACTGGGCCGATCGGAAGGGCATTGAATCATTCAGTCGGCGGGAAGCTACGAATCTGCCTCACCGCGTAATCGACCTTCATGTCGACCGCGAGCTTCCCCAGCTCCACTGTTGAGCGACGCGCGTCGCCGCGCCCTGGATTGCGTTATACGGACTCTGGGGCCCGATCTGCACCTTGCCATCGACAACGGGATCTCCGACGGCAGACGAGACCAGGTCTCTGCGCACCCATGTGTTGTCCTTGTCGAGATACATCATTTCCGACGTGTCAAATATGTAACCGTGGAGCCCGGGTGGATAGCCGTGCTGCGCCAGGTACTGATCGAATGCATCATTGGCGGGCCTATAGACCTGGTCACAGTAGAACACACGGAGAGCTCCGTAGCGTGCGTTGAGCTTTTTGGCGACTTCTTCGTAAACCTCCGGCTGGCCGCCACCGTGATCGCCCATCAAAATCACCCTGTGGAAACCGTTGAGGAACGCTTGCTCCGTCAGGCGCTCAAGCATGGCAGCAAGCAGCTCGTTCGTGATTCCGATGGTGCCGGGAATCGGTTCTGCATCGTTCGGAGTGTAGGGCAACACGGGTAGGAAGATTGCATTGCCGAGTTTTCTCGCGATCGCTTCGACCGTCGCACGCGCTATGAGGTTATGGCCACCGTTCGCGTTCTGGGGACCACGTTCCTCGACACCGCCGGTGTAGATGAGCGCAGTCGTCTTGCCCGCCGCGATCTCGCACTTCACTTCCACCCAGGTCATCTTCTCAAACTCCACGAGATCGGTCTTCGCACACGGCGTAGCGAACGCCGGTCCTGCAGTCAGTATCAGTGAGGCGGCACCGCCAGCGATCAACATCAGCAAGGAATTCGAAACCGAACCAATACGCATGTCACTCTCCTTTTTCCGCGACAATTCGGCATTTGTTTGAGGCAGCCAACACCACGAAGCCGGTAACGAGGAGCCGAAGGTTTGTGCCCGCGAATCGGCGGAAGTCGCAATCGGGCAAGTAGTCGCCGCGCACATCGGAAATCTCAAATGCGTACTTCATGAGATCCACCTCCATGCGCTGCCTCAGGCCCTGACAACGAGATCGATCTCGACACAGGCCCCAAGTGGTAGCGCGGCAGCCGCGATCGTCGTGCGGGCGGGAAAGGGCTGACTGAAATATTTTGCGTAGATGCCATTCATCGCGGCGAAGTCAGTCATGTTCGTGAGAAACACACCGGCGCGCACTACATCATCAAAACTCTTGCCGGCCGCTTTCAGAACCGCCGATAGGTTTTGGAAGACGCGCTCCGTCTCGGGCACAATGCCCCCCTCGACCGCCTTGCCAGTCGCCGGGTCTTGGGCGACCTGTCCGCTGAAAAAGAGGAAACCATCGATTTTGACTGCCTGAGAAAATGGGCCGACGGGCGGCGCGAGTTCAGGCGAGGTAATTGCTGTTTTGCTCATAACAAACTCCTGTGGATACTGGTTAGCGGGGATGGAACATACGCCGCGAAGAACCAGCATTAACAGGAAAAGTGACATGCGGCGTCCGCAGTGAGACAAGCGGTCTTTCCTCGGTGATGTCTCCTTCGAAGTCTCCGCTATAATCCGTCCCGGAGAGGTCGACTCACCCATTGCTCGAGGCCACACCAGATATGGGACGGAAGAGATGGATTTTGATCCTGTGTGCGTGGACGATCGTAGGACTGTTGTTTGTCGTGCGCAGGATCATGGTGGTGAAGGTACAGGGTACGCACGACAGCTGGGTAGTCGTGGGTGCGCCGGAACTTGTCTACTGGTATATATGGGCGGCCTACACACCGCTTGTGATAGGTCTGGCCAGACGGTTCCCGTTGACAGGGCCGAGGTTTGTATCTCACATAACGATCCACACAATCACCTCGCTCATGATGGCTCCCCTGGGAGCTGTCACCGAATACTTTCTGAGCCGTGGACTTCTGCTGTTAGTTTTACGCATAGCTGATCCTGGTGCGCTGCGCCTTCTCCCGACGTTCGCAGTCAGTGTTCTGTCTATGAGCTTTACTGGCGTGCTTACGTACTGGTTAGTTGTGGGACTGTATCAGTCGATCCACTTTTACCAGACCGCTATGGAGCGCCAGACCAGAGCGGCGCAGCTGGAGACGCAGCTCTCCCATGCCGAACTTGAGAACCTTAAGAGCCAGTTACATCCGCACTTTTTGTTCAACAGTCTTCACACCATTGGAATCCTGATGCAGGAGAACGTCGATGCTGCGAGCCATCTGCTGGTCTGCCTCGGCGACCTGCTGCGCATGGCCCTCGAACGGCGGCAGAACGAGATCACCCTGCAGAGCGAGCTCGAGTTCGTCGGCAAGTATCTGGAGATCGAACAGACACGCTTTCATGATCGCCTGAAAGTTCACATGGACGTACCACCTGACCTTCTCGCAGTCTATGTACCGAGCCTGGCGCTTCAGCCACTCGTTGAGAATGCCATCAAGCACGGCATCAGCGTCGATTCCGCCGCAGGCCGGCTGGAGATCGCAGCCAAACGCCATAACGGCAGAGTTTGCCTCTGCGTCCGCGATGATGGCCCGGGGCTGGCACCGGGATCGCGCCTGCGATTTGGCGTCGGACTAACCAACGTCCAGTCACGCTTGAAACAGCTTTACGGGGACGAGTCGTCGCTGGAACTTACCGGGAGCAACGGTCGAGGCTGTGAGGCCATCATCACCATTCCACTGAGGAGTTCGCATGAAGACACGAGTCCTCATCGTCGATGACGAACCGATCGCCCGCCGCGGTATTCGTCGCTATCTGACCGAACACGACGGCATTGAAGTTGTAGGCGAGGCGGCGAACGGAATAAGTGCGGTGGAGCAGATCAATGAGCTTCATCCCGACATCGTTTTTCTCGATGTGCAGATGCCTGATCTGGATGGTTTTGGAGTCATCGAAAATGCGGAGCCATCGACCGGCCCCGCTCCCGTTTATATCTTCGTCACGGCTCACGACGCGCACGCCATTCGTGCATTCGAAGTGCACGCTGTTGACTATCTCCTGAAACCGTATGATAAGGAGCGATTCGCCAGGGCCCTGGCGCACGCACGACAGGTCCTCGAACAGCGCGGGAAAGCAAATCGAGATCTCGAACCACTGCTCCAATCCCTCCGGAGTCTCCGCCCTTTGGAACGTTTTGTGGTGAAGGACAAGAAGCGAATTTTCTTTGTTCCCGTTTCCAACGTTTTGTGGATCGAAGCAGCGGGAAACTATGCCTGCATCCACACCGCCAAAGACAGTCACCTGTTGCGGGAAACCCTGGCACACCTGGAAGAGAAACTGGCGTCGCACCACTTCATCCGCGTGCGCAAATCGGCCATGGTGAACGGTGCCTGCATTAGCGAGATTCGCCCGATGTTCGATGGGGTTTACGACATCGTACTGGCAGAAAGAACGGTGGTAACGTCGAGCCGCAGATACGCTCACAAGTTACGGGCGCTGCTGGAGTCCTAGTGCTTAATTAGGAGCGGTAACCAAGGGAGTTTCTCACGGGCCTGGCGGCCGCCACCGGCGCGCCTCAAGGTGTACCGCCATACTCATTACCGCATCGAATGACACGCCGCGTTCACTACGAAGTTGGATCGCGTATTGAATCGCCGGATGTTGCTTGTGCTTCGCGAAGTATTTATCGACGTACGACCAGTTCAAATCATACGCGACCGACGTGCATGGGCAGCCATGTGACGGTGATTGAGGAGTCGGGGCAGATTGCTAGTCGCGAGGATCAAGATGTAGCTGAGCCATTACAAGATCTGCTCAGAATGGAGGGCATTGATTTTCAACTGAGCAGCAAAGTGACACGAGTCGAATTTCTGAATTCAAGGCTCACTTTGACAATCGAAGGGACAGAGGGTCCTTTCGAGCTCGAGGTGTCACATGTATTCGTCGCAACTGGATGCCAAGCCAATACCGACGACCTCGGTCTGGAAACGATTGGCGTTGAAGTTTCAGATGCTGGAATCGTCGCAGTGAATGAACGTCTCGCAACCAATGTGAAGGGGATCTGGGCAGTCGGCGACATACGAGGTGGGCCAATGTTCACCCATACCTCCTGGGACGATTATCGGGTATTGATGTCGCAACTCACTGGAGACGGATCACACACCACCGATCGAATCGTGCCATACGCGATCTTCAGTGATCCGGAACTCGGATGAGTCAGGATGACTGAGCGCGAGGCTCACAAGACCGACAAGGATATTAAGGTAGCCCGGTACGAGATGAAGAAAAATGGAAAGGCCCGAGAACAGCGAGACACTTTGGGTTTCGTTAAGCTTATTGTGGAGACGGATACGAAACAGATTTTAGGAGCAGCAGTTCTGGCCGTAGAAGGAGCCGAGCTGATTCACATGTACGTGGACCTAATGAACGCTGGCGTTCCTTATACGGTTATCAAAGACGCGGTCCATATTCATCCAACGATGGCAGAGGCTCTACAGAGCGTTATGTTGAAGATTTAATGAATCCTCGTTTTCCGGCCACCGCGTTTGTTTTTAGCTCCCGCCTGCTGAAGCAATCTAACGACATCATCGTGGCCGTTGCGTTTTGCGAGGGCGAGGGCGGTCTCTCCGCTTTCCTTATACCTTCCCGATACGGAAGCACCAGCATTCAACAAATCTCTGACAATTTCCGAATGTCCTGACGAGGCAGCCAACATGAGCGCTGTGCTGCCATCTTTGCTGGTTGCGTTTACATCTGCGCCGTTCTTGATCAAGTGCCTGGTGGTCTCAGCATGACCGTTGATAGCAGCAAACATCAAAGCCGTTCGCCCGAGATTATCTCTCTCGTTCACGTCTTCTGCCGCACGGAGAAGTGCCATTACGTTTTTGAGATCTCCGTCGACGGCCGCGCGCATCAGTCTTGTGTAGCTGTCGTCGTGCTCTGCTATCTCACTCAATTCGGCGCGAGTCGGCATACTTTTTCCTTGATCTCGGGAGTTGTTCAGCGCGACTCGTTCGTCCTTATTCAACAGGACAACTGGTAATCTCCGAGACTTGCGGCGTAATGATAGTTTCTAAGGCGAGACCACTCCATCAACCAATCCGGGCTCTACGGGTGATCGAAAGCGCAATAGCGTCTTCGACTTGTCTGCTGACTCGATTTCCAAAGCCGCGTTAGCACCTTCAGCAGTTTTTTCCAGCCACACGTGGGTGACGCCACTAACTACATGGCTTATAGCGTCATCCGATGGCCCACCGAAGTTGAGCGCAATATCCTCTAAGTCGCCGGCCTCAGAAACGCTCACCCCTTCAAATGGAAGTTGGTTCACTAATTCCTGGGCGCCGACGTCAGGATCAAATAGCTCCAGCGTCGCCAGCAAACCTTCGTGCTCCCGGCTAAACGTGTCAAAGAAAATGGTCCAGTCTCCCCTCGATATTTCCTGCGTCGACATAACTCTATACTCCTGTCGGAAAAGTCTCGGGTGGTTCTCCGCTTTCCCACAGTGCGTGTCGCTCAAGCGGCTCCAACGCGCTCGTCTCGTCAAAATGGCTTACGGCATCAAACTGATCTGACAATCGAGCTTTCAAAATAATGACTCTGACGTTCTGTCCGGCACATAGATCACGCCGATCGCACGCTCTAAACGAGGATCACCAAAGGCCAAAGCCGGCATGCCTGCATGTCGAAATGGAAGAGAAAATTGCGATGCTCTGTCCGATGAAAACTCATGCGTTCCGTGCGTAGCCTCACCGAGCAAAACGAAACGCGCTTCATGAATAAGGTTGAGCAGCTCGTCATAATCGGAGACATTGCCCTTCGTTGGTCTAGCTAATTTTTCCGCCGCATTTGCGATGAGGCTCGGCTGTGCTATCGCCATAATTCTTTAGTCCTCAATCGGGATGAGCGAATTCTCGCTTACTTGTTTTGTGCAGAGCGCCGATTCAGCTTCAAGAAGTAGTTCGCGCACTTCCTCATCGGTGGTTTGCGAAAAGTTCCGGTACCATTGTCCGACACCGAGAAATGGCTCGGGTGTTTTCGCGCATACGATCTCATCTACTCCCATTCGGTATTCATCACAGGTTTGAGGCGCGGAGACCGGCACTGCTACAACTATCTTTGCCGGATCTTGCTGGCGGAGAGCCGCAGCCGCAGCTCGCATTGACGAGCCTGTAGCCAAACCGTCATCGATTAAGATAACGGTCTTTCGTCTAACATCGGGCTCTGGCCGATCACCGCGATATGCTCGTTCGCGCCGCACCAACTCACGCTCCTCAATCGTAGTCATTGAATCGATAACGCCCCCTGGTATTTGAAGATAATCAACTACATCATCATTAAGGACTCGCACTCCACCGCTAGCGATAGCTCCCATTGCAAGTTCTTCGTGACCTGGAACACCGAGCTTTCTAACCAGAAAAATATCCAATGGAGCGTGCAGAGCTTTTGCAACTTCATATGCAACCGGCACCCCACCGCGCGGAAGCGCCAATACCAATACGTCATCGCGATTGGCATACTCCCCCAACTGCGCCGCCAGATGCTTTCCAGCGTGAATTCGATCTCGATAAATCATAACGAGTGTAAAAAGGCTCGCTGCCTAATGCTCGGTTACACTTGCTTCTTTTTTCCCGAACACGTGCATGGCAATCGGAATCGTGCTGGCCAATCCTGATAAGAACAGCGTCCAGCCCAGCATCTTCCGTCGCTCACGTTTGAACTTACTTGCAAGTAGCAAACCTGCCCCAAATCCGATCGCGCCGCGCGTTGCGGCAATCAGAGCGATTTCCGGCACCGTGACCCTCTTTGGCTCTGAAATATTCATCATCACTGCTTCTCCTGATCTTACTTCTGACCGGCCCCCTTGGCCTTCCCTTGTGATTGCTTCTCACTTTCACCGCCGATTTCGAGAGATAGTCGCGTCTCTTCAGTTTTCTTCGGAGCGGGCATGGTTATCTCCAATACGCCGTTGCGAAATTCAGCGCTGGCTTCTTCGGCGTTCACACCGCGTGGCAACGGAATTCGACGATAAAAGCTTCCGTAAGAACGCTCCGATCGGTAATAGCCTTCCTCGTTTTCTTGACGCTCGGTCTTTCGCTCGCCCCGAATCACTAGTGAGTTCTCTTCGACATCGACACTGATGTCATCTTTAGTCATTCCCGGCAGATCAGCTCGGACGATCAGCCGGTTGTCGCGTTCGACGACTTCGATCTGTGGCATCCAGGCTCCGCCGGTTAGCGCGTCAAGTGATCGCTCGAAGCTCGGTGCTAACAAGCCGCGGCCAAAGCCGAAATCTTCAAACAGACGATCCATCTCTTCACTAAATCGACGCATGAAGGTGAATGGAGTGCCGGCGAATTGCGGTTCACGCCGTGCAATGTCAGAAGGTTTCCTCTCCAATGATTGTTGCTTGCTGCTATCTCCAACGTTCTTCTTTTTCGATTGAGTGTTCTTAGCCATGATCATTCCCTCACTTCTTTCACTTGCTTCTTCCGCGAATTTCCCGCTTCTGAATACGGGTCTTAACCGGGCGGGCCGATTTAGCGACAATCCCGGTGACCACATTTACAATCTGTTTGCGTAGCCTTTGCGTTGCTGCATTGCTCGCTGCAATAGTCACCTGATGTTGCAGTGCAGTTGCATGGCGGATGTGCGCACTTATCATTCGCTGCTGAGTCTTTCATCTGTTTTGTCTCCTTTCATCATAATTGAATGCGTACTTGAGTCTCGCTTTCTCAATCCAACTAAGTAGCCAGGCCGAAGACAGGATCTAACAACATCATGTCGTTCCCTTACATGGCCTTCTCTGACGTAGCTCGCCGCGCGAATACCCAATCGAGGGAATAACGATTTAGATCAACCAGCCAGAGTAGAATGAAATTGATCAACGCATACTGAAGGTTATGAGCCACCGTCTGTGCATCGCCTAGCGTCACCACTCCGAAAGTCAGTCCGACTAACAATAGTCCTGAAAGAGTGAGGCCCACCCTGGTAAACAGGCCGAGAAGAATCAGCAAGCCAGATATGACTTCACAGAACGGAATTGCGTAAGCAAAAGGCATGACCATCGCAGCCGGTAGTTTGCCGCTGAAGTGTTGATTCATGCCGCCGACGAAATTAGCCAATCCGCCTATAAACTTACCGACGCCATAGAACAGAAAGATGACGCCCAACGTCACTCTCAATAATCCATATGCAGTTTCGCGATGCTTCATTTTTGAATCCCGTACTAGCGCTTCTTCGATGATTTTTTTGTAGAGGATTTCTTCTTTGGTACCTTGCCTCCCGCCTTGCGAGCTTCTGACAATCCGATCGCGATCGCCTGTTCCTTGCTGGTTACCTTCTTGCCTGACCTGCCGCTCTTAAGTGTTCCTTCCTTGCGCTCATGCATCGCTTTCTTGACCTTCTTTTGGGCCGTTTTTCCGTATTTAGGCATCGTATTTGTCTTCCTTTCTCCTACTTGGTGATTACTCCACAGGCGATGCGATCGCCAGAGTTACCTGACGGATCCGTCTTCATGTCGTCAGCTTTTGCGTGTATGACGAGCGACGTGCCGCCGCCGGTGAATAAGGAATCGCTGTCACTCCCCAGGTTCACACGTGGATCTGTGATCGTTACCTGGGCGGTTCCATCAGAACGCACAGTGAAGTTATTCATATCGCCCGCGTGCGGTCCCGCCGGATTTTTCAGACCATGTTGTTTACCACCAGGATTGAAGTGCGGCCCTGCGGATTCAAAAGCCGGACCTTCACACTTGGCCATTTGGTGAATATGAATGGCATGCTCGCCCGGCGGTAGATTCTTGACGTCAAGCATGATTTGAACGCCTTTGCCTGAGGGTGAGATTTTCGCGGTGCCAACGCTTTGACCCTGACCGTTCTTTAGCTCGACTGTCACCACGTTCTGTGCACTTCCGCGAGACAACAGCAAGATGCCGAAAGTTATCGTAGCCAACCACACAAACAAATGTCGTTTCATCGCCTACCTCCAAGTTCTTCAAAGGGTTTCTGGTTATGCACGTTCGCAATTGAGGGAACGCGCACGATTCGTCTAACAGTATTCGGCAATTGATAAATTCGTAATAACAACATCCGTATAGTTTCACGCGTGATAATCGGCAAAGCGGACAAATCAAGCGGTAAACTCATTTCTGCACAGAATTGTTCGAATTGCCGTTTTGCTTCAGCGGCGGTCGCATCAAGCGAAGATAAGTACAGAAAATCACTCTTTGCTAATGCCCTTCGCGCAGACGCCTTGACTTTCCCACCCGCTGAGCGAGCACACATGATCGTCACGTCAGCGCCGACGTACTCAAGAAAACTGTTTCCTTCGACAATCACCCCATCTGCTTCAACGCGTGTCAGAGCCTGATTAATCCCGCCCTCAACTTGATCATCCTTCACTATTACCCAATGCACGTTCGACGCGCCCGAGTCCCAAAAACGCCCGGTGTCTTTGCCTGCTTCGTAATTAGAGTCGCGTCCCGATCGAATAACCGGCTCGTCGCGGAGCAAGTCGCTAACACAACATCCAGCTGGATCTCTGCCACAGGACCGATAATGCCCACGAGTCAGCTTGATTGCTTCCCAACCAGGTAATTGTCTCAATAGTTCGCAGACGAGCGTGGTCTTACCGACATTCGATGAGAAGCCGCTGACAGCAACAATTATCGGTCGACGTTTCATAAATTATTTCCGACTCGCAGCCGCAACGCTGCGAGTGGGATCAGCACCCTCCCAGCTCACATCGGCGGTCGGCCCGTAGATAGAAGGCACCTTTCTATTCAAGATACGTAAATAGAGTCCAAGCTGCGCCCGGTGATGTGCGGTGTGTAAAACGCGACGCCAGAAAATCCAGATACGTTCCCGTTGCACATCAAAAAATGGAACGATTGTTAGCCACCAATCTTCAGTTTGCTTTGCCAGAAAATTCAGACGAGAGCGGGAGAGCTCAACCATGCGCACGGCATAACCTTTCGGCGTGCGGTTGGCGGGTAGTACTTCGTTGGCTGGTACTTCCGGCAAACTCAGGAATTCGCCAAAGAATCGCCGCTCAGATAACAACTCATGCTCAATAATGTCGCCTACACTGCTGGAACGCGGATGAGGTTTGAAGGAAAGATCAGCTTCCGTGAATTCGCTCCATACGGAATTCAGCTTGTTTACCTCGCTGGCATAGGTCTTTAGCAGGTATTGAAACGCTCGGTCTGAAGCCCGCGGTACCTCGGCGTCACTAATAGCGGCATCTTTGTATTTCATGATTCACTTCAAGGCGCCATGCCTTCATCCATCCAACGTTTGAATAACACAACCTGCTCTCTGGGCCAGGAGCCATCGCATGGCATGCTACCGTCTTGAAGACGAGAATAGATGGCCGCAGCCTTCTCTTTGACGTCTTCGTACGACGAAAGGTCAAGTCCCATGCGCTTCATCGTGTCCACATCGGGTGTATCACGAAACTTTGGTCTAATATCGCTTGCGAAACTAAGTGCCATTTAGAATCTCCACTATCAACCTGTCGCGAGGAGACAGTCAGAATGTAAAAATCGCTGCAAACTCCGAGCGAATGTTGTGCGTGGTGTAGCTCGGGATTCCACGAAACAGTGGCAGTAGTCCCGAGCGAAGGTCAGCACGTGTACGGTAGTAGCCTTGCTCGTAGGCAAAGGTCACCCACTGATTCCATTTGTATTGAATATTACCTGAGAAAAGATCACTGCGACCTCCGCGCGCGCCGAATCGACGCGCATCGTGGGCATTCGCCTGATCTCCCCCGTAGTAGAGAAAGGCATTCCATCCCGCGTTGCGTCCTTTGGGATCGGCGTCGAATATCCGCGACAACGGAAAACCGATTTGTATAAAACCGCCCTGCGCTCGTACTGGACGTTGCGGAGCAACCACCGCAACGCCGTCGCGCAACCCAAACACTACGGTCGAACCGCCATCGATCGAAGATCCGGTTGCCGTGTTTGTCAGACCGAAAGTGTCGTTGAAGTTCGAAAGCAGCTGGCCGGCGAGAAAGAAGCGCAGATCGGATCCAGCGTAATACTTGCCAACTACGGTTACGAAATGAGTGGGCAACTGTAACTCGGCTGAGTATCCGTCACTGTTGCTACTAACTTCAGCACCGTGGGGAAAGGCAGCTTTGAAACCCACAGGCACGTTTGCGCCAGTGACGATTGCTGTCCGTTTTGCATGCTCGAAGCTCACGATGAATTGAGCAGGAGCGACGTTATCCGCTTTGTCCAGTTGCCACTGGACCACTGCGCGACCTTGAATCCCAGGTTGCTGCGAATCGGCTCCTTGTCTCTCACCGAAAGCCAGTTGATTCGCAACGTCCGCAGGCAGATCTCCAAAAGCCGGTAGAACGATCGCGAATTCGGGCTGGAATTGAAGACTGCGTGAACCGCCGAACTTGTGATTGAAACCAAAACGCGCTTGTGGAATGCGCGTATAGGCTGCGCCGTAACCGATACCGCCGAAATTTGTGTTTTCGATCATGTTCGGCATCGTCGATGAAACAAAGGGCGACCAGTCCTGTCCAAATAAAACGAAGGCACTATCGTTATCACTGAATCGTCGATCGATTCTGATCCATGCCAAACGCAGAGAAGGCTGACTTGAACGAATTGAAGTGATGTTGCGGTTATTCACGCGGGTGAAGTCACCTTCGAAATCAAACTCAATCTTTCCTGTTATTGTCGTCTTCGGAGAAGGATCGACCCACTCGAAGTTAGCGCCCAGGCGCAATCCGCGGGCGCGAACATGAAATTCCGGCGAGTTGTTCGGCCCCGTATCAGCGGCCAATAGCGGCAATGGAAAATCATTCCCCTGTGGCGATGACGAATCATGAATGATGCTTGTTTTAAAGATGCCGTAAAACTTAAGCCGCGCGCCTGTGCCTAACTTGATATCCGGAATTAAACCTTCACGTTTTGGGACATCGATGCCGAGTAGACGTGTCGGTGCCACTGCGGCGATTACTTTCGGTGGAGTCGGCTGAGGTCTGGCCGTTGACGAAAGTGTTGCTTCTTTGTAATCGGCTGTGATCGTCTTCACTGGGGTCGAAGGAATGTTTGTTCGCACTGCTTCAAACTCAGCCGAAGAAATCACACCTTTATCTTTTAACAACGCAGCGAGTCGATCCCTTTGTTCTACTGTCGTGGCATTTTCAGTAATCGACCGCACTTCCGACTCATTCAGTATTCCCTTGGCTTGCAGCACCCGAACGAGTGGATCAGTTGAGTTGTCTCCTTGTGCAAAAACATATGACGCGCCCATGGAAATAAGAAACAGAATCACAACGAGACGCAGGTAGGCACTCATAAATAAGCCTCCAAGGTAAGCAGAAAAAACCGTTCTGTTGGCAGGGGAATAATCGGGGGCTAGTGTCTACTCATGTCTTGGTCGCGCTCCCATGTTTCCATCGCTCGCTCTCGTTCGTTTTGGCGTTGTTGCTCTCGCTCGTATGCCTCGCGGGGGTCGCGATCAGTCACCGCTCGAAACCATGCGGGATGATGGGTCCACGCCCAACGCTCAGTCACCGTTCCGTTGGTCATAGCGCGAAATGTTCCCGGAATTGCCGCCGTGCCCTCATAGATATGAAGGATGAAAGCACCCAACATCACGAGTGCCGCGATGTCATGTACCACATAGCTAATAACAATAACCCAACGCGGAACGAGGTGATCAAACCACATCAGCAACCCAGTAATCAGAAACAGTAAGGCGCTGACGACGATGGCCCAGAAGTAAAGTTTTTGCCCGCCATTGAAGAAACCAACATCTTCAGACTCAAGCTTCTCTTGATTCGTGGTGTATTGCCTGATGCGCCTGAGCCAACGGCGATCGGCCGCCGTCCAGGCCATGGGCGCCCACCAGTTCAGAAACTGAAAGAAGAAAAACAGAACGAATAGCAGACTGAACCAGGGATGAAGGAGACGCGTTCGCGGGCCACCACCAAACAGCGGCGCGAGCCAGCGAAACAACCATGGTGAGTAGATCGCGAAGCCGGAAAGCAGTGCAAGCACAAAGAAGATCGCAACCAGCCAGTGCAGCACTCGAGTGTAAACCGGATGTCGCAGCAACTCTCCACGATGAACTACCGTTTGTCCCACGCGATCTACTTTGCGCCTGGCGCGTTCGTCAAAACGATCAATAGCTGAGCTCATGGTTGTTCCTTTCGCTTGGCCTCAATCGTGTCTGGTGTCACAATGGGTGGCTCCGGCTGCGGCATTTTTGGACCAACCGCAATACGATGGAAGAAGACCCCCAGAATTCCCAGCAAACCCAGCCAAAGACCAACTGGCTTCGCGATCCATTTCCAATAGGTATAACTCGGTGGGATTACGGGAGTGGCTGGCAGGCCATAGCGTTCGGGGTTCTTGGCATCATGCAGAACGTAAATGACATGCGTACCGCCGATGGAAGGTGGATCGTAAACGCCTGCGTTTGCGAATCCGGATTCTTCGCGCAACTGCTTTGCACGCAGGCCTGCGATCTGCACCATGTCGGATTTCGTGCCGAACTTCAGGCATCCGGTGGGACAGGCTTTGATACAAGCGGGTTCTAATCCTTGTCCTACACGATCAGAACAAAGCGTGCATTTGTAAACCTTGTTTGTTTTTGGATGGAACTTCGGAATATCGAACGGACAGCCGGAAATGCAATAACCACAGCCGATGCAATTGTCCTGTTGAAAATCAACGATGCCGTTTTCGTATTTGATGATTGCGCCATCTGCAGGACAAGCGCGGAGGCAACCCGGATCTTCACAGTGCATGCACTGATCTTTCCGCATAAGCCACATCAGGTTGCCATCACGTTGATCCTCGACGAATTTGATCAGGTTGTAATAGTTCCACTCCGTCGTGGGCATCGTCTGGTAAGTATCGTTGAACGTCGTCTCTCGAAAAGGATGATCGTTCCATTCAACACAGGCGACTTCGCAGGCTTTGCAGCCAATGCACGTAGTGACGTCGATGTACTTACACACTGCCTCTTCGCGCCGCGTACCGGCTCCAGGCACAGGTCCGGGATGCGCCGAGATCTCTTGAATCTGAAATGTGCGTGGATTACTCATGACTAATCCGATTATTCAAACCTTCTAGCCTTCCGGCTGAAAAAGTTCCAAGGGGTTTCCGGAGGGATCGTCGAATATGACTTCCGATCCGCCGGGACCAGTGTTGATTCCACTACGGAAGTGCACACCTGCCGCTTTGAGTCGCGATATTTCTGCAGGGAGGTCGTCGACATTGATGATGATCCGATTCCAGCCACCGGGCTCGGCCTTTCGTCCATCAAGCATCGGTTTGGCGGCACCGCCTGGCCCCCAACTCGTACTGAGGATCAACTCGAGGTTGTCTTTTCCAAGCATCGCGAAGTTGGGCTTGCTTTCGCGTTTAATCTCGAAGCCCAGATACTTCGTGTAGAAGTCAATCGCCGGATCGAGTTCGTTGATCATGTATCGCACTCTTGCACTCGGCATCTCGTTCCCTCCCCAAGTTTTGCGCCTCAGCATCGAACTGAAACTTAGTTTCCATTGTCCTCACGCCTTCTCGACCTTGACTAAGAATCCCTTGAATTCAGGCGTGTAGGCATTCGGATCGATGGCCGCTGGCGACAATTGATTCGCCGGCATCAGCGATGTCTTGCCTTCATCCTCAGCAATGCCGCGATATCCCCAATGAATCGGAATGCCAATCTGATAAGTCTTCTTCCCGTCGATCATCATCGGCTTGATTCGTTTCGTGACCATCGCTTTGCCGACATAAGCGCCGCGGGCGCTGCTGACTTTCACTTTTTCGCCACCGGTTATTCCCATTTCATCTGCGAGTTGGGCCGGTATTTCAACAAATGGTTCCGGCACTAACTGAACATTCATCGGATTGTTTTTCGTCCAATAGTGATAGTGCTCAGTCAAGCGGTAAGTTGTGCAGACGACATTGAAACCCTGATCGGGCGTACCCAATTTATCCAGGTCAGACTTGAATTTCTTGGCTACTGGATTGTTTGATTGCTGCGGATGTAGCGGATTTGCAATGGGACTCTCCACCGGCTCGTAATGTTCCGGGAATGGTCCATCGGCAAACGCGGCGAGTGGACCGAATATGCGACCCACGCCTTCAGGGTTCATGATGAATGGCCCCATGTGATCCGAAGGTTTCGAATCGACTTTAAAGTCCGGCACGTCGTTCCCAAGCCATTTCTGCTGAGCCTCGTTCCACCAAACTTGTCGTCGATCGCTATCCCATGGTTTTCCAGAGGGATCACATGAAGCGCGGTTGTACATGACACGCCGATTCGCCGGCCACGAGTAACCCCAATTCGGATAGATCCCAAGACCAGATGGATCTTCCGTTCCGCGTCGTTGCATTTGCGCGCCCGCCTCCGTCCATGAACCTGAATAGAGCCAATTCCCGCACGCAGTGGTGCCATCATCTTTGAGCCAGGCGAAGCCGGCCAGTTGTTGGCCTGCTTTGATCGTCACACCGGGTTGTGTATCCAGCGTGATATCTGCGAGAGCTTTCCCGTTAATTTCTTTGGCAACTTCCGCCAGCGAAGGATTCTCTGGAGTTGTGTAAGCCCAGGTGAGATTCAAGATCGGATCGGGAAACTTGCCGCCTTCCTTTTGATAGAGGTCCTTAACCTTAAGGAAGATGCGCGCGAGTATTTCCTGATCGACTTTTGCCTGGCCGGGCGGCGGCAGCGCGACGTACTTCCATTGCAACCAACGGGCAGAGTTCACAAAAGTGCCATCCTTTTCCGCGAACCCGGCGCCTGGCAGCCGATAGACAGTCGTGTTGATCTGTTTCATCTGATCTTTGGTGGTTCCTGGCGCATTCCAGAATTCTGCCGTCTCTTCCGGATACAGATCGCAGACTACGAGGAAGTCAGCCTTCTTTAAGGCCTCGATGTTTTTACGCGAGTTCGGGCCAATCGCTACGCCATTCATACCGAAGGCGAACAGGCCTTTAACCTTGCCCTGGTACATCTCATCCCACATGTTCGTCCAATCAAACTTGCGATCGATCTTCGGCAGATACTGGTAATTGAAATCGTTCTCCTTCTTTGACGAATCGCCATATAGCGATTTCAGAAACGACACCATGAATTTAGGAGTGTTGGACCAGTAGTTGTACGAGTCCCACTCATTGGGCTTCGAGGCTGTCGGCGTGGTTCGCTTCAGGAAAGTCGCGAGATCGGTATCCGTCGGTTGCGGGATCTTCAGATAGCCAGGAAAGATGTCGAATACGCCGCCCATGTCAGTGGCCCCTTGAATATTCGAGTGACCGCGCAAAGCATTAACGCCGCCACCAGCCCGGCCCACGTTTCCAAGCAGCAACTGGAGAATCGCCGCCGTGCGAATAATCTGCGTGCCGAACGTGTGCTGAGTCCACCCCACGGCATAGATGATCGTCGCGGCTTTTTTCATATCGCCATTCTTGCGGACAGATGTGAACAAATCGGCGGCTTTCAGAAACTGCTCTCTGGGGATACCCGTAATGCGCTCCACCATTTCCGGTGTGTAACGCGAGTATTGTTGTTTCAGCAGCTGAAACACCGAACGGGGATGTTGTAATGAGAGATCGTAAGCAACGTTTGGGGGTAGCATTGGCGGCGGCTTCTGCCCACCCTGACCGGATGCCCCAGGTCCACCAGCAGCTTGATGTCCACCTGCTTGACCACTTTTTTCGGAGTCTTTTCCACCGCCACCAGAAGAAGCGGATGACTGAGAATTGGCGGAGCCAGTCTTCTCGTTTAGTGGTGATGAGGCTTCAAGCTTGCCCCCTTCTTCATAATTCCAGGTTGATTTGTCGTAGGTTGTTTTCGCCGCGTCGAAACCCGAGAAAAGTCCATCTTCGGGAAGCTTGAATCCGTCTTTCACAATGAACGCGGCATTCGTGTAATTGATTAGATAATCTTTCGCGATGCGATTGTTTTGAATCGCGTAATTGATTAACCCACCGAGGAAAGCGATGTCGGTGCCCGCGCGAATTTGTAGGAAGAGATCGGCCTGCGTTGCCGTTCGGGTGAACCGCGGGTCAACGACAATCATCTTTGCGTTGCGATGCAGCTTCGCTTCCACTGGCCACTTGAAGCCACACGGGTGGTTCTCGGCCGGGTTGCCACCCATTATCAACATCATGTCGGTGTTCTTGATGTCGATCCAGCCGTTCGTCATTGCGCCGCGTCCGAAGGTGGGCCCCAAACTGGAGACCGTCGGACCGTGTCAAACCCGGGCCTGCGTTTCGAAATAGCAGAGTCCCATGCTGCGCATGGTTTTTACGGCGAGAAAATTTAGTTCGTTTGTGTCGGTGCAGCCGCCGATCCACCCGATGCTTTCCAGACGATTAACTGTGTAACCATCTTTATCCTTGTCGATGAACGTGGCATCCCGCGTCCTCTTGGTCCAACGAGCAATTTCGTCAATTGCTTGATCCCACGAGATGTCATCCCAGTGATCAGAACCGGGACGTCGCACTTGCGGTTTCAATAGCCGACGATCGTTAACGATGTCCTGCTCCAGCGAAGCGCCTTTTGGACACAATGTGCCGCGATTGATCGGATGATCGGGATCGCCTTCAACGTGTACGACTTGCGGAACGGCATTCTTTGATTTATCGCCCAGGGTATGAATGATGACTCCGCAACTTACGGAGCAATACGGACAAGTGCTTCGTGTCTCAGTGGTCCGTTCGATCTTCAGTCCCTGAGTTTGCGCGTAAACTGGAGCGAGATTGAAACCAAATGCACTAACGCCTGCACCTCCAATCAATGTTGTCTTGATGAAGGTTCTTCTTGAGACTTCCATGCAAGCCTCCGATGGAAATGATTGTTAGAAGTAACAGGGGGTGCAGGGGAATAGCAGAAGACCATGTTAAGCGAGGCAAACGCCTCCGAAAATATGCTTCGTGCTTAGGCCTCGGGGTAACCTAGTTTACGATATAGGAGAGTTGTGTGTAGGAATCTTTTCTCTGAATTGATTTTTCTTTTACGCTAAGGCTGTGGGTGTACGCGAGCGTACAAATCAAACGCCGACAAGATTCAATTCGATTTTTCGATAACCATGATCGCGTGCCCAAAGATCGAGAGCGGCTGCATGTATTTCATCGACGAGGGGAACGGCATAACCGAGTCGAGTTAAATCTATTCCTTTGATGTAGTGCTGGCAGGAATCACAAGCTTCGACGCGAACGTGATCGAATTCCGGTGAATGAAAATAGCCGAGCCTAGCTGGTCGCTCTTCGCCGCAGTTGGCACAAACAACCCTGCGAAATTTCCACGATGTAAGACAGCTTCCACAGATCAGAACACGATTGCCGCTTTCGGCGCTCGATTCTTCCTGATGAAAGAAGCTGACCTGAGGATTTCCACCGCAAAACGGACACCTACGCTCGTTGTTCGGAATTTCTCGTCCTACTGGTTTGCTACCGGTCTCACGTAACCACTTCAAATACGGTTGGAGGCAGGCTTTGCCGAAGAACAGCACATCCGATGAGGTACACCAGTACTGTATTAGCAATTCGAACAAAGTTTCCGGATCTGATTCTAAGAGACTCTTCGCTTCAGAAGACAGAGGTTGTGGGCCGTGTGACTGTACTGTGTTTAGGAGAGGTGGCAGGCCCTCATGAAGAATCGGGAAGTCAATCGCAACGTCGCCAGAAGGAAGCCAGTCACGTCGGCTCCGTAGGTATTCATAAATCGTTTTCTGACTTCGAAGAAGCTCTGCGTAGAACTTCACGAGGTCTTGCGAGCCATTCGACTGCTGGAGGAGCTTGTCGGCTCTCTGAATTTGTTTATCCCACCAGTTATTCATCTTGCCGGGCCTTGTTAGGCGACAAGGGCCGTAAATAAAGCGTCGTAGTTCCGACTGGCCCAATTCAAGCATACGCTTTTTAGCTTGAGGTAACTATGTTCGCCGACTGAGTCGTCACATCAGTTTCCCGAACTGTCGGTATAAGCATTGCTATGGCCAGACAGTACAACGGCCTGATCTGACATCGTATTCGTGGTCGCGTTCGGATGTATCTATGGCCCCTTGTGGTTCGCAAATCGTACGAATCGAATGCGAGCTGTCTCAATTTCGGGCGACCTGTCGCTTGGCCAAGTGGTTATATGGGACCAGGAAATATTGGTCCATGATCGTTTTGCGCTGTTCCTTGGCAAATGATCTAGAGGAGAAACCGTGACACTGATGCGAAACTCAGACCTGGGCCACAAGTGGGAGTTCGCTAGTAGCGTTGGCGTCAAGGTCAAACTCGTCACGGCCTGTCTGGTGCTGGCTCTGGCCTCGGCAGTAAGTGGTCAAAACAGTCAACCGTTTCAAAATGGAAAAGCTATACGTCCTGTAAATCTTCTTGTCTTAGGTGACTCTGTATTGTGGGGAGAGGGACTTAGGACGGAAAACAAAGCCTGGTATCACGTCAAACTGTGGCTCGAAAAAACTACCGGCCGTCCTGTTGTTGAAAGAATTGAGGCGCATGCAGGAGCCGTGATAGAACGCGGCTCGGTCACCGATACTCGTATTTCAACCAATGCCGAAGTGAATCTCGCACTGCCAACACTGCATGACCAACTCGATGGAGCACTAAAAGCTCTCTCCGATCCCTCGAAAATAGATTTAGTACTTGTGAGTGGATGTGGAAATGATGTTGGGTTGCAGAACTTATTGAACGCTTCAAAGATTGAAGAAGTGGATGACATAACTAAGGCAAAGTGTGGAACTCCAATAGAGAGCCTCCTACGCCGAATCGCCTCGGTATTTCCAGCTGCCCAGATAATTGTGACTGGATACTATCCTTTCTTTTCCGATCAGACGCGAAACGATTTCGTCGTCAAGGGCTTGGCGCGGAGATTTTTTAAGACGCAGCCTGAGGGTCCCAAAATGAACAGCAAAGAAGTCTTCGAAAGATTAAAGATGAATTCCAAGCAGTGGTACGAGGTTTCTAACAGTATTCTGTCGCAAGCCGTTCAAAAGATAAATTCCGAAATTGGTCAGCAGCGAGTCGCCTTCGCGAAGATAGAATTTCCAGCGGAGTATTCATTTGCAGCTCCTCGCGCACACTTGTGGGGTTTTAATCGTTCTCCTTTCAGGATGGGCTTATTGCTGCTGTCCTTCGGCAGAATACTGTTGCCCAGTAACGATGAGGTGCGAAGACAAAGAACTGCCAGCTGCAATGAACTTTTCCGAGAACCGGCAGATGAAACGGCTGAACAGAAGAAAGAGCGAAAGGTTTTGCGTTTGTCGTGCCGCTACGCAGCGCTTGGCCATCCCAACAAACGCGGCTCAATTCTTTACGCGGACGCCATAACCAATATCTTGAAATCGAGTTTCGTTGTAACCGCCGCAAGCGATCATTAGCAAAAAGCATTTTGATCGTGAAAGCACGTCCGTGGCCCAAAGCGCAGCCTATCGATTTGTTATCGTCAGTAGCCAGTACGCCTTGTGGCTGATAGGTCAACTTTTAAGAACTCGCTATTCAATCCGTTCTTATTCCACGCACGGTGTTTTTGAACGCGATGGGCAACACTGTTTGATCATCGCACCAATGCACAAGTCAGTGCTCGACCCATGGCTTCTGATGCTCTCGATTAACTTTCGTCAGTTTCGTTCATTGATTCCCGTCCGAATCCTTGGAACACAAGACCCACGGGGCGCGCTGCGATGGTTCATGCCTGTTATTCGAATTCTGTACTGGCTGGGCGGTGTGATTAAGCTACCACCAGAAGAGCACAAAAGCCGAGATCTCCCCGAGAAGCTTCGAGGAATGCTTGTGGCACTGAAACATGGCGATGTGGTGATGATCTTTCCGGAGGGCGAAATCCATAGGGAGAGAGAGCCTCCGGTCGGAAAGTTTGCGCCAGGTGTTGTTTATGTCCATAGGCGTTTGGGTGCACCTATCTTGCCGATTGCACTCTGGCTTAGCGATAGAGGTTGGCCACGCCGTCGTTGCCTTGTGCAGATTGGCCAACCTGTCCATATCCCAGAAGACCTGGACCAGGATGCCGGTGCTTCATGGCTTCAAAAAGAGGTATTGCAGTTGTACCGGCTACTCGAACAGAGAGCGACACAATGAGACCAATCTATTATTCCGACGTTGAGACCTGTGTCGAGCAGACGCTTAGCAAGGTCGGATGGCATATCGCTCTGGGGACCCCGCTTGGTCTCGGCAAGGCTAACCACCTGGTAAACGAGTTTTTCCGTCGCGCGGTCGAAGATCCAAGAATCGATTTGCATATCTTTACGGCCCTCACACTGACTCGACCTCATTGGAAGACCGAACTAGAACGCCGCTTTATAGAACCACTGGCGGAACGAATCTTCGATGGTTATCCAGAACTGCTCTATATAGCGCCGTTAAAACGAGGCGACCTACCCAGAAACATCCGCGTGACGGAGTTCTATTTTCAGCCTGGCAGTTTTCTTGACAGCCCTCTCGCCCAGCAGAACTACATGAGCAGTAACTACACCCACGTTGTCCGGGATGTGCTAAATGCCGGCATTAACGTGCTGGTCCAGTTGGTAGGAAAGATGGAACAGGGCGAACAGACCAGGTTTAGTCTGAGTTGCAACACTGATCTCACTCTCGATCTGGTGCCAAAAGTACGCGAGGCCAAAACCTACGGGGCTAAAATTGAACTGCTGGCCCAGGTGAATCACAATCTGCCATTCATGTACGGCGATGCCTCAGTTCCACCGGAATACTTCGATGCCGTGGTTGAGAGTCCGAAATATGAATTCCCGCTTTTTGGTCCACCTAATCGAGCGGTGGATACAGTTGAGTATGCGATAGCCCTACACGTCACCCCGTTGATAAAGGACGGCGGCACAATTCAAATTGGAATTGGGGCACTGGAAGACGCCGTTACTTACCTGTTGAAACTAAGGCACGAGCAGAACGATCTGTATCGCGAAGTCTTGACGGAGGCAGGCGTTCTCGAGCGCTGCAGTAAATTAATCGATCGTGTCGGTGGAATCGGTCCTTTCAAGCAAGGACTCTACGCTTCATCAGAGATGCTAGTGGATGGGTTCCTCGAACTATATCGCAGCGGAATTTTACGGCGACGAGTGTACAGTCATATTCAGTTGCAACGACTACTGAACGAAGGCCGTATCGGAGAAGAAATCAACCTCGCAATGATCGACGTTTTGGTAGAGGCTGGGATCATTTCCGGTCATCTGACTCAAAACGATTTCGCGCTCCTGCAAGAATTTGGCGTTTTACGCAGTGAACTGAAGCTGGATGCTGATTCAATTCAGTTGCCGGATGGAACGAACATCTCCGCAAACGTTGAAGATAAACCGACACGAGACAAGATGAGCCAGTATTGTCTCGGCTCTCGTCTTCGAGGAGGACACTTCGCCCACGCTTGTTTTTTCCTGGGCCCGCGAAAGTTTTATGCATCTCTTCGCCAAATGGATCCGGCAGAACGCGAACAGATCTGTATGAGCGGGATTTCATACGTGAATGAACTCTATGGAGAAGAAGAGCTCAAGAGGCTTCAACGCAAATCGGCTAGATTTGTTAACACCGGCCTCGTTTGCACACTCCTGGGGGCGGTTGCCTCTGATGTCCTGGAGGACGGGCGCGTCTTAAGTGGAGTTGGTGGACAATATAACTTCGTTGCCATGGCCCATGAACTGGAAGACGGTCGGTCAATTCTCATGATTCGAAGTACTAAAGATAACGATGGCAAGTCAGAGTCGAATATTCGTTGGACTTATGATCAAGTCACGATACCTCGTCACCTTCGCGATATCGTGATTACTGAGTATGGAATCGCTGATTTGCGCGGACGAACTGATGAAGAAGTCATTATGGCGTTAATTGAGATCGCAGACTCTCGTTTCCAGGATGGTTTAGTTACAAAGGCTATACAAGCAGGCAAGCTAAGTCATGCCTATCGAGTTCCGGATCATGCCTGCAATAATCGTCCTGCAAAATTGCAAGCCTTAATAAATAGCTATCGTAAGCGCGGCCTATTCAATGCTTACCCATTTGGTACTGACTTGACGGACGAAGAGATAACACTCCAGAAATCACTACTCTTTCTAAAGGACGCAATGCAAAGAAAGAAGATCCGTTGGCCTCACTTCGCAGAGGTGCGTAAGTCGGTGTTTGTTCCGGAAGAAGCTCAGCCATATCTCGAGCGAATGGCGTTGGATCAGCCTGGCGCTTTCAAGGAGTGGCTAATGCGACGAGCGATGGTGTACGCGCTGGCCTCAGTGGCAGCAATCTAGAACGGACGTCCGCAACAGACGATGACCTTCTCGAGTTTAACAAAGCTGACGCGTCTATAGACTATCTCTTGTACTTACCGATCAGCTGCGCCTCGGCTAGAACATGATTACGCATAGCGTCAAATAACTCTTGCTTTTTCACACCGGCCGGCACTCGAATATCGTTATCTAACGCATAAAGCTTAAAGACGTATCGATGCTCTCTATCACCGGTCGGAGGGCAAGCTCCGCCATAACCCACTTTGCCGAAACTATTCGTAGCCTGGCGGCCACCAATAGATAGCACCTCATCTACGGGTAAACCCTCTCCCAATTCGCGGCTGCCTCGCGGTAAGTTGTATAAGACCCAATGAGTGAACACTCCATTTGGCGCATCAGGGTCTTCGCAGATTAAGGCAAAGGCTTGAGTGCCATCAGGTACATCCTTCCACTCAAGTGGAGGTGACACTCCATTGCCATCGCACGTGAATCGAGAGGGGAGCGTTGCACCATCCTTGAAAGCTGTGCTCGAAAGTCGCATCTTTGACTCTCCTTTGCATGCCATAAAAGTTGTCATGAGAAACAGAAAGACCGTCAGAAACTTTAACGATCTGACGGTCCTTCCCAAACCTAGTTTGTTTACTTCTAGTTTGTTAGACACAGTGTCATTCTGCATCTTAGCTATGATTCTGGGGCAAAGAGTTCACAGAAGTTGTCCGCGGTTTTAGGAAACTTGTCACGCCAAAATGACAATCAGCTTGCACTCACGTTGGAGTGAGGTTAGCTGAATCGCAAACTCATGATCTCATCGCGGTTATCGGAAGCCTGGCCTAGTGAGTCTTCGCGTCTCATAACACGAAGCACTGCGAGGATAACTATTGCAACTGAGGCTGCGAATCCCAGCCAAAACCAACCAGTTATTCCGACTGTATGAAACCTGAATGGTCCTCAAATCTCGTTCTTTCGCGATTCATCAGATAAGCGCTAACGAGTCCAGAGACCAGAGTGACCAGGGTTGTCAAAACTCGCCGTTCTTTCCACAACCTGAGCCCAAAAAACAGAAGCAATAACATAAGCAGAGGTACAACCAGAGGGCGTGACTTCCGTCCCGCGCGAGATCAATTCCACTTACTGTATCTTTGGTGGCACCACAGCTCACCTGGATCCAAGGCAGAAAGAAACAGATCAGAACGATTAGCATCCAATTCCTGTGTTCAATTTGTGTCCAGAATTAACAGCACACGAAGGATAGCGAGTACTAAGCAATCGGAAGGAATCTGAAATGCTTGAAAATCCTTGATTGCTGCAACTTTCGAAAAAGGCAAATACTTACGCTATTGCCGAAATGACGATTCATAACCCCAAGGTCGGTTTAATTTTCAAAGACGTTAGACTAGCTGTCGATGCTGGGAATCCGGCACACCTGTCCAGACGATGCTCAAACTGCCTGCGCAAAAAGCGAAAGCCAAAGCCGTTTTCGTTGCCAATCCCCAGTAGCCACAAAGTGGAACTCTAAAAATTCCCACCATTCTTGAGCACGAGAAGGCGGGCGCTCAGAGCGGGCCGGGCAAATGGCATAGTGCTTTTTTCTTATCTCAACGTGATATGGAATGGACGCCGGAACCATAAATAGTAGCCGCTCCAATCAAAAGCTTTAGCAGAGCCAATAGTCGACAGGGCCTCGAATCAGGAGTCCTAAACAACGCAGGCCCGATGCATTGAGACGACGGATATGTTTGATTCTGATCGGGAATTTACTTCACCCAGAGAAGAGGATTGTCCTGAAAAGCGGAAGCGGGTGAAGCCGAACAAGCAATCGGTTTCACCACTAGGTCTTCTAATTCAACGAGCGATGCAATTACTCGGACTGAGTTACCAGCAACTCGTCTCCCAGAGCAATCTTCTGGCCGAGCAGAATCAAAATTCCGATATGCGAATAGGTAAGTCGACGCTGGGAAACATCATTAATGGGAGCATTCGACAACCAGGCACCGCAAAACTGGACAGCCTGCGAATTATTTTACATCTCACTCGTGACGAGATAGACCTCGCAATCGGTTTGGCACCTGAGCGACGGCTGGCCGAGCAATTGAGAATTCGCAGCCGGCGTACGTATGAACTAACAGGTGACTCGGTGACACGTCACCGTAAGATTCCGCTCCCCGTGTTGAGAGAGGATAGTCAGCTAAAAGAGTCGCAATTTCTGAGCGGAATGGTAAGCCGATGGGTCAAGCTCGAAGCGGAGTATCTGGGATCCTTTTATCCACCGCATCTTAAGTATGTTGTTATGGGTGAGAACGACACCCATGCTGTACCGGTTGCTCCTCCCGGCACTCGCGTACTAGTCAATACCCTACTAACGCAAGTGCGACCTTCCGAAAACGTGGGTTTTAATGAACGTGAATTGTATTGTGTGCTCGGACCGAACGGCATAACTTGTTCGTATTTAGAATTAACAACAAACGGAAAGATCATTCTTATTCCTCATCCGCTATCCGGACGCATGCGTGAGGAGTTTGCGGCGACTGACGTTATGGTTATCGGTCAAGTAGTTGGCTTGCTGTTTCAGAATGAGGTCGCCGACGTGCGGAATCATGCACACAAACACAATGAAACGCCTGGTTAGACATTTTTCAGAACAAACCGAGTCGAAAGTTCCCACTTGGCTACGACACGGTTACAGTCAGGCTCTGAAGCAAACCACAGAAGCATTTCAGGCAGTGTAGCGATGCATCGACTGCGCACGGCGTTAATCCTTCCGATCCCCTGCTCATACTGACCTTTCCGTAATACCGAACAAAAAATTTTCTGAATCGCTTCCTTGAGAAATGCATGTCACTTTCTTGAGTGACCTCGCAAACTTTCCCCCGAAGGCAAAACCGGACTCCACAAGACTGAGAACTTTGTGTGTCCCTAACCACACCCGATTGTCAATTTCATAAGCATATGAATCCTGTTTGAAAATAGCCGATCGGTTTATACACAGGATTCCATGATTTACATGATTTCTAGTTGTGCTCCTGCACTAATTTGGAGGCGTGAATGCACGCAGGTGAGAGGCTGAAAAGCTTTCGCAATCGATACAAGATCACTGTGCGCCAGGTTGAAACTGCCAGCGAGAGAATTGCTGCAGCTAAAGGAGACAAAAGGTTTCGGATTTCCAATAGCTGGCTGGCCCAATTAGAGAACAGTTCTGCGGAGCCTGGTATTTGCAAACTGTTCAGCCTGAGTGCGATCTATAACATCGCATTCTGTGATCTGGTGCAGTTATATGATGTCGACATCGATGAAGTTGAAAAGTACAGAACAGTTGCGGAACCCAACAAGACACAGCTTTTGGACGAGCAGATGCTTGATCCGAATTCAATCTTGAAGCCTGACGGGGACAAAACGTCTTTGATTCGAGACGAGGAGGCAGTGGCTCCTGCGCTCAGGAATGCTGCGCGAACGCCGGCGCGGAATGTTTGTTATGGCTATATTGGTATGAGCGATCTAACGATGTACCCGCTGATTCGACCGGGCTCGTATGTTTGCATTGATGCGGCCCAAACCAAACTGCAACCTGGTGGATGGCGAAATGAATATGAGAGACCGATTTACTTTGTCGAGATGCGTGGCGGATTCGCATGTAGCTGGTGCGAATTGGACGCGGGTCATTTACTGATAATTCCGCATCACTCGTCGCCGCAGACTATTCGCCGGCTCGCGTATCCAAGAGAAGCAGAAATCGTCGGCCGCGTAACGAGCTTCAATACCCGTTGTGTCGAATAGCATCTGGTAGTTGTGCTTGCCATAACAAGCACAATGAGTTTGTTCTCATTCGAGTCCTTCCTCAAAGTATTCCGCAAAGAGATGTCTGCTTCGCATAACAAGCGCAAATCACTATTCAATATCTTCGTCTGCTGAATGCTGTAGCTTGAGACCGTTCCTTCACTGTTACTAAGGGTGAGAAGACATCCCGGAGGTATCAGATGACGAATGCGCGTTACATAATTTCAGCTGCGGTTCGGTCAAGCAGCGACGAAGATGGTACGACTCTTCTCCACGTCGCCGAGAATAAGATTTATGGGTTGGTAGGTCTTGGCAGCGTCATCTGGCAGAAGCTTGTGGAATGCAAATCCGGTCTCGCCGAATCTGAAATCGTTCGAGAGCTTGGTTTCGAATTCTCCGAGATGTCTACGCAACAGATTGAGCAAGACGTGACAAAACTCCTCCATAGCTTTGAACAAAAGCATCTCGTCGAAAAAACAAGCAATTTACAAGACCTCAGGACCGCCGCAACCGGCCGCCCTGCCGATTCTCTTTTCCTGCTTTTCAATGCAGCGATAAGACTGCTGTTGTTTCTACGGATGCACGTGTTCGCGACCGTATTGGCATTCGGAGTCGTTGATTTGGTGCTGAAAATTTCAGGTTTTAAGCGGCTCTACAATCTTGTGCGACAGTGGCCCACAGCTGAACAGCGTGTTGGACCGGAGCTAATTCCTCAAATGTGGGACGAGATTCGTCGCGGCATAACGTGGTACCCGAGACAGGTCATGTGTTTGCAGCGTTCTGCTGTAACTACATGGCTTTTACGAAGCAGAGGTGCGCCGGCCGAAATGGTAATTGGTTGTCAAAGACGACCGTTTCTGGTGCATGCATGGACAGAGGTGGATGGCGAAGTTGTGAACGACCGTCAAAGTGTTCGCGAGCTTCACAAAATCATTGATAGGTGTTGATGAGACGATGAGTACGATCGCTGGCATTTACAACTTTGCTGGTAAGCCGATTGACGAGCCAGCAGTAAGGCGAATTGGAACCAGTTTGATCCGGCTGGGTCCAGACGGTGTTCACTACTGGATGTCAGGTTCGATCGGAATGGCATACGGGTCATTCCATACAAATCCCGAGTCGCGTTTGGAAACACAGCCACTGGTTGCGGCAGAGGGACAGGTTCTCAGCTGGAATGGCCGTCTGGACAATCGAGATCAACTCATTTCGACTTTGCGTGACGAGCTCGCAAACGATCCCACTGACGTAGCAATTGTAATGTGCGCGTATCGTAAATGGGGAATCGATTTTCCAGGAAAACTGATTGGTGACTTCGCACTGGCCCTTTGGGATCCACGCGTGAAAAAGTTGGTTTTAGCCCGCGATTTTGTGGGGCCAAGAACTCTTTATTATCGCGTTGATCAAAGTAGCATCATTTGGTCGTCTACTTTGTCTACCTTGATCGATCTCGCCAGTGTCTCATTGGAAATCGACGATGAGTATGTCGCTGGCTTTATCACCAAGCTGCCCGCAGGTGACCTGACACCCTACCGACAGTTCCGGTGTGTGCCGCCCGGCCATGTAGTAATTGTTGAGAGTCAACGACTGCTGACTCAGCGGTTCTGGAAGCCGGACCCGGGCCGCAGCATCAGATACAAATCAGACAGTGAATACGAAATACAGTTTCGAGAGTTGTTCACAGAGGCAGTGAGGTGCCGTCTAAGAAGCGATGGCCCAGTCTGGGCGGAATTGAGTGGTGGGCTGGATTCGTCGCCGATTGTATGTGTGGCAAAT
>DATDFV010000177.1:0-4366 GCA_036522415.1 Pyrinomonadaceae bacterium | reverse complement strand
CACACCCACTCACCATCCTGTGTAACTTCAACGTCTGAAACGCCAGCTTCATGCAATCGATCAACTATCGATCCGAGTTGTGTTTCAAGTATTCCTGACAGGACGAGTTTCCCGCACGTCAAATTAATGAGAGTAGGTAATGTCTGCATTATCACATCCGCAGTCAGATTGGCGCATACCAAATCCGCGGATGACATTGAATCATTTGCCGGGCCGACAACGAACTCTATTTGATCTCCAACATCATTTGCTCTCGCATTGCCCTGCGCAATTGCAACCGCATCTTCATCTATGTCGCAAGCGATAATCATTGCCTCAGGGAACAGTTTGGCAGCAGCAATAGCCAGGATGCCGGTACCAGTTCCTACATCAAGCAGGCTACCGCCACTGAAATGTTTCTCTATCGCAGCGAGGCAAAGACCTGTGGTTTCATGTGTGCCAGTTCCAAAAGCCATGCCCGGTTCAATACGAATCACAATTTGATCTGGCCTGTCGTTGATTTGACTCCACGGCGGAGCAATTACAAATTTTCCGACGACGACTGGCTGCCAATTCTTTTTCCATTCAGCCAGCCAATCACGGTTCGCAAAATGCTCAACGTTCATATCGCGAACAGCTGAGGTTGGCAGATCGTAGATTCGTAATGCTTCGAGAAGTTCGTTTCTTATTTGCTCGCGGTCGGGTGTGGTTTCGAAATAACCCACTATCCTGATCAGCCCGTCCGAAGGATCGTTAGTAACGGTTCCTAAAGCCCCGGCTTCCATAAGAGCGTACTCGACGGCTTCACGTGCCGAGGGTTCAACGTCGACGTTTAAGGAGTGCCACTGTTTAGGTTGTCCTACTGCAGCCAGTTTATTGTTTCACTTTCCGAAATTCCGACTGAACTCTAGATGAGTGGGAAAAGGGGCGACGGGGAGAGAGGGCGACGGGATCCACCCACTCGCCCACTCATCCATTCATCCACTCGCCCCCTCGCCCGCACTCGTTTCGCATCATCCCAACCCCATTTCGTCCAGCAACTGCTCTCTATTGCGCCAGTCTTCTTCGACCTTGACGAATAGTTCGAGATGTACACGATGACCAAGCAACTTTTCAATCTCTCGTCGCGCTCCGATCCCGATCTCCTTCAAACGATTTGCGCCTCGACCAATCACGATCTTCTTCTGGGACGCCTTCTCAACCACGATCGTGCAGTAGATACGAGTGAAGTCATCACGAACTTCTTCATAGCGGTCCGTTACAACTGCTGTGACGTACGGAATTTCATCACCTGTGGTGTCAAGAAGTTTCTCCCGCACCATTTCCGAAACGAGAACGCGCAACGACTGATCTGTTAACTCGTCTTCATCAAAAATTGGCGCACCTTCCGGAAGATGACGCACACAACTTTCGATTAACACGTCCATCATCTCGTCTTTGAGCGCTGAGATTGGAATGATCTCCCGCCAATCGTATTCTTTGCTGTACCAGTCCATCAAAGGTAACAGGGCTGATTTATCATCGAGCTTGTCGATCTTGTTCAGAAGTAACAGCGCCGCTTTGCCGGAGCGTTTTATCAGATCAAGCACAAATCGATCGCCTTGACCGGTGGAAACAGACGCGTCTCTGATGAGGCACAGAAGATCCACGCCAAGCAATGCATCTTGAACTGTTGCCATCATGCGCCGGTTAAGTTCGTACCCGGGTTGGTGAACACCTGGAGTGTCCACGAGAACAATTTGACCGTCGGGTCTTGTTATCACTCCTTTGATCTGAAACCTCGTTGTCTGCGGCTTGTTGGACACAGCCGCGATCTTTTGCCCAACAAGACTGTTGAGCAGTGTCGATTTGCCTGCGTTTGGTCTGCCGATAAGTGCGACGTAGCCGCTGTGATAACGATCGGGCACTTTGTTTGAAGTAATGATTATGTCCGATATGCTTTAGCTTGTCGTGACGGGTCGAAGGGAGCCCCCAGATTAAGAGACGCCTTAAGCAACTTAGGGCTTGGTTGGTTGCGTCACGACAAGCTAAAGCATATCGGACAATTATTTCTCCGCGAAGATTTGAATCAGATGAATTAACGTCTCCGTTGATTTTTCAAGTCCACGTCGAGAATTGAATTCCAACTTACCATGGAAGTTTTGTCCACCTGTAAACAGATTTGGTGTGGGCAAACCTCTGAAGGTCAAATCCGAACCATCTGTACCGCCGCGGATCGGACGGATATAGGGTTTCAATCCGGCGCGCTTAGCTGCTTCAATCGCATTTTCAGTCAACTCCGGGTGGTCCTTCAAAACTTCCTTCATGTTCTTATAGTTCTCTTTTACATCGATAGAGATTTTTACGCGTGGATATTTAGCCTGAGTTTCCGCCACCATGTCGCGCAGCAGTTTTTCTTTCGCATCGAGTCCACTCATATCGAAATCACGCAAAAGGACCTTCAGAGTTGATTGCTCAACGTCCACAGTTCCTGTGTAGGGATGGACGAAACCGACACGTCCTTCCGTAGTCTCTGGCAACATGTCCTGTGGAAAACGGCTCAGATAATCCGCAAGTGCGTACGAAGCATTGATCATGATCCCCTTTGCTGTGCCCGGATGTGTGCTCTTGCCCTGAAAGGTTACCGTTGCTGTTCTCGCACTCCACGTCTCGTTGCTGATTTCGCCGAGAGTCTCACCATCGACCGTATATGCGACCTGCGCGCCGAATCCCTTGACGTCAAACTTTTCGATGCCCCCGCCGACCTCTTCGTCGGGAGTAAATGCGATCGCCAGCATTCCATGTTTGATCTGCGGATTCTGCCGAAGCGTGTCGATCATGGTCATGATCTCGGCCACGCCAGCTTTATCGTCAGAGCCAAGTAGTGTTGTGCCATCGGCCGTAATGATGTCGTCGCCGATCAGATCTCTTAAAACCGGATTGTCTGCGACAGTGATCACTTGAGTTGGACCTTTCGGTAAGACTATGTCGCCGCCCTGATAATTCTTATGAACAACCGGTGTGACGTTAGCGCCTGAAACCGCGGGCGATGTGTCCATGTGCGCAATGAAGCCCACGACGGGCACTTTGGAGTTGTTCGGAAGATTGCCGGGCACAATGGCATAGACGATTCCAAACTCGCTAACGCGAACACCCTGAGCTCCGAGTGCAGTCAATTCCCTGGCGAGGAGGTTTGCGAGATTTAGCTGCTTACGTGTGCTGGGAACTGTGTTTTGATCTTCAGCTGACTGAGTGTCGATTTTTACGTAGCGAAAGAAGCGATCGACGACCGATTCTGTTGGTGGCTTCAAGGTCGTCTGTGAGAGAGCACTTGAAACGAAAAATAGACACAACACCGATGCGAGAACTGATTTCATCCTAAATACCTTTCACGGAAACTGAGTTGGGAGAGGCGTATGTTCGGTTAAATCGATGCAGAAAAGCAAAGGTTGGCTGCCTGTAGAGGTCAGCGGTCAGTAGTGGTCAGCAGTATAGGACCTATTCGAACCTATTATTCGACCGCGGGTTAAAGGCTTTTCCGCCACGCATCCGTCTCGTGGTTGAGCTCATCCAGCACTTTCTGTAGCTCATCCCGTTTTGCATTGAGTGCCTCTTCATCCGCATCTGCCGCCACATAGATCGGTGGCGCGACATAGACTCGTGCTTTCGTGAAGGGTTTCGGAATTTGAAACCGATCCCAGCTCGGCAACTTCCAATAGCGAGCCAACGCCATCGTTACAGGAACAATTGGATGACCAGTCTTCTTTGCCAACAAAACAGCTCCCATCTTTGCAACGTAAGGAGGGCCCTTCGGTCCATCGATGGTGAACGCAGTTGTGCAACCTGCCCGCATTAGTTTTGCCATTTCTACAACGGCGCCGACAGCGCCACGGGTACTTGAACCGCGAACCGCCCCGTAACCGAATCTCTGAATGAACCTCGCAATGTACTCACCGTCGAAACTGCGCGACGTCATCACAACGATCTTTCTTTGTCGCCACCAATATGTGGTTAGGAAAATTCGATCGTGCCAGAAGACGTAGATTGGCAGTCCACCGTTCTTCTCGGCCGTATCGTGATTCTCCCACCCAATCACTTCGAATCTTGCAGTTAGTCCAATCAGGTTGATGAGAAGGTAAAAAGCGAGGTCTGCTGCCCGAATCAGTAGGCGCTGTTTGAACGAGTAGTCAGAAAGATCGGCGAACTCATAAGCACGATTCACGCGTTGCTGAATCGCTTCATCATTGCGGAGGTCTCTTTCCACGGAGGCTTGCATTGGAGGAAGTATAGTTGAAGGGTGCGTGAATAGGACCTATTTGACCTATAGGACCTATTGACTTCACTCTTAGTAAATCGCCAGCTCTCCCGGAGGTCGCGTCTTCCAGCGTTTGTGGACCCAGAGCCACTG
>DATDFV010000176.1:0-31201 GCA_036522415.1 Pyrinomonadaceae bacterium | reverse complement strand
AGGTGCTAAGTGCCGTGGCAGCAAGCTTTCCCTCATGGTCAAGGACTTCAGCGGAGAGAACTATTACGCGTTTCCCTTCCCGCAGAATCTTCGCTGATGCTCTCGCCGTTCCGGTAGCCAGTGGTCGCAGGTAACTGATAGTAAGGTCCACAGTGACACTGTGCTCGTCCTCTCCCAATAAAGGAATGATTGCGAAAGCGGTGCAGGTATCCATAAGAGTGGCGATGGCACCTCCGTGGACCACGCCGTGGTCTCGCTTCAGCTCCTCGCGAACTGCCAAACTCATCACCGCCGACCCGGGTTCAGCAGATTCCAGTTTGATTCCCAGAAGCGACACAAACGGAAGGTCGCGAGCAGCTGATTCCAACCGCTCGATCTGTACTTCGGACAACCGTGTGTAACTAACCGACAAGGTCTTGTTTTCTTAGCGGCGTTTCTTGAGACGAGCTTGGATGCAGTCAGTAGAGTGGTCAGTGGTCAGTAGTATGGGACGTATATGACCTATTGGACCCATGAAGAACTGACTACTGACCACTGACCACTGTCTACTGACTACGGTAACTCTCGCCTGGATTGACCGGTTCAACGATTACGGCTGTTCCGTAGGCCAACACCTCAGTGACGCCAGCAGACAATTCAGTCGTATCGTATCGCGCGCCAATAACAGCGTTAGCGCCAACTTCAGTCGCGTGCTGAATCATGATGTCGAACGCATCCCGACGTGTGTCTTCGCAGAGCCTCGTCCAAACAGTGATATTCCCGCCGACGATCGTTTGCAGTGACGCACCAATGGTTGCAAAGACGTTCCTGGACCGAACGACGATGCCACGCACGACGCCGAGGTTCTGCACAATTCGATAATTCGGCACTTCGAAGGCGGTGGTCACCATCTGATGCGACACAGAATAGCGAGGCGCGCTGACTGAGTATGGAACCCTCTGCATGTTCTCGGAGCTCATCGTTTGCCTCCCTTGGCTTTAGTGGAGCCACGTCGGTAAAGCGTTACTTTCGGTGTACTGCGGCGCGACTTCGGAATCCACAGGAATGTTTGGAGATCACACCGTGCTCGCTTGTCAAAGACTACGCCTTCCCCTTCAAGCAAACGTTGCTGCTTGTCGTGAGGTAAGACTATTTGGCCGGTGGAGCATCCGCCTTGCGCGTTGACGACGCGATGCCACGGTGTGCCTTCCGGCGAAGCGTGCATTACGAATCCAACCGTCCTTGCCGTATAACCTTCTCCCAACAGCTCAGCAATCTGCCCGTAAGTCATAACGCGGCCTGAAGGAATCGAACAAACAATTCTATATACGCGTTCTCGGTATTTTGGGTTATCGCGTTTGGCTGTTGACACGGGATTAATCAAGAGTTCGAAGCACGGCTCGCGCAGGAGATCCGTCGCCCTTCCCGCTACGGATTCGCATGGGTAAGCAAATCAATTGATAAAAACCTTCCGGCACGCCGGAGAGGTCCAGGCCTTCAAGAATAACAACGCCATGGGTAAGCAGAGCCAGGTGAGTTTGATGTTCCTTTTGACCAAACTGTTCGATAGACAAATAGTCAATGCCGACCAGCTGCACACCTTGCTGGACCAAAAACTCAGCGGCCTCCAATTCCACGTACGTAAAATCCTGTCGAAACTCCATCAAGGCGTCGTGCCAGAATGCGGAGTTTCTTGTTCTAAACAGAACGCGCGTGACATCTGCCTCCAACTGCTCAGCTACGAAAGTCTTGTTGATGGAGAGGAAAGCGTCAGGTACCGCGATCACCTGTGCTTTACCGATCAGAACGTCAAGTTGGAGTGCTTCCACTCGGGCGGCGCCTTCAATGAAGTGAGCCGGCGCATCGACATGGGTTCCGGTGTGTGCACCAAGTTTGACGTGGGTTACGTTGGCCGCGTCGCCATTTGCAAGTGTGAACCAATCGTTGATCTGAATGCCTGGATCGCCAGGATACGTCGGCATTTCATTCGTCAAAGGTACAGTGATGTCGTAAAAAGGCATTCTTTTGATTCGCTGACCTGATGCTAATGGCGGGGATAGTAGTGGCGTGGGAAGAAGCGTGTCAATTTCAGGATCCCAGATGTATCCGCAGATTACGCAGATTACACAGATTTTATTTTCAAATGTCTAAGGCTTCCTCAGTTGATATGAACGAAATCTGTGTAATCTGCGTAATCTGCGGATACGTATGGGATCTGAGATACAGGTTCTGTCGGCCGCTTGCCCATCGGTGTATCTATCCTTTAGCATTCGAATAACCGAATCACGTGAATAATCGCATCACAAACAATCAACTAGTAAAACTTGCCGCATCAAGCTACTTAAACAGCGCTCCTCTAATCTGGAGTTTTGTGCACGGGTCAATGCGAGATCGTGTGAATTTTACTGAGGCCGTGCCGGCAAAGTGTGCAGACCTGCTGGCGAAAGGTGAAGTCGAAGTAGCACTGGTGCCGGTTATCGAGTATCAGCGCGCAAATGACGTTTCTCTCGTACCGGACGTCTGTGTTGGTTCGAAAGGTGAAGTTCGAAGTGTGCTCCTCGTTTCGAGAAAGCAAGACCTCGAGAGTATTCGCAGTGTCGCTTTGGATGAATCGTCTCGAACATCAGCGACACTGGTAAAGATTATTTTTCGAGAGTTCATACGACACGACGCTGAATGGACAACACGTTCACCTGACCTCAACGAAATGCTCGAGCGGAACGATGCGGCCTTGATCATCGGCGACCCGGCGATGGTATTTGCGCGTGGTGATCTAAGGATTTGGGATATGGCGAGTCTCTGGCGAAACTACACGGGCCTGGGATTCGTTTTTGCTATGTGGATGCTTAACGACTCGGCCATAGATCGTGTCAGAACGATAGACTTCGGTGCCGCTCGTGATGAAGGCGTCGAAAACAAGCCTGAGATCATCTCGGAGTATCGAAGACTTCTGGGCCTTTCACGCGACTCTCTGGAAGATTATCTTGATAAGAACATTTGCTTCCGCTTGGATAATCAAATGCAACAAGGCCTAAACCTTTATTACGAGCTCGCTCATAAGCATGGGCTCATCGAGGCCATAAAGCCATTGAGAATGCTGGAACTTCCAGCGAAGTGTACGACAGGCTGTTAGCCTGTCGCGGAACCCGACAGGCTGACGGCCTGTCGTACCTAAATCATGAGTGAAACGAGAAACGTTCAAGCAATTCTCGATCGAGTGGTAGCCGGCGAGCGAATGAGCGCGTCGGAGTGCACAACGCTGCTCGAGTCTAACGACGTCGCCCGCATGGGTGTTGCGGCAGATGAAATTCGCGCACAACGTCATCCGAACAATATCGTCACTTACATAATCGATCGGAATATCAATTACACGAATGTCTGCAACGTTGTGTGCACATTCTGCGCGTTTTACCGGCGACCCGGTGCACCCGACACATATGTAAGAACGTTTGACGAGATTTATCAGAAGATCGATGAAACCATCGCACTCGGTGGAACCGGGGTATTGATGCAGGGCGGCTTGCATCCGGATTTCGGTATCGAATGGTACGAAGATCTATTGCGAACCCTGAGGGCAAAGTATCCTTATTTTCAACTTCATTGCTTTTCACCACCCGAGATACACAACATCCATCTGATCTCGAAGCTCGACTACGAAACGATCATGTCTCGGTTGAAAGCCGCGGGATTATATAGCTTGCCAGGAGGCGGTGCTGAGATCCTCGACGATGAAGTGCGCAAACGTGTTTCCACAAAGTGCACGACAGATGAGTGGCTTGGCGTTATGCGCGCGGTACATCGCGTAGGACTAAGATCAACCGCCACGATGATGTTTGGCATTGGCGATACAATCGTGCATCGCGTGCGACACCTACAACGGATTCGCGATCTGCAGGACGAAACTGGCGGGTTCACAGCCTTCATCCCGTGGACCTTCCAACGTGAAAACACAGCGCTAGGCCGTCGAATCAAAGATGAACCAACAGGCATTGATTATTTGAAGATGCTTGCAGTGTCGCGTCTGTTCCTGGACAACATCGAGAACTTTCAGTCGTCATGGTTGACGCAAGGCTTGAAACTTGGTCAGGTTGCTTTGCGTTTCGGTGCAAACGACATGGGTTCGATAATGATTGAGGAGAACGTGGTGTCTGCGGCGGGCGCTCACAACTGTGCGGACGAAAAGATGCTGCGCTTTCTAATTACGGAAGCGGGCTTCATCCCGCAGCAAAGGGATATCTTGTACAAGCATGTAAATCGTGAAGAGCTTGTCGGGGCTTAAGTCGGAAACCAAATAGGACCTATTTAGGCAACCGCGACCGCTTTTCCCCGAAACGCTTCCTTAACGATCTGATTGAACCTCTCCGGATGCTCCTGCTCAGGCATCATTCGGCAAAAGTCAAACACTTCCAATTCCGCTCTGGAGTTTAAACTCAATAACGCATCTGCTTTGGAGATTGGCGTCGTCGCATCCTGTTTGCCCCAAACCAGAATCACGCGTTGCTCCAGTCTTGAAAAGGCGGGACGCATGTCGGCATTCAGGTAACCGGACAGAAATGCCGCAATCGCGTACTGCGCACCGGCCTGATGACTGGTTGCATAGAGATTGGCAACTAACCGATCTGTAACCCGCCGGTAGTCATAGAACAGAGTTCGACTCGCATAATCGCGGATACTTCTTTCACTCGCCATGACGTTGTAGAACGAAGTACCCAACACAGGCGACTGCAAGAGACCGTAAAATGCGGCGCCCGCCATTCCGGGGCGCGACGTGTGCGAGTCATAACCTGCCGGCGCGTTCAGCATTAGTGCATTCACCAGCTCCGGATGTTCATCCGCGACCAGCACCACATACGACGCGCTAAGCGAACTGGCGATAACGTTTGCTCTTCCACCAATGACTTCGCGAATAAAGTCGGAAATCAACTCGACGTACAAATCGGCTTCATACGGTGCGGCAGCGGGCTTGTCTGAAAAACCAAATCCCAACAGGTCCAACGCGTAGACGCGGAAACTCTGACTGAGCGAATCAAAATTTTTTCGCCACATGAAGCTCGAAACTCCGGCGCCAATGCCGTGCACGAACAAGATCGGCGTCCCAGGGTTTCCGAGCCCCGACTCTTTGTAAAAGATTTTGCCGTGTTTCCAGGAAAAGGATTTGGCGGCGCCGCCTAACGCGCTATCATCAGGATCGTGCACATTGCGACGAATGGCAGCATTCATGGCAGCCAATGCAGCCATCCCCGCGCCACCAGCGATGAGGGTTTTCCAAAGATTTCCCAGCTTGCTCATTGAACGAGGCTCAATCAAATAGGTCCTATAGGTCACATAGGTCCTATTTCTTTGTCTAGATCACCGCGAAATCGTATTGCTCCTGATGAATTGTGGAATCGCTGCTGATGTCCACCGGTCCCAGGTAATCTTCGATCTCAATCAGCACATCTCGTTCTGATGTACGGAGCGCCTTTGCCACTTCCGGATTAATTCTCAATGTCACCTGACTGTGATCGGTATCGCCGTTCAGTCCCTTGGCCAAACGACGAGCTTCCTCGAGCAGTTCGTAACAAATCGTCTGCGGAGACTTGATCAGGCCGGCACCCTGGCAGTAGTAGCACGGCGAACACAGCGTCCTTTCCAGCGACTGCTTCACGCGCTTTCGCGTCATAATGACAAGACCGAAGTCGTTGAATGAAAGAACTTTCGTGGGTGACTTGTCATTGCGTAGTGCTTCCTGCAACGCCTGCATTACTTTTTGCCGGTTGCGACGTTCTTCCATGTCGATTAAGTCCAGCACTATGATGCCGCCGAGATCACGTAGTCGAATTTGACGTACGATCTCTTCAACTGCCTCTAGGTTTGTTCTCGTAATCGTGTCCTCGAGCCGGCCACTTCCGCGACCCACAAATTTGCCTGTATTGACGTCGATCGCCACCAGCGCCTCGGTTTGGTTGATGACCAGATAGCCACCAGACTTCAGCCAAACTCGCGGCTTGATTGCTTTATCAATCTCTGACTGCACGCTGTATGCTTCGAGGATAGGCTGCTCGCGCGTGTAGAGTTTCACTCGCTTTACAAGTCGTGGTTGAATCCGGTTTATGAACTCAACAATCCGTTGATACTCATCTTCGGAATCAACACGAATCGCCTCAAAGTCGTCGGCCAACTGATCGCGAAGCAACCGCTGCACAAGATCAAGATCGCGATGAACCAGGCTGGGCGCTTTTGACTTCTCTGCACCGCCTCGAATATCAAGCCACGTTCTCACCAGATATTTAACGTCGTCACGAATTTCTTTTTCGCTGACGCCGGTGCCTGCAGTTCGCACGATGAAACCGCCCGACGGAATGTCCTCTTCCGCCCTGATCATTTGGATAAGCTTGCGGAGACGATGCCGTTCATTGTCGGATTCGATCTTGCGCGACACTCCGATGTGCTCAACAGTTGGCATATAGACCAGGAACCGCCCCGGCAATGCGATGTGAGAAGTGATTCTCGCGCCCTTCTTTGCAATCGGCTCCTTTGCGATCTGAACCAGAATTTCCTGACCTTCACTCAACAAATCGGTAATCGCCGGCTGATGACGATCGCGTCTCGACTGCCCGCGAAACCGCTGACGTTGGTCGCGATCACGCTGCTGAGAACGTGGTTGAGATTGGTTCTCCGGTGTCGCAACCGGAGCGGCAACGATCTCTTCCTGAGATTCAATGACTGGAGAAACTTCGTGGTCGTCATCCGCACCGTTTGCACCTGACTTGGTTTCTTCAACAGATTGCGTCTGACCCGTTTGTTTGATTTTGCTCGAGGAACGCCTACGCCGGCGTCCCCCTCTTCGTGTCGCAAACTCAGCCCGCGAATGACTTTCACCAACCACCGCCTCGGCGTCGTTGTAGCCTTCCGGAGTTTCCTCTGCTTCCGCCGCCGCCTTTTTCGAGCGTTTGCTGGACGTTTTCTTTTTGGAAGCTGACTTGGTTGCGCCACTGGATCGTGTACGTTTCTTCTTGCCTCCGTCGGCACTCGAGGTTGCTTTCCGACCTCTTCGTGCTGCGGTTACAGCAGCTTCCGACTCTTCATCATCGCTGATACGTTCAAAACTGCGACTCGCCAAAACATCGGTATCTATATCGTCTACAAAACCTGCAAGGTGAGCTTCCTGCATCTGCCGGCCTTCGCGGACCATGATGTCCGATTCTGTTTCGTCATCACTAATGCGCTCAAAGGAGTCACTTCCCAGACCGCTCGACAACAAAGATCCGACTTCAGCACTGCGATACGCATCCTCAAAGTTAAACTCGACCGCATGAATCTGATCGAAAATTCGCTCCTGAAGCCGCGCGTCCTTGAACATCTCTCCGTTGACGGCCGCAACCTCTTCCTCGTCGACAATTCGCTCGATACTCGGATCGCCGGCGACAAATGGTGTATCAGGAATCTCAAATTGTTGAGGCGCCGGAGATACTGCGGTCTCTTCCGGTTTTTCCCAACGAGAACGGCGTCTGCCTCGACGCCCACGACGCCGGCCACCCTCAGCAGTTTCTGGGACCTCAGTCGGAGCCGTTGCGATTGCTTCCTGAAGCGGAACCGCCCGTTCGTGTGTCGCTTCAATTCGTTGTTCGCGTTCGACTCGATTCAGGGCCACTTCTTCTGCAGCCGCGTGTTCCGCGTCAGGAGTTCCCTTCCGGGACTTATCGATGACGATTCGTTCAAACTCTTCTTCTTCATCGAAGAAATCAGAAACATAAAGGAACGCGTCTCTTTCAAGCCCGATGTCAACAAACGCCGACTGCATACCGGGTAAAACTCGCATGACGCGTCCTTTGTAAATGTTCCCGACAATGCCTTGATGTTGTTCACCGCGTTCTATGTAGAACTCCGACACCTTGTCGTCTTCGATAATTGCTATTTTCTTTTCGCGTCCGTTGACGCTTACGATTAGTTGTTTTGCCATTTCTAGCCTAAGTCTCCTCAAGCACTACGCATGGCGCGCTTGTTCTCGTCTGGCGATCGTCGCTTCCGGAACATGCCGCATCGAGTGCTTCTTGAATGTTGGTGGACGTCAGCGGTGCAGCCGTCAAGCCTGCGGCGAGGCGCGCAGCTTTGGTCCGTTGAGCGATACGGATGTCCGCATCACTGTGAATTGTGTGAATGGGTTGAACCACAGGATCGAACTGGTGTGAAAACCGATTCGGAACTGTGGAATGGTAGGTAATGTGGAAATCACACTGTGTGATCAGTGCGATTCGCGCTGGGTCCGGGTGGAACACACCCACACCGCAGCCGAGAGTTCTTGCTTTCAACAGAAAACCTGACTAGTCGCGGCGCGCGTGAAGTTGAAAGGCTCGCAACAGGGAGCAGCAAAAGCTCTTCAGCCATGCCTGCTCTGTACCCATTGAGAACGAGCGTCAGTTCAAACGTCTCAGCAGCACCTCGGCTCGATCGATCGAGCCTCGCGACTGTTCCCAAGTTAATTTCAAATCATCCAATTATGGACGAATGTAAATATCGGACTCGCTCCACAGCACAGAGTTGTTTAGAGCTCTTGCGCGATCTTAGTCTGTTTGTGACTGAGTGCCAGACGAACCAGCCGGGCGAGCTAGGGAGAGTATAACCCGAAGTACATGAGTTTGTGCAAATGGGCTTTGGTCTTTGTTATTCGGCCTTTGGTCTTTGGTTTTTGGTCTAACGTGGTTCTTGCCGCCAGCAAACTGCTCACTGTTGCCAAAGGTCAAAGGGCGAAGGCCAAAAACCAAAGGCAGAAGACCAAGATTTACCACTCATCTCTCCTGGCCCTATATTTCGGTAAGCCTTCCACAAGATTGTCGAACGCCAACCACAAACTCCAACTGTGATGGTAAAAAGCAATTGGAAATATGACGGCGATGGGAAACAAGAACCACAGCACGTTCTCGTAACTAACGTCCAGGATCAGCAAAGCAAAGAAAGTGACCACGAGCAAAGCTAACTCGGTGGTCACAACATTTGCCAGTATTGCTCCGACAAAGAAGCCTTCCTCCCGTTTGAAGATTGAGCTACATGAAGGACAGTGATGCCGAATCTGGAATGGACGTTCCACAATTGATGCCCCTCCGCACGCGGGACATTGGAGTCGGATGCTCCGCCGACCGAACTCCCTCAACGCTGGAAAGTTCAGCTTTATTTTTTGGCTAAGTGACCTGGGCCGAAACATCGGTGCGAAGCAAAATCGTTTACCCGTGGCTGGGCGGGGGAATGTGGTCCACGTGGCGGTAACAATAATAACATCCTCAGGTCGCAATCGAGCGCCAACAATGTGTGATGTCGTCTATCCCGACACCATTTGGTATGAATTAGTGCAGAAATCCCCCCTAAAAGCCCGAAGTCTCCTATTCCAAGAGCGGCATATTGCTTGCGACTCAGTTTCTCAGGATGAAGGAGGGTAAATAATGAAATTGATCGACTTCAAAAACAAACTTGCAGGTACCTTATTCGCGATAGCGTTGTTGTTTGGGATCGGTCTCGCTGCAAACCTTACTGCGAACGCGCAGTATCCATACCCGAACGATCGGACTTATAGACGCGATCGCGACCGGGATCGTGATTATCGTCGCGACAATGATTGGAGAAACCGGCGATATGGCAGAACGAATGACGGTTACCCAAACCTGGGTGGCTCGTTCGATCTTCGTCAAACAGCACTGAATGCCGGCTACAACAATGGAATTAAGGCCGGCCGAGACGATCGCAACAAGGGTCGTGGCTACAGCTACCAGGATGACCGTGAGTTTCAGAAAGCTACGAAGGATTACAGCTCACGTTTAGGTGACCTTGGTCTGTATAGAACCTACTTCCGTCAGGCATTTGTAAATGGTTATGCCGATGGGTATCGAGGGTACTAGTAGTAGGTTAGAGTTTTCGTCGGTACAAAAAAAGCGGGAGTGTATTGCACTTCCGCTTTTTAATGTTTTGGGGAAATCGCAACTACTGGAAGCTCTGATTAAGTACGACAGGCTGTTAGCCTGTCGACGCTTTGGTCACAACGCAACCGACCCCCGACAGGCTAACAGCCTGTCGTACTTAATCAGAGCTTGCTACTGTTTGTTCTGCGAGATTCGTTTTATCCGATCTTCCCTGCTCAGCTTGCGCTCGTTGTATCCCCGCTCATCGTAAGGTTGAAACTTCTCCAGCCACATTTCTTCCATGAATTGCAGGTCGCGTCTCGCATCAAAGCCAGGTTCGTCGCCGGGGTCCATTTGATCCACGATCTCAAACTCAAACTTGTCGGCTCCAAGTTCGTTCCAATCTTTTTGTAGTTCCTTGCTCTGGTGTCCGCCCATTGACAGCGCAAACTTATGACGATTGATGATTCCCTGAATATCCATACCTGAAGCGACGTAGACTTTATCGTTTGTCGTATTGCGGATAAGAAACACGCCAAACGATCGCCTGGCTTGTTTGTATTCCTGCTTGAGGCGTTTGTTGTCGTTCTTCATTTTGGCTTCAGCAGTAGTCAGTAGTTATAGGACCTATGCGACTTATACGACCTATTACAACTGACCACTGGATAGTGCTTTACCGGACGTACTTCTCAAACCACTCCAGGGTCCGTTCGAGTGCATCAACGCGATGTTTGGGTTCACGCAAACCATGTCCCTCCCGCGGGTAACGAACCAACACCGAATCTACGCCTCGTCTCTTTAGGGCCATGTACATCTCTTCCGCTTGCGTTATGTGAACATCGTTATCGTTTTCGCCATGAAGAAACAGTGTAGGTGTCTGCACCTGTCTGACGTAACGAAGTGGCGACCATTGCCAGAGCAGCTCAAAGTTATCCCAGGGAAACCCACCAAACTCAGCATGGATCAGATCCTGATACAGCGATGTTGAATAAAAACTGATCAAGTTACTCAGACTTGCTGAAGCGACTGCGGCCTTGAATCGTGGTGTTTGTGTGATGATCCAGTTCGTCATGAAACCGCCGTAACTACCGCCAGTCACTGCCATACGATTTGCGTCGATCCATGGGTAACGTTTCAGTGCTTCGTCAACTCCAAGCATCAAGTCTTTGTAATCGCCACCGCCCCACTCATTAATCGTCCCGTCAGAAAACTTTTGACCATAGCCACTAGATCCTCGAGGATTCACATAGAGCACAGCGAAGTTTCGCGCAGCATAGACCTGAAAGTTTGCATTGAAGGCCCAGCCAAACATACCGTGCGGCCCACCATGAACACTGAGAATCAGCGGACACTTGCGATCCTCCCGGCAACCCGCGCCGCGCATCACCCATGCTTGAATAGGTGTGCCGTCAAAACTCTGATAGGTAAACTCATCGGGCTCGACAAAACGCGTTGACCTGACAAATGAGTCGTTATGGGAACTCAAGCGACGAAGAGGCACACCACTTCCGACGAAGGACCAAACTTCCGCCGGGCGCACCGATGTACTTAACGTGAATGCAATCGGATATGACGAATCAGTGCCACTTCTAACCAGCTGCGCTCGACTGCCAACACTGAACGCGCCTATCTGAAACGGCGGCGCGACTGCTGTAATGGGAGGACTGGCATCAACGCGAAACTTCGAGTCTTCGATATCAAACACTCCCCCAAGTGCGCCCTCATAAACAAAGAGCGAGAAACGGCTAACTTTGCCACCATCAACTCCCGCACGGTATATTGTTGTGTAACCCTTATCTCCAGCAAGGAAGTAAACTGCCCGACCGTCAGGCGACCACTGTGGACTCCTGGCCCGTCGATCGAGGTCGGCTTCAATCTCTCTTCCCGCACCGGCTGATGCCGGGATCACCCACACGTGAGTATCTTCGGCAACGCTGTCGATCGTTGTTACGTCCCGCTTCGTCGCGATATACGCAATCCATTTCCCGTCGGGAGACCACGAGGCGTCATACTCACAGCCTTTAGTATCGGTGATTTGTCGAACCTGACCTGCTATATCAACAGCGAAGATGTCAGAGTTGTTGTTAGCATCCGGATCAGCTTCGCGGTTTGAAAGAAACAGAATCTCGTCCCCACGTGGACTGAAGCTAACGGCGTGATCGTAAAAACCACCAAAAGTGAGTTGACGCGGCTCGGTTCTTTCTACATCAACAACCCAAACATGGGTGCGTTTGTTATCAGACAAAGACGTCCGAGATTTGTACTGGATGCGATCGATGACCCTTGGATCATCGGTACGTTTTCCGGCCGAGGGTTCGGCAATTTCAGTTGTGGCTGAGATGTACGCAATACGCTTTGAATCCGGGCCCCATGAATAGGATTCGCCAGAGTAAGTGATGAAGAAGTTAGTTAATTGGATCGAAGCAACAAATCGGGGTTCGCGTCTATCAAGCTTAATTATCCACAAACCGTCCTGGTCCTCGTGATTGGACAGGAATGCGATCGTCGTACTGTCCGGCGACCAACGCGCCGCTGATGCATTCCAGCCAGCTGGCAACAACGGCGTTGCGACCGTGCGAAGATCTTCCCAATCTGCATACGGGACGTTTCGTCTCGTCGGCTGTTGCGGATTGATCGTATACGGAACTGCATCAATTCCAGCGCGGGCTAACCAAAGTGAATTGATTGTCTTATCGTCTGCAACGGTTGACACGGTGTACACAACCCATGAACCGTTGGGAGAAATCTGCACATCACTGACTGCTGCGACTCGGAGAATGTCCGCCGGAGTCATCGGCCGTCGAGGCTGGGCGTGAAGAGAAAGCACCGCCAGGGAGACAAGCAGGATCGAACCAAACAGACGATGCGGATCTTTCATATGAAATCTGCGTAATCGAAGTTTATGTCCGATATGCTTTAGCTTGTGGCGCGTTGCCAAATTGGCCCGCTCATGTCAGGAGGCATCGAAGTAGAGGCGGGATCCAACGGGCTCACATTGGCACCACACGACAAGCTAAAGCATATCGGACATTCTGTGGATAATCGTTTTCCGTAACAAGTCGCCGCACAGCAATTCAAGGCTTCGGTGATGCTTGTGGTGCTGCTTTTGGATCCTCAACCTTCAAACTATTGCGGACCATGTCCCACGCACTGGCAAATTGTTTGAGTTCCTTGTCGGGTCCGAAGTAAGTCAATACGACAACGCGTCGGCCTATCAAGGCCCAGTAAATCTTTGCAGCCCCGGGTTCGCCGCCGAGGCTCGCAGTAATTGCAACGCCTTCCGCCTTCTCGCCTGCTATCTCAGTACTGTCATTCGCCTGTTCCGGCTTCGCACCCATCGCTACAAATTGTTTACCAGTTGCTGTGACGTAGGGATCGATCAGAGCCTTTTTTGCGTCGGGAAACTTCTCTGACGTGATTCGTCCTTTATGCACAAAGACTTTAATTTGAGCATCGGCGTTTGCCTTTCCAAGTGTTAGTTGTTGAGCATCCGCGTTGGTATCTTCCTGAAGTATCCAACTTGAGGGGTAATCGAACGTCAAACCGTCTTTGGCGAATTGCTTATTGTTGTCGGTTTGAGCGACAGCAAGTGACGCTAACGCGAGGCTCAGGCAAATCGTAAGGTCATGTCGGCGCTTCATTCTTGATAGCCTTTCGTTGGTCTTTGGTCTTTGGCCTTTGGCCTTGGATCTTGGATCTTTGTTAGGTTCTTAATTGTTTTTCTCAAGGAGTTTTCAAAGGCCAAAGGTCAAAGACCAAAGACCAATCCCCAACACCTTAAATTCATCCAAGGATTTCCAATTGGTCATTCAGCAACTGCCACACTTGTTCGACATGCTTTTCGGTTGTTCGAATGTTTCCAATAGAAAGTCTTAACGTGAGTTTGTCGTTCAACTTCGTGTGTGACAAGAGTGCGTCACCGGTTGCGTTCACACCATGCATGATTGCTTCATTTAGTGCATCAAGTCGTTTCGCTCTTATCTCATCCCTCTCGCCAACAACATTTGGGGCAGCACGAAAACAGACCAAAGCGAGCGGTGTGGGCGCCATCAGTTCCCAATCTGGAGAAGCGTCGACCCACGACGCGAACTGTTTAGCGAGCCGGCAGTGTTCACGGATGCGCGCGGCCAATCCTTCATGACCAAAGTAACGCATCACCATCCACAACTTCAGCGCCCGAAAACGACGCCCAAGCTGAATCCCGTAATCGGATCCGCTGCGAACCTTCTCCTGCTCGGGCGTGCGCAAATACTCGGGCACTAGTGAGAACGCTCTTCTCAGTAAATCCATGTGACGCGTGTAGAGCACCGATAGGTCAAACGGTGTGAACAACCATTTGTGTGGATTCACCACAATCGAATCCGCGCGTTCACAGCCTGCGAGAATATTACGGAGCTCTGGAACAACAGCTGCCGAGCCTGCATACGCAGCATCGACGTGAAGCCACATCGCATGCTTTTCACCTATTGGAATAATCTCGCGCACCGGATCGATACTCGATGTCGATGTTGTTCCAACAGTCGCCACGATACAAAACGGCAGGTAACCGCTGCGCTTGTCTTCCTCAATCGCCGCAGCAAGTCCCCTCGGATCCATTCGAAACTCACTGTCCGTTGGAATCTTTCGTAAGCCGCGCTGACCAAGACCAAGCGTGATCACTCCCTTTTCAATCGATGAGTGTGCATGCTCCGACACATACACTCGCAACAGAGGTAAGTCTGGTCGCCCGCTCATTCCCTCTTCGCGAATCCGTTGCTCAACACCTTCGCGCGCTGCTGCGATTGCATGCATGCTCGAAACAGATGCGGTGTCGTAGATGATTCCGGTCATACCCGCGTCAAGACCCATCATCTGCCTTAACCAATCCAATGTGACGTCCTCGAGTTCGGTAGATGCAGGTGACGTTCGCCAAAGCATTGCTTTGTTATCGAAAGCAGCGGTGAGCAATTCACCCAATATTCCTGGACCTGAAGTTGAGGTAGCGAAATAAGCGAAGAATGAAGGGTGACTCCAATGTGTCAGGGCTGGAACGATGAGTCGATCGAGATCGCTGATGATCTTTTCCATTGGCTCGCCGCGTTCCGGTGGTGACGCAGGCAGTTGTGACTTGAGATCTCCGGGTTCGATTGCAGCGAGCACCGGTAGATCCTCAATCCGATCAAAATAGTCTGCGATCCAGTCAACGAGCTCATGCCCGACGCGCCGAAATTCCTGGGTGTCCATGTCTCCCAAGGTTGGAGATGTATTTGTTGGAGAATTCTCGGGCTTGCTCACGGCGCGCTATCTTACATGGATCTGGTTCTGGGAGAGTAATAGGTCCTATAGGACTTATTTGACCTATTGTGCTGCTTCAGTGTGTTTCTGGACAGATCAGGCGAAATCGGTATAATGCGCGCACCCGCTCGTTAAACGGTTTTATCCGCTCCCTGGGCAGCGGCTGTGTTACTTTAGTCACTCGCTTTCAGTCAGCAAGTAAAAAGTCAGTTCTCGTAACCAAAAACAGGAGTCCGGAGAAAACTATGGCCGACTCGCGTTTGGACGGACAGGAGACTAATACAGGCTTCATTCGTGGTCTTGGTTTGCTCGATTCCACGATGATAGTCGCCGGTTCAATGATCGGGTCCGGAATATTCATCGTGTCCGGAGGCATCTCCAAACAGGTCGGCGCTCCCGGATGGCTTTTGGTGGTCTGGATTGTCACTGGACTATTAACTTTGATGGGTGCCCTTTGCTACGGCGAACTCGCAGCAATGATGCCGAAGGCTGGCGGTCAATACGTTTACTTGCGTGAAGCGTTCTCTCCCTTATGGGGATTCCTTTATGGCTGGACTCTATTCCTCGTTATTCAAACCGGAACAATTGCTGCGGTCGCAGTTGGGTTCGCTCGTTACCTTGGCGTTCTGGTTCCTTCGATTGGCGAAGAGCGTTACATCATCCACCCAATTCCCATTACCACGAACTACGCCCTATCACTTTCAACCGCGCAACTAATTGGGTTGTTCTTGATCGCGTTGTTGACGTTCATGAACACACGCGGCCTGAAACTTGGCAAGCTCGTTCAGAACACTTTTACGATCACAAAAATCGCCGCGCTCGCCGGTCTGATCCTGCTCGGGCTGTTTCTGGGCTGGCGATCTCAAGTGGTCAGCGCGAACTTTGGTAATCTGTGGGCGGTGCGCGGCAATCTGGACGACTTTGGCGGCGGGTTAACTGCAGCTGCTGGGTTTGGTTTGTTCGTGGGCATCTGCGTCGCGCAAACCGGATCGCTCTTTTCAGCAGACGCATGGAACAACATCACTTTCACGGCTGGTGAAGTAAAAGAGCCGAAAAGAAACATACCATTGTCGCTGGCGTTTGGAACCGGCATTGTCATCGCGCTATACCTGCTGGCAAACGTCGCTTATCTCGTCACCTTGCCGTTTGAAAAGATACAAGGCGCGGATCGGGTTGCAACTGACACGATGAACGCGATCTTTTCCGGTAAGGGTGCGCTGATCATGGCGGTGGGCATCATGATCTCGACGTTTGGATGTAACAACGGACTCATTCTCGCTGGTGCCCGAGCTTACTACGCAATGGCCCGCGATGGTTTGTTCTTCAAAGCTGTCGGAAAGCTGAACGACAAACACGTTCCACTCTGGGGTCTGATCGTGCAAGGTATCTGGGCAGCAGTGCTAATCCTTCCGCGAACGATCAAACATGATGCTGCCGGCAACGTAACTGGCTACGGAAATCTTTACGGCAACCTGCTCGACTATGTTATTTCCGCCGCCTTAATCTTCTACATCCTGACCATCGCAGGCATCTTTCGCTTACGACAAACTCGTCCAAATGCTGAACGACCATACAAAGCCTTCGGTTATCCGATAATTCCAATTCTTTATATCGTCGGCGCTGCCATTATCTTGATCGTCTTGTTTGTGTATCAAACGGCCACCACCTGGCCAGGACTGATTATCGTCTTAACCGGAATACCTGTTTACTTTGTTTGGCGGAAATTAGGCGTACCGATGGATGCGCCTGCCGGAAGACTCGCTGAAGACGAAGTGTAAACAGGTCAAACGTGAACCTATCAATTTGGAGATGCAACTGAATGGCTAGCAACTTATTCGCGACAAAACCACTGAGCTTGCTGCTTGAGGAAATGAAGGGCGAAAACCGCCTGCGCAGAATTCTCGGTCCAGCGCAACTAACTGCTCTTGGAGTAGGCGCAATCATTGGCACGGGAATCTTCATTCTGACTGGCGTAGCAGCTCACGATCGAACGGGCCCGGCATTGATGCTTTCATTTGTGCTCGCTGGACTCGCCTGCGTATTCGCGGCTCTCTGTTATGCGGAGTTTGCTTCGATGGTGCCGGTCGCGGGTTCGGCGTACACCTACGCATACGCGACGCTCGGTGAATTGTTTGCCTGGATCATCGGCTGGGACCTTGTGCTCGAGTATGCGGTGGGATCGGCAACAGTTGCTCACGGCTGGTCAGCACACTTTCAGGAGTTCATACCAATCTTTCACGAGGGACTGTCGTTCATTCCTGCAAAACTGCCGGAGGCGTTCCGCACTGCTCCGATCAATTACTGCGTGAACGTAGGAGCAGGGTGTCCGCACACGGGCTTCGTGCCGACGGGGTCATACTTCGATCTGCCGGCGGTGCTGATCACGTTCATTCTCACGATCGTGCTTGTCAAAGGTATCAAAGAGAGCGCCACGTTCAACGCCATAATGGTTGCGATCAAACTCGTCATCGTTGTGATGGTGATTGGCATTGGCGTCTTTTTGATCAACCCGGCCAATTGGCATCCATTCGCACCCTACGGCTACACGGGCGTGAGCTTCTTCGGGAAAACCCTCTTCGGTCAAACGGCCCAGGGTGGGCAACCGCTGGGAATGTTTGCGGGCGCCGCAATCATCTTCTTCGCCTACATCGGATTCGACTCGGTGTCGGTACACTCTGAAGAAGCTAAGAATCCAGCGAAGGATGTTCCTGTTGGCATTATCGCTTCGTTGATCATCTGCACCATTCTCTACATTCTTGTCTCCGCGGTTTTGACAGGAATGGTGCCTTACAAAGAGATCAACATCGATGCACCAGTCGTGGATGCTTTCAAACGAGCAGGCTTGGTTTGGATGCAATACCTGGTTGCTGCAGGTGCGATGACGGGAATTACCTCAGTGTTGTTGGTAATGATGCTGAGTCAGCCTCGAGTCATGCTGGCGCTAGCGCGCGACGGCCTGGTGCCCAAGGGTTTCTTTGGTGACATCCACCCGAAATTCAGAACTCCATGGAAGTCAACGATTCTTACCGGGATCTTCGTGGCGGGAATGGCGGGTTTTATTCCACTGAGCATCCTGGCCGAAATGACGAGTATCGGAACACTCTTCGCCTTCGTAATCGTCTGCGGCGCCGTGTTGGTAATGCGCAGGACCAATCCGGATGCGAATCGCCCATTCCGCGCTCCGCTGGTTCCGCTGGTTCCAATTCTCGGGATCCTGACCTGCTTGCTGCTGATGTTCTCCTTGCCTGAAGAAAACTGGTACCGGTTGATCATCTGGTTGGCGATCGGGCTGGTAATCTATTTCCTCTATGGACGGCGACATAGCGTGATGGCTCAGCAGAGACATCTGTCGCATGAGTTGTCGACGCACGGATTGACGGGGCAGGCAGTTGCTGATCCGGATGCGGCTCCCGGATCGCCAATCAGGCCCGTGGATCCGAGGGTAGGCGACTGACAACTGCGTGGCGGCCTAACTGGCGGCACGCGCATTTACCTGGTTCGGTTCGGCGCATCTCGCCGAACCGAACCTTGTTTTTTGAATGTCCGACATGTTTTAGCTTGTCGTGGCGCAACCAACTAAGGCGATCGATTTCAAACGTCGCTCGTGTTGGTTGCGTCGCGACAAACTAAGCATATCGGACATCACCTGCAGGAAAGCAAACCGTGCTTAGACGCAATCGGGCTTTCATAATCGCAACGGCCTTCCTGATCCTTTTCGCACAGACTGTTTGGGCGATCGCCGGCGAAAACAGCACGACAACTCCATCACACAGCCTCAATCCTATCGTCCTCATCGGCATGGCGGTGGTGCTTCTTACGGCAAAGCTCGGAGGCGAAGTTTTTGAGCGTTTGAATCAGCCCGCAGTGCTGGGTGAACTCATCGGCGGGATGGTCGTGGGCAACCTTACGCTGCTGGGTCTCTCCGCGGTTACCCAACTAAAGACCGATGTTGTGCTGTCAGCGCTTGCTGAGATTGGCGTCATTATTTTGCTCTTCGAAGTTGGCCTCGAAACAAAACTGAGTGAGATGAAGGAGGTTGGTTGGTCCTCTTTGTTTGTTGCCACGGCTGGCGTTGTCGCACCATTTTTTCTCGGTTGGGGCGTGGGCCGCTTGTTTCTACCAAACGAATCGACGCTTGTTCATGTCTTCATCGGAGCTACTCTCTGCGCGACCAGCGTCGGCATCACCGCACGGGTACTTCGAGATCTAAATAAAATCAAAACACGCGAAGCGCGTATCATTCTGGGTGCCGCTGTCATCGACGATGTGATGGGTTTGTTGGTGCTGGCGGTGGTAGCATCTGCGATCCGATCTGCCGCGTCAGGGGTTGCACTTTCTCTAGTTAGCATTGTTGTCATCGCTATCAAAGCTGTGGCGTTCCTGCTTGCCGCGATTCTGACCGGACAATATCTGATGCCTCACCTGTTCAAAGGAGCCGGACATTTTAAGAGTCAGGGGATGCTCCTCGCATTTTCCATAACGTTTTGTTTTGCACTCGCCTGGCTTGCTGCACTGGTTAACCTTGCCCCTATCGTTGGCGCGTTCGCGGCAGGACTCGTGCTTGATGAGGTACACTTCAAACCATTCCATCGTGGCGGAGAAGAACTGCTCCAATCGTTGAAACCGTTGAGCGCCATACTGACCCCATTCTTTTTTGTCCTGATGGGACTGCGTGTTGACTTTCGTTCCCTTGTGCGAGCAGACATTGTCACGTTCGCAATTGCATTGACTATCGCAGCGATTATCGGAAAGCAAGTGTGCTCACTTGTTGTCGCCGAAAGAGGAATTAACCGTCTGGCAGTTGGTTTAGGAATGATACCTCGGGGTGAAGTTGGATTAATCTTCGCGGGCATCGGCTCAACTCTGACACTTTCAAATGCAGAAGGTGTGTTGGAGCCAGTCATTCTGCCGTCTACGTTCGGGGCGGTTGTTGTTATGGTTGTGGTCACAACAATCGTAACGCCTCCGTTCCTCAAATGGGCCCTCGCGCGCCCAACGCGCGTCACAAGGCGAACATCGCCAACTTAAACATAGCGATGAATCGAAAAGACAGATCAAAACCAGTGCGGTTAATAGCTGTACGTTTCTTCCTCTTTCTCCTTTTTGCGTTCTCGATTCCGAACTGCTCACAACAACAAAACTCCAATGGACCCGACCACAGCCGTATCAAGATCGGATTCTTTGGCGACTTGTCAGGACCAACATTCAACTTTGGCGAGTCGGCAAAGAACGGCGTCCTCATGGCCGCCGACGAAATCAATTTGGGTGGAGGCATTGAAGGCAGACGCATCGATGTTGTCCTCGATGACGATGGCGGCAGCCCTGAAAAAGCCGCCACGTTGACCGGCCAACTAATAGACAACGATAAAGTCGTCGCCATTATTGCTGCCGGCACTTCTCAAAACAGTCGGGCAGCATCGCCCAAGGCTCAGTCGTCAAAGATTCCTTTGATAGCACCTTCGTCAACAGACCCGGCCGTGACGCAAGTCGGCGATTACATATTCCGCGCCTGTTTTGTTGATGCTTTCCAGGGCGAAGTAATGGCTCATTTTGCCTTCAATACGCTGAAGGCAAAGAAGGCCGCCATACTCTTCGATTTCAATTCGCCATATGGCCGCGGTCTTACCGATTACTTCGAGTTGAGTTTTTCAAAACTGGGAGGACAGATCGTTGGCAAGCTTTCTTACACGCAAGGTGATATCGATTTCAAAGGACAACTAAGCACCGTTCGGTCAGCAGAGCCGGACGTAATCTACATTCCCGGTTATTACGGTGACGTAGCAGTTATAGCCAGACAAGCGCGACAGATCGGCCTCAATCAACCGCTATTGGGTGCCGACGGATGGGACGCTCCTGAATTGTGGCAACTAGGGGGCGACGCATTAAATGGATCATTCATTACGACTCACTATTCTGTTGATGATCCTTCACCTGCGATTCAAAGGTTTGCTCATGAGTACAAACAACGCTATGGAAATCTAGCTCCTGATGCTCATGCTGCATTGGCCTACGACGCAATGCGGGTTCTGGCGGACGCGATCATGCGAGCCCGTACGACTGCTGCTCAACAACTGAGAGACGCACTTGCGCAAACTAAAGACTTTGCCGGTGTCACTGGAGTGATCAGCATGGACAAGAATCGCAATGCGGTGAAACCTGCAGTGGTGTTGAAGCTCGAAGATACTCGTTACATTTACCAGGAAACGATTCAACCTCAGATGATCAGCCCGAGTCCGAGCCCGACTGCGTCCGGTAGTCCGACGAAGAGAAAATAGCAAAAGCCCCATCGTCCTGGGACCGCAGGCGTCCCCGCCTGCCCTGCCCAACCTAACCAGGAAAATTGCTCGGCGCCACTCGTGGAAATGGAGGTGGTTCTTCTCGGCGCGGGCAGGCGGGGACGCCTGCGGTCCCAGGACGATGGTCTCTGATCATTTCAGAGCTTTCCGGGCAACGGCAATCGCTTCATAGACTTGTGCCGGAGAGGTGCCGCCGGTGCAGGCCTTCGAGGCAAGCGTGTGCTCCAGTGTCAGCACTGAAAACACATCTTCATCAATCAGGCTCGAATGAGATCGGAGTTCGGAGATTGAAAGCTCGCTGATTTCTTTGCCGAGCTCGATTGCCTTCACCACGATCTTACCAACGATCTCATGCGCGTCGCGAAAAGGTATTCCCTTTCGCACCAGATAATCAGCCAGCTCTGTCGCATTCATGTATCCACTAGAAGCTGCTGCACGCGTTTTCTGCTCATCAACTGAAATGTTGCGTAAAACTGTTTGCGCGACTGTGAGACAAGTAGTCGTTGTGTCGAACACGTCGAATACTGCTGGCTTATCCTCCTGAAGGTCTTTGTTATAGGCGAGCGGCAATCCCTTTAAAGTGGTGAGTGTCCCCATGAGATCACCGAAAACACTTCCGGCCTTACCTCGTACAAGTTCCATTGAGTCCGGATTCTTCTTTTGCGGCATTAAGCTCGAGCCTGTCGCAATCGCGTCTCCAAGTTGAATGAAACCGAATTCCGTTGTCGAGTAAATGATGATGTCCTCAGCGAGTCTGGAGAGATGCATCATGATTAACGAGCAATCACTGAGAAACTCCACACAAAAGTCTCGATCACTAACAGCGTCCAAACTATTCCTCGAAATTCCTTCAAATCCCAACTCTGCCGCCAAAGCTTCACGGTCAATCCGAAAAGAGTTTCCTGCAAGAGCACCGGAACCAAGCGGAAGGATATTGACCCGTCGGCTCGCTTCGATCAAACGCTCTCGATCGCGTGCAAACATCTCGAAATAGGCGAGCGACCAATGTGCAAGCAGAACAGGCTGTGCGCGTTGGAGATGGGTGTAACCGGGGATAACGTTTTCCTGATTGCTTTCAGCGAAGTCAAGCAAAGCAACTTGAGTGTGTCGTAACTGGTCAAGAAGATCGACAATTGCGTGCCGCAGCCATAATCGAAAAGCTGTGGCGACTTGATCGTTTCGGCTGCGGCCGGTATGTAACTTTCGACCAATATCTCCGATTTCCTCTACTAATCTGGCTTCAACAAAGGAGTGCACGTCCTCTGCACTGCTGACGTTCAAGTAACTGGGATCGCTGAATCCTTTTCTGAGAATCTCGTTCAGTGCTGAAGTGATCGCTGCTGATTCATCAGAATTTAAAACACCAGCGGCTGCCAAAGCGTGGGCATAAGCAATACTCGCTTTTACATCGACGACAAACAATCTCCGGTCGAACCTGAACGAACTATTGAACGCAGCGAACTCCGGATCCGCCTTTCCTTCGAATCTGCCGCCCCAAAGATTTTTCGAGTCTGCCATTTGCCATCTCCTTCGTTTGACCAATATCCAACGCGCATGGTAGTTTATGCATCTATGCACTGAATATGCAACTGCGATGCATAGAACTGATATGAACAAGCGTGAGCGCCAGCAGAGAATACTGAGTCTTATTCAGGCAAAACCGATCGGCACGCAGGCTGACTTGCGTACCCTGCTAGAGAGTTCCGGTGTGCCAGCGACGCAGTCAAGTCTCTCGCGAGATTTAGACGAGTTAGGGGTAGTGAAACAACGGGGTTACTACACTCTGCCACGTACGAATGGCACAACCACGCGCGGGTTGCTGAGTTTAGACCATGCGGGCGACTGTTTGGTAATTGCTCGGACAATTCCTGGGCTGGCTTCGGCGGTTGCGGTCGAAATCGATGCTGCGGCATTGCCTGAAGTCGTAGGCACGATTGCCGGAGAGGACACGATATTCATCGCAGTGCGAGAAGCGAAGGGACAGCGAACAACGATCAAGAGAGTGTGGGAGCTTTTTGAGTCCTGAATAGGTCCTATAGGTCGGATAGGTCCTATTTGTTTGAAAGTTCGAAAGACAAGATGAAAAAGATTAACAAGATAGTTCTGGCTTACTCGGGTGGCTTGGATACTTCCGTCATGCTTCATTGGCTGAAGCATAACTACAACTGCGAAGTCGTGTGCTATTGCGCCGATGTTGGACAAGGCGCCGAACTTAGCGGACTCGAGGAAAAGGCACACGCGACTGGCGCGTCTAAACTGTACATCGAGGATCTCCGGGAGGAATTTGTTCGCGATTACGTGTGGACAGCAGTCAAAGCCAATGCTGTTTATGAAGGCGTGTACCTGATGGGAACATCGCTCGCGCGCCCCGTGATCGCGAAGCGTCAGATTGAGATTGCACAAAAGGAGGGTGCTGACGCAGTCGCTCACGGTGCCACTGGCAAAGGGAACGATCAAGTTCGCTTTGAACTCACTTACTACGCATTGCAGCCAGACATTCACGTGATCGCTCCCTGGCGCGAATGGAGTTACAAGGGACGGCTCGACTTGATGGCCTATGCGAAGGAAAACAATATTCCGGTAACTGCCACTGCTGAAAAACCGTACTCGACCGATGCGAATCTGATGCACATCTCTTACGAGGGTGGAATTCTCGAAGATCCGTGGGCCGAACCACCAGAGAATATCTTTCAATTGACCGTTGCTCCTGAGAATGCGAAGACCGAGGCCGAATACATCGAGGTCTCATTCGCGAAAGGAGAGCCTGTAGCAATCAACGGAAACAAACTCGATCCAGTTGTGCTCCTCGACACATTGAACAAGCTAGGCGGCGCACACGGGATCGGCCGAGTTGATCTGGTCGAAAACCGTTTTGTCGGAATGAAATCGCGTGGCGTGTACGAAACTCCAGGCGTCACAATCCTTCAGCCAGCACATCGAGCGCTCGAGTCAATCACAATTGATCGAGAGGTGATGCACTTGCGCGACTCGCTCGGTGTCAAGTTCGCCGAGCAGGTCTACTACGGTTTCTGGTTTGCCCCAGAATTCAAATTGATGCGCAAGTTGATTGACGAAACGCAGGTGAATGTAAACGGCGACGTTCGGCTCAAATTGTTTCGCGGCAATGCCACGGTCGTAGGTCGACGTTCACCGAATTCTTTGTACGACGAGAAGATTGCGACGTTTGAAGCAGACAGTGTTTACAACCAGCGTGACGCGGAAGGGTTTATCAAATTGAACGCATTGCGACTGCGATTGGGAAGATAGAATTTCTTAGTGTTTCTGTGTCTGTGGTGATTTAAGGGACTTAGTTCACTGAAGAGCTTTATGAGAAAGCGGGTAAAGCATGAAACTTGAAATGAACAAGTAGGGAAGAGTGGCTTGCCCCCGTCGGTCCGCCCATTTGATCCGAGGTTGAAATTGGGAAAGACCGGCGGGGGCAAGCCACCCTTCCCTACTTGTTCATTTCAAGTTTGTGCCTTTGATCTTAGCCAGTGAGTTTGAGCAGTTTCTGAGAAGATACAGAGAAGCAGGAGAAGGAGAATGACTGAATCAATTAAGGTGATCGATGTCGATAAGATCGGTTCCGCAACTTCGCCATTGAATCTGGCCAAGACTGTAGGAATGGTTTCAGCCTGCGAAACTCCTCGAGCAGGCGATGTCGTCGTCGTGCGCGCACTCACCGACAGCGCAACATACAACATGTTGGAACTACCAACCGGCCGCCAGGCAAAGATAAATCCTGGTGACCTTCTCATCGGAGTTCTTGGTCGTCGACGTGCACTCAAAGGTTTCGTTGGTGATGTGCCAACTTCAGTCTCAGTTGGCGATCAACTTCATCTATTAAACATGGGTGGTGTAATCGGCTGTTGCACTGGACACCATTCAAGTCTGGGGGACGCAATTCAGTTGGAAGTGATCGGATTCGTTTCTGACGAAGAGGGACAAATTCGAAACATCGCCGATGCTGCAATCGCACCGAAGTCTTCTCTCGGCGAGTCTGCGCCGCTCGTATTAATTGCGGGCACGAGTATGAACAGCGGCAAGACATACGCAGCAACAGAGTTGATTAAACAAGCGACTCGCGCCGGAATGAGGGTTGCAGCTGCGAAACTGACCGGCGTTGCATGTTTGCGCGACACGATGAACATGGCCGATCACGGTGCTGTGGCGACTGCGAGCTTCCTCGACTGTGGACTCCCTTCCACAGTTGATATTGGTGACTTAGCGCCGACAGCAAAGGCGATCATTGCGAGACTGAATGAAGTCAATCCGGACTTGATTGTGATCGAACTCGGGGATGGAATCCTGGGAGGTTATTCGGTGGACACGGTTTTTGACGATGTCGAACTGCGCGATGCCACCGCAGCGCTTGTTTTTTGTGCTTCTGACTATGTTGGCGCGTGGGGTGGAATCGAACTGTTGCGAAAACGCGGAGTAGAGATCGATGTTATCTCGGGTTCGGTAACTGATTCACGAATGGGGGAAGACTACATACGATCCGAGTTCGACGTTCCGGCAGCGAATGCGCGCAGGGAGGGATCGATCTTGTTTGAATTGATCCGCAGCAAAGTCGCGGGGAAAGTTGAGGTGACGGTTTGAGTTCTTCTCTGCGTCTCTGCGATCTTTGCGTCTCTGTGTTTTAGAGATGCACGCAATGAAAACGCAGAGACGCCGAGGACGCAGAGACGCAGAGGCTTTCCCAGATAAGAATGAACAGTAAGATCAAAATCGGCATCTTTGGTGGGTCGGGTTACGGAGGATCGGAGCTTCTCCGAATACTTCTTCTTCATCCGAACACCGAATTAGTCTTCGTCACCGCCAACGAACATGCGGGCAAGCATGTCGCGGAAGTCCATCGGAATCTCGCCGGCTTGACTGATCTGAAATTCTCGATCGCGTCGGATGTCTCAGCTGATGTTGACTGCGCCTTTTTCGCTCTTCCTCACGGACAGGCAATGGACGTTATTCCCAAACTTCAGGCAGGCGTGAAAGCAATTGATCTATCCGGAGACTTTCGCCTGCGCGACCAGGAAGTTTTTGAACAGCACTACAAGCAGAAACATACTGCGATGCAGCTTCAGTCAGAGTTTGTGTACGGCCTAACTGAAACGAATCGCGCTCGGATAAGCGCGGCGCATTTAGTTGCGAATCCGGGCTGCTTTGCAACGGCGACCTTGCTGGGCCTCGCGCCTCTTGTCGCCAGCGGAGTGCTCAACGGTCGAGTCATAGTGGACGCGAAGACTGGCTCATCCGGATCCGGGGCAAAGGCCGCTGCCAACACTCATCATCCACAACGAATGAATTCGTTCTACGCGTACAAGCCGTTTACGCATCAACACGTACCGGAGATCGAACAGGAACTGCACCGGGTGGGCGACTGGACGAGCGAACTTGTCTTCATGACGCACTCACTTCCGGTTTCGCGAGGCATCTTCGCATCGATCTATACACAGGTCTCTCGCGAGCTGAGTGAAGATGACGTAACCAGTCTGTTCGCAGATTTCTATCGCGACCATTTCTTTATTCGACTCGTGAAAGGCTCGCCGGACATCAACTGGGTTAAGACAACAAACTTCTGCGATATCGGTTTCGCTGTGCGCGGCAAGCAAGTCGTTGTCTTCTCCGCACTGGATAATCTGGTGAAAGGTGCTGCCGGTCAGGCAGTACAAAATATGAACCTGATGTTTGGACTGGATGAGAAGGCAGGGTTGATGCTGGTGGGAACGAATCCTTAACAGTGTACGACGAACTTTAGTTTGTCGTGGCAACGATCAAAGACCCTGTTGAATTAAAGCGAACCGTGCATTCTGGCAGCTATCGAGTTGGCATCACCGGACAAACTGAAGTTTATCGGACATTCAGCATGACATTCACACCAGCGCCAATCAAACCACCCATCGAAATCGCTGATCTCGAGAAGATCGACATTCGCGTGGGAACGATACTATCCGTGCAAGACGTTGGTAACTCGGATAAGTTGGTGAAGCTCTTGGTCTCTTTCGGCGATCATCAGCGAACAATCATCGCCGGCGTGAAACAGGAGCGACAAAATCCGAAAGAGATTGAGGGCAAGCAGGCTCTGTTCGTGGTCAACTTGCCGCCTCGAAAAATGCGCGGCGAAGTTTCGGAAGGCATGCTCTTCGACATTGGTTACGCTGACGGGTTAACTCCGGTGCTCGCAGTGTGTGAAAAGATGACTTCAGATGGAGCAAGGGCGGGATGACACCAGGCACTGCAATATCATTCGACCAGATTGTTGCGAGCGAAGATAAGTTTCAACTCGCGACTTACAAAAAGATGGCAATCGCTGCCGAACGCGGTGAAGGCGTCTGGATCTACGCAAGTGACGGTCAGAAGTACCTGGATCTATATGGGGGTCACGCTGTCGCGGGTACCGGCCATTGTCATCCGCATGTCGTTAAGGCTCTGCAGAAACAGAGTGAGCGGCTTCTCTTCTATTCCAATCTTGTCTACTCCGAGACTCGAGCGCGTGCGGCAGAAAAATTGGTATCTGTGACGCCAGCGCAACTCTCAAAGGCGTTCTTCTGCAATTCAGGAACGGAAGCAAATGAGAATGCGATGCGAATGGCGCGCATGTTCACTGGAAGAGAGAACATCATCACGTTTTCCGGAGGCTTTCACGGCCGAACCGCGGACGCAATAAGTGCGACGTTCCTCGGAAAGTATCGAGAGATCGGGAAGCCCAATGTTCCGGGTCACCTCGAAGCGGAATTTGGAAACATCGAGTCTGTAAACGCAGTGGCGGACGAGACCGTCGCGGCGATCATGCTCGAACCGATTCAATCGATGGCTGGCGTGCGTACTGCTGCATCCGAGTTCTTCAGAAACTTGCGCGACCTTTGTGATCAGCGAGGAATCGTTCTGATCTTCGATGAAGTTCAGACCGGCATTGGCCGCACAGGCGAGTGGTTCTTCGCAGGAAGCGGAGCCGCAGACGGGGTGATACCCGACATTGTCTCGCTTGCGAAGGCTTTGGGGAGCGGTGTTCCGGTTGGTGCGTGCCTGGTGACTGATTCTATTGCTTCAAAAATAAAAGAGAATGATCTGGGTACAACGTTTGGCGGCGGAATGTTTGCGATGGCTGCGGTTACAGCAACGTTGGAAGCGATTGAACAAGATCAGATGCTCGAGAATGTAAGAAGGGTTGAGGCTCATCTTCGGAAGAGGTTAAAGGAAGTCGAGCAGGTGATCTCGGTTAAAGGGCGTGGATTTCTTTTAGGGCTCGAGTTTGCCGATAAGGCAGCGTCAATTCACAAAGCTTTGCTCGACCGCAAAATTATTACGGGCACGTCGAGTGATCCCAAGGTGCTCCGATTGCTGCCGCCGTTATGTTTAAGTGTCAATGAAGTCGATCTGTTTGTGGACGCGCTGCGGAATTGTTTTTAGAGACGTTATAGGTCCTATAGATCACATGGGTCCTATAAACCATTGACTACTGATAACGCAGGACCAAACTGAAATCGTGAACAATTTTTTAACAACTGAGAGCTTAGATCGCGACGCGCTGGACGCACTGATTGAGTCTGCGCAGCGTTACAAGACGAGAACAGACCGTTCAAAACCTCTCGATGGCAAATCGATCGCTCTGGTGTTTTTCAATCCGAGTTTACGAACGCGGGCTTCGATGCAAGTTGCAATTTACGAACTGGGCGGCAATGCGGTAGTGCTGGAACCCGGTGGTACCAGCTGGACTCTGGAACATCGCGAAGGCGTTGTGATGGACGGCGATAAGACTGAGCATATCGCCGAGTTCGTCCGGGTGCTTGAGAGATACTGTGGGGCGATTGGCGTTCGCACCTTCGCCGCATTGAAGAATTGGAGCGAAGAGCGCACCGATCCTGTTCTTAGTGCCTTCGTGAAACATGCGAGTGTTCCAATCATCAATCTTGAATCGGCCATGCATCATCCTTGTCAGGCGCTAGCTGACATGATGACGATCAGAGAGAAATTGGGAGAAGGCGGCAAACGAGTTGTATTGACATGGGCCTGGCACCCCAAAGCGCTGCCGATGGCTGTTCCGAACAGTTTTGCTCTTGCCGCCGCTCAAATGGGCCACCATCTCGTTATCGCACATCCGAAAGGCTATGAACTCGATGAACAGTTGCTGGGTGTTACTCGCGAGAAGGCAACGGGAAGCGGTGGTAGCGTGCAAGTCGTCAACGATATCGAAGCAGCCTTCGATGGCGCTGAAGTGATTTACGCAAAGAGTTGGGGTTCAAAGAATTTCTACGGCAATAGTGAGCAAGACATCGTGAATCGCTGGCAGTACCGAAGCAAATGGATAGTTGACGACGCGAAGATGTCAAGGACCAACGATGCGCTCTTTATGCACTGTTTGCCCGTTCGTCGCAATGTGATTGTGTCTGACAGTGTGATCGATTCACGAACGTCTGTAGTAATCGATGAAGCTGAGAATCGATTGCATGTGCAGAAAGCGATCCTGTCGAGATTGTTTAGTAATTAGCGCAATAAGTCCAATAAGCCCTGTAGGTCTATATTGATGGTCGACAATCAACTACGTCTCGATCTCCTTCGCGAAGCGCTGCCTTACATCCAGCGCTTCCAGGGGCAGACGTTTGTCGTAAAACTGTCTGGGAAAGTTACGGAAAATTCCGACAATCTCGCGTCTCTTGCTGAAGAGCTGGCGCTGTTGCATCAGGTCGGAATTCGCATCTGCGTGGTTCATGGTGGTGGTAATCAGTTGAGCGAGCTCGCAACGAAGCTGGGTGTCGAGCAGACGATAATTGAAGGCCGGCGAGTAACGGACGACGCCACTCTGGAAATGGCGAAAATGATCTTTGCGGGGAAGATAAACACCGACATTCTTGCTGCCCTGCGGCAAAGAGGAATCGAAGCCGTCGGACTTTCAGGAGTGGACGGCAATATTGTGCATGCGGAGCGGCGACCTCCGAAAGAGATTCTGAATCGCGAAACTGGTGAACGCGCACAAGTGGACTTTGGTCACGTCGGGGACGTGGTCCGAATCAACACTCGATTGCTCACCGTTCTCCTGGATCACAATTACCTGCCAGTGATTTCATCGCTGGGAGCCGATAACGATGGCATGGTTTTCAATATCAATGCTGACACGATCGCCGCAGAGATCGCGGTTCAACTACATGCGGAAAAACTGATCCTGCTAAGTGACGTCGATGGAATTTATCTAACGCCAGGAGACACTACGACAAAGCTGTCGCGCCTGACAGCAGACGAAGCTGACAAATTGATTGCGACGGGAGCGGCGACTGGCGGTATGATCCCAAAACTTCAAAGCATCACAACCTTGTTGCGTCGCGGCGTTCACAGCGCACACGTCATCAGCGGCACCAATCGCAATGCCCTGCTCTCCGAAATCTTCACAGACGAAGGCACCGGGACGATGCTGGTTAGTTAGCGAAGCGACCGACCGTTATCCGAAGATTACGTTACACAGATTTGTTTAAGTGATTAACGAAGCTTTCAAAGTGACCTGGCAGCCTTTCTAAAAAAATCTGTGTAATCTGCGTAATCTGTGGGTAAGAGTCGGTCGGCCGCTTCTAATTCCCTCGATCTCATCTGAGATCAGCCAACTGGCGACTGCGGCAAGTATCGATCTCGGTCGAAAGGCGGGTCCTGATGTGACGGCACCGAATCGTCCGGCCAATCTTTCGCCCACTGTTCTCGATGTTCGTTGTCAGCGTAGTATTTCAAATACGTTTGGTTGTCTTCTTCGCTTCCGCTTCCGGTTAAGTCAATCATGTAAGCGTAGCTGGGATTCTC
>DATDFV010000175.1:0-64270 GCA_036522415.1 Pyrinomonadaceae bacterium | reverse complement strand
ATTCGTCACGGCCTCACGAGTTTTTTGGATAACCAACCAGAATTCAATATTCGCACCACGTCGGTTTACACCGCCTTCAGACAGCCAGACGCCTTTAAAGGTATCGACGAAGACCACCGAGCTGGTGTCATAGAAAATCTGAAGGTTCTTCAGCGAGTCCAGGCGATCAGTCCGGTTCACGACGCAGTACCGGTCCTTATGAAAAACAATTTAACCTCGGCAATGCGAGTAGCCGAGCTGCCGGAATCTACTTTCGTGAATGCGCATCGAGAGACCTTGGGTGAGGAAACAGCCAAACACGTCTACACCAACGCAATCAACACGCACATCCGCAATGAACAGGCATTGATGACGATTCGCGAAACCATGCGAGGTTCAGGCCTCGCAATCATCGACGGCGATCGATCCACTGAAGAGCGTCTGGCGGAGTTGCAAGACACAACTGATAAGAATGCGGTGCCTCTGAACCTGGAGACGCTGTTCGGCAGCATCGACTATTGCCAGTGTGATGAGTGTCTCTCGGTCTACAGTCCGGCCGCATACTTCGTCGACATACTTCAATATCTGCGAAACAACAACCTTGGTCCGAACCCACTGAGTCCGACACTACCGAACCCCAACATCCATGCGGGTATCGCTGGTACACCGCTTGAAAAACTGTTTCGTCGACGACCGGATCTTGGCTGCCTTGAACTCACTTGCGAAAACACTTTCACCATCCTTCCGTACATCGATCTCGTGAACGAAGTGATGGAAAGTTTCATCGTGCACCTCGACAACTACGAGGCGGATACGAACGTTCCAACAAAGCAGGCGACGCTTGATGTATTCAACATAGATGATGAAACCACTGCGGAGTTGTTGGCGCAGCCGCAACACATCAACTATCAGGCTTACTGCATTCTCAAAAACGCGGTGTATCCGTTCACGTTGCCGTATCACCAGGCCATCGATGCGATTCGGATCTGGTTGAAGTATCTCGGTACAAGTCGCTACGAACTGCTAAAGACATTCCGCACGCCAGACGAAACTGGTGACCACACAGCCCTAACGACCAAACAACGGCGAAAACTAAAAACGCTGCACCGAATGGTCAATCACCGCGCAGTGGACGCGGAGTTTCTCGGTCTAACCCAGGAGGAATACATCATCCTGACCCGAGAAGCATTCTGGCCAAAGTCCTATTTCGATCTAACCCTGCAACACGATCACACCGAAGAAGAGTACCGTCAGAAGATTGGAGTCAGGCGGGTTCACGAATATTACGGCTATAAAGGCGACACCGCTGAACTCGACATGCTCAGCACGGACGAGACCAAAAAGATTGGTTTAACCTTCGTGAAAGAAAAATTTCTGCGACGCACGGGAATTGAGTATGTGAATCTTGTTGATGTGCTGAAAACGCGTTTCGTCAATCCTGCTTACCCGGAAGGCCGGGCTCTTACCATGATGCAAGCCTTGCGGTTCAGCTATCGGTTTCTTCAGACGCTCTTAGTTGACAGTACTGATAGGGAAACCCGCTTTGCCAAACTGATCGAGTTTCTAAATACAAATCAACCACTGGTTCCTGAAATGGAGGCCCATCTTCATCCCGATCCGTGTCACGTGAACAACACCGATACATGCGTATCACCGACGGATTTCCGGGACTGGGTCTATTGTTACTTCGACAGGATTGGACAATTGATTGTTCTGGAGTCAGGTGAGGGGCCGGAGTTGCTGGTCCACGGCCGATTGTTCACTGGGGCGCACGTGCCTGTTGGCACCTTACACAGGGATGGAAGCGTTGTAGACGAAGATGGAGTCAATATCGGTCATGTCACTACCACAATGCAGGTAATCGGGAACGATGGCAGGACGTTATTCGACAAGTTTGGGGGACTCCGGATTGAGGACGCAGGGGGCGAGCGTGTTGGCTTCGTTGACTCAAGAGGCTTACTGGATGATGCCGAACAACCTGTGAGTTGGCATCCTCCTCGTGAAACTTGCGATCTAGAAAAAATCCGCTTAACCCACCTTGATGGTTCGCCACTGACCAGTGATGAGTACGATCGCATCCAACGTTTCCTTCGTCTTTGGCGCAAACTGGGTTGGAGCATTGACGAAACTGACCAGGCACTCGTCGGCTTGTCTCTAAAACCCGGCGGCGCGATCGAATCTGACCCGAATATAGAGCAATCCAACTACGGCGGCTTCGATAGTTTCAAGGACAATTGTGCCGACTCCCGTGAAAAGGGTGGTTGCTCAGAAAACAATGGCAATGGAAATCTCAAGTGCCCCGAGATTCCACTGGCCCCTCCGGACATCTCTCCGGATTTCTTACAACAACTCTCCGCAATCCGGAAACTGCTCGATCTAACCGGATTGCCCCTCAATAAACTTCTCACCTTCTGGGCCAACATCAGTACCGCCGGAGAAAAGTCCCTATATGTCCGCTTGTTCCTGACTCACAACCTGCTGGCAATCGACAAGGTCTTTAAGCCAGACATCAACGGCAACCATCTCGCGCAATCGGAAAAGATCTCGGCGCATATGGCAGTTCTCACCGCCGCACTGCGAATGAAGGTTGACGAGATAGCGACAGTGATGAAGTTCAGAAACATGCCGGATGAATTGACACTTACCAACGTCACAATTCTCTATCGGCACAGCTTGCTCGCAAAAATTCTGCACGTACGAATTGAGGAACTCCCGGAAGTGATCGCCTTGTTTGGCGATCCTTTTGAAAATGCTCAAGCAGCACTCGTGTTATTTAAGACCTGGGGGAAAATGGAGGATGCAGGCTTCACGTTTCGCCAGCTCAACTACGTGATTCGCAATCACGATGATCCCCAACACCAACTAGCGCCAGCCAAGCGAACGATCCTGGTAATCGCCAAGACTCTTTACGACGGACTCAACGCGATCGATCACGAACACCGGGATTTGACACCGGAGGAAGCAACAGTCGACGCAGTGAGGGCGAAAGCAAGCTTGTTCTACGAACAGCCCGTGGTCGACCGAATCCTCGGTTTGCTTGAAGGGACCACCGTCTATACCACAAACGCCCCAGCTAACGGAGTTATCGAAATACCAAAGTCGCTTCAGAACAAACTCAAATACAACAATCACCAAAACGGAAACCATGAGGCTGCAACGCTGCAGATCACCGGCATCCTCACCGCTCTCGAAAACACACAGGCTAAGACACTGTCAGGCAATGTTGAATGGGCAAATGCGATCGACCGTATCGGCAAGAAGCCGGTGCATTTTTTGGACGACAAACTCTACGGCAGCTTTCCGGATCGATACGAGGCGATCTTGCAGTTACTTAAAGGGGATGTGAATCTTCCTATTGACCCGGCGCATCCCACCTCGGACGGAAACAGTGCTCCTGGTAAGCGGGTTTATTTTCTCCAGAAGTTTCTTCCATTCCTCCGTCAGCACTTGGCCCACAGGTTGATCGTCGACACGCTTGCCGGCGCGACTGGTCTGCCAGGTGAGGTGACCGACGTATTGCTGTCTGACATCCTCCTTACAGGGACCCCGCCTCGACCTGCTGTTAGCGGACTTGAACAGATAAAGACAAAACCGGGCGGCCACCCAGCCGGTTTGAAGGGTTACCTGATTCCGGTCACTACAGATGAGTACTCTTTCATTGGTACTGTCGAAACGGGCGCAGCGCGTCCGGCGCCGTTGATGATCGATGGTGAAGCGATCCCCTTCCCGAACCAACAGGACGACCCGTCCAATGTGTTTACAACCAATCCATTCAAACTCAAGAGCGGAACCTTGTATTCGTTTGACACGGGTGGCCTGGAAACCCGGCAATTGCAGTGGAAGACCACTACCTCTGCCAGCGCCGCGATTCCGGCCTCTGCACTGCTTCCAGATTTCTCACGGGAAGGCACAGAAGAAGCGTTCATCAAACTCTACAAGTCAGCAATATTGGTTAAGAGCTTCAACCTGAACGCCGATGAGGTGAGCTATTTACAGAGCCATGCAGCCGACTTCGATGGTTTCGATTTCAATGAAGTGACGCTGAAACAGTGGCGGCGGCTTGAGGCGTACGCGAGCCTTCGCAACAAGTTGCCCAAAACCGAAACGACTTTGTTGGATCTGTACAAGTGGGCCAGCAAGCCGGACGAGACTGCCACGATTAACCAACGAACCGCGGCGCTTAGCCGACGAATCGCCGACGTAACATTGTGGAAGCAAGAGGATATTGAAAAACTAATTGCTCCGGAACACTTCGACATCAAGCGCCCTCGCGAGTTTCGCAATGAAGTCTACCTGGTCAAGCTACAGAAGGCCCTGAAGGTCGCTGCTGATACTGGGGCGGGAATAGATCGACTGTTTAAGTGGGCCAATCCGTCTTCAAAATTCTCCGTCTGTCACCAAATAGCGGAAGGCATCCGCGCCACCTTGCGCGCTCGCTACAATCAGGACGACTGGGAGAAAGTCGTCAAGCCGCTGAACGACCAGTTACGTGAAGATCAAAAGCAGGCGTTGATCAGTTACCTCCTCGTGCAGGAGGTTCTGATTCAGTGGGGCGTCGAAGATGCCGACAGCCTCTTCGAGTTCTTTTTGATAGACGTGCAGATGGATGCTTGCATGGAAACCTCGCGCTGTAAACAGGCGATCTCCTCCGTGCAGTTGTTTGTGCAACGCTGCCTGTTGGGACTGGAAGCGAAATATGGCGTAGGAACCGATGTCCTCGACCGCGATCGCTGGGTGTGGATGCAGAAGTATCGCGTCTGGGAGGCGAATCGGAAGGTATTCCTTTATCCGGAGAACTGGATCAAGTCAGAACTCCGCGACGATAAGAGCCTCTTCTACAAGGAACTCGAATCTGAGTTGCTGCAAAAAGACATTAACAAGCAGACCGTTGAAGATGCGCTTAAGAGTTATTTGTTCAAAGTTGATGAGGTGGCGAATCTGAAAGTGGTGGGGCTGTTTCTTGAGCAGGATATCAATTTAAACCTAGTTCCAGGTGACGACCTCAAACTGCACGTCTTTTCCCGAACGCGGAACGCGCCATACTTTTTCTATTACCGCTACTACAACGTAAAGGAGGGTAATTGGTACGCGTGGGAGAAAGTTGAAGTAGATATTCCAGTGTATGAGTTAGAGAATGGCTCGGACGGACAAATCACGGAACACGGCACCTACCTTATTCCGGTGGTTTGGAATAAGCGAGCATTGATTTTCTTCCCGCAGTTCTTGAAGAAGACTAATCCCACTTCAACCATCCAAACTAAGACTTTCAAAGACATTGGATCGGACGAAAAACCGAGTTCAGCCAGGCCGGACGAGTCATGGGAAATCAAAATGGCTTGGAGTGAGTATCGAAACGGAAAATGGACTCCGAAACAAGTTTCCTCTGAGGCGGTCTACCATACGGTACCGTCCGGTCTTGCTGGTGTTCCTAGCGTTCTAGCATCGATCGACAGCTACGAATTCGTCCCTCGATTGGTCGGAAATGCGGAGGTTGTCGTTGATGTTTATCGTGAGGATCCCTCTCTGGGGGCATTTCACTTCGTCGGTAGTCAGATCTTTAAAGAAGCTCCGGCGTTGATCAACTCCAAGTCACCGTCTTTTAGTACCGATTTCCATTACAGGATCATCCCACTTGTGACGAGTGGTGGTACGCCTGATTTACTCGTAACAAACGAAATTCACTCATTACAGGCAACGAACAATAACCAACCCCCGCTTATTGACACGGAGCCGTTTTTTCAAGAGGGGAAAACGAAAGTGATCCTTAACTATCATGGATCCCTCAATTTCTACCATCCATTCGCTCACGAACTTCTAAGTCAACTGATGGCCGGAAACCTCGACAACCTGTTCGACTACTTCGCCAATGAAATCCCTACGGACCAGCCCGCCAGCCCAGCCATTCCAGGCGAGGGCGACGCTTTTGGAAGGGATCATGATGCTGGCTATCACGAACTAAAACGACCTTACGCTCTTTACAATTGGGAAGCCGCGTTGCATGCACCGATGCAACTCGTGGAGCGGATGCTCGGCGCACAGCAGTTTGATCAAGCCCTTGAGATGTGTCACTACGTCTTCAACCCCTACGCATCGGGGACGGATGACAAGCGCTTCTGGCAGTTCCCGCCGTTCAAAAAAATCGACGCCGTGAATGTGCTGGAGAAGTTATTCCTTGGGCTGCAGCCTAATACACCGAATACAAAGATCAGCGAATGGCGTGACAAACCTTTTCAGCCGCACGTAGTCGCACGTAATCGCCCCTCAGCCTACATGAAGTGGGTGGTGATGAAGTACTTAGAGATCCTGATTGCCTATGGCGACTACTACTTCCGGCAGAACACCCTTGAGACAATCCCATTGGCCATCCAGGCTTACGTGCTTGCCTCTCACATCTACGGAAGACGAGGTCAGGAAATTCCAAAACGTGGCAAACATCTCCCACAAACATACAACTCCCTTTTGGACAAATGGGACGCTTTCAGCAACGCAATGGTCGAGTTGGAACTTGTGTTTCCCTTCAGCAACCAGACCTCGTTGCAAACCGGCACGAGCAATGGAGTCGTCGGGTTACCAAACGTTTTTGGATTTGCGACGACGCTGTACTTCTGCATTCCTGACAACCCGCAGTTGAGAGCGATCCGCACCACAATTGATGATCGATTGTTCAAGCTCAGGCATTGCCAGGACATTGAAGGCGTGGTCCGTCACCTGCCGTTGTTTGAACCTCCGATCGATCCCGCTCTGCTGGTGCAGGCCGCTGCCCAGGGTCTCAGCTTGTCGAGCGTCCTGAACGATCTAAACAGCCCAATGCCAAACTACCGCTTTTACTTCCTATTACAGAAGGCGATAGAGCTGTGTTCCGAGTTGAAAACCCTGGGCAATGCTTTTCTGTCGGCAAAGGAAAAATGTGACGGAGAGGCGCTTGCTAAGCTGCGAGCCAGACACGAGAACAGCATTCACAACCTAGTCATGGAAGTCAGGAAGCAGCAGCTTGATGAAGCCAAAAAGTCACTGGAAGCATTACAGCAAAGCCGGAAAGGCCCTGTTTACCGCTTGCAACACCAGCTCAAACTAATCGGTGAAGAACTGAGCAGAGTACCGGACGGCGACACTGACTTTGGCGAACTGCAGGACTCGATCGAGTTACCGATTGAGGAAAGCGGATTGAAGTTGATTCCATTCGAAAAAGAAGAGATGGATAAAGCCACTGAGGCTGCGCGTATACAGGTAGAGATCGGTTCGATTGAAACCCTTGCTAGTATTCTGAACATTATTCCTAATTTTTCGGTCGATTTGAAACCCATCGGGATCGGTGCTGGGATCAGCTTTGGTGGCTCCAATTTGGGAAGTGCCTTGCAGGCCGTGGCAAGATCGAATCAGATCTTAGCAGCCAATCGATCCTTTCAATCAGCCAATTCAGGACGCAAGGCTAGCTTCCTGCGCCAACTTCAAGACCGCGTACAACAAGCCAACTCTGCTGGCTACGAAATCAAGAATATCGATAAACAGATCCTCACCCAGCAAATCCGGATCAGCATCGGTGAGCAAGAGATTAGAAACCAGCAGAAACAGATCGACAACGCATCTGAGGTGGAAGAGTTCCTGCGCAACAAGTACACCAATCAGGAGCTTTACTCATGGATGGATGGCCAGGTCAAAACTCTTTACCATCAGGCTTACACCCTCGCGTATGACCTCGCCACACGTGCCGAAAAGGTGTTTCGATTCGAGCGCGGCTTAACGACATCCGACTTCATCCAGGGTTCCTGGGATATAGCGCACGATGGTCTCTTCTCCGGCGAACGCCTATATATCGGTTTGAAGCAACTTGAGAGCGCGCACCAGGAGAAACGCGGCCACGACTTCGAAGTCTCGAAGACTATTTCGCTGCGGCAACTCGATCCGCAAGCTCTTCTCCAACTCAGGGAAACAGGTACGTGTGAGTTCAATCTGCCTGAAGTCATCTTCGACATGGACTTTCCCGGTCATTACATGCGTCGCATCAAGTCTGTAGGACTGAGGATTCCCTGCATCATTGGAACGCACACCAACCTGAGCTGCACGCTGCGTTTGCTCGAGCACAAGTTCCGCATCAACGCGATAGTCAAGGATGCGAACGATTATCCTGAGAAGACTCAGGAAGCAGACGAACGATTCAGCACCATCAATGTTCCGATCAAATCAATCGCTGTCAGCTCGCTGGAAGAGGAAAGCGGTGTGCATGAGCTTAACTTCAACGGCGAACGCTATCTTCCATTTGAAGGCGCCGGCGTTATCAGTAAATGGCGGCTTGACCTGCCCAACGAGTTTCGACAGTTTGACTACGACACAATAACCGATGTTGTCATTCGCTTGCGCTATACGTCCCTTGACGGAGGCGACAAACTCAAGGCGTTGGCCGGGCAATCGGTACTCGCATTCATCAACAGCGTCGAGGACTTAAGTGAGGAGGAAGGGCTATTCGCCGCCTTTGATCTGAAGAATGATTTTTCGAACGAATGGTACAGCGCAAACCATCCACCAGCCGGCGCGATCGAACGGGTACTAACCATCGACAAACTAAACGAGAAGCTTCCGATTTTCACCAAAGGACGCGACGCGAAAACAATCCAGGCAAAGAACATCTACTTGTTCGTGTCTGCTCAAGGGGCGAATGGCGGCCCAGCAGGCGCTTTATCGGCGGCCTCGATTACGGCCATGCAGGGCGGAATTGCTATTCCATTCGGTGATGCACCAGCGATAGGAACAATGAAGTCGTTTGTCGCAGATGGCATGGATTCTGTAATTAACACATTGGAGATCAAGATTAAAGACACGGCAACTGTCATCGATAAAATGTGGCTGCTGGAACGGTATGTTTTGAAAAGGTAAACCGACCCTAGCGAAGATGTCCCTCTCTTTAGCGTGGGACCATCATCAGTCGGATCAAAATGAATACGGCATTTTCGACGGGCTTGTTTTGGCGAACGTCCAACGATTCCTTGATGATGTTGGATTACACCTGCGACCGAGAGCAATTCAATCGTTCTCGAGTACTTCTCGACCTTAGCGTCCGATGAGTCTACGTTCGACGCGCGTGATCGAGATGAGGGAAGTCCAAACATGTATGGGAGGTATTTACATCCGGAAACGCGACAAAGGAGGAGTTATGTTAGGCGTTCTGTTCAGATACAAAGCCAAACCGGAAAAATTCGAGGAACTCCTCGATTTTCTTAAAAGGGACGGTGAAGTCTGTCGAGATCAAGAGCCGGGGACACTAAGATTCGAGTTCTATCCTGATCGAAAAGACCCTGATCCAAAAGACGCTGATCCAAAGGACACCGATCCAAAAGACGGGTACACGCTTTACGTGTACGAGGCTTATCGAGATCGAAGCGCTTTTGAGGAACACAAGAAAAATGATCCGTTTCAGCGGTGGTCGTCTGGTCTTGAGACCGAATTGGGAACCAAGGAAGTTCTGTTCGAGACTGACGCACTATGGTCCTTTGCTGAAGCGGGTCAAAAAATCTATGAGGAGGTACTTGGAAAGCCCGTGTTCGACGAGAAACATCCCCCTCCCCTTATTGGCTTGCGAGAGCTTACAGTTAACCACTTGTATGCAAAGATCTGGAACAGGTCACTCCAACATGGAGGAAAGATACCTCTCATTAGCCTCAGGGAACGACGATTAATAACAATAGCCTTGCTGGCAGCGCAGGGCCATAGCGACCGGTTGAGAGATCATGTTAGTGGAGCGCGTTGTGCGGGAATATCGAAAGACTCATTACTTGATCTAATGATTCACGTCGCACATTACGCGGGCTGGGCGGCGGGGACTGCCGGGCAGAAGATAGTCCTGGATGTCTATGAGACAAAGAGCGGCTAGGTGATCTGCTCCTTAGCAGGCAAGAGCCCGAAAACGAAACTCTACTAATCTGCCCTTATCTTGATGCGTCGAGCTCGCCAATAGAATCTAAAGGAGCCTCAATGCGGACATACGTATACGACCCGCAAGATCAAACTTTTCCACCACTCGCCGAACGAGATATTTTGTGGCGTTACATGGATTTTACGAAATTTGTGGCAATGCTCTCATCTAAGGGACTCTACTTTGCACGTGGAGATAAGCTTGGCGATCGGTTTGAGGGATCGCTTACCGCCAGTCACATAGCGAAGCGCAAAGAAATCGAGCAGAGAGCGAGGAAGCGTCGTCGCCCGAGTAAAGCGCATTCCCTGTCACCTAACATGGCTAAAGCAAGAATCGAAAGAACTATCGTGAACTGCTGGCACATGAACGAAGGTGAGTCTATGGCGATGTGGAAACTCTATCTGCGAACGTCGGAAGGAATCGCCATCCGCTCTACTTTCGGCCGACTAACTTCCGCACTACCGCAAATCAAAAAGACCCAGAAGGGACGCACAGCGCGTGATGGCCTGATTCGGATACAGATTGGAAAAGTTCGTTACGTAGACTTTGACAACCCTGAATTATCTGGGGGAGCAGGAATCATGTTAAAGCGTAAGAGCTTCGAACATGAACGTGAGATTCGTGCGATTGCCGTCGATGATGCTGTGGAATTGTGGCCCGAGAATCCATCGCCTTTTCCTGCCGGAGGTGAAGTAGTGAAAGTGAACCTGAATGAACTCATCGAGCGAATTTTTGTAGCACCCGAAGCGGCCGTGTGGTTCAAAGATCTTGTCGACAGAGTCATTAATGCCTTCGGGTTCGCGTTCCCGGTGATTAAGTCAGATCTTGACAAAGATCCGGTCTTTTAGAAGACACTTGATCGAAAGTCTTGGGATCAAAGGCCGTAAGCACCATTCGAATTACCGCGAGAATCTTTTTTGGATTGACTCTAAATCTTCCAAGTACCCGAACGAAACCCTGCGTCGCGCAAATGTTCTGGTCTTGGCGTCAGCTTGACGCGACTGTAGGGCAATGGCGATTCCTCAATCATCAACGTCTTAGCTCACTTTTGACAGGCCTAGCATGGTCCAAAATTTGGATTGAGTGAGTAAGTTCCTCGTCAGGGTCCAATCCCTTCTGTTCTTTATATTTATGTCGACGCCAGCGTGGGCCCTACTCCCACGCTCACTGCCTTCCGTGAACACTGCACACATAATGAGGACACTAGTTCACACACACATGCTCAGTAACTTTAGAGATTTGCAGACACCTCCCACATGAAGGGACTTCAATGATTCATGAGCAGATGAGGCTCTTGGTAGGTACAAACCCTACACTTCATCTAAGTGCCAACGATCGCCGGCTCGCGGCTGGCGCCGTCGCAAGGTGTTGGCATAAGTCTGGCCGATCTTGAGACACCATTCTCGAACTGTTTCGTAAGAGAGAGCAACGCGGCGCATGGCTAACATTTCCTCGACATCGCGGAAGCTCAAAGGAAAGCGAAAATACAACCAAACGCAATGACTGATGATCTCGGTGGGGAAGCGATGACGATGGTAGGTTGAGGAGTTGCGCATTTACGGAATATGCCGCATGGTGGCCCGAGCACATCCTCCGCCGGTTAACCTGACAATACCTTCGTAGTCGCTTTTTATCCGAAAAACCTACTGAGACGTTCTCACATACGCTCAGCAGACGATACGACAGACAACCACCCTTTACTCTCATGCGAAGAGTAAACATCGTTCCTACTCAGTGTAAGAAATCCCGACGCTCGTCATGCCGGAGACGTAGGGGTATGGATCGAAAACAATAATCAACTGCTTGCTCAGCGTGAGAGTTGCGAGGTGGACGAACCCGAAACTCAATCATTCATCGTAAAGGTCTGGCTTGAAGAGACGATCGAAGAAACGGGTCGACCTAGATGGCGCGGGCATGTCACTCATGTCATGAGTGGCGAACGACGCTATTTAGAAAACCTGGCGAGCTTGGGAGGCTTCATCAGACCTTATATAGAACGGTGGGGCGTCAAATTTACCACTTGTGAACGATTGTTCTTTTTTCTGTGTAACAAAGGACCAGTAAAACGGAAAAGCGCTAATACTAATAGCAGAGACGATGTACACAGCTCTTAGAGCAACGAGTCAAACGTTACGAACGTTTATCGAATCGCGCTTTCAAGGCGATCCGCTTTTAAGCAGTCTCTTTGGCGGTGGAGGAATGGTGGTCTCCCTTAATACTCCGGGTGAAATGACTGGAAAACCTGCCGAGGGATTGTCAGTGTGGCTCTACCGAATTATGCGCGACGAACAGCGTCTGAATGATCCTCCGACTCGTTTGAGTCTTACAGAATTGCTACCGCCGCCGCTTCCGATACGCCTTCATTATTTAATGACACCAGTAACCAGTGAAAGATTTGGCGATCCTGAAACCGAACAAATCATGATGGGAAGAGTGCTGCAAATTTTTCACAGTCATCCCATCTTGCGCGGAAGCGATCTCCAAGCCGAATTCCTGGGTACTGAAGTTGAGTTGAGGGTACGACTCGAGCCAATGATGCTCGATGAGATAACCCGAGTATGGGATGCCCTCAACGGTTCGTACCAGTTGTCAGTGTCTTATGAGGTCAGCATTGTCAACGTTAACCCCGAATTAGAGCCCGAACATATCGCGCCTGTTTCAATCGCACTACCTGAGTACGGGTCGATCGTAGGGAGTGAATAACGTTGTCGCGTCGAGTAATTCAGGTCGTTAACCGCAACATCGTCTTTGCCGCCGACGATCCGTTGCCGCTCGTGAACCGGGTCCAAGCAATGTTGAAGTTACGTATCACAGACGAATTAACTGCAGCGCCGCCGGAAAGTTCGATCAATCTAACTGTTTTGGAGAAAGGCTACACGCCACGTGTCGCGGATGGTGGCTTAGCTGGGCTTATTGGAATCCCAATACAGGTGGTTCCCGCGCTAAATAGTAACGACTATTTTGTAAACCTTACGATTTCGGCTCGAAACTACCTCACTTGTCATCACAATCAGAAGATTCCAAAGGATCCTGATTTCCCAACACTCTTTGCGGCGAAACAAGTGGATATCGAGCTCCATCGCGAGCCTGTGACAATTTTCGGCCGCACGATGGCACGAACATCAGGTCAAATTCAGCCACTCGGAGGTGCGCAAATCAACATCACAGGAATTTGGCGCACTATGCCTAGTGCAAACCTCCCAGTCGCGCCCGATCCGCCAAACATAGTCTCGCTACAAACACCTCTCTGTTTAGATCGCAATGCAACATCCCAATTGGCGCGACCAGTAGACCTACCATTTGCGGCGGGCCCTGGTAAATTTTTAGAATACGAAGCGGAAGCTCGATCTTCAAACATCCTCGTATCCGATCGACAGGGCCTCTCAAATAATGACGTCCTCGCGATAGATGCTGACCGACCCGATCACGTTGAATTCGTCGAGATCGAGAAATTACCCACGACCGGAGCGCCGGATCAACCAGCTCTAATTAAACTCAATCAAAATCTTATTAGGGGCCATCGACGCGATTCGGTGGTGAAGAAAACAATCCCGTCACCGCCGGGTTTGTCTCGTCCATTCACCGTTGGTGGTAGTGCTGGTGACTCAGTGATCTTTCTCGATAACACGGCCGGACTGAGCGACGGTCATGAGATTCAGATCACCGGCACGCCTGGTAAGGACGAGTATCACCGGATCTCAATCTTTTCCACGATCAGCGACAGCGAAGGTTTTTATCGTCTGCCGCCATTCAGCCGCGTCGCTCAAATTGAAATCCACGCAGAGAAAACCATAGGAGTTCAAGCTTTTGAAGCGAACACTATCTTTTGTCCAGATTATCGCCAGCGCGAGAATCATCTCGATCTAACGCTTCAGGAGTAGTGAGTACGAATTGCAAACTGGATCATAACTAACCCATTGCGATGGGAGGACGGCTATGCCTGAATACTTAGCACCAGGAGTCTATGTCGAAGAGATCGACACCGGAACGAAACCTATCGAAGGCGTCAGCACAAGCACCGCCGGCATGCTCGGTGTAACGGAACGCGGACCCGTAAATGTTCCTATATTGATAACCAGTTATGGCGAATACATACGATGGTTTGGCGAACGGCTCAACATCCAGGACTATTCGAATGCCAGCGATCCGCATGTCTACTTGCCTCAGGGTGTCGAAGGTTTCTTTCTGAATGGTGGGAAGCGCGTATATGTAACACGCGTACTTGACGTCGAAGGTGCTGCACGAGCGAGTTTCGACCTCCACGACAGAGGCACATCGGCATCAAATGAGACTGTTTTGCTGCTGCCGGCGAGCGAAGGAGATGGTACAGCGGCCTCACCGTTGTATGTATTGGACCAAACAGGTCTTACAGCAGGGACGCCGCCGAGCAGGATTCGTATCGGTTCCGGCAGTGAAGCTGAGTATCGGACGTTAGGCGCTGCTCCCAGTGCTGCAAATCATGTTGCATTCGATTTGCCGCTAAGTCATGGATACGCTTCCGGTGTCACCGTTGACGATATCAACATCGTTAATGGTCCTGCTCCCAACGCTTTTACTCTTTTCGAAGCAGCAGAGGCCGGCGATGCCAGCATCGTCATAACTGCATCAGCTCTTGGAGATGTAGCGGTCAATAATCTGCTCAGCATCGGTACGCAGTTAAATAGCGAGCTCAGATTTGTCCGCAATGTACAGCAAATAGATCCTACTCCTCACTTGCGAATTACACTCGATAGCGCGCTCATGCTGAGCTATGCGGCGTCGACAGGAGTCAACAAACTAGATCCTCAACCAGGTGGAACCGACCAGATTAACAACAACACGCTGGCCGCACCGGCTCGGGTTGGTGACAGCATCGTCCGGTTAACACCACCCCGCAATGATTTTAGCGATCGTGGTCAACTGGTAATCTTTGACGTCAGCAACAACGACACGCGGCAGGCGCGAAGAATTGGTAGCCTGCATCAACTCTCACTCACGGTTGGCTCCAATAAACCTTATCCGGCGACTGCAATCGTCGAGGCAGTAACTTTAACGGACAATGATACCGTCGCCACTAGAGCGTTGGATGCTGATGTTACGGCCGGTTCAAACATTATCCGTTTAAATAATCGAGTTGATCTTAAGAAGGGAAGTCTACTTCGAATTGGAGTCGGGCCCGAGCAAGAGTTTGTCACGATAAGTTCATCAACCTCAGCACTACCCAACCCTTCACCGGGTGATGCCCCTCCGAATGCCGGCAACGTTGTGCTAAGCGATCCGGTCGGCGAGTCGCATGCAAAGGGAACGATTGTCCGCTTGCAGGCAACTCCACTCAATTTAACCAATCGACCAAGCACAAGCCTGGTACTTGATGCCGAACAGGGGGCTCGATCGCTCATCGTGGCAGACGGTGGTACACCGCCGGCAGCTACCGGATATGGCAGTGGTGAAGTCATAAGGGTAAGAGCAGGAGGAGAAGCTTCTTATCACGTACTTGAATCCGCTGCCGATCCGCTGGATGCGCGGCCGGTCGAACTGAACGAACCGTTGAGACTAGCCCATGCGGCGGGATCCCCGGTTGCCGAGCGCGAAAGTCTATTGAACGTGCAGGCATTGGACGCGGGTGCATGGGGTGATCGGCTCCGCATTTCAGTTGAAGACGAAGAATCCGGCCTGGTTGCAAGAACTCCGCTCGCCTTCATCGGTGGTCCAACTCAGATTCGCCTAGCGTCTACCGCTGGTGTTGAGCGCGGGACAATCCTTGAGTTGATCAATCCACTCACTGGTGCGCCCGAAGGTGATTTGCTGAAAGTAGCTAATCTTGAACGATCAACCGGCAATATCACTCTTCAGGGCGGTGGACTCTCAAGTGCCCAACAGAATGCAATCAGTTCAGCGCCACCAATCACAGACTGGCTGATACGGTCGCGAGAACTTAGGCTCACTGTCTATCTTCTTCGCCAGTCTGATCCCGCTACGCCGACCCGCAATACCTCGGTGCTTGATATTGAGGCGTTTAGAAATCTGTCGATGGATTCTCGCCACAGTCGTTATGTCCAGAATATCGTTGGTACGACCTTCAGCGCCGTTCCGGGTACTACCGTCGATGATGATCAAAAACCATTACGACTGTCTGATCGACGTTCTGAAGGTGAATCGTTGTATGTACGAGTGCGCGATGCTGCACAGAGTCTGACTGAACCCGATCGCACAACGACCCTTGAGAGTGTGCGCCTTGGACCTGAGGCTCTCGTTGACGTGCTGCCTGATGGACGCAGGAGGGCAGCGAGGCATCCGTTGGCTGGCGGGAACGATTCGATTAGCACTCTCGCCGATGCGATGTACATTGGCAGCGACAGCAATACGCCTGAGGAGCGCACGGGCCTCCAGTCTCTTCGGAATGTGGAGGACATAAGCATTATCGCGTGTCCGGGACGCACCGGCCCGCAAATACAAAATGCTTTGATTACTCACTGCGAGCTAATGCGTTACCGCTTCGCTGTTTTGGACGGTTTGAGACCGCCAAACGACGCCCTTGCCAATATTCAAACGCAACGTCAACAGTACGACACGAAGTACGCGGCTCTTTATCATCCATGGTTATTGGTGCCGGATCCCTTTCCGGCAAATCTTTCACGGGTTGCCGATTATCCCTTACCACCAAGTGGTCACGTCGTCGGCATTTATGCGCGCACCGACATCGAACGCGGTGTGCACAAGGCGCCAGCGAATGAAGTAGTGCGCGGCATTACCGGGTTGCAGCGGACGCTGAACAAGGGCGAGCAGGACATTCTCAATCCGTTTCCGGTCAACATCAATGTAATTCGCGACTTTCGCACTAACAATCGGGGAATTCGTGTCTTCGGCGGCAGGGTGATAACAAGCGACCCCGATTGGAAGTACGTTAATGTCCGCCGGCTTCTCATATTCATCGAAGCGTCAATCGATAGAGGACTTCAGTGGGTTGTATTCGAACCGAACGCAGAGCCGCTTTGGGCACGCGTGCGCAGATCCATCTCAAACTTCCTGACGCAAGTCTGGCGTGATGGCGCTCTCGAAGGGACGAAAGTCGAAGAGGCTTACTTCGTTAAGTGCGATCGTACGACGATGACTCAAACCGATATCGATAACGGCCGGCTAATAGTCATAGTCGGTGTGGCGCCGGTCAAGCCAGCTGAGTTTGTGATCATCCGCATCGGGTTGTTTACGGCCCATGCCGACAATTAGACGACGAAAGGACAGGTGAAGAGATGGCAACAGACCCATATCGCTCGTTTAATTTCGAACTTGTAATTGACAACATTCCGTCTGGGGCCTTCAGCGAATGTAGTGGTCTGACAGCTGAGGGTGACGCAGTTGATTATCGAGAAGGCACCGACCGGCAGCCAAACGTGCGCAAGCTCGTTGGGCTCCGCAAGTATGCCAACATCGTTCTCAAACGCGGATACACGCAGGACGTTTCGCTCTGGGCGTGGTACGGCAACATCCGTGATGGGGTCGCAGATCGGCGCAACGTGACGATCAATCTTCTTAATGAACAACGGACAACCGTGCTTCGCTGGCACGCTGAAAGAGCGTGGATAAACAAAATAGAGGGCCCGAGTTTCAAAGCCGGCGGAAACGAAGTAGCAATCGAGTCTGTAGAAATCGTTCATGAGGGTTTGACGATCGAAGTAGCGTAAGTTTGAACGGAGCGACGCAGATGCAGTCACCTCAAACACCGGGTGTGTATTACCAGCGAGTTGACGTCAGCGCGCCAGCGATCTCTGCGTTGCGCACGGACATTGCCGGCTTCGTCGGAATCGCAACCCGTGGACCGGTGCACCAGGCGTTGCCGGTTCAATCGTTTCGCCAATTCCAGGCGTACTTTGGTGATTTCACCGGCGCAGGCTTTTTGGCTTATTCAGTGCGCGGGTTTTTTGAGAATGGAGGCCAGCGGTGCTGGATCGTCCGCGTAGCATCGGAGTTAGCTACAGCAGCTGCAACAATATTGCAGTCGTCGACGGCTCAGAATATCTGGAACATTTCGGCATCAAGCCCCGGATCTTGGGGAAACGATCTGGAAATTGTTTTGCGGGAAACGCATCGGGCGCAAACTCTCTCAATACCAGAATCTAGTGCTCCAGAGTATTCCGGAGTAGCGTCGATTAGCGGGTTCAATCGCGCAGCTCACGTCAGGGTCTCACAAGGCAGCAATTCGGTCTACAAAGTAGTGTCGGACGTCGATGCCATTAATAGCCGCCTGGTTTGGATTAAGCCTGACAAAAAAGAACGTTTACCTTATGACAGTCCTCTCACTGGCTTTGACCTCGATCGTCCAACTCTGATCGAAAGTATTGAATACACGCTATTCGTCAGAGAGTTAGGAACACTGACGCGTATTTACGAAAACCTTTCGCTGGTGCCGGAAAATCCGGGGTATGGACCAAGGGTCCTGGCGCATTTAGCAGTCCCTCGAACTTCAGCGCAGTTTGTGACCGTCCCTGCATCGCCAGAGCCGTTGGTAATTGAAGAGTTGCGAAACCTTGAGCTTTTGGATCTGTCCCCATTCAATACCTCCAACGATACACTAATCCCGCTACTACACGGTGCCGATGGTTTAGAGACACTTCGTAAGTACGATTTTATTGGAGAGAGTATTGATCCACGCGACAGTGACACAGTGAAAGCAGCGAAACTTCGTGGACTGCGAGCCTTGGAGGAGGTCAGCGAAGTCTCAATCGTTGCGGTTCCCGACATTAACATTCAGCCGCGAGTTGTGCCGCGCTATGTCTCTCCGCCATTGTGCGTTCCAGATCCATGCCTGCCCACCGGGTACACGTCTGCAGAGCCAGCAGCACCAGAGATTGTCGAACAGCCTCTCGTCTTTTCCGATGCCGACATCTTTCAAGTTCAATCAGAAATGATCAATCAGTGCGAGCGTTTGCGAAATCGCATAGCTTTGATCGATCCGCCAATTAGCGCTGCGCGCGAGGATGAAGTGGGAATAGGTGCGGTACTAGCATGGCGTGCTCGTTTCGATTCAAAGTATGCAGCCTTCTATTACCCGTGGCTGCGTGTTGTCGATCCTCTTCGTTCAGCGACTTTTCTTGTTCGCGACATTCCCCCGAGCGGCCACGTTGCCGGCCAATTCGCCAGAAGCGACTTTCAAATTGGGGTTCACAAAGCACCTGGCAATTCACCAATGGTCTGGATCCAGGATGTAACAGTTGCAGTGACCGACCAGGTCCACGGGGTTCTTAATCCTATTGGTGTGAATGCGATCCGGCCTTTGCCCGGCCGTGGCATTCGGATTTTCGGAGCTCGGACAGTCAGCAGCGATCCAGACTGGCGTTTCGTCAATGTACGAAGACTATTGATGATGATCGAGAAAGCCATCGATGTCGCAACCCAGTGGGCCACCTTCGAACTAAATGAAGTTTCCACTCGAACCAAAATCCATCTTTCATTAACGAGCTTTCTCATTTCGCTGTGGCAGCGCGGAGCGTTGATGGGTAACGCTGCGGAAGAAGCGTTTTTCGTTAAATGCGACGAAGAGAACAATCCCCCGAGCGAACGCGCAAATGGTCGCTTGCTCGCCACCGTCGGAGTTGCGCCCTCTCATCCGTTTGAATTTGTGATTCTGCGAGTCGGTAGGGCACAGAACGAGCTTGAGATTACTGAATTGCCGGCGAGTGCTTCAGGCGCAGGAGTTTTCTAAATGGCCATACAAACCGCGAACCCACTGCTAAATCACAATTTTGTTATCAGCCTGATAGATAGCAGCAGTGTGCTTGGGGCCTCGCGTTCTTTATCTCAGTCAGCAATCTTCGACGTGGCTGTCGGCGGCTTCAGCGAATGTACGGGGCTTGAGATGTCGATGCAGCCAGATGAATTCAAGGAAGGTGGCAACAACGGTTTTGTTCACAAGTTTCCGACGCGTGTTACGTGGTCCAACATTGTGCTGAAGAAGGGAATTGGATCCGGCACTGTTTTATGGGACTGGCAATACGGATTTGCCGTAGGAAAAGGCAAGCGTCGCGATGGAGTCATCATACTGCTGTCTGATTCTCAAGTCCCAAACAACGTCTGGCACTTCCGGCGAGGTCTACCAGTGAAATATTCGGGTCCAGCATTGAACGCCACTCAGAGCGCAGTGGCGGTCGAGTCAATCGAAATCGCGCATGAGGGGATTTATCAAGTCCCGCTGGCCACTAGTTAACGGACCTACAACTTGAACAGACGGCCTGAATAAATCGAAAAGGTGACAGTTTATGGAAGTGGAGATCAGCGACCTAAGAAGCACAGTTCGTGCAATCGACGGCGAAGCTCTGCTCTCTCCGTCAACATTGGAAAGCATTGTTCGCGTAGTTCTTCAGGCAATTGATGAGCGCGAAGCCCACCGCTCGCGTGTGCGAGATGAGGAACGGATTTCCACTGGCATTAATCACGACATTTACGAATCGGAGTGGATTTCATGGAGCAGGTAGCCAAGGCTTTATTGCATGTTGAATGGGCTGAAGTGATCGACGGGAAACCACGAACTGAGGACATCCCTTTGCAGTACAACCCGACCGAGCTGTCATGGGACAAGGGTGTGCAGATAGCTGAAATCGCAATACCTGGACTAGATACCCCATTACAACAGTTTGTGCGGGGACAGGCAGAAAAGTTATCGCTTGAACTGTTTTTCGACACAACTGATGAAGGTGGTATGGGCGCCGCTGCGGTAAGCGTTATCAAACATACAGATCGAATCTACCAGCTTTTGAAGATCGAACCTGAAAGTCATGCTCCTCCAATTTGCACATTCCTGTGGCACGAAGAATTTCCCGGCTCAACCCTTAATGGAAAACGAGGAGGCCCCACGAGTCATCTCGAAGATCCGCGATCCGCTGCAACGCAAAGTTTAAATGAGGCCACTGGCGGAATAACAAACCCGGAAGAACAGGCAGTAGATTTTGCAACGGGAAATCAGAGACGCAATGGATTCAAATGCGTCGTCGAAACTGTCAAACAAAAATTCACACTATTTAGTCCCCAGGGCGTACCTCTGCGCGCCACTCTCTCAGTAACACTGCGTGAATACAAAACGCTTGAGGAGCAACTTGCACAGCTGAATTTGATGTCTCCCGATCGCACGCACAGCCATATCGTGCAGAGTGGCGAAACGGTCGCAGCACTGGCGGCAAGGTTCTATCAAAATCCAGGCAACTGGCGGTTCATTGCAGATTCGAATGAACTCCAAGATCCCAGACGTTTAGAGACAGGAACATTTTTAACTATTCCACCTGTGCGTTAGGAGCATTGTGTTGGAGCTGGTGACGCTAAAAGATGAATCGGCGAGACAGGGTGGATTCTACATCCCCCGATTTGAAATTAAGGTGGCAGGCGCCAATTTGCCGCGCGATGTTCTCCGCGATGTCATGCAAGTTACCTACAAAGACAGCGTTAAGGATTTGGATAGCTTTGAGATAACCGTGAACAACTGGGACGCGGCCAGAAAACAGTTCAAATATGTGGGAGCCGAGACTCCGGAATCGTTGAAGAAAAATCCCCTGCACAATCTTTTTAATCCCTGCGGTCATGAAGTTGATCTGCTCCTGGGATATGGAGCCAACCCGTTGACGCTGATGCTCAGAGGAAACTTCGTAACGATGGAACCTAACTTTCCCAGCGGTGGCGGATCAACACTTGCGGTCAGATGCCTGAACGTTCTCCACAAGTTGCGGGCGAGTCGACACGTCTATGCATGGTCCAACGAGAAACCCAGCAACATAGCGAAAAGTTTTTCGGATCTTCCTTCTGATTCGAAGGATGTAAAGGCCAAGCGCTTTCCTCTCCCCGTCGATATCGAAGGTAACGACATCAACGGCGAGCCAGACATCACATACATCGCCCAGAGTAACCAGTCGGACATTGAGTTCCTGCTCGCGCTAGCTCGAAGCGTCGGCTACGTCATCTTTGTAAAAGAGGAGGAGAAGGTTGGAAATAACACGAAGGAGCGGCGTCTCTATTTTGGCCCCTCTGACGGTAATCATCCTGGTTTCCGACCCAAAACGTTCGAGTTGAAGTGGGGAATCTCGCTTATCGACTTCAAGCCGACGCTCACCACGGCAAACCAGATTAAGAGCGTCACTGTAAATGGGTGGGATCGCAAAACCAAGCAGCCTATCCGAGGCGTAGCGACAATAGATGACCTGAGGACAAACGGTGATCTTCGCAACAATTTTGAATCGTGCGACGAGCGAGAAGAGAGAGTTGAAGATTTGCCGGTATTTACCGAGGACGAGGCCAAAGAGAAAGCGAAGGCTCTGTTGGTCCAACGCAGTCAGGATCTCGTAAAAGGAAGCGGCACATGCATTGGCTTGCCAGAATTGCGCGCTGGCCAACGGGTTGTCATTGGCAATCTCGGCAGTCGCTTCAGTGGGACCTACTTCGTAACTGACACCTCACACACGATCAGCGACGGTGGCTACATCACTAAATTCAACGCTCGCCGTGAAGAGCCCGATAAGGAACAAGCATGAAGCGATATCCTGGAGTTGTAACTGCACTGGTCAAGAACCTCAACGACCCGGATGGTCTGGGGAGAATCGAACTCCAGTTTCCATGGCTCTCTGACTCGGTGCGTAGTTCGTGGGCTCCCGTGGCAGCACCATTGGCCGGAAAAAATCGCGGCGCATTCTTCATGCCCGAGATTGATGATGAGGCACTTGTTGCCTTCGAGCATGGCGACGTAAATCATCCTCTGATCATCGGCTTTCTCTGGAATGGTGTTGACACACCGCCGGAAACAACCAACCAGAATCGCGTTATCAAAACTCCAGGCGGTCACCAATTGCGCTTTGAAGACAAGAATGGCGAAAAGAAAGTCATTCTGAAATCAAACGGTGGACATCAGATCGAGATCGACGATGCGGCGGAGAAGATCACGATCAAAACCAATTCTGGAAATCAGCTCGTCGTGCTAAACGACGCCAACAAGTCGACAACCGTACGGGGCGGCGGTCGACTGATTGAAATGGCCAACGGAAAAATCCAAATGAGTTAGTTGAAGGACAGGAAAGCTGAAAGATGCCTCAAGTGGCAACAACAAACACTCAGATCCTTTGTGGTCATCTGACTCCGGCGACAAAGAACCCGCCGCTGGCGCCACTATGGACCATCGATGGGGGCACCGTACTGGTTGAAGGCGATTCAGGTAGCTTTTTCTCTTGTCCCAGCACTTTCAAATGTGGCGGTTATGTACTTAAGTCGATGGGGCTGAACGCCACGGAAGTGACAGGTAAAAAAGTAATCCTTGTCACGGATTTCAATCTCACAACTTCGGGTCTCCCGATCACCATGATTGATATCCATCCGGTATTTGATGAAACGACGCCCGCAGCTATTCCTGACGGTCAACCAGCGCCACCACTGCCGCCCGAAATGACTGATCTTATTAAGCCTGTGGTAACGGCATCATTAACGACTCAACTCTTCACGATCAGCACGAACACTCCCCCGTCGGTCGTGGTTACATTCACTCTGATATCAGCGCATCCAATGCAGTGGATCTTGACGCAGCTCGACGAACCCGAACATCAGACTAACAATCGAACAACTACTCAACCTCCAGGAATGACGATTACGCCTTCCGGTGGAGTGTGGAACGTTTCGCCATTGAATCTCACTTTGACACTGACGGGAGCATTTATGGCGACACTCATGCCGGGCATTCACAGGTTCTTTCTAACTGGTGTGTCGCAACGTGGGCTTTCCAGTTTTGCCGAGCTCGAGTTGACTGTGGCTCCATAAGAATTGAAACAAACGATGAGCGAATCACCGCGAAATAATCAACGAGAGTTTCTTGGCGTTGGCTGGAAGTTTCCCTTGCAAGTTACACCCGCCGGCTCAATCGCACAGGCGAAATACGAGCAACGTATCGAAGAATCAATCTACTTAATTCTTAGCACCGCAAAAGGCGAACGTCTCATGTTGCCCGACTTCGGCTGTGGCATTCATGAGCTTGTCTTTGCGGCAAACAATACGACTACCGTGGCCCTGGTGGTCCAAAAAGTGCGCGAGGCCCTGGTTGCTTTTGAGCCGCGTGTGGATGTGTTGGATATAAGCGCCGAGTCGGCGCCCAATCAACTCAATCTTTTGTTAATACGCATTAACTATCGAGTACGCGCAAATAATGCGCGCGGCAATCTCGTGTATCCGTTCTACATTCGCGAAAGTGCCTAAGCAATGCCGCTGAACCAGGCCATTCCCGTGATCGACGATCGAGACTTCGATAGTCTACTGGCCGAAGTGCGCACGCGTATCGCCAGGTACACACCTGAATGGACACCCGTCTGGACCGACGTCAACGATAACGATCCGGGCATAACGATGGTCCAGGTGTTCGCGTGGCTCACGGAAATCCTTACCTATCGAATGAGCAAGGTGCCAGAGCTGAACTACATCAAGTTTCTTCAGCTAATTGGGATTGAACTCAATGCCGCTGAGCCGGCGAGTGCAGAAGTCACGTTTCCTTTGAAGAATTCGGCCCCCGAGTCACTGATTATTCCGAGGGCAACGCAAATCACGGCGCAAGGCGCTGGCGGGGGCGCACCAATCGTTTTTGAAACGGAGCGGTCGCTGATTGCACTGAAGGCGCCACTTGCGGCACTCCTGGTAGATGATGGCTCGCTTTTACCAACGCTTGTTACCCAGGAGAACGAAAATGCGCAGCCCTTTCAGCCTTTTGGACCGGCCGTGAACGCTGGCAACGCTCTCCTACTTGGATTTGAAGCAACTGGAAACTTTCCGTCGATAGAAGTCGATCTGGCTGTTTCGGTAGCAACGGATACTGCGAAATCAGCACTGTTCAAATGTGGTCTACCCGACGCGCCTTCGTTTGCGCCCGCCAGTATCGTCTGGGAATTTTCTAAAGGAGCTAATGACTGGGGTGTTCTTAGCTTACTTAAGGATGAAACGCGCGCTCTCACTCGTAGTGGTCATGTGTTTTTGAAGACGCCAAGTTCGGGAATGCAATCTCGAGTAATAGATCCTGAACCGAAGTCCCTTTTCTGGATACGAGCACGTGTCAAAGAAAGTCAGTACGAATTGCCTCCGAAGCTTTTGGCGATTCGAACAAATACAGTGCCGGTTGTGCAAGCTGAAACAGTTCAGTTTGAAATCCTTGGTGGCAGCAATGGTCGTCGCGATCAAGTTTTCAAGCTGGCAAATGTTCCTGTATTGAAGGGAACACTCTCATTGGAAATCGATCAGGGCAACGGACCTGAGTTCTGGACTGAGGTAACGGATTTCTTTGGATCCAGTCCCAGCGCTTTGCATTACGTGTTGGATCGTACGAGTGGCGAAATTCGATTCGGTGATGGACTAAACGGTGCCATTCCAGTCGCTAATGCTGAAAAAGCTGACTCAAACATTATTGCTCGCGAATATCGCTTCGGCGGCGGCAAGAAGGGAAACGTTGCTGCTAAAGCGATCAAGACGTTAACCCGTTCAATTGATGGTGTTGATGACAACCGTATCGGAAATCTGTTTTCTGCAAATAATGGTCGTGATGAGGAGACTCTTGACGAAGCAAAGAAGCGAGCTCCGCGAGCGATCAAGAGTCGCTGTCGCGCCGTCAGCGTTGAAGACTTTGAGTACCTTGCGATGCAGGCTTCAACGATTAAGCGCGCCAAGGCCTTGCCTCTCTTTCACCCTGATTTTCCTGGAACGAAGATTCCCGGCGTCATCACGGTGATTGTTGTGCCTGATGGAGACGATCCTGCACCGACTCCGAGTGAAGGGACACTGCGAACGGTTTGCGCTTACCTCGATCAGCGCCGGCTACTGACCACCGAGTTGTATGTAATCAAACCGAGTTATCAAAAGGTTGCGATTAAGGCCGAAATCGTTGCTGACGATAATGCAGATCTTGCTGCTGCAAAGAAGCTCGTAGAACAAACTATCACGGAATATTTCCACCCTTTGAAAGGTGGTGAGGACGGTCAGGGTTGGCCATTCGGCGGGACGATCTTTTACTCACGGCTGAGCCAACGGCTTTTTACTGTGGCTGGCGTTCAGAGCATAAAAGAACTCACGATCTCTCTCGACGAAACGGCAATACAACCATGTACCGATGTCTCGATAAAAGAAGCAGGTCTACTCCTATCGACTGAGCCTGACATTGAAGTTCACTACAGCTTTGAGGAGTAGTCGTTAGTCTCGAAAAGAGTTCGCATGCAAACAAGTGCAGGCAGTCAGGTTACAACGGTTCCACTCATCCCGCGGCCCCCGCACGATCCAACGTCGTGGTTACTTAATGGATCTATCGGCTGGCGAATCGCAAAGTTGGACCAGATTGAATATTGGCCGCCCTCGAAGTCACTCGTCCTTGCTCTGTCGCAGGAAAGTAGGCGTTCGCTGACCGAGGCAAGTGGGAGTTTTGGTGGGTTAACGACGCCGGGCAACGTAGCGATTGGACCAGGTGGAGACATTTACCTTCTTGATCGCGCTAAGGCTGAGCTGAAGCGTTTCGATCCGTGCGAGTGTCGCTTTCAACAACTGCCTTGTTTCGGAGGCATTGGCCAGGAGTCCCGAGAACTGAAAAATCCTAACGGTATCGGCATTTGTGCGGAAAATCTTTTCGTATGCGACACAGCCAATCACAGGTTGAGCGTATTTGGTCTCAACGGTTTTGTGTTGCGAGGTCATTGGCAGCCGCCGATCTCCGCCTATCAAACACCCAATCCTGTTTTAAACAATACCTGGGAACCTTTCGCTATTGCCTTTGATCGTTATGGCAAGGCCTTTGTAACAGATCTCGCCAATGGCGCCGTTCATATATTTAGTCCATCGGGGCAATGGGAAAAGTGTTTGACTGGTGTGGGATCGGCCACATGGATTGCAATCGATTGTGTGGACAATGTTTACGTTGTTGTTACTGGTCCACCAGATGAAGTTCGTCGAATTAATCCAGACGGCAGTATCGTTGTCGTTGATTCAAATCCTAATAACCTCACCGCGCATTTTCCGGTACTGCCATTTGCGATTGATGCAGACGGCCTCATCCACCTCAGGTCAATGTGTGGGCACACTGCTGAAGGTCACCCGCAGACTATCAAGTGTCCACCTAAGCAGGCTCAGGAGAGTGGTCTCTTCGATCTTCAAGGCAACGCAGTCTATAAGTGCGCCGGACCAATCCTCCAACGTTATCTGAATTCTGGTGTGTATATCAGTGAAGCGCTTGATAGCGAGTTGTACCGCTGTCAATGGCACCGTGTCATTTTGCGAGGTGAGATTCCTGCGGGTTCGACAGTTTACGTTTCGACCTACACGGCCGAAGCAGAACTTGACAATAGCCAGATTGCAGAGCCTGGCATTAACTGGGAAACAAATCAGCTGGCAACTGAAGTAACTGATGAATGGGATTGTTTGGTACGTAACGGTGGCGGTCGTTTTCTCTGGTTGAAACTGGAATTTAAAGGTAACGGCAAGAGCAGTCCACGAATCGACAGCATCACAATCGAGTTTCCACGAATCAGTCTGCGACGTTATCTGCCTGCGGTTTTTGGTGAAGAACCGACGAGCGCAGATTTCACCGACAGATTTCTCAGTCTTTTCGATACGACAATACGAAGCATTGAAATCGAAATCGACCAACAAGCGCGCCTTTATGATCCATTGTCAACTCCGTCAAAACGAAGCTCTAAGTCTTCTATCGACTTTCTAAGCTGGCTTGCGTCCTGGATTGGTATCACGCTTGACAGAAACTGGACTGAATCAAAGCGTCGCAGATTTCTGAAAGATGCAGGACGCCTTTTCGATCTACGCGGGACTCGTGAGGGTCTATGGCGCGAATTGGTTCTGTTCCTCGAAATTGATCCGGACAGTTGCGCGACCAATGAGCCTCCGGGTCGTTGCGAAGCTTTGCCTTCAAATTGTGCGCCGGTGCAACCGACTATCTCCCGTTGGGAGCCACCACCACTAATTCTCGAACACTTCAAATTGCGACGATGGCTTTTTTTAGGCGCGGGTCGAATCGGCGATCAGGCAGTCATATGGGGAAATCGAGTGGCAAAACGAACGCAGTTAAACGAGGGGACTCAGTTGGGCTCGTCGCAATTGCGCAAAAGTCAAAATCCACTGGATGATCCGTTTGATTATTACGCTCACAAGTTCACGGTCTTTGTGCCAGCTTGTTATCAAACCTCGGAATCGAATCGTAAATCTCTTGAAAACTTGCTCCGCAACGCAAGACCGGCCACAACGCTGGCACAGGTTCAATACGTCGAGCCGAGATTCAGAATCGGCTTTCAATCGATGATCGGCTTCGACAGTGTAATCGCTCGATATCCAGCGGGCGTTACGCTCGACCGGTCGACTCTCGGCGATGCTTCAGTTCTGACACGGTTATCTGGGACACAAGGTCCACCTTCAACCGAAATTGGCACTCAATCGCGAATCGGAATGACTACGAAGCTCAACTAATCAGCAGAGGCGAGTTATGTCTCAAACATATCAAGATACTCAACACATTTGTCCGGCTTGCAGCTATGGCCCATTCGTTCGTAACAATTACTTCACAGGCAAGCTGTTGGTTGAGCGCGACTTCACCGACGAGACGCGCTTTCACATGGAAAAGATGCGCCATCACGAACAGTTACTGCACGGCTGGGGGGTGGTTTGCGGACTCAAAGTGAAGCCTCATCCGAACGAGGCTTGTCGAGACCGATTCATCTGTATTGAGCCCGGCTTCGCGGTTGACTGCTGCGGCCACGACATAATCGTGCGGGAAGAAGAATGCATTGACCTTTGGAACCTGCCGGAAATCAAGGCAATCATGAAGCAGGGTGATACGGAGACCGCACACAAGCTCCAAGTCTGTATACGATTCCGCGAGTGTCCGACTGAAAGCATTCCTGTTCTCTACGATGAATGTGGTTGCGACGAAACTAAGTGCGCACCTAATCGAATCCTTGAGTCGTGGGAGGTAGGCGTCATACTCGATCCTAAGGACGAGCCTCCGTCATTTCATACTCCACGGTTTGAGTGGGCAAACACGCTTTCGCTTGCGCATGCGAAGCGGATTGCATTGCACGAAGCGACGCATCGAGCCTATGTTGTGACAGCTGATTCACCAGCTACGATCTATCAGGTCAGCACCGACAATCACGCCACAATTGCTTCGCGAACTCTTGCTGCCGGGGTTGTTGCTCTTGCAGTTTCAAAGGATGGCTCACGGCTTTATGTTGTTACGGAACCAGTAGCTCCGGACACATTCCTTCAATTTCAGGTCATCGACACTACCCCCCCTGGACTTCCTGATTTCAACACGGCCGACCTTCAATTAGCGGATAGTGCGGGAAGCGATGCGTATCTGGAAGTAGCTGCAAATGGAATCTTATTTGTATTACTCGGCGGGTCTGGCGATTTGTTGCGTGGTCCAAACGACCTCGACACGAATAACGCCGCTGGTGCGCCGCAAAAGATCGCAACCGTCGCAGCAAACGTAAAAGGACTGGCAATAAGTAGTGATGGAGATACCGCATTTTCTGTTGGGGGTGCGACGAAACAGGTTCATCGGGTCAAGGGCATTCAGAATGCTTCCCCGACAGTCGAGGCACTGACGGTCTCAACGTTGACCAGCCCGGCGCTTGTTGCTCTAGTTCGCAGCACAGCCCAGGACATGCTGGTTGTGAGCGAAGAAACGGGCTCCGAGCTTCGTTTGGTTTCCCTCGATGGAACTCCAGCTGTAGTGGAAAGCGTCGCGTTGGACCATGAACCAGTTGCCCTTGTCGTCTCTCCCGGCGGGCACTGGGCGTATGTGCTCGAAACGGATGGCCCAAATAGTTTTGTGCAACCGGTGAGCCTGAACCGATTGCAATTACATCTGCCTGCCGCTGCTGGTGCTGCGTTTCAAGTGGGTAACGACAGTAGTGAGCTTGTTCTAAACAGTTCGGGTGATCACCTGTACATCCCTTTTACCGACAGTCTTGCACCAACACTCGGAGGAGTTGCGATCATAGAGGTTAGCGAAGCTGCGTGCAGCGAGATCCTCTGGCGACATCTGGACGGGTGTTCGCATTGTGATCAGCCTGATTGCGTGGTGCTCGCGACTATCGAAAATTACAACATGCGGGATCGTCTTGAATTCCCGGTTGAACCGGCCGATCCGGCACAGGATACACAAGACAAGATTGCTCGAATCAACAATCGCACGCGCCGGCTTTTGCCTGGCACTCAAGCACTTGCCGAGCTTGTTGAATGCCTACTTGAACATGGAACTGGGGGAGCTGGGACGCAGGGACCTCCAGGGCCGCCGGGGAAAGATGGCAAAGACGGCAAAGATGGCACGAACGGTGCGGACGGTGAAGATGGTCATGACGGTCATGACGGTCATGACGGTCAAGACGGTCATGACGGTCACGACGGTCAGAATGGTACGAACGGTCAGAACGGCGCACCTGGTAAAGACGGTGTCGGTCTGGAATTAGGTCTCACCAGAATCAAAGCGTTGAGTTGGACTCACAATGAACAAAACACGCTCTTGAAGGTAACTATGCTGCAGGGAGATCCCAAGTTTGGTTTTGTGATTGGGTTCACCGATAAGGTAATAGTAAAAGACGCAATCGATGCAGCTCATATCTTTCAAGTACTAGTCTTCTCAGATCCGGAACGCAACAAAGAATTGGGTTTGTTCTGCCGTTGTCCTATGAACGGGACCATTATTCCCGTTAAGTTCACCGAATCAAACGGGCTTATCACCAACGCTCAACAAGTTAATACCTCAAACGCGACCGGCATTGCCTTCCTCCTTGACAGGAACCTATCAAGTATAGCGGAGAAAATCATTCGTGCTGAGGAGCCCTTTAACGACGTGTGGATTCAGCTTCGAGGTGATTTCGTCAAGGACGAAAAGAAGCGGGCGATCGATGCAGAATTCGTTCGTGCGCAATTACCAACGGGAGATCGCCCAGATCCTCTGGGACTGCCACTCGCGGAACAACCTGGCATTCAAGGTGGTCTATTTGAAAGCTGGTTCACAATCAAACAATCCTGATATTGGAGGATGCTATGGCTGTTATCACACCTCATGCACCGACTGTCACACGTTGCCCGGTTTGCGGTGGTCTCGAATGTCTTTGCCGTCCACGCTTTTTCGCTGGACAGCTGCTTACTGAAGAGGATTTGAACCGGCTTGAAAATTACATAGTGGGCAAGAACAAACTCCACAACCGTTACCTTCACGGTTGGGGTGTGGTTTGCGGGCTCGAGGTCTCCTGTCACCAGTGCAAAGGCTTTGTCACGGTGAGGTCCGGCTATGCGCTAAGTCCATGTGGCGACGATATCGTTCTCTGCGATGAACAAGCCGTCAATGTATGTGAGCTCATTCAGAATTGTCGACAACAGCAGTTCGAATGCGATTCCGCGTTTCCAGCGCCACCCGCAATCTGTGGACGTGAAGATGAAGATTGGATTCTCTACGTTTGCTATGACGAACGGCCGTCACGAGGCATCGCGCCGCTGCTGGGCAATCGCACTTCATCGAAGTGCAGTTGTGGCGGCTCTTCATCATGTGGCTGTGGTGGTAGCAGTGTTGGTGGCTGCGGTTGTGGTGCTGGAGCAAAAACTCAAGTGTCCCCGTATCGACCCGTTCAGTCACATGTCTCGGTACAATGCGAGCCGACTGTTCTATGTGAGGGTTTTAAGTTTCAGCTCAAGAAAGTTCCGGCGATTCTCACCAAACGTGATCGAGGTGAGTTTCTTAATCGCCTCGCGCAATGCCTGAAAGACTTTAGTCAGCTTAAGGGGTCAATCGACAACCTTGGTGACAACCCGCAGCCGAGCCAGGTTGAGTTAATTAAAGGAACACTAATCGCATTAGCGAATCAACATTCTATTTTTGATTGTCGCGTTTTGAAGGCACTCGCGAATTTATCAACCGTGCCACTCAATGAAGTGAAAGAGGCTTTAACAGTCATCACCTTCGAGTTGTTTCGGGAGTGTTTCTGTTCGGCGATATTACCGCCTTGTGATCCACCAGCAGAGGATAACTGTGTTCCGCTAGCGACCCTGACCATCAATTGCATGGATGGTTGTAACGTTGTGAAGATCTGTAATTTGGAGAACCGGCGCCTGCTCATAACGATGCCCGCTCTGAACTACTGGTTAGAAGGATTAATTCGAGCACTGCGAACGGGCGACATTCTCACGAGGCTTTGTTGTGGGGAATTTGAGTTTCAAACTCCTGGCCTGGCGACCACTTCATCGCGGCCTGATCCGCTGCAAGGATTATTTGCCAAGGCAGTGAAGGGGGGCGGAACGATTGAACCAAGGGCCGCATTTCAATTCCTTCAGGCCCTGTGGCAAGAAATGACAGAAGTTTTGCGGCACTGATGCAGGAGGTACTGATGTCGTCCAACGAGATACAACGGCCAAAATTTTTTGAGCAACAATACCTGGGTGCGGAAGATTTAACCGCGGTAGTTGATTACGCGCGGACTCAGCAGGCGAGGTTCGCTTTGGCGGCGCACACCTGGGGAATTGCCGTTGGTTTGGAGCTCAAAGAAAGACCGCTTCCCGAAGGCGGTGTCGCAGTTTATTTGTTACCTGGTTATGCATGGGATGGTTACGGTCGGCCGATAGTTGTTTTGTCTCCATACAGGATTCCTGAAGAAAGGTTTGCCGAGATTAAGGCAGAGACTGCGGAAGTTCGGGAGCGGGGGTTATTGGTTCCCATCTGGTTGCGTTACCTGGAAAAAGAAACATCGAGTTTGCATTCTCTACCAACGCATTGCGTGCCTGATAGTGGTTCACGTGTACGGGAGAGCTTTGCCATCGAGATTGGTCCACGAAATGAAAGCGAGTTGACGTCAGGTGTCAACCTGAATGGACGACTCCTCTCCACTCCAAAAACCTTTCTGAAGGAGTTTGATCCAGCAGCTCCTCTTGTAAGTGACGAATCGGTACCTCATCAAAACTTTTCAGCGATACCGGCAAAAGCGAGATGGCTTATTCCGATCGGATATGTTCGTTGGTTGCCGCTAGACGACCAGCCCGGTCGTTTTCTTGCACGCGACGACAGCGGATCGGATCCGGATTCTGACAAGATTCGTCACGCTCGCCGGTATATCGGTGTGATCGCCGAGCGCATTGAAGCACCAGCCGGAGCAATTCGGATTCGGAGTCGCCTTGCAGTTCCCTCGAACGATGCAGTCAAGGCACGGAGTCAGTCGGGAGAGGATGATCTGCTCTCGATCGAGGGAAACTTACGTGTTGAAGGTGACAACAAGATTTGTGGAGGAACGCTCGACTTTCTTAATAATGACGGAAATGATTCCGGGGTGCCTATTCGTCTCGCGCGGAGTGATGTAGCTCCTGGCAGTGTTGCATTACGACTTCTGATCGGCACAAAAGACCAAACTACCAATCGCTTCGCCATCGCTGTGCAGGATGGCGATGCTTTTCAAGACAAGTTTGTGATACTGAGCAATGGTCGAGTTGGTATTGGTACTTCTTCTCCGACGGATAACCTGGAAGTGGTTGGAGACATAAAAGTGTCCGGTCTTGCGCGCAAGCTCGATGCAGGAGGATGGACCTATGCCTCTGACGCCCGTTTGAAAGCAAACGTTGAAACAATAAACAACGCGCTCGCTCAAATGTTACGACTTCGAGGTGTGAGTTTCGATTGGAAAGAATCAGACACTAGGGAACGTTCCGCGGCCCCACAGTTTGGTTTGGTTGCGCAGGAAGTGGAAAAAGTTTTTCCCGAGTGGGTAACTAAAGATTCAGAAGGATATCGCGAGCTGACAATAAAAGGGTTTGAAGCGTTGGTAGTCGAAGCGTTGCGCGATCTGAAGAATGAACTTGACGATTTGAAATCAAAAGTCGTTGCTCTTAAAGAGCCGACGAAAAAGAAAACATCGCAACGAGCAAAAAAGACGCCGACAAAGGCCTGAAGATCGTGACCGCGTAAGCGCCATCGAGGAACGCGACGATGACCGATAGTCGATTGCAAATCCGTCGGGTTCATGCCGAATATTTGTTGCCGGCCGATCACCCAGCTCCAGTCAGACTTAGAGATCGGCTCGACGCAGAAATCAAACACAACCTCACGCACACATTACGTTCATCACTCTCTTCCTGGTTCTCAGAATCAGACACAAGTCTCTGGTTTGTGCGTCAACTGGAACTCGATTTTCCAGTCAACGCTACCGGCTCTTCTGAACATGTCTCACGAACCTTTACCAGCCAACTCGGTCGGGTTTTGACCGATGCGATCGGAGATTGTGCCAATCAAGACAACGTCGTCCGTTTTGCTAATCGGGCAGAATATTTAGCGCATTTTCTTTCTGACATTGCAGCTGGCACAGCATGGGGGAAGTGGTACTACGAGTCGTTCTTCGGCTTGCGGTTTTTGCCAACATCGGCCGCGATCCGAACAGCAGTGTGTGACGAGCCGGATACCGGAAAGATGGCGTTATTACTGCTCCGGAGTGATGAACTCATTGGTGTATTGCGAGCCCTGAGCCCAAATGATGGGCTTCTTATTCTCGATACGTTGACTAAAGGAGTAGCGTCAGGACAATTCAATGCCCATGAACTTGGTTGGTCATTGACACGCCTCCGAAACGTCCATTCGTTTGACGGTTTGAATGCGCCATGCCGTGCCCTCGGAATCTACCTTCACGCAGCTCGAGCGCAAGCAGCATCTTCCCCTCACGAATTGACGGACCTGATGACATGTTCAACGGATCAGTTACGGCAGGTAATAATTGAGCTCGACTCAATTAGAGCAAATGTGAAAACCAGCGACTTCGATAAGCAGCGAAGGGAAACTGCATTCGGCGGAATCTTTCTCTTGTTACCATTGCTCGACGACCTTCCTCTCGAAGAATCCTTAGCTGATTGGCCGCACGCAGATGAAGCTGCCGCGATCTCGCTGGTCCGTTTTCTGATCCTGATCAAGTGTCTGGGTTCTACAAATGCTCAACGACCTTTTGCGGATCCCTTAATACGTGATTTGCTGGTTGTGCCTCCGACACTTTCAGAAGCTGACTTGAACAAATGGCAAGGATCAATTACACGCGGGCATATAGAAACATTTCGAAATACGTTAATTAGCTGGCAACATTTTCAAGGCAGAGTCATTGATGAGCGGCAACTTGATAGCGACCTGGAATATCTTTCTTTGCCTGACTCGCGCGTTTTTGCCGTGGAACTTGAGCGCGTGCTGGATATTGCGGCGCATCTGGTACTGCGAAATTTTTCGAGACGTTTACCCGGCTTCGCTGAATCGAATCTTCCATATCTCTGGTCCAACTTTCTCAATTTCCACGCCAATGTTGAGGAGGATCCAACCCGCCGTGTTGTTCGCATGACAGGTCCACCATTGCGTCTAGTCCTGGGTCTCACCGGCATGATGCGCCAGACATACCGGCTAAGTTGGCAGGAACTCCCATTTAATCTTTTTGAAGAGACCTAAATGTCAGCTGCTCTAAGCAATGGAGAATTTTTAGGTGTTAGGTTGCAACGGTTGGATTTGCTGTTGCACCGCGAAGTTCTCCGTTTGCGGGCACGATATCAGTTGTCGCTTGATGAGTTTCGTGGTTTGTACATCAGTGATGATCAAATCGACTGCCTCATCGACCAACAACAGGGATATGAAGGTGACTGTTCAATAGCTGAGGAACTGATAACACAGGCTGACGCTTTACGTGATGCCGAGGAACAAGACGAGAACGATGCCTGGCGCAAACTCGCTGACGAGTTTGCGCTATCGGATTTTGAGCAGGACATTTTGCTACTGGCATTAGCGCCGGAGTTCGATCTCAAGTACGAAACGTTTTACGGGTATCTCAATAATGATGTAACTCGAAAGTGGCCCACTCATGACCTTGCGTTACGAGTATTCGCGCGCAATCAGCAGGACAAGACTCAACTGCGAGTTGCTTTGGCGTCGACATCCACATTGTTTAGTGGTGGTTTGTTGCAACCGACATCTGCTTCGCAAGTGCACGTCTCGTCATTAGCAAGGGGGTTTTCCGTGACGCCTGCGCTTCTGCACTACCTGTTGGGTCATCCTGACTGCGACCTGCTTCCACCCATTCCGTCAACGTCCGACGTCCCTGAACAACAAACGCTTCAGGATCTGACCGCCAGACAACGCGAAGTTGTAGATGCAGTTATCAATCTTTTGTTGCAAAGGCGGACCTTTCCTTTGATCGTGTTAAGCGGGCGTGAGGGTATCGGTCGCCGAACGACAGCAGATGCTATTTGCAGAGCGTTGGGAATCCCTCTAAAAAGTTTGGATCTCGTAAGTCTTCGCTCATCAACAGACGGCTCCGACGCCTTGAGGAGTGTCCTGTTGGACCAACGACTGCGAAGCGCTGCCTTGTATGTTGAACGGCCAGATGCATTTTTTGATGAGCAGGGAAGAGAGTTTCCTAACACGCGACAAGTGCTTCAGGCATTTTCGCAAAGTCGGCATCCGATTTTTATCGCCTGGAATCCGAATCTTAACTGGCGCGAACTCTTCATGAATCGTCGGGTAGTCGCATTTGAATTTGACGATCCTGACCATGAAGCGCGGCTGAATCTTTGGCAAACCGCACTCGATCAATTTCAACTCACAACTGACCCTCATACTATCGCAACAGTCGCCGAGCGGTTTGTGCTTACACCGGCGCAGATAACCTGTGCCGCACGTAGTGCGAGTGACCAAAAGGCCTTTGAATCAACACTAGATTCAAATTCCGAGGAAGGTCTGCTGTTTGCAGCAGCCCGGTCGCAATCGGATCAAAGCCTGGGAAAACTGGCTTCTAAGATCGAGTCGATTCATGGCTGGGATGACTTGATCCTACCGCGCCAAACTCTTCAGCGCGTTTTGGAGATCGCAGCAGCCGTTAGAAATCGTCACGTTGTCTATTCTGACTGGGGGTTCGAGAAGCGAATATCATCCGGCAAAGGACTGAAAGCACTATTTGCCGGCAGTTCCGGAACAGGTAAAACGATGTCGGCCGGAATAATCGCGCGCGAACTCGGATTAGATCTCTACAAGATTGATCTTTCCGGCATCGTCAGTAAATACATCGGTGAGACGGAAAAAAATCTCGATCGTATTTTTCAAGCAGCGAAGTCCAGTAACGCAATCTTATTCTTCGATGAGGCTGATGCCCTTTTTGGAAAGCGTTCAGAAGTTAAAGATGCTCATGACCGTTACGCAAACATAGAAGTCGCCTACCTGCTACAGAAAGTTGAAGACTACGACGGTGTTGTAGTCCTCGCCAGCAACCTCAGCAAAAACATCGACGAAGCCTTCTCGCGCAGAATGCACTATGTAATTGAGTTTCCTCTTCCTGATGAAAACGAACGTGAGCTACTGTGGTGCAAAATGTTCCCACCTGAACTTCCCCTCGGCAACGATGTCGATTTTCGTTTTCTGGCGAAGAAGTTTCCGATTGCCGGTGGTGACATAAGGAATGTTTCGCTCGACGCCGCATTCATGGCGGCCGGAGATGGGAAAGTTGTGACGATGAAACAGTTGGCACGGGCTCTCGCGCGCCAGATGACGAAGCAAGGGAAGATTCCTTCTGCGATGGAGTTTCAGCAGTATCACACATTGTTAAGCGAGGCATTTGAAAAGGGGTCGGGATGGGAATCGCACTAGCTCCACGTCCTCTAAAAGCCAGGGGAAAGGGAACTCGCGTGGCGAAGCCAGAGGCACCACCGAGTGTTCCTCTGATTAGAATCGAACTGGTCTCCAGTATGAGCGCTGCCGGAAACCTCGCTATGCAAAGAAAGTTCCAATCTGGTGAGGAGAAGGCTGAGATAACAGAGACAAGTGCGACGACACCGCGTCGCCAGGAAAGCGCACTGCTGGAAAGTGCTCCTCAAGTCGATCCTGCAATACAACCCACTCCTGTTGCGGACAAAACACCCACCACCGCCGAACAGGATCCTCAACATCAATTTGTAGCGAAGCAATTAGCAATTAAAGCTAAGAAGGAAAAAACACTACCGAAGACTCCAGAACAAAAACAGGAAGAGACATTAGTCGCCTCAAAACTACCGCCCGAAATCGTTACTAGAGAAAAAACCGAAACGGATGATTTCAACAAGCTTGCCAACATACCTGCGTTTACTGTCGAAGGCTTCATGAAGGAATTTGATCAGGAAGTGGAGAAGCTTGGCAAAAAAATTCCAGAGAAGAAGGAGGGAAGTTCACCTGAAGACTATGACGATTGGAATGGCAAACGAAATAAGGCAATGCTGCTAGTGCACGTTGAGCAGGAAAACACGAAGGAAGAGCTCGTTAAGCAACAAAAGGCTAGTTTTGATCCGTTACGCAGGGAAAAAGGCGAAAAGGTCCCGGTCAGCGCAGACGTTTCCGGTCTGCAATTAGATCCGGTGGGGAATGTACAGAGTATTCCGCAAGCTAAAGTTGCAGCTCCAAAACCTAAAGCAGAGAAAGAGATCTCTCTTGATGATCAAAGCCGTGCTTTGGATGACGCGTTCGTCGGTCACAACGTAGGCGGACAGACCATAAACATTGATGAATCTTCTCTCGCATTTCCCGTTTCCGGGGAAAAGAGCTTTGACGAGGCTGGCGAAACAAAGCGAAGAGCGCAAGACGAAATTGTTAAAGCGAAGCCCAGGTATCGTGAACAAGAACATCCTGTTGTGGGAACCTCGCAGCATCAGATCAATAGTCTGGTGAATGTAACTGCGTTGAAAGGTCAGCACGCGGTACGTGCAGAAAAGTTTAAAGGAGTGCTCGATGCACAACAGTTACACGGTGGGAAAATCAAGACGGACAAACGTGACGCTTTTGCTGATCTTGAAAACGAATACGAGGAGACAAAACGCAAAGTCACGGAAGAACTGGACAAGGTAAAGCCAGAAACGCTCGAGGGACTGCTGCAGGAAATTTTGAAGGAAGAGGAAGATGATTTTGCCGAAAATGTAGAAAAAAATCTCGAGTACATCTACACACCGGGCCATTTGGGGCTGGATTACAGCGACTGGATTGATGAGCACCAGGAAGAAGTTAACCAACTAACGGCGGACTTTAGGAAAGGGAACGATTTTGATACGGCGGCGTACTTCCGGGCGTTGATTGCTGTACAGGACAAGTCTGCGCAGGAGCTTTTTATACGAGCGAAACATAATTTCATCTATTGGGTTAAGGATAAAATTGAAAAACGGATCGCAAAACTCGTCGTTGACGCGTTGAATGCGGCCAGGGGGCACATTGCACAGGGCAGAGTTAGAGTTCAGGAAAAGTACGACAAGCTCCCGAAGGAAGAAAAAGAGGGGCCGGATGCGAAACGAGTCCTCGAGGCAATTCAAGGGAAGTTTCAGTCTCTTGAAGAGTCGGTTGTAGAAACGCAACACGAAGTAATTGCCGACATGGCAAGAACCTACAACCAAAGCGTTGGGAAACTCCAGGCGAAGTTTGACGAGATCAAAAAAGATGTTCTCACCAGTTGGCTCGAGAAAGCGTGGAACAAAATCAAGGCGGTAGTAAACGCCATCATCGAGTTCGCAAAGAGAATATTTCAGCTATTGGCAAGAATCGCCGGTCTCGCGGCCGACATCATTTCGAGTCCCAGGGTATTTTTCAGAAACCTGGCAGCCGGAATTTCAGAAGGGTTCTCGACTTTTATCAATCGGATTGATGAATACCTCGCTACTGCGTTTTTCGACTGGCTGCGCGGTTCAAGCGGTCCGATGATTCAACTGCCGAAGGACTGGGGACCAAAAGGCATCTTCAGTCTTTTTACGCAACTGCTCGGTCTTAGCCTTGAAACAATCTGGGAACGGATGGAAGTCGTCTATGACAAGACGGTTGCAGATGCGTTCCGACGTGGCGAAGCTGTCATTGAAAAGGGCTTAGAGATCTTTGCCATCATTAAGAATGAAGGCCTCAGCGGTCTGTGGGACCACATCGTAGATTCACTTGGGACAATCCTTGATGACACGCTGGAGATGATCAAGGAGACGGTTTTGTATGCGGCTATCAAGAAAGTGATCTTTGAAATTGGCAAGATGCTGGTTCCGGGCGGAGGTTTCATCGCTATCGCCGAAAAGATCATACGGATCGTAACGTTCATAGTTGAGGCTCGAGACAAGATTCTCGATTTGATCGAGTCGTTTATTTCGTCCATGGAGAATGCCGTTAAAGGCGATCTTGCTGGAATTGTTAGCAAGGTTACGGAAGCCTTAACTAAATTCATTACCGTAGCACTTGATTTCCTGGTTTCGTTCTTCGGTCTTGGAGCCCTTAAGGAGAAAGTTGAACGATTCATTGAAAGGATGAGAAAGCCAGTCATTCGGGGCATTGATTTTGTGCTTATGAAGTTTAGGCCGCTGGTGATGAAAGGCAAGGAACTATTTGAAAAAGGTAAGGAGAAAGTACTAGAGACAGGTAGAGCGATCGCACAAGCGGGCCTTCCCAAAGATCCTAACGAACGACTCGAAATGGGTTTGCAGGCTGCTGTTAAGGTAGTTGATGCACTTAGTGGACGAGCTGTTACTCAGGCGATTATTACCCCGACGCTATCTGCCGTTCGTATCCGGTATGGATTTACATCCCTTGTGCCCGTCGTAGAAGACGGCGTGTGGTGGGTTGAAGGACACATCAACCCGGCAGCTAAAAAGCGCACGCGGAAAAAGGCCGGGTCTCAAGCGACTAATCAGCAGGACCTCGAGTCTTTAGTGAAAAGGCTCAAATTAACGTACCCGCTCGACGGTCTAAAACGACCTGACGGTCCATCGGGCCACATCACCGGTGTCAAGCGAGGAGACGATCGCGACTCAATGACATCAAGCTTTATGCGCGGCTATCAACCTGGAGATCAACGAGGCCACTTGATCGGCGATCGATTTTACGGGTCTGCGAAGCCGGAAAATCTTGTTCCGATGCACCGCAATTTGAACCTCTCCGATTACAAGACCTACGAAAATACGATCGGCACAAAAGCGTTGGAGCTAACGGACAATGGCAAACCGGTGATGGTGCATATGCATGCGAAACCTAAGTACGCAGTAGATGATGAAATGAACGAGGAGAGCTTTCGGCCGACGTCGGTAACTCTAAGCGCAACACTCTATACGCTCAAATCGGATGTTGATCCACCGACTGTTGAGCACGAAGAGATCATCTCTCCCCCTTTACCAAATCCTCCTGCTGAAGTGACATCAGTGAAAATCAATGGCGATTTGAATGAAATGAAGGCAGCACTGAGAATCTTGGTCCATCCGAGGATCATGGATTCTCGACTGGAACGAAAGCTGGTGGATTATGTAGTGAAGGTTAGAAAAGAAACCAAATTTGCAGACCCTGGAGACTTTCGGCTAAAGGCTGGTCTCGCCTTAGGTGATTATGCATACTTGTTAACAGCGCTTAAGGATTATGAGATTGATTTTTGATTTCGTTACCAAAAATTACTTCCATTCATCAAGTGCCTCCTCAACAGCCTTAATATCCTTTTGCACTTGCTCACGAATTCTCAAAAGCGCTTGACGCATGTGTTGCAGGTGATCAGCAATTCCTGGCAACACATTCGAATTATCTCGGTGTGTAGCCGGCGATTGGTTTAGCGGTTCATCCAAACGAATCTGATTGTAGAGATTAACTGTGAGTCTTGATGGGTTGACGCCCAATTCTTCGTTTAGGGCGGTAACACAATGATCGTACTGACGTAGCGCTGCCGTACGATCACCAGCCATAGAGTGCAACCGCATTAGACGTCGGTGCGTGCATTCGCGCGCGCGGTCGTAATGCAAGACTCGCATTCCGTGAGCTACAGCAGTCTCGTACATTTCATGCGCTGCACAATAATTCATTAGCTTGTCCAACATCATTAGCAGGATGGTTTGAAGACGCTCACGTTCGCACAGGCACCAGTCTTGATACGACCCTTCCAAAAAATCGCCATGATACAGTTGGACCGCCGTTTCCAACTTGTCAGCCTGTGAACTATCCATCGTCTGCCCGGAGATATCACGAGCGCCGGCAAACGCCCGTTCAAAGATTTCCACATCAACTGAGATATCGGCATCCGGACTAATAGAAACCCAGTCGGCATCGACCTCGAAAACTCGCTTATTGCTATCTTCATCCCGCGAATCAAGAGCCGACTGCAGTTGCCATAAAGCCTGTCGTAAATATTTCTTGGATTGCATGGTCGAGGTCTCACCCCAGAGCAGTGTGGCAAGGGTTTCTCGAGCGTGGGGTGTCTCGCGGTAAACCAGCAGGTAACTCAACAATTCCTGTAGTTTAGAAGCGTCGATCGCATTCGTCTTCGAATTATGCCGCCGCACACAGAATTTCCCAAACAGCTGAACGGTTAGAGCAGGCATTGCAATCAATCCTTATCACCAGGTCGAACGGACTTGTCTGTAAGTCCGCATTCGTACGGCGGCACGGTGTCGTGTCGAAAGTTGTTTCAACGAGACGTTATGGAATTGAGCTAAAAAAGCGTCTACCTATTCATGATGAGGTCTCCTCGAGCGAAGGATCGTCGGGATCGGGGGAACATCCAGCGTGTCGTGGGCTGGATTTTAGCGAGTGCGCCTGCGAGAGAAGGCGTGAGAATTCAGCGTGCAAAAATGACGGTTAACAATATTGTGGATGACCTTCAAAAGTCAACTCTTTTCGTGAATTTGTGAGCAGCCCGACGAAATCGAAATCACAAAGTATGCTGGCTCAGGTTCGTTCAGCAATCTTCGTAGATACTACCACTCTAACCCCGCAAATTATTGGCACGCCGCTCCATTCGTAGATGCAATTTGCAGCGAACCAGGATGACGCTTAGATCCGTTTATGTCGGGGTCGTATGTGACTCGATAGTCATCCTGGGCTAACGCAAAAGCCAAAAATTAGCTTCACAAAGAGTCAGCGATCAGGGGTGGTTTTCATTTCCGTCCTGCAAATTCACGAAAGGCTGGAGAAATCGTATTAATCTACTCAGAGAAATCATCGAGCGCGGCAATTAGTGCGATAACAGTTAGGATGGGATGGCTTAAACTGCCGTCACACGAGACCGGCGTGACCTTGCGATGGCCCTTTGAAAGCCTACTGCGATCATGGCGAGCATCAGTAGCAGACAAAAGTACAAACCCAGTCGGAACTCGCGCTTGTAAGCATTAATTCACCCTTGATAGAGAGCTCCAAGACTCATCATGTCACGCCGAAACAAACATGCCTCATCTTAAAGCCAGACAGTGCGAATTCAAACTAAAAGTGCTTGGCGAAATCGAAGCTGGGAAATCGCAAGCGCAAGCGGCCCACGATTATCAACTTACGGAGATCGCTATCTACGATGGCGGCAGCAACTCAAGAAATACAAAGAACACGTTCGCCGGCCAGGGCAAAGCTTACACGGACGAAGCGCGACTGCATGAACTGGAACGCATGGTGGGCCTCAATCCGGGTTCAAGATCCCAGGCGATGTGGCAGCCCCTGGCGCCCACTGTGCCGCGCGTGAGACCATCGCCGGGCGACGATTCGCGGTGAGTTAGTAGTGTCTGACCTTCGACGCGTCTGAGGGGCAAACGCGTTCGAGAAACAGGCAAGATCATCATTGCTTGACAACTCCTAACAAATCCTCACAATTAGAGGACAAAAGGCGAGCATAAAACAGTTTGCAATGGTTGGTAGCGCTGTTTCAGATAGTAGATTGAGCGCGGGCCCCTGTTTGAGACAACGAGCCACTGACGGAAATCTCCCTCAGTGGCTTTCGCTTTTTCAATTCACACAACAGTGAAAATCCAATGAGCAAAGACAACTTAGAGGCTACTGGCTACCACGAAGCCGGCCACGCGGTTGCTGCTTATATTCTCCGGGTGCGTTTTCACTATGTGACGATCAAGCCTGATGTCGAAATGGGGACTGCGGGCCACTTGTTGCAAGTTCTTCATAAGAACATGTTGCGTTGGGAAATGTCGGAGGGGTGGCCAGAGAGATACCGCACTCGTCTGGAACGCCTGGCAATGATTTCTCTTGCTGGCCCAGTTGCGCTGGAACTGATAACGGGACAACCACAATGGGAGCTCGCCCAAGATGACGCTCGAACGGCCATAGATATGCTGTCTCCGCTCACCCGCGGCGAACCGGATGAAGCGGACACGTATTGCGATTTGCTTACCTGGCGCGTGCGCAACATTTTGGGCGCGCCGTATCCGCATTATCGAAGAGCTATACAAGCCCTCGGGTACAGTTTGTTAATCGCTGAGACCATAAAGTATCGAGACGCCCGGGTCATCATTGAAAAAGCAATCCCTGTTACTGATTTGGGAGTTAACTTTGATCAAGCGGACAGTGAAGCTGAGATCTTCGTGGATAGTTTAAAGAAGCGGGTCATCGAGAAAACACCAGGGCGGCAGAGCACCAACATTGAGCTCAAGATAAAACCCCCAGAAGTGAAGAAAACCAGCCAACAAACCAAGGTTCTTAACGCTTGGTTGAAGGCACACAACGAACAACACCAAGTGAAGCCACTCAGCACCGAGGAAACCAAGGCTGCTGTCGATTTTGCAAAGGCACTCAACGAAGGGAAACAGAAATGAGACCACGAACCCCCGAAGAAACTCCGGCGACATGGTTCCGCTTTCACTACAAAGGGCAATGGAATCCGCCAGTCGAGCGGCGTTTACAACAAACAGGATGCCCGGGCCGTGTCCCAAACCCCTTCAACGAAAGCTCACACATAAAAGAGCAGTCTGATGCTGGGTCCATTTTGTGTGCCGTGATTTGTGCCAAAGCACAGCAACGACGCATTAGATACCACGGAACTACATACGATGCCGCTGAGTAAGGATAGACCAGGCGAACGCGATGTAAGTAACTCACTCAGTGTTAGATAGTGGTAGTCAGTGGTGTCGAATCCTCTCCCCCGACCCTGTAACCACATTCATCGACTACATAGCATCATTAAGCGTTAACGCTCTGTCACCCGTGTGGGCAAATTTTTCAACACCATAAACCAGTATTAACTCCATCACCATTGGCCAAAACACGCGTAAAATCGGGGAAGAAGATGAAACTCTGCTCACACGTGGTCCAATTCTTCAAACCTCGGAACCCCTGCTTGAGCATCAGAGCTTGGCGATTGCTCAGCGTCAGCTTCATTTAACTCGCCTCGCGCTGTGCGCGTGAACAAACTCGATCGCGCGTTTGATGATCTCGCGCGAGCGAGCATTATCGTCATCGACGTCAAATCCATGGTGACCCGTCGGATGAGTCATAAAATCGATCGTGAGGTTTCTCGACGTTGCAAGTTGCACGAACCGGTCGATACCGGTGTTCATCTCATGATCGTCCAGACCGGCTCGCGCGACGAAGATTGGAGGAATTTGTTTTTCTCTCTGGCCGAGAAAGAACAGCGGCGAGAACTGCCGGAGCATTTCATCAGATACAGTCGGCGGCGCCGCGTTCCTCTCACTCTGCAAATCAAGTTCTGCGTACAACGCAACGAGACAACGAAGATAGGGTGGGTTCTTTTGAAGCGCATCGCTCAGGAAAATTCCACCCGCGGAAACGGCCCACAGTACAATTCGATTTTTGTCTACACCGAACGAGACGGCGTGTTCACGCAGGTAAGCAATCGCGTCATTTACGTCGGATTGCGAGTCGGGCAAGCTCTCCCATGCGTAGAAGCGATGATTGAAAGTCACTCCTACAAATCCCGATACAGCGGCAAGCTGGCCATAGGAGACAAAGGCACCCCAGTCTTTTGGAGTGGTCAGCAGATTTCGCGGCACACGTCCGCCATGGATGAAAAAAATCGCGGGGCGACTGGTCTTCCCCCCTGGCGAAGAATAGACGTCCATTTTCAGAGACTCGCCGGCAACGGTTTTGTACGTAATATTCTTGCGAACTTCTACAGCATTCATTCCGGGAACGCTGTACACAATGCGCTTGGGAGCAAGCTGCTTGACCCAGTCGGGGTCTTGCAACGTTCGATCTTGTCCGATTGTGATCAGACAACAACAGAAAGAGATAAAGATTAATAAGGACAATCGGCACATTCGCTTTTTCAACATGTGAACATTTGAAAATCGAGACAACATTAAACCCCACATTGCGCTATTCGCACGACTTCCTTGACGACGTCGACTACTAGCTCGGCCTGGTCCCTTACGATCAAAGAATTGTCAAGGTAGCATAACTGATATACCAGTAACGAGTTGCAATTATCCAGTCGCGGCCTGCCGCCATTGTGTACCACGCTTGTTCTTCTCTGCGTTATCTCTGTGTCTCTGTAATGAAATGAAGGGCTTCCTGGATGAGGCGAGTTTGCACAACACGGATAACAATGACACTCAGAATCCAAGGCGCTTCACGAGATCATCGAACCGCGGATCGGACCGAAGGCCGTCCATGCTTGCGTCAACTTTCAAATAAGTTATTTCCCAAGCACGATCCTGAAGGCTCCGTTCCAGCCATTGAAGTGCCTGATCCTTGTCGCCCAGTCCGGTATAGGCAACGCCAAAACTGTACGCGGGCACGTAACGTTGCTTCGCCTGTTCATGCATCTGCTCGACAAGCTTCACTGCTTCTTCTCGTTTGCCTGACCGAGCGTACGCAACTACGAGATACGACAGCACTGCAGGATCGCTATTCAATGCTTTCGCCTTTTCACACTCAGCAATAGCTTCCGCAAACTCGCCCTTATATTCGTAAGTTTGACAGCGATACATGTATGCCAGATAAAAGTTCGGATCGGTTTCGACTACTTTGTTAAGCTGAGCCATCGCCTGATCATATTTGCGCGCGTATCCATAGATCGCAGCTAATTCCACGTTGGCAATCAACGACAGTGGATCAAGTTCGATGGCCCGCATACCTTCCGCGATTGCCTGGTCGAAGCGCTGAGTGCTCACCAAATTGCCGCCCCCATACCACTGATGGGCAGTTGCATAATTTGGATTCAACTCAATGGCTCGTTGAAATTGTCGATCCGATTCTGCGATGTTTCGATCGTAGGTAAACAGCGCGTGGCCCAGCGCAACGTGAGCCTCGGCAAGTGTGTCATCCAGTTCTAAAGCTTTCCTGGCAGCGGCTTTTCCTTTCCCCACAGACTCGGCTGGGTTACCGGCGGAATATTCCGGGAACAAAACATAAGCCAACGCCATTCCTGCATAGGCTTGCGCATATCCCGGGTCCCTTTCAATTGCCTGATTGAAATAGTCAACTGACGCCCTGAGCGACTCTGCGGTGCGCTTGTTCCATTGAAACAGGCCTTTCAAGTAAAGCTGATAGGCTTCTGGATTGGCAGTGTATGTTTTTGCGACCTTTTCTGCTTCGGTGCCCGAAAGCTTCATCCTAAGTTTGTATGAAACGTCGCGAGCGATCTCGCTCTGCAACTGAACAATGTCGGACTGCTTGCGATTGTACTGATCGCTCCAGATTACATTTTCGCTTTGCGCGTCGACGAGCTCGAGCGTCAGCGTCAGTTGATCGTCTCGTGAGGCAATTCGTCCGTTCAAAATCGCCTGTACATTTAGCTCCCTGGCGATAGTCTGTGGGCTTGTCTCCTTGCCTTTGTAACGAAACACTGATGACCGCGCCTTAACACTCAGATTTGGCAACTGCGACAAGCTGCTGATGAGTGTGTCTGTCATGCCGTCAGACAAGTATTCAAGCTCTGCCTTGCCTCCTTCATTAACGAATGGCATTACCGCAATGGATTTGATGGCGACGTTCGACGCGCGCCCGCGGAGATAGAACGCGAGGATTGTTAATGTGCCAGCCAGTACAACAACGGCGATGATCGCTGCTATTAGTTTGTGCTGCCTGATTCCAGAGACAACATACTCAGCACTCGATGCACGTGTTTGAAGCGAAGAGGTCGGCGTGCTCAGGGTTGGACTGATATTTTGGCTGTGCGTGGACACGGCACCGGTTCCTGAAATGCTCCTCGGAGGTGGCGGGGCAGTTGTATCAATTCCTTCCAAGTCGCGGCGAAGTTCTTTCAACTCTATCGCAACGTCTTTGATTGACTGGTAACGCTCGTCAGGATCTTTCGCCAGACAGCGGCGAACAATGCGCTGTAACTCGAGCGGAGCCGATGGATTCAAATCCGTAACAAGCGGCGCAGGTTCATAGACAACCATGTGCATAGACTTGATTACCGACTCGCCTTCAAACGGCCTCTTTCTTGTGCACGCTTCAAACAAAATGCAACCGAACGAGAAGATATCTGAGCGTTGATCGATGTCTTTCGTTTTGCCCTGCGCTTGTTCGGGCGACATGTAGCCAACGGTGCCCAGCACGGTTCCGGGCGTTGATGGGTGACGCATGACAGCGGTTTCGACTTCACTCGAATCATTCGCCGGCGCTGTTGGTTGCTCTAGAAGCTTCGCCAAACCAAAGTCGAGAACCTTCGTGTGACCGTCATTCGTGATCATGATGTTATCGGGCTTGAGATCCCGATGAACAATTCCCGCCGCGTGGGCACGTGCCAAACCGTCTGCAGCGTGTTGCAAAATCCTAAGCAGCTTTCGCAGCTCAGTTCGTTCGCGATGAATCATCTCGCGCAGGGTTACGCCATCGATAAACTCCAGCGCAATGAAGTTAATACCCTTATCTTCACCAATCTCATAGATGTGTGCGATGTTCGGATGATTTAGCGCCGCTGCCGCTTTCGCCTCACGGACGAACCGCTCCATGCGATCGCGATTCGCAGCAACCTCAGCCGGTAAGATTTTCAACGCAACTTTGCGATCGAGTTTTGTATCCTGCGCCAGGTATACTTCACCCATTCCACCCGCGCCGAGTTTGGCGACGATGCGGTAATGCGACAGAGTGGTATCGACTTTGAGGTCTTTGGTCATCGATAAGCCTTCAACGATTCGTCCGGCGAATTGCCTTGCCCGGTTTCACACCTTCCACGATCTTCTCATCGCGAACGACGAAGATTCCTCCGACCATTACGTGACGAATGCCTTCAGAATAGAGCGCCGGTTGTTCGAACGTGGCGCGGTCGATAACTGTCGCCGGGTCGAAGATGGTGAGGTCGGCATCGGCTCCGACCTTCACGCAGCCTTTGGCGCGCATCGCTGGTACCAGTTTTTCCAAACGCTGGGCTGGAAGAAGCGACATCTCGCGGATTGCATCCATGAGCGAGAGGGCCTTTTGCTCACGGACGTAAAATCCCAGCACGCGCGCAAAGGTGCCCGCCCCGCGCGGATGGCCCTGGCGATTTTCGATCAATCCATCGCTGGCGACCATCACCCGAGGATTGGCTGCAGCAAGGCGCGATATCTCTTCAGGGATAGCATGGCCAATGACTGAGCCGCCCTCCTTGCGGTAACGCGCGAAGGTTTCCGCTGTCAATCTTTCGCCGGTCGCCACCCATTGAAGGTCTTTGTATGTGATCCGTCAACTAACTTTCTGATTGCGGCTTCGTTTTTCGCTCTGTCATCGGTCGTCATTGAATTTTGTGAGCTCCCAGTCGTGTTCCGCGCAATGGCTTCAGTAGGCTGGCGTGAATAAGCCATGACGATTGAGATCATGCAGAGGACGGCACTTCCGAATATGAATTTCATAATCCGACACTCCGAAATTAAATCACTCAGGCTGCGCCGCCCGGCCGGATTGCCGTGTTTTGCCCGGCGGCAACCCACCAACCCCCATTGCAGCGGACGAGTACGTAGAGCGCCATCTCTGAGAAGCCACTACTCGAGTCTGAGCTGGGTTTGACCGGTTGACCGTCAGGTTCCAGCGCCACACGTCTGACGTGGGCGACTGCAACGCCATCGGTCGGAACCAGCACGCGCTCAACCTCGAACCGCGACGATGAGCCGCCTTTGTTCTGCTCTTTGAGCCTAATGTGAATCGAATGTAACCGCTCATAACCGTAGACCGTGGCGCCGAATGGGCTTCCCCAAACGATATCCGCGGCGAGATGTCGATCGGAAATGTTCGCGTCGTGCTGATCCCAGCCGGCCTGCAGCTCGGCGACGAAGCTGGACACGGCGTCGTTGGCTTCAACTACGGACTTATCGTTGGTCTGTAAAGTGGGTCTTGCCTCTACCTCTTCCTCGGCCATGGTGTTCCTTTCATTCTCACCATCGGCTCGGAGAACTTCACGCAAAGGGGTTCTCATCGGCGCTGGGACCATAGATCGAGGGAATAGGTACGTCGAGTTCACGCAAGTACACTGACAATTGTCCGCGGTGGTGATACCAGTGATTCAGCATGATTGAACGCAACAGCGACGCGCGCGGCAATGCGAACAGCTCACGTTCGCCTTGCATCATTCGCCAGGTCTCCATTGCCGTGCTATCGTTCATGCCGCTGAGAGCTGCTTTCGCCTTCGCGATGCTCTGCTCGAGAGTCGGAATGAATTCGGACGCGCTCTGAGCAACAGGATCAGTGAACTGCGGCACTTGTGCGGGGGAGGGTGAAGCGAACATTTCGGCAACCGCGCCCGGAACGATCGCAACGTGCATCGCAAGCTCACCAAGTGTTCGAGCCTTTGGATGCGGCCGCCAGGCTAACTTTTCATTGGGGACTCGTTCAAGTACACGACGCGTGGTTTGAGTCTCTTGCTCAAGCTCCTTCAGCATTCCATCGATTATGGTCATGGTTCGTCTCCTTCAACGCGAGTCAGCCTTGTGCGCCTTTAGCTTTGCCTTTGGCGAGTTGGTAGCTGTCCAGAATAACTTCCAGAGGGAAAGCTTTGGTTGCCCTCCTGCATAAGGATCTGCCAGGTGGTTCTTCGTAGATCAAGCCGCTTGTTTTGAACGCCAGGTTCCAACGAGGGCATCGGGATCCTGGTCCAACACCAGATTTGGCTCGATACTATGTTCGAGAAACACTTTCATCGCGGCGAGCAGGAAGCAAAATTCGCCGGTTGAAATAATCGCCTCGGATACCGCTTTGTTGGCTTTGCTCGCGAAGCCCCAGTTCTTAACGTGTACGAGCGTACTATTCTCATTCGTACCTTATTGTGTTTGGCATGACTAGACTCCCATTAGTTTTTCGTCTTCTTGAATTCTGAGAAAATTCTGGCAAGGAATTCTGGTAGAAGGGTTGTTTTTGTTGCACGATTCTGTGGGACTTAGCTTCAGCAAGAGCTCCGCTGAAGACTCTCGGAGTTGAGCTCGGTGAATGGCTAAGAAACAATCAAACGAGCCGGCTAAGCCAGGGTTTGGTTAAGTGAGAGACTTTTCAATCACTTTGGATCTCTTACTCACCATTCCTTTGAGGCACTTAGCACTCATGAGAGAAGAATCGATTATCTTCGTCAACATTGGAAATGGAGCATTGGAACTCTTGCGCGAACGATGGATCGAGTCATAAGAGTGGCAGAGAGTTTAGAACGCGAAAAAGAATTGAGCGTGAGGAAATCGAATCAATTTTGACGTAGCCAAGAGGAAGGGCGACTTCGTGTTCAATTTGTGTCCAGAACAGACAGTACACTGGATGTAGCTAACTGTAAGCGATGGGAAAGAATGTCAAACGCATGAAAATCGTTGGTGGCTGCAACTTTCGAAAAGGCAAATACTTACGTTTTTGCCGGGATAGTGATTCATAACCCCAAGGTCGGCGGTTCGATCCCGCCCCCGCTACCAATTTCCTCTTACTACTCAATAACTTACAAGGGGCTATCTTTTTCGAGGCCGAATACCGCTGCGGCCAATTTGTGTCCAAAACAAAAAACACGGAACGTGTACAGCGCAACAACGAATGTTAAGTGATGGGAAGGAATGTGAATTACGCCAATATAAAGTCGCCCAACGAACTTCCTCATAACTAAGGACTTAAGTTTGGGACCGACCAGGGGACTAAAACCCTCATGGTCCTTGTTACTTTTTAATTCATTCCAGCCTGCACAACACACCTAAATCGTAAGCGACACACCTATATATAAAAAGGACACGAGCAGAGAGGTTACAACTGCTCGCGATACGACCCCAACCACATTTGCGCAACGTGCTACGCATTATGCGCGAACTGGTCCAAGAGACTGGACACCGTGACCGAAAACCATTGGCTTCGAGTTGGTTGGAAAGTTCAGCTTCGCTACAAGGACGTACCTTTGAAGTGAACCTGTACGGGCTCATTGATTAAGCGGGTCAACCGCATCATAGTCCAGGTGAATCGGGAGTTGAGACCGCCAAGCAGCAGCGGAGCGAATCGCTTGATCGGCGGCCCTAAAGACAGCGGGATCGCTGAACTGATGTAGGAGACACCAAAGCAAGTTATTCCACAACTCGCCTTCATCAATAAATCGCACTAAGGACGGATGTACTCAACAGTCAACATCTGGACATTAAGAATTACCCTGCTTATTATCCCAAGCATCCACCCAATGAGTGCGATTTTTTGGTGCGCTGCACGTTATATCGATAGCGCTGGAGGAGTAGTCATGAAAGAGTTGAACCCATCAAAGACAATCCGTTTCCTCATTTTCGTGATGCTGGTAGTTGGTGCTTCATCATGTTCGCAGAAGCCTCAATCCGCCCCCGAAGCGACAGCCACGCCTGCTGCGGCCACTTCGGGAAAGACCTCTGCCGCCGTTCGCGAACAGCTGGCCAAAACGTATGGCCTTGATGAATTTGGCCAGGTGGAAGCGATCCGATACACGTGGAACGCGCAGTTTCCCGGTGTGAATCTTTCTCGTTCGTGGGTGTGGGAACCAAAGACAGGAAAGGTTTCCTTTGAGGGAAAAGATAAGGATGGCAAACCAGTAAAGGCTACGTACGTTCGCTCTCAACTAAACAGCCAACCGGATAATGTGAAGAACGAAATCGACCCTTCTTTTGTCAACGATAACTATTGGCTGCTGTTTCCGCTGCATGCTTACTGGGACGCGAGCGCCGATGTACAAGATAAAGGCACACAACCGTTACCGCAGGGAAGCGGCTCCGCCGATTTAGTCTCTGTAAAGTATCCATCGGATGGTGGTTACACACCGGGTGACACGTGGGACCTTTACGTTGGCAAGGACAATCGGGTCGAGCAATTCGTTTATCATCGCGGCGGAACTAAGAAGCCAAGTGTCGTTATCGCAACTTGGGAGGGCTACAAGAAAGCTGGCCCTCTACTTATCTCGACGGACCATAATGGTACGGCGGATGGAAACACGTTGCGGATTTTCATTTCCGATGTAGCTGTTAAGTTGACGGGATCAGAGACGTGGATTAACGCTCAATAAGCGTGTCTGGAAAGTCTGCTAACCATGAAGGCTGACGTCGTCCTGGATATTGGTGCGAAGACCTTCGCTTCCGGTCTCTTGCCGGAGTTAATTGCGGTCGTGCGCAAGAGTCAGCCAGGCGATGTGGTTGCAGTGGTAAGTGACGACGCCAGCGTTGGTCCAGAGTTGGAGACGTGGTGCCGATTTACGGGGAATTCGCTGTTAGAAGCAACGACAGACCAATCGCGCATGCATTGGGTTTTTCGTTGTGGCACCGATATCTCGCTCGGCGAAGATAGCCGACCGGTCGGCTCACGACTTTGGCTCTACACAAACTTCGACTGTAACTTGCAATGCGACTACTGCTGTGTGCGTTCGTCCCCTACCGCACCACGACGGGAACTGGGACTCGCGCGCGTGAAACAAATTGCTTCTGAAGCAGCGGGACTCGGCGTTAAGGAGATCTTTGTTACCGGCGGCGAGCCTTTTCTGTTGGGAGACATCGGCGAAATTCTAAATGCTTGCGCAACCACGGCGACGACCACAGTGCTCACGAACGGAATGTTATTCACCGGCAGACGCGCCGAAACCCTGCGAGCATTGCCCCGTGATCGAATTGTTCTCCAAATCAGCTTAGACAGCGCGACGCCAGACCTCCACGACCTCCATCGCGGACCTGGAACATGGGCGCGAACGCGAGAAGGTATTCAACGCGCTCGTGACCTTGGATTCCGAGTACGATTGGCTGCCACTGTTTCGACCGATGATGAGGCGGAAGAGTTTCGTCAATTCCTCGACGACGAGCAGATTGCTGAAGAAGATCGAGTAATACGCCGCATCGCGTTACGTGGGGTCGCGAGCGATGGTATTGCTGTTAGTCGAGCGGATCTCGTCCCGGAAGTCACCATCGCCGCTGCGGGTGTGTACTGGCATCCCGTCGGGGCGGAAGACAATGATTTACTGGTTACTCGCGAGATTTTTCCTCTGTCGGAATCATTCGCTGCGGTTCGGCGCGCCTTTGAACTCGACCGCGAACACGGGAATAAGCTCGCGCGAATTTTTAACTGCGCGTGAGGATGGGCCGCATTGCGGTGGAAAGTTCTAATCCGACAGGATGAACAGAATTAACAAGTCATCCTGCAGATTCTGTAATCCTGTAATTCATGGCTGTGCTTAAGCCGACTTCGCAAGCACTCTATTGAAGAATCCCTGCTGATCCGCTGCTTGCCGCAAGGCATCGTAACCATCGACGTTAGGGGCTAGCCAACGCACTAGTCCTTCGGCTTCGAGTATCGGACGATGAGCAGGGTTGTCATAACTCATCGCTAGCAGCGCTTCCACAAATCTGTTCTCCAGTTCACGATCGAACTCAGGCCGCGCGGTAAACATGCAGTGATTGTAGACTGGGGATGACCATATTTCGCTGAGTCCACCTTCAGGCACGAGATGCTCTTTGCGGACGGTGTTCCAAAATGGACTTCCGATCGCGCCAGCATCTGCGCGTCCGTCCAGGACAGCACGCACCACTTCCACTTCACTAGTCCCGGTATCACCGTGCTTACCGACATCGCTGTTGAAACGTAACGTTTGATAGTCATGGCCCTCACGCAAGCCTTGTTGCTCCAAAAAGTGGACGGGCAGAATTGCGGCGTGTCCGCTGTCTCGACTGCCAATGGCCAGTGTGCGACCCTTCAAGTCCTCGAGCGTTAAAACTGGGCCACCATTGACTGCGACGATTTTGGTCATCCAACCGAGATCGGTGTCGCGCATAGCGATAGGACGACAAGCATGGTTGCTCCACTCATCGGCCTGTAAATAGGCGAGGTTTGTGTTCCATGCAATATCGATACGCGGAACAACATCACCGGATTGGGCCAGCAGTGCAAGCACCTGTGCTTCATAGCTCTGAAACAGTACGACCTCGACCGGAAGATTTGCTTCTTCCTGAAAATACCGGCGCATGCCTTCCCAGATCGTGACCACCTTCGGATCGTACGCAACAGCGCCAAGCCAAATTGTTTTACTCATAACTTCCTCGTGGTTCTTTAGATAAGGTTCACTCGATTTTAAAAGAGCGGTATTCCCAACAATGATTTTCCAATGAACTCACGCAGAACATCGCCCGTTGGCGCCATCACAGCACCCGCGTGAGCATCACGAAACAAGCGTTCGATATTCAAATGCTTTGAGAAGGCTGCACCTCCACAGATCCGCATAGCAGTTGATGTAACACTGATCGCGATCTCGCCGGCAGCGGCCTTGGATTCAAGCACTCGAAGCATCGTGATTTCGCTTGGCGTTTCAAGATGATCAATAACATCGTCAATTCGAGCTGACAGTCCGTCAGTCTCGATCTGCATTGTCGCCAGTTGCGCTCGTAGCGTCGGCAAGCTCTCGCCAAGACTCTGACCCAGGTGCTCAAACTTCGCATTCTTGAGGTGTGAAGTGGTTCCAGAGACTGTTGCTCGGCACAATCCCAAAGCGACTGCTGCTGAACCTAGATTAAATAGCGGCAACACCACGTTCAGCATGACTGGAAACCCGTCGCCGTCGTCCGTAAGCTGAAAATCTGATGGGACAAAACAATTGTCCAACGCGACCGGTGCAGAAGCGTTTGCGCGTAGCCCTAAGCCATTCCATGGACCAGACACTGACAGACCGCTTGTCCCTTCTGGGACAAAATAGAGAGTCGAATCTGTTGGTCCGGCTCCTTCAGGCGCGAGTGTGGAGACAATGTAGCTCTGGGCATAACCCGCGCTCGTGACCCACGATTTCTTAGCGCTTATGTGCACGCCGTCACCATTCCTGACGCCGCGCGAAACAGGCGCCCAGAAATGACTGCGCGAGCCTTTTTCACTGAAAGCGAGAGTTGATAAATGACGGCCCGCGGCAATTTCTTTTAGCACCGGGGCGAGTGTCGGGGCTGCACTTGGTCGCGCGGATGCCACGGCCGCTGCACCTAGGATGTGCATGACATAGACCATGGCAACGGAAGCATCTGCCTCGGCGATTGTAGCCGTCACCGCTGCAAACGTCCGTGGTCCTAACCCCGAGCCGCCAACGTCGACCGGTAGCATTAGCCCAAGCAATCCAGCGTCACCAAGCGACTGGATCGCTTCCTCAGAAAATCTTCCAGCGGTATCGTTTTGTGCTGCAGACGGCGCGAGAATATCTTTACCGATCTCGCTAGCTTTCATAACGGCTGATTCATGATTCATGATTGCATCCATCAGCGGAAAAAGTTATTGGGACGTTGAGGGATTTTCGCCGAGTATGTGAGTTCGGTCAAATTTCCAGCGGAGTTGCGAGTATACTCGCACCGATTTCTGGTAAGTGATTATAGCGGCCTGAATGAATGACACATGAAATGATGTCCAGACCCGTTTGTGCCCTCGGCGTAATGGCGAAGGCTCCCGTTGCAGGAGCAGTGAAAACGCGGCTTGTGCCGCCTTTGACTGAGCAGGAGGCTGCTGAAATCAATGTCTGCTTTCTTCGTGACATGGTTGCGAATATCGCAACTGTCACGGAGACGGAAGCAGCAAAAGGTTTAATCGTATATACGCCGACCGGCTCAGAATCCGCCTTTGATGCTGTCTTACCAAAAGGATTCAAGTTATTAGCCCAGCGTGGTGCATCGCTCGGAGAGCGTCTCTGCAACGCCACGGATGATCTCTTATCACAGGGTTATGGTGCCGTCTGTCTGATCAATTCCGACAGTCCGACGCTACCGAAGTCAATACTGGTCCGAGCGATGGAGTTGCTAGCCAGCGATGGTGATCGAGTCGTGCTTGGGGCAGCGGAAGACGGTGGCTACTATTTAATTGGGTTGAAGCACGCACATAGGAATCTCTTTCGCGAAATTGCCTGGAGTACGTCGGACGTGCTCGCTCGCACAAGAGAGCGCGCGGAAGGAATCGATCTACCTGTTGAGATGCTACCGTCCTGGTACGATGTTGATGATGCAGACACTCTCAAACAACTGTGCGAAGAATTATTCTTACGTAAGTCCCTAAATGGATCTTATCTCGCACCTCACACTCGTGCGTTCCTTGAATCAATACTCAACACAGAAGGACCGCGACGAATCTGTCCTAAACTTTCAAACCAACTGTCGATATGAGCGACCCAGCGCCCGCGACGTTTTCCAGGTGGACTGTGACGCTGAGCATCCTGGGTATCGTAATGTTGGTTCTTTATCGTGTCGGCGTTCGCTCCAGAAGTGTTCCTGACATTCTTTTTTTTCTCAAACTCGTCCTGATTCAACTACTCATCTACTTCGGCGTCGTGTGGCTAAGCTTGCGCACGAAAGACTCACCTCAATTACTACTGCTCGGACTAACCTTCGCTGCACTGTTCCGCATTGCCATTCTTTTCTATCCGCCATATTTGTCCGACGACATCTACCGCTACATCTGGGATGGCCGAGTGCAGTCAGCAGGCATCAATCCTTATCGATACGTTCCAGCAAATGAATCACTAGCTAAGCTTCGTGACGACAAGATTTATCCAAACATCAATCGGCGCGATTATGCGCGAACGATTTATCCACCGGTGGCTGAAGGGGCCTTCTTTCTAACCACTCGTTTTAGTGAATCCGTGACGTGGATGAAAGCGGTGATGGTTGGTTGCGAAGCTATAATAGTTTGGGCGGTCATTGAATTGCTCACTTCTTTTGGACTCGCAAGGCAGCGAGTCTTGATCTATGCCTGGCATCCACTGGCTGTTTGGGAACTTGCCGGAAGTGGACACCTGGATGCGCTCGCAATCGCGTTTCTTGCCGCGGCTCTGCTCGCACATCGGAAGCACCGGGAAACGTTGACTGGATTTCTGCTCGCATGTGCTACAGGTGTGAAATTATTTCCAGCGCTGTTGTTCCCGGCGTTCTACAGGCGTTGGAGTTGGAAGACGCCGTTGGCATTTGTGGTCACGATATTTATCGCCTATCTGCCATACATCAGCGTCGGCCCACTTGGAGTGCTGGGATTCCTTCCCGGATATGCGAGTGAACGAGGTATGGTAAGCGGCGAACAATTTTTCCTGTTGACTGTTGCGCGTCGGTTGTTCAGCACAAACGTGCCGGCATGGGTTTATCTGACGTTTAGTATTGCTTTGCTTGGTGTCTTGTCTTTCTGGTTCTTGCGGGATCAACGAAACGGCGACGTTCGCTATATACGAAATTGCCTGATTATTGCGTCCGTATTCGTGTTTCTCCTTGCGCCGCACTTCGCCTGGTATTTCTGCTGGCTGATACTTTTCTTGTGCTTCATTCCCTCCGTTCCCGTTCTCTATTTAACGGGCGCAAGCTTCCTGCTGTATCTGACCTGGATCAATGACACAGCCGGTCGCGTCTTGTTATTGAAGACCTTTATCTTCGCGCCGTTCTTGATTCTCGGAATATTAATGAGATGGCTGCGCCGCCAAGAAACTCCTCATTTGGCACATGAGTAACGAAACACCAAAACCATTTGTCTCAGTGATCATTGCCGCACTGAACGAAGAAGAAGCAATCGCGAACGTCATCAACTCCGTCCCGAGAAATCTGGCGGACGAGATTCTTGTGGTCGATAACGGCAGCAAGGATCGAACGGCCGAGATTGCGGATGCGGCAGGTGCGCGAATCATTACGGAACCAATTCCCGGATATGGACGAGCGTTTCGGGCGGGGCTTCGTTCAATCTCCTCCGAGTGCGAGATAGTTGTTTTTCTTGACGGCGATGGTAGTGATTGTCCCGAAATGATGGGCCGGCTTGTGGCACCGATTGTTGAAGGCAAGTGCGATTTTGTAATTGGATCACGAACTCGGGGCAAACGAGAGGCCGGAAGCATGGTCGTTCATCAAGTAGTTGCCGGATACGTGATCGGATTTCTTCTCCGGCTTCTCTACGGGGTTTATTCCACTGACATGGGGCCGTTTCGAGCGATTCGTCGCGACACGCTAGAGAAACTCAATTTGTGTGAAGAGACATATGGATGGCCGTTGGAGATGCAAATGCGTGCAGCCCGTGCGCGAGTGCGGACATTGGAGGTTCCCGTCGACTACCGGCGGCGAGCGGGTGGTCATTCAAAAATCGCGGGTACAATTCGCGGAACGATCTTGGCGTCGACGCGCATCCTCATGACGTTCGCACGAATCGCTATACAAAGAAACGGTCCGTAGTATTTAGGCTACCACAGCGGGGACCCTGGATAACGACGTGCCAGTAACGCATCAACTCCCCATTTGCTACCCGCCGCCCCAATCATCAATGCCAGCGCAACGATCATCGGGATTAATAGTTCCCAGATCCACGCAGTACCCATCTCCGCAAGCCACAGTGTACTCAGAAAACAGAAAGCACCGAGAGCGACTGGCCTGGTTAGGAGTCCGATCAGCAGCAGTACTCCAAACGTTATTTCAGTGAACCCCTGCATCGGACCAGCGACGGCAGCGTGACTTGCCATCAACGCCATAACACTTTTTAGCAGTTGCGGCCCATGGCCTTTTTCGATGTAGTAATTAATCAAACCTGAATAACCCGATGGACTGTACAGACCCTTTCCCAGGTTCTCAAAGAACACCCAGACAAAAAGGCTGCCCAACCCAAGCCGCAGAATTGTCAAGGCAACTCGAGCACGTTCGTTTCGTAATTCAGTCGAGGTTTTATTGTTTAGTGAATTACTCATTCGTTCTCCAGTCGACACTGTAGGGTCGTTTTCACCAAGATAGCATCATGCTGGGACTACCGGCTTCCCTGCCGGCCCATCTCGAGAAGAATGCACTCGGATTTAATCCATGATGGTTAGGTTGGACACGTTCAGGCGGGGACGCCTGCGCTGTTGGCACGATGGGACGCTCTACAGACATGGCCGAGTTACTTGTTTTTCGTCAGCCGAAGGAATGCCTCTTCTAGACTTTCTTGAGCCAAGCTCAATTCATACACCTTAATATGTTGACTGACCAGCAAGGCGTTCACATCAGCTATTCTTTCTTCGTTTGCGTCAATCCGTAGAAACGAATCACCATTTCGACTAACCGTGACACCGGGTTCTTTGATTACTAATTCAAAAGCAGCGGTCATGTTGTCGACTCGAACTCTATATGTCCTGTTTGGAGTTACCAATGCTCCGGGTTCACCTTGATAGAGCAGTCGTCCTTCGTGAATGATCCCGACTCGATTGCAGAGTTGTTCAATCTCCGAGAGTAAATGACTCGAGAGCAAAACGGTCAAGTTAAACTCATCTCGAAGACGTCGAATCAACTCTCTCGTCTCTTTTATACCTTCTGGATCGAGACCGTTGGTCGGTTCGTCAAGAATAATAAGCTCCGGGATTGGTAAAAGTGCTTGTGCAATTCCGAGCCGTTGTCGCATGCCATAAGAATAAACCTTCACTGGATCTCTCTCGCGCTCTCGCAAGCCTACAATTTCGAGCACCTGCTCGACACGCTTCCGTTGCACAGCACCAGATAAGGAAGCAAGTAATTGCAGATTCCGGAGCCCGGAAAAGTTATCGTAGAATGCCGGTGTCTCGATGATGGCTCCTACTCGCGAGCGTGCCCGAAGGTATTCCCAACTCCCAGCTGGCAACGGAAATCTGACCACGCCGGATGTAGGCCTCACCAAACCCAATATCATTCTCAAGGTCGTCGATTTCCCGGCGCCGTTTGGACCTAGAAAACCGTAGATGTCACCTCTCTCGACTCGTAACGACAGACGATCGACTGCCGTGCGCGAACCAAATCGCTTCGTCAAATCCTGGGTCTCCAAAGCTATATCCGACATTGAGTATTAAAGCTCCACTTCCACTACCAACGGCCAGTGGTCCATTCGGCCAACGGCAGCATTGCGCAACACTTCGACTCGTCCTGTCTGTTTGAGATTAGATGGACCAAAAATGTAATCGATACGTCGATCATTGATTGCAGTATCGCCGGCCGAGCGTCCAAGGTCGCGGAAGTAGCGCAGGATATGACTGTACGACTCGCTGTCGTGTTTCACATTGTCGCTATAAAGATTTGTTTCGTTGGAGGCTTTAAGTTCGAAGTTAAAGTCACCAGCAATGAAAACGTCAGACGATTGCGTCCGACTTTGAGCCCAATCTATTAAAGCTTCGGTGTAGATCCGTCGCTGCGCAGCATTAAACGCATCGGCGTGCGCACTGAGAAGCAGCACTTCCTGTCCGCCAGTGTTTGATTGGAATGAAGCTCCTAGCGCGTAGCGTGTTCCAACCGCTACCGGAATAAATTTCGCACCAGAGTCTTTGACCAATACTGCCTCGAACCGATCTCCTTTTCCCTGTTGTGCAATTGCGCCTTGATATTTTCCTTTCAACAAACCGAGCAAGACGTTCAGCTGTCCGCCGCCAGTTAATTCCTGAAGGGCAATTGCATCGGGCTCTTTGCGTAAGATCAATTCCGCCACTGCCGGTAAGTCTTTGTCGTGCGCGCGTGTATCATCCTCCAGTTCGGCATAACCGATGTTCCATGTCATAAGGCGCAATGAATGAAAAGACTCAGTAGGTGAGCGCTGTGCTTCTGAGGTAAGCGGCTCTGAAAAGTGAGCGGCACCCACAATCATCAGGCAAAACAGAAGCAGCAGTACCAGCTTCACCCACATATCACGTCACGATATCCTTCCGCTCAAAGATAACCACAGTGGTCAACAACAAGCCCGTCGTATACGCGCCGCAGAGACATGCGTAATGCCACAGACTCTGCCATGGAATTTCCGGTTTGAAGACGTCGCGCCAGAAATCCATGTCAGTGGTAAAGAAGTAAGGACGTAAGTGCTCGAAGAACTCTACACGCCCAACAACATAAAGTGCTAAATAGACTGCGATGGTCATAACGATGGCTTGGGCAGGCGAATCGAATACAACCGAACACAGGAGTGCAAGAGCCGCGATAACGAGGAGGGCCCAGGTGCCTGACAATGCGGCGTAAGCAAAGCGCATCAATGCTTCATCTCGCATTATTTTACCCGGCGCATCGACAAGATTGAGGGGACCTGGATAGAGCTCCAGGTTGCCCCAGCCGACAAAGATCAGCCCAACCACCAAATTCAGAATGATGAAAAAACCCAATAGGAGACCAGCGTGTAGTGCAGTCACTAGAAACTTCGAAAGGATCAGCGAAGCGCGAGAGATCGGGCGCGTACAGATCATCCGGAGCGTACCCGCGCGGGCCTCACTGGCGATTTGCGAACCAGCGCTCATGGAAACGAAAATCGGCAGTAGTAACGTAAAGGAGAAAAGGACCGAGTAGAGTGCGAACGTTAAACCGTTGAAATACTGCTTTGATTCATATGTGTACTTGAACTGCTCAACGGCTTGACCACCGGTCTTTCGAGCGGCATAGGTATAGAAACCCCAAAGCATGAGCGCAACAAATCCACTTAGAACACCGAATGATAGGTAGAAGCTTTTTGCTCGAAACAACTTTTCGAGTTCGAGTTTGAATAGAGTAAGCATGTTTCCTGCTGCCGAAATAAAGTTAAACGTGCCCCACGTTATCGCGGTTCGCGATATTAACGCACCAGGCTACGCTGGCAGGATTCACCGAGCCTCCTAACATCTCTAACCGATCGCGGAATAATAAAGATACCTCACAGGTGGCAGTCTTCTCACTTGATATGATCAACGCGGAATCATTGTGGCCAATTCGTGCCCAGAATCCGCCGCACTTTACGAGTAACGAACTGAATAGAATGGGAAACAATGTAAAGTGTTAGAAAATCCTTGGTGGCTGCAACTTTCGAAAAGGCAAAGACTTAAGTTTTTGCCGAGTTGGTGATTCATGACCCCAAGGTCGGCGGTTCGAGTCCGACCCCCGCTACCAAAACTCATTCTTCATCAGCAGTTTACAAGCACGTCTCATGCAGACCGTTTTAGCTTTGCGAGATTTTGCCGAGATTCACGATAAAATCCCCTGGATCCGTACAAATTATCCTCGATCAGCGCTCTATTGGTATCAACAACTTAGACCGCATCAAGTGCGGGACCTTGGGAGCAAAAACCCAACCTCCTTTGTTAAGAACCGCGTAGAGTCCTTGCAAATCATTAAAGACCAGACTTTGCTGGAAGTTGGCAGGGAGCCTCGGCCAAGTTACGCAACGTCATTCATGGTAAATAATTTACAGATAGACGCAAAATGAATTGGGCACTTAATGCGCTCTTTCGAAAAGTGATTGATACTCTCCGAGGCGGCTGCCGTAAGCCTGGATGCTAAGAGTCAAACCGAGGCTTGAAGCGCTTCGCTTGCTGTTGATACGGCAGCCCCTAGCAAGAACACATCCTTGATCAGAAATCCGCCGCTTGCACTGGGGAGTGGCAAAGGAAATCCCGGAACGTGAGTCCACATTCCAGGTGTCGAAAAAAGGAATGTCAAGGTAATCAAAAACATTCCGATCGCGACGATGCTGCCGAGCGCTGATATCGTCGGCAAAAATGATCTTAAAGCCATCAAAACTGCGATTGTTATCTCCGTAACGCCAAGCAAATTTGAAACTCCCCTAACCCCAAAGATTGGGAGCAGCCAGGACATCAGGGGGCTGTTGGCGACGAGTGGTTGAATGCCCGCGGCTTCCGCCGGGTGAAACTTGAAAGCGCCAAAGTAGAGCAGTATCGCAACCAGCCCGTAGCGCAAGATACTGGTGCCGACGCCTTCGAGAACGTTCGCGTACGTCGAAGATCGGCGCGCCGGACGATCGCTGGAAATCAAAGGCACCTCTCTGTTTGTCATCGTCCTTGCCATAAATCAATTCTCCTTAACGTGCTGAACAACTACCCGGCATCACGCTCACATGTCAGTTGAAATGTAACACCGGGCGGCCATCCTACATTTTGTTGCCCTGCATTTTGTCACCGGCCATCTTGTCCGCGGCCTTATGCTTTCGGGATTTTTTGTGCTTGCTCTTTTTGCCCATGTTGTGGGACGCCATCTTGTCGTCCTTCATCTTGTCATCCTTCATCTTGCTACCGCTCATAGTGTTGTCCTGCATGGTCTGACCGCTCTGCTGCGCGAATGCAGGAACGATGGCGGAACATGTAAACAAGGTGGCAGCGAAGATGGCTGCGGTTAACTTTCTCTTCGACATTTTCAATTCTCCTCTTCGTGTTCGATGATGCGGCGACACCCTCACCGCAGGGTTTTAGTTATTGTTGCTCTTCGGGTCGTTTACTTGTGCGTATCGGATCCATCGTAATTTTCAGAGAACTCCCCTCAAGGCTTTCACACAAACGCTTCGTTGGAAGCGTCACCCTTGTGATACCAAACTTGCTCAAATTTATTCCCTCGCTGACATTCAGTTGG
>DATDFV010000174.1:0-52650 GCA_036522415.1 Pyrinomonadaceae bacterium | reverse complement strand
GGATTCCCCTCCTTCTATCTCCGTTACCTGACGTGCGATTCGGATTGATTTGCCCGGCATTCTATTCGCGGACGGGGCTACTGGCAATGGGTGCGGAAGGATGATGGAAAAAGGCAGCGGTTGTCCGACGAACTTTAGTTTGTCGTGGTGCGGATGCAGGCCCTCAGATTTTACAGAGGCTCTTAACCCACCCACGACAAACTAAAGTTCGTCGGACATCCGCCTTCATCCTTCGGACTGGTGCACACCTCCAGCGGAAACTCCACCAAACGGGAGGCGGTAGAGCCTTTAGCGGCATTGACTGGCGTGGAGGTGTGCGAACTGATGTTTCGCAACGAGTGTGCCGCCTGTTTTCGGGGATATTCTACAAATTCAGAGGTAAGCGGATGTTCGGCACCGCGCAGGTGACGCAAAACGAAGCAAGGAGGCGGAAGATAGTTTGTACTTTGTGCTTCGTATTTTGTGTTTTGTGCCTGGTTCTTTAGGTTTCACATTTTTGTCGCCGCCCGCACGTTCAAAGATCTAAGCACAAAGTACAAAGCACCTGCTTATCCTTCCGCCTTCATCCTTCTTCTGCCACCTTGCCATCCTCGTTTCGAAAGATTAATCTACCGCCGTAAATCACCGCGGCCACGATCCCGATAAACGAGTCGCAGCGTCTCCCCAAACATTCTTGTCTTAACACTCTCCCGAGGGGTTCTCCTCTTTCAGTTCCGCTAACGCAGTTTGTGCGAGTAACCAACCCGTACCCGCGGCCGTGACTCTAAGAGCTTGCGTGAGGCGAACTGAACCGCATGCGCAGCGGCAAAACTATCGGATCGTAAAGTCGCGATGCTCAGGGCAAGGTACAGCTTCAATCAGAACGGACTGCGGGGCCATTCATCTTCGAAGGGAGTGACGACAATGAAAGTATTCTGTCATGAACACAAACGCGGCTTCTTCGCGCCACGACAAAGCCCAATCAAGTGCGAGAATCGGGGCCATGTTCTCGGCGAACTTGACTTTGCAGGACAACATCGCGAAGACGAGTCCTCCTTCCACTTCCAGTGGGAGTATTGCTGCAACTGTGAACACTTTTCGGTCGTTAACTTTGAAGACAACGGATTGCAACGCTGTCCTGTTTGCACTCGACGCAGTTCGACTCTTTACCTTTGCGATCGTTGTTACACCATCAGTTTCGAATCCAACACTCCACTCGAGACAAAGAATTTCACCTTGACCTCGGAAGGTGTCCCGTCTCCGTGCTGCCCGGGGTGCTTGCATCCCGCCGCTTCAGACTTACGTGAACATTCCTGTGACGACGCACAGGTCTCATTCGTGACGGCACTGAACACCTGTCCAATCTGCAACGAAAGGCTGGATATTCGACCATCGTTTCCTGCTACGATCGCTCAATACCTGAAGAGGACGAAGGCAGCAAACAAGACCTTCGTTACGTTCGACTATGAATGTGGACTGTTCGTTCCTATTGAAGACGGCGAGTTTGTTCTGATCAGAAATAATGATGAGACGAACAAAACTTTTGTGTTACCGCGAGCGTCGCGGCTCAACTCGTTAAGAGATTTCTACGAACTTTATCAGGACTACTATCACTGTGCGGCTCCAGCATCGGGAGAAGTCACCATCTCGGAACCAGCTGTAGTTGTGCCGATGGGTGAGGGTTGGAAGTTGCTCGCACCAGGTGTCTTTGCCGTTGTAGACGACCAGCCAAAAAGAAAGGCACCGGTTCCTGCGCCGCAGCCAAACGCAGCGGCTCCAGCAGCGCAGCCAATCGCACCGGTACCTACGGCGCAGCCAATCGCACCGGTTCCTATCGCGAAGCCAAATGCACCGGTTCCGACGGTGCAACCAAACGCACCGGTTCCTACCGCACAGCCAAAGACACCGGTTCGTGCTGCGCCGCGCGACATCTCTATGCGTCAGCCAACGGTCGAGACCGATGGCTCTTCATTTAATCGCACAGCTCCGGCGTCAACTGACCCGACATATTGCACATACTGTGACACGTTGATTGAGGCGAAGTACGCGTTCTGTTGGAAGTGCGGTTCAGCACGAAGTGAGAGCGTCAAAGCAAAGCGGCATGACACCCAGGACACTAGTTCGCCAGGAGAGCTGAGGCCATCGCGATCCAGATTGATCGTGCAGGCGATGGAAGAAGATGAAGCGGAATCACAAACGGTTCAGCATGAGAAGCGAGCTTCACTGTTAGACCGCCGCGAACTGAACGGACACGATTGGCTAAGTCAGTCTCAACGGGACCCTTCCCTTTCTCAAAAAAGATCTGTGCTGAAGTTGTTCATCATTGCTGGGGTTGGCCTGCTGGTACTATCGCTGGCGGTTCTAGGCGTAATAGCAACCCGTTCAAGCTCGCCACCGCAGACTGCTGAAGTGACATCGCAACCGAGTGCTCCAAATGCGGCTCCAGCCCAACCAGCCGCAGCACCGGTTGCCAGCGTCGAACTGAAACCAGTGTCGCTCAAAACGTCTTCAGTCGAAGTTCCAGAGTTTGCATTGGCTCAACTGCGACAAATGCGCGATCACTCGAAAATGCTAAGGAGTCTGTCTGAGACGGAAACGAAATACTCGAGCGATTACCGGTTTCCATACGAACGTGCACGTGTCGTGGTAATGGATCACAAGAAGAACTTCCACGAAGAAGCATTTGCAGCCCTCGCGCGGGCAGCTCAGAAAGCGATTAACAGTGGGAAATCGAGTGAGATGCTCCAAAGTCTGAACAAAGACAGCGATGGTGATTTTCAGAAACTGTCACACGGTCATCGTGAATGGTCACAGCTACAAAAGGCACTCAAGAGCCGGAATGCGAGTGGATTGAGTGCTAATGAAGGACTTTAGTACCTAGCTCCTGACGTCCCGTCGAACAGAAGTCCCATCCCCTAACACACGAAAGCTCTTCTGTCGGAGCGCGGCCGTCCTCGGCCGCCCCCGCCGAACAGTACCCTGGCGAATTCAACGGCTTCCCTAACTCACAAACCTCGCTGCATTACTGATGGGTTCTGTTCGACGGGGGCAGCCGAGGACGGACGCGCTCCGACAGAAGAGCTGTTGTGTGTTAGGGGATGGGACTTCTGTTCGACGGGAACGAATTCCATTACCTGCCTTGTTCGCTTCGCCGTTCTGCCCGATACTTCCTACCTATTCCAAAATAGGTTGTGAGATTCATGGATCCGCTCTGGGAAGTTGACGACCAATTTGCACGGCTCGCTGAATTGACGAGCCACGAACAAGATCTGAAAGAGTCACCACTGCGTCGCGATGTGCGTTCACTGGGAATGCTGCTGGGTGACGTTCTCAAAGAGCAGGTTGGTAACGAATTGTTTAGCGCTGTCGAGGAGCTTAGACAGCTATTAATTGAGCAGCGCGAGACTAGTCAGAATCCGGAGCCAATTGGATCATCGAGATCTGCACCCACAGCCACCGTCGGTCACGGTTCCGACCTCATGCATCGCGCTCAGCAAATCGTTTCGCGGCTCAGTATCGAACAAGCGCATCAAATGACGAAGGCGTTTGCTATCTACTTCGAACTAACCAACCTTGCCGAGACCAATCATCGAAAACGGCGTCGTCGTGCTGCACAAAGTTCAGCAGAGTTGATTGCTCAACCGGGATCGTTCCTGGGGACGCTCCGTCGTATGCGCGAAGCGGGAATCACTGATGAGGCAGCACGAGAGTGGCTGTCACAGATCGAAGTCACCCTGGTCTTCACTGCTCACCCCACTGAGATCGCGAGGCGCACGGTTCTCTTCAAAAGACAAAGTATCGCGCATCAACTTGAAGAGTTGGATCGCTTGCCACTTTCGAAGCGCGATGCCGCGCAGCACGAACAGGCAATCATCACTGAAATCACTTCTCTCTGGCAGACAGATGAAGTTCGCCGTCGTAGACCAACTGTAAAAGACGAGATTCGGATGGGACTTGATTATTACCCCACCGTTTTGTTTGACACGTTGCCAAAATTCTACGAAGGACTTGCACTCGATTTTGGTGAAGCCTATGGCGGCAACTTAACCGCTCGAGATCTTCCACCTGTTCTCTTCTTCGGTTCCTGGATTGGTGGAGATCGGGATGGCAATCCGTCGGTAACGCCTGAATGCACGCGCGACGCGTTACAGATTTCGACACAGTTAATTCTCGACTACTACCTGGAACGCCTCGACGACCTGATCTGGCGTCTTACTCCTTCAACGTTGCAGGTTGACGCTTCGCCGAACGTCATCGCGGCTTTGGAGCAATACGCCGAAACTATTTCCGCGCCGGATCTCAATCCTGATCGGCACGCTCCTAATGAGATCTATCGCCGGTTTCTTGACTTTGTCTTAGCGCGTTTAAGTGCCACCCGGCACGGTGCAACCAACTCGTTTGCTTACGCCAACGCTCGGGAGTTTGAAAATGACTTGCGTCTAATTCGAGACAGTTTGACGGAACACAACGGCGAGCGAATCGCGCGCAGTTTGATCGACCCTCTAATCGCGCAGGTGCGGACATTCGGCTTTCATCTGCACACGTTGGATATTCGTGAGCACGCCCGTGCTCATCGCCGTGCGTTCAAGGAACTTTCACAAGTCTCTTCAAATGGTGAGGTTGATAGAGACGGGTTTCGCTTGCCGGCACCAGTTTCAAGCGAGACGAACCTCCTGCTCGATTCGCTCCGCGCGATCAGGGACTTGAAGCAAACTTTTGCACCTGAAGCAATTCGCAATTATGTGATTAGCGGTGCGAAATCACCGGCTGACGTTTCAAATTTGATCTGGCTGGCACAGCTTGCGGGTGTTCAGGTCGAGGCGTCGGAGAATAGAAACGATCCGGGCGTAATGCCCGTGCCACTCTTCGAATCAATCGAGGATCTCCGCAATTGTCCTGAGATTTGTCGAGCGCTCTGGACCAATCTAGAGTACGCACGTTTACTTGATTCGTGGAGTCGTAGTCAGGAAGTCATGCTTGGCTACTCTGATTCCAACAAAGATGGAGGAATGCTTACCAGCACGTGGGAAATCTTTAAGGCGCATCGTGCGCTGCATGAAGTTGCACGCCAGTGCAACGTCGAGTTGAGGTTGTTCCATGGACGTGGTGGAACAGTGGGTCGCGGCGGCGGTCCGACACATCACGCGATCATCGCGCAACCTGCCGGTGCATTTACTGGACGAGTACGAATCACTGAGCAGGGTGAGGTGATGAACTGGAAGTACTCAGATTCTATACTTGCCGAACGCAATCTTGAATTAGTAATTGCTGCATCGTTAGAGGCTTTATCCAGACCAGGCGGCGCTTACCAACTCGATCAACAAGCTGAAAGTGCAATAGAGCTCATCTCAGCCGATGCCTTTGCTTACTACCGCAAGAACATAGCTGAGAACGATGATGTTCTGAGCTTTTTCGAAGAGGCAACTCCAGTCAATGAACTCGAATACGCACGCATTGGTTCAAGGCCGGCGCGACGTAGTTCACAAAAGGGTCTCGATGATCTGCGCGCGATTCCATGGGTGTTTGGCTGGATGCAAAGTCGATTTGTCTTGCCGGCCTGGTTTGGAGTTGGCTACGCACTTGAACGATTTGCTCGTTCTGACGTTGAAAATAAGAAGCTGTTGCAGACGCTGATCGATCAGTTTCCGCTGTTTCACGACTTGATTGACAACGTCGAACTGGGAATGGCCAAGGCAGATTTATCGATTGGGCGACAGTACGCGACCCTCGTGTCAGACAGTGCAATGAGTGAAAGGGTGTTCGAGTTTATTACGGAAGAGTTTGAACGAACGAGGGAGATTGTGTTGGAGTTGACTGGGCAGTCGAGGTTGTTGGAGAAGAATCCCGTGCTTGCGCGCTCAATTCGTTTGCGAAACCCATACGTCGACCCGTTGAGTTTGATTCAGATCGAACTCTTGCGACGAAAGCGCGCCGGAGAAGAAAGCGATGAATTGAATTATGCGCTGGCTGCGACGATTAATGGGATCGCGGCGGGATTGAGGAACACGGGGTAAGAAATCGGTTGTGAATAGGACCTATTTGACCTATAGGACCTATTCTTCACCCCGCTTCCAATGCGTCGCCGGAATGATCTTGTCTCTTTCCCGATTCCACCCTTTTAAATCCAGACGAAACGTTCCGTCCTGCAATGTCACAGAGTCGATTACCTGCTGGCGATCATCCTGCGAGCGATCGATATCGATGTTGAATATCAGCCGCATTGTCTTTCCGTGATACTTAATCGTCACCTCGCCTAAGTGCATGGTGCAGGTTGCTGCATTCGCGAACAGGAGCGCCGGCATCTTGGTGCCCTTCTCAAAATCAGCATCCTCGTGCCAGTAGTAGGTGAGTTTGTCGGGTTTGACAGAGATCTCGTTCGCTCCGGTTGTTGCATCACCGATGGCCTTCGGAAGCTCAGCTGCGATCGACGCCATATCCGCAGTGCTTACCACCTTTCCGCCTTCGTCGCGGACGATGTAGAAAACTGATGCAGGATTGCATGACTGCGCGAAAGACGGTTTGAAAGCAACCAGGAAGAACAGAGCGAGCCAGAGGGTTTTTCGCATGGTTCGTAACCTCACTTGTTAACGCGTGTTTGGTCCTGAACAAGTATCACTTCAACCAGTGTCCGATATGCTTCAGCTTGTCGGACAATTTTTACTGTTGACAGTAAATACTGTCGAGATGTATTCTTCGCCTGCCAATGAAGCATCCGGTGGAACGTGAACGAGGAAAGAAGTACGTGGGGTTGCCGGAATTTGCTCGAATTTCTGAGGAGGTGCTTTCAGAACTCGGCATCGAGCAGAAACGAGGCACGGTGTCACTGGTGCCCGACGAGCGCACCATCCGCTACTACCTCGCTGAAGGATTAATCCAACCGGCCGATGAAAAACAAGGTACGGCTTCGGTTTTTTCCTACAAACACCTGCTTCAGCTCGTGGCTGTAAAGAAACTGCAGGCGGAACACTTGCCGATAAGAAAGATCCGCGAGTTGGTCACCGGTAAGGATGAGCAACAGCTGGAGAGTCTGCTGGGTGTGGCCGCGTCCGGTCGAAAGGGAACCGACGATAAGGAAGCGAAACGTTATCTCGAGTCCCTCCTGGCGCCGTCAATGTCGTTTGGTGGAATCCAGAGCGCCCCTCAGGAAACTGCCCCATTAAGTTCCGCCGCTGAAGCGCCTCGAAGAGATTCTTCAGTTTCGTGGCAACGCGTGGAGATCGAGCCCGGGTTGGAATTGCATATTCGTTCCGATTACAAGCCTCCAGTCGCCGCCGCCAGGACAAAAGGCTTAACAGAACGAATCCGAACGGCAATCAGTCGTTATTGGCGCGAAAGGCAATAGGGTCGGTGGTCTTAGAACATCGGTCATATAGGTCGCCTAGTTCCTATTCTGCAGACCTGGCCTGAATTGAATGGAGAATTTGAGATGACGCAGCAATACCCGAAGATTGAATTTTTCACAACGCGCGAGAAGTTGTTGGCCGGACGAGAACAAACGGTAGATGTGCTCATTCGAATCACACCGCCTGATCTCGATCTCGAAAACACAAAGCGTACACCTTTGAATCTAAGCATTGTTCTCGATCGGTCCGGATCGATGGCCGGCGACAAGATGGTTCGCGCTCGCGAAGCTGCGATGTATTGCGTCGACCAAATGCTTCCAACCGATCGACTGAGTGTCGTGGTCTTCGATGACAGAATCGATACTCTTTTCCCCAGCGAACCAGTTGCGAATAAGAAGTCGATGAAGGATCTCATTAGTCGCATCGATGCGCGGGGGTCGACCGCACTTCATGAAGCGTGGGTGCGCGGAGGTCTGACGATCAGTGATCTTCTGCTGGAGCGCGGAATCAATCGTGTACTTCTGATTACTGATGGACAGGCCAACGTTGGAATTACAAGTACAGATGAAATCGTCACGCAATCGCTGGCATTGTTTCAACGTGGAATCAGCACTTCAACGATTGGAATCGGCGCCGACTTCAACGAAGACTTGTTGTTACCCATGGCGCAGTCTGGCGGCGGTAACGCGTGGCACGTGGTTGAGCCCCAAGACATGCAACGTATTTTCCAGGTCGAGCTGGACGGCCTGGTAGCGCAGTTTGCACACACCGTTTCCCTCTCCTTGATTCCGTCTGATGGAATTCGGATAGCCGACGTTCTAAACGATTTCGAATTAACTGAAACCGGACGCTATAGACTGCCAAATCTGCAAGCAGGTTCGTCACTGGATATCGTTGTTCAGTTGAAGATGGGGGCTCAGGCTCTCGGTTCAACTGTGCGGCTTTTGGATCTGCGAATGGGATTTACACCGCAGGATCAAAAGGCCGCAGACGTGGTGAAGTCTGCGTTCAGCGTTGAGTTTGTAGACTCCAACGACGACTTAGCTGTCAATCCCGAGGTTGTGAAGGCAGTGCAGTTCTTAATGAATGCACGGGCGCGACGTGAAGCGATGGATAGGATTGATCAGGGGGACTTTGCAGCCGCTCGTGTTCTGATTGGTCAATCGATAGCAGCGACCCAGGTTGCGTGTGCTCCATTCGCAAGCATGGACGAAGTCATTGAAGAGTGCGCGGCTCTGGAAGAAGTTGCGCAGTCACTTGACGATCGCAACCAGGACAGAATGAGCCGAAAGAAGCTTGCCTACGGTGCGTACAGCCGGCGAACTGGGAAGATCAGTTAGTGTAGTCAGAATATAGGTGGCTTTGCCTAAAGTTTCCTCAGCCTGCAAAGCAGGCGCGAGCGTAAAGCCTGGGGCGTTAGCCCCAGGGTGGGTGCGATCAAGTTGCCGGCCCGTGATAACGGGCGATAGCGATCTATTTATCTCGGCTTTCGCCCGCATGCGCGGGCTTTTAACTAACCCCATTTGCCTTCCTGGGGCTCACGCCCCAGGCTTTATGCTTACACCTGCTCCGCACGTTAAGAAGTGAACCTCGTATGAAATTCGTGATCGGATCAGACTTTCTCTACTTTGAGCAAACGCAGCCCTTGAAAGTTTTTCCACTTCTGGACTAGAGTCACTAAACAGCGCGTCCGCGTCTCGACACATTTCTAATTTGGGATTCACCCCAACCGAGCGTCATCCATGACTAAAGAGAGAAGAAAACAAGATACTTTTCTTAAATGCCTACTGGAAGCCAATGTCGACGGCATTATCGCGTTCGATATGGATTGCCGGTACACCCTCTGGAATCGAGCGATGGAAGAGTTTTCCGGCGTCAAGCGCGAAGAGGTGTTAGGCAGATCTGCGTTTGAACTCTTCGACTCTCTGAAGGAAACGGGTGAAGACAAATACTACCTGGCTGCAATTGCCGGAAAAACAGTTGTCGCTGAGGCTCGTCCCTACAATATTCCGGAAACAGGCAGATCCGGTTTCTTCGACGGTTACTACTCTCCCAGACACGATGAAAACGGCTCCGTTATCGGTGGCGTTGCCATTATTCGTGACGTAACCGATCGCAAGCGTGCTGAAGCGACGGCAATGGAAGCTCACCGTCTCGCATTTCACGTAGAGAACACTCCGCTGGCTGTCATCGAGTGGGATCATGAGTTTCGAGTTCTGCGGTGGTCGCCCGCCGCTGAACGACTCTTCGGGTGGGTTGGCGCCGAAGTGCTGGGCAAACGATTCAGTGAGTGGAATTTTGTTGTGCCAGAGGATGTTGAAGCCGTCAATGAAGTTGGTAAACGACAAAATGAGGGTGAAGAGCACCACGGGATTTTACGTAATCGGAATTACACCAAGCTGGGGTCAGTCGTTAATTGTGAGTGGTACAACTCTGCACTTTATGACGAGCATGGCAAACTGATTTCAGTTCTCTCGCTCGTTTTGGATATCACTGTAGCGACCCGAATTGAGGAGGCCCTCAGGAAATCTGAAGCTCAATATCGACTCTTATTCGAATCGAACCCTCAAGCGATGTGGGTTTACGATCTTGAGACCCGAAGATTTCTTGCCGTCAACAACGCCGCGATTAAGCGCTACGGATATTCGCGGGCGGAGTTTTTAGCTATGACTATTGAGGACATTCGTCCCTCTCAAGACGTCCAAGTCCTCAGGAAGTATCTTGAGAACACGAATCCTCACTTCAATCAAGCTGGCGAATGGCGACATCAGACGAAAGATGGGACCGTAATTACGGTTGAGATAACTTCCAACCGGCTCGACTTCGAAGGTCGACGTGCGGTGTTTGTTCTCGCAAACGACATCACCGAAAGAAAAACTGCTGAGAAGGCATTGCGCGACAGTGAAGACCGCTATCGGGATCTCGTGGACAATAGCCATGAGCTGATCTGTACTCACGATCTGGAGGGACGGGTCATTTCAGTTAATCCCTGGGCCTCCAGAGTTCTTGGCTACCCGCAGGAACGGTTGTTAGGCATGAATATTCGCGACGGTTTGCTGCCGGAGTATCGAGACGACTTCGACAAATATCTTGAGAAGGTTAAGACCGAAGGTTCGGCTAAAGGCGTTATGAAAGTGCGAACTGCCAGTGGTGAAGTGCGAATGTGGGAATACTACAACACGCTCCGAACGCAGGGAGTCGAGACTCCTATCGTACGTGGCATGGCGCACGATGCCACTGAACGCAGGCAAGCACTCGCGCGCGAAAAGGAAGCGCGGATCGAAGCTGAAGAAGCGAACCGCGTAAAAGACGAGTTCCTCTCAACACTCTCCCACGAGTTGCGAACTCCGCTGACCGCGATAATGGGTTGGTCAAACTTATTACTTCATAACGAAGTGGACGAGACTAGACAACAACAAGCGATCGAGACAATCGCCCGGAACGCGAACTCTCAATGTCAACTCATCGACGATCTGCTGGAAGTATCACGCATTATCACTGGAAAACTTCGACTCGATTTCGTCGGATGCGAACTGCAACCAGTGATTCAAGCTGCGGCCGAGAGTCTTCGGCCCACCGCTGACGCCAAAGGTGTGAAGTTACACGTTACGTTGGCGCAAAATCTCGGAATGGTGATGGGAGATCGCGAACGTCTGCAGCAGGTTGTTTGGAATCTCGTGTGCAACGCTGTCAAGTTTACACCAGCCGGTGGTGAAGTAAACGTCCGTCTGAATCGAATCAACTCCCACCTGGAGATTGCGGTTAGCGATACCGGCGCCGGTATTCATCCTGATTTCCTGCCCCACGTGTTCGATCGTTTTCGACAAGCAGACGGATCAACCACACGAGCGCACGGTGGACTCGGCCTGGGATTGGCCATCGTTCGTCACCTCGTAGAACTTCACGGTGGCGTAGCCGTAGCTGATAGTGCTGGTGTTGGAAAGGGTGCCACTTTCACGGTCAGATTCCCGTTGATGTTGCCTGTTGAAGTTCCGGTTCATGTGGATGTTGATATTAATCGCCGGCTTGCAGTATCAGAACAACCTTGCGTTTTGCTTGATGGCCTGCGGGTCTTGATCGTCGACGATGAAGAAGATGCGCGTGAACTCGTCAGTGTAATGTTGACTAAATCGGGCGCAGCGATGAAATGCGCGTCGTCTTCGAGTGAGGCTATGGAGATTATAGAAAGCTGGAGACCTGATGTTTTGATCGCGGATATTGGAATGCCAGTGGAGGATGGTTATGGACTCATCAAACGCGTGCGTGCCCTACCTCGCGAATCGGGCGGTCAAACGCCCGCGCTGGCATTGACCGCGTATGCCCGAACCGAAGATCGCGTACGAGCACTGTCCGCCGGTTACCAGGTTCATTTGTCGAAGCCGGTTGATCGGGTGGAACTTGCCGCTGTGGTGGCGAGTCTTGCCGAGAGAACGAATTGATCTCAGATCCCAGAGCTCAGATCCAGATTAAAATCACTCCGCATCAAATCTGGAATCTGGGATCTGGAATCTGAGATCCGTTTTAGAGCATCGCTATTATCCGTAGAGGGCCGCCGCTCCCGCCTTTGATCTTCATCGGTAATGCAATAATCGTAAAACCCTTCACCGGCAGTTGATCGAGATTTGCTACGTTCTCGAATGCCGGAACATTCTTTTCAAACAGCGCTCGATGACTCTCAAACAAAGTTGATTGACCGCGATCGATGCTTGCAGTATCAAGACCGATCGCGTTGATCGATCGGTTCGTTGTTAACCAACGAGCTGCCGCCGGATCTAAACCAGGAAAGTGAAGTTTCGCTACAGCAGCCGCGCCACGTTCGTCAGTCCCAAGATATTTTTTCCGGTCGGGGTAGTACTTCCCAAAGCCTGTTCTTAATAGGACGATGCTGCCTGCCGCAATTCGCCCGTTTTGCCGTTCCCAATTCTGAATGTCAGCGGTGCTAATCAGGTAATCAGGGTCCTTTGCGCATTGAGCAGTTACGTCAATAATTAATCCGGGGCCGGTCAACTGTGCCAACGGTATCTGATCTACGCTATTCCGACCTTTGGCAAAGTGCACTGGCGCGTCAAGGTGAGTGCCACCGTGTTCAGCCGCTGAGAAACGATAGGCAGAATAGAAATAGCCTTTGTCTGTGACGCCTTCGAAGTCGGTTTCCAATTTGAAGGTTTCGGCTGTGGGCCAATAGACGGAGTCGCTATCGAAGGGGTACGTCAGATCGATGATACGTCGTGTTGATTGTGAATATAGCGCTGGAACAAAGAGGATTGAAATCAAAAAGAGTGCAAGAGTTTTCATGGGTCTCCTTTATCTGTTTTGAACCATGTATCGGCGAACAAAGTACAAGTAAGGAAGGGCGGTTTACCCCCGCTATGAGCCCAAAGACTACTGTAGGAAGACTGCGGGGGTAAACCGGCCTTCCTTACTTGTACTTGTTTGTTGGCATTCTCTTCCGCCACACAAGGTAATTTTCGCAATTGCAGTTACAATTAGAGCCAACCAGCAAATATTTAAGGAGCAATCGAATGGAACTCGGAATGATCGGACTCGGCCGCATGGGCGCCAATATGGTCCGACGGCTGTTGAAGCATGAACATCAATGCATTGTTTACGATCGCAGCATGGAAGCAGTGCAGTCACTCGTTAAAGAAGGCGCGGTCGGATCGACATCGTTAAAGGAATTTGTGTCGCAGCTCAAAACGCCGCGTGCAATCTGGTTAATGATTCCGGCGGCCCTCGTGGACTCAACGCTAACCGAACTTTCAGCAATTATTGACTCGGGCGACATCATTATCGACGGAGGTAATTCCTACTACATCGACGACATCCGACGAGCCGGCGATCTTAAGAACAAGGGCATTCACTACGTCGACGTAGGAACCAGCGGAGGAGTGTGGGGACTCGAACGAGGTTACTGTCAAATGATTGGCGGCGAAACTGAAGTCGTTACTCATCTAAATCCAATCTTCAAAGCCCTTGCACCGGGCGAGGAATCAGTGCCCGCGACCCCTGGTCGTAATAGCACGAGCACTGCCCAGGATGGTTATCTCCATTGCGGATCAGCGGGAGCCGGGCACTTCGTCAAGATGGTGCACAACGGAATCGAGTATGGCCTGATGGCTGCTTACGCCGAAGGTCTTAACGTCTTGCATCATGCAAATGTCGGCAAGCTCGATCACGCGAAAGATGCCGAGACTACGCCACTCCGTTATCCTGAACATTACAAGTACGATTTCAATCTCGCGGACATTACTGAATTATGGCGTCGAGGCAGTGTGGTTGCATCGTGGTTGTTAGACCTGACTGCCATCGCTTTTGCGGAACAACCTAGTCTCGAAGACTTCTCCGGAAGGGTTTCCGATTCAGGTGAAGGTCGATGGACGATTACCGCAGGTATTGAAGAAGGAGTGCCCGTGCCCGTGCTGAGCGCTGCTTTGTTTGCTCGATTCAGTTCGCGTGGTGAAGCAGACTTTGCGAACAAGATTTTATCGGCAATGCGTAAGCAGTTTGGCGGGCATGTGGAAAAGAAATAGTTATCCGCAGATTCAAATCATTGCCGATTTCCGATTGCCAATTGCCTATTTGGCTGAATGTCCGACGAACTTTAGTTTGTCGTGCGCGCCAATGATGTACTCGGGATAACTCGAAGTCCAGAAATTCAACGAACGACAAACTAAACGTTCATCGGACATTCAAACAAATAGGCAATTGGCAATCGGAAATCGGAAATCGGCAATCGGCAATGACTTTAACCTATGGATTAGATCGGAGGGGAAAGTGTCAGCAACAATAGAAGCAGAACCACGCACATCATTGGAACAACCACAACTTCCAAAGGGCGATCCATGTGTCATTGTGATCTTCGGGGCCACCGGGGATCTCACTCACCGTAAACTCATGCCTGCGCTTTTTCGCTTGATGTGTGAAGGGTGCCTTGACGAGGTGCAAATCCTCTGTGTTGGTCGCAGTCCGGTCAGCGATGAGGAGTTTCGTAAATCGATTCGCGATTCCTTGAATCCGTCAAACAAAGTCGAACACTGTAGTGATGGAGAATGGAACCGACTCACCGAACGTATCTCATACTTTCAAGGCGAACTGGACAAAGACGCAACTTATTCCGGACTCGCTTCGCGGCTTGATGAACTGGTGAAGGCGGGAGCGAGCACAAATAGCTTGTTCTACTTCGCCACACCACCCTCGCTCTCGCCCACGATTGTTGAAGGCCTGGGAAAGGCCGGACTTGCAAAACGCGAAAACGGCTGGAGCCGAATTGTTGTCGAGAAGCCGTTTGGTCGTGATTTCGAATCTGCGAAGAAACTTAACGCGGAGATTGCGACCGTATTTCAGGAAGATCAGGTCTACCGCATCGACCATTATCTCGGCAAGGACACTGTTCAGAACATACTCGTGTTTCGCTTTGGCAACTCCATGTTTGAGCCGATTTGGAATCGAAACTACGTTGATTATGTCGAGATTACTGCAGCGGAAACACTGGGGGTTGGTTCGCGCGCGAGTTATTACGAAGAAGCCGGAGCCTTGCGCGATATGGTTGCCAATCACCTTCTCCAATTGCTGACACTTACTGCAATGGAACCCCCGGTTGCGTTTGACGCGGATAACGTCCGCGAAGAAAAGGTTCAGGTTCTCCGTTCGATTCGACGGTTGAAACCGGAAGAGGTGGACCAAAGAACGGTGCGCGCGCAATACACGGCCGGCGAAATCGATGGTGAACCGGTCAAGGGATACAAAGAGGAAGACAACATCAAACCAAACTCGACTACCGAAACGTTTGTCGGGATCGAATTTCAAATTTCAAACTGGCGCTGGGCAGGCGTGCCGTTCTACGTCCGCACCGGTAAACGACTGGGCCGGAACCTGACAGAGATTGCGGTTCATCTCAAGCGCACTCCGCAAGCTTTGTTTGCGCGTACACCAGACGAGGAGATTGAACCGAATGTCATCGTCTTACGTATCCAGCCGAACGAGGGAATAAACGTAAGCATTGGCGCTAAACAGCCCGGCTTCGCGATGCGCACAAACATGGTTCACATGGATTTTTGTTATCAAACCGAATTTGGGGTGCGGTCGCCGGACGCGTATGAGACGTTGCTTCTTGATGCGATGCAAGGCGATGCAACTTTGTTTACGCGCCGCGATGAAGTCGAAGCACAGTGGCGATTGATTACACCAATTGAGGAAGCCTGGGCCCGGGAAGGTAAAACCAACTTAGCTACTTACCCGGCCGGTAGCGATGGTCCAGCCGAAGCAGATCCGTTGTTGGCGAAAAACGGAAATCGATGGAGAAGATTGCAGGATGCGAAGGCCGGATGTGATTAAGCTCCATGCCGCCTGGAACCGCAGGCGTCCCCGCCTGCCCGCGTCCAACCGAGCCAAGAACATTGCTCTGAGCCACTCGATAAGACGGAGTTGGTCCTTTAAGACACGGGCAGGCGGGGACGCCTGCGGTCCCAGGACGATCGTCGTTCTTTGCAGTGAACGTCATCACAGAAAAAAATGACACTACGCTAACTGTCATATAACTTCACCATTCCTTCTGCGGAATAGCTAAAAGAGCATCAGTGGGAAACTGATCGCACGCTATTTCATAAGGAGGACAACATGACACGCAAATTTCTGGCTCCGCTCATCGCCTGTTGGTTGATCCTGACAACGGCCCCCGTCACTAAAACACAAACAACGAGTCCTGCGCAGAGTGCCAGGCAAACAGACATTTCAAATTGGCAAGGCCTGCAGAATCTTAAGCCGGGTAAAAAGATTTTCATTGAGTACAAGAGCAACGTTGGTGGCAGCCTGGAATGCAAGTTTGTGCGTGTAGCAGGTTCCGTGCTCACTGTATCAGATGGAAAATCTCAGGCCACAATAGATGAATGTGACATTCAAAGAGTCTACAGATTGAACGGTAGATGGTCGCGCAGTACCATGGTCAAAATCGGCGCAGGCATCGGTATGATTGTTGGTACTTTTGTTGGCGCTGGCAGAGGTCTTAGTCTTGAGCGAGAACCTGGCCATATTGGTTCAGAGCAAGATGAGGTTCCAGCTATTGCCGGGTTCGTAATCGGCGCGGCCGCTGGCGCGAGTTTAGGCGCGCTGGTCGGCGGCAAGCGAAAAGGTAAACTCCTGTACGACGCGAAATAGCTTTGTCAAAATCGTCTTGAAGCCTAACTTAGAAATTCTTTCGGATGCAGTAGCGCTCGCAAACCGGGCGGCTCAGCTGATCTCCACGCAAGCGATATCAGCGAATAATCGCTTCACGATTGCTCTGTCTGGCGGCTCAACTCCGAAGCGTTTGTATGAGTTACTGGCCGACCCCAATGCTGAGTATTGCAAGCAGTTGCCCTGGCAGAGAATGCATTTCTTTTGGAGCGACGAACGACCAGTTGGTCCTGCTGACTCGGACAGCAACTATCGAATGGCAAACGAAGCAATGCTCTCCCGTGTTGGCATTCCCGAAGTCAACGTTCACCGGATATTAGGTGAGAAATCGAGCGCGCAAGAGGCAGCTGATGAATATCAGTCGGGGCTCAGGAGTTTCTTCGGACTCGCGAATGACGAACTACCGCGTTTGGATCTCGTGCTCCTGGGCATGGGTGCAGATGGCCACACCGCATCAATCTTCCCTGGCTCGGAAGTACTGCAGGAAAACGAGAGACTGGTCGCTGCTCCCTGGGTGGAGAAGCTTCATACTTATCGAATAACAATGACGATTCCGGTATTAAATAACGCCGCAAACGTTTTGTTTCTGGTAAGCGGTGAAGATAAGGCGGCGATGGTTAACGAAGTCATCAATGGTGAGCCGGGTAGGTTTCCTGCTCAGCGCGTCAACCCGAGTCACGGTTCACTTACATGGCTGTTAGATGAAGCTGCTGCAAGCAAGCTGCCATCTAATTAATCAAAGACGATCGTCCTGGGACCGCAGGCGTCCCCGCCTGCCCGCGTCGGGAAAAACCAACTTTCTTTCTTCAAATGGGTAATGTTCTTGGTTAGGTAGGGCACGGGCAGGCGAGGACGCCTGCGGTCCCCTGACGATGATATTTGATTACTCTCATCGTTCTGCCATAGCCTGGCCCTGCGCGATCAACAATTCTTCGAAGTCTTCGGTCGAAAGCGCCTTACTAAATAAGAATCCCTGCACCACGTCACATTCAAGTTCCGCCAGTGATTCCAATTGTTCGCGGGTTTCGACGCCCTCCGCAACCACAGTTAAGTCAAGTGCATGTCCAAGAGTGATGATAGCTCTGACGATAGCAGTATCGTGTGGATCTTTACAGAGATCGCTTACAAAGGAACGATCAATCTTCAAAGTATCAATGGGAAATCGCTTCAGATAATTCAACGAGGAATAGCCGGTCCCAAAGTCGTCAATTGCCACTTTGATCCCCATCATCTTCAGCTCAAGTAACTTCTCGATCGCTTTGTCCGGATCCTTCATTATCGAGCTTTCGGTGATCTCCAATTCGAGCCACGCCGGATCCAGATTCGTCTCCATCAATATTCCCTCGACACTGGAAATAAAACCTGGCTGCTGAAATTGACGCGCAGAAAAATTTACAGCTAACCGCATCGGAACCATTGCTCCATCTTGCCACGTCTTGTTTTGCAGACACGCAGTGCGAAAAACCCAATCACCGAGCGGAATGATTAAACCGCTGTCTTCCGCCAGATGAATGAACTCGTTCGGATAGAGCAGTCCCAGATTCGGATGCTGCCACCGAACTAAGGCTTCCATACCAACGAGATGAAAATCGACGCTGCTTACCTGCGGCTGATACTGAACAAAGAACTCGCGCCGTTCCAGCCCTGACCGCAAATTACTTTCGAGCACTAACTGTCTCAGAGCGCGCGTAGTTCGTCCGGCGGTGTAAAACTCATAATTGTTGCCGCCCTGTTCCTTTGCGCGCTCGAGAGCAGCACCTGCACTCTTGAGCAACGTCGCGGTGTCTCGTCCGTCGTGTGGATAGAGGCTAATACCGATGCTGTTTGAGACAAAGATCTCCTGGTCATCAAACAGAAACGCTTGATTCAACGCCTGCCTGATCGCATTTGCCGTCGTCGCAGCATCCTGGGCGCGGGAAATCTGAGTGAGCAAGACCGCAAACTCATCTCCACCAAACCGCGCAACGGTATCGCAGTCACGCACGCAGCTTGTCAGACGTTGTGCCACGGATTGCAAGAGTAGATCGCCCGCGAGATAACCGAGAGAATCGTTGACAGTCTTGAATCGATCCAGATTCAGCAACATCACCGCCTGCATTTGATTACTGCGGTGAGAGAGTGCGATCGCCTGCTTCAAACGATCCTTGAAGAGCGACTGGTTTGGAAGATCGGTAAGTGCATCGTGGTAGGCCAGGTGATTCAGACTACCTTGCCACTGCTTGTTGCGCGAAAGGTCAATAACAAAACAACTGATCTCATCGCCGCTAAGCGCAGCGCCAAATAACACGGGGACGCGCGATCCGTCGCTGCGGGTGAATTCCTTTTCGAAGGGAGTGCAAGTGCCAAAGGCGAAGAGTTTCTCGAAAGCATCGTCATCTAACCGGTGATGCTCGGGGGGCGTTAGATCACAGAGGCGCTGAGGAAGCTCATCTCGCGCATAGCCGACTGCGGCCAGGAACGTTTCGTCCGCAAACTCAATAATGCCGTCAGCGTCCGTCACAACGAAGCCAATCAAATTCGACTCGACTATTCGTCGCACGCCGGCGTTTATTCGATGAGCAGGGAGTTCTCGCGATGTCACGTCAGAATGCGCGGTCGAAAGTTTCATCGGTCAGCACCACACAGAGTTGCTTAACTGAAGAATGGGAGGTGTTTTTGACTGAAATGTGAGCAGGACAAGGAGGTTGGCCGTCAACCCGACAGCTAGGCTAACAGAGAAGTGTGAGATTTTTCAACGAGTTTTTACACTTAGATCTCAGATTCCAGAGATTTCCCACTGATCGCCCCCAACTTAAATAAAGAGTGGGTGATTGGGTGAGTGGGCGAGTGGGTGTTTATGCGCCCCACGCGCCCCACTCGCCCTGTCGCCCTGTCGGTGCAGAGCTCTATCTGGCGGCACTACTCGTCTGCATTGCCGCACCCGCCGGGAGCTTCTCCGTCAGATATCGCGTCAACAAACCGTACAAATGCCTGGTGGTTCCGACCCCTTCGTAGATTCCGTGCGAACGATTTGGATACGCCATCATTGAAAACTGCTTGTTTGCCGCCACCAGCGCATTGATCAAAGCCTCGGTGCCCTGGTAATGGACGTTATCGTCCCCCGTTCCATGCACGACAAGTAGACTTCCCTTCAACTGACCCGCAAATGTGACTGGTGAACTCTGTTTCCATTCTTCCGGATGCTCCTGGGGTAAGCCGCAATACCGTTCCTGATAGATGCTGTCGTAGTAGTGAATGTCAGGAACCGGAGCCACAGATATCCCGACGGAGTAGACATCGGGATAACGAAACATTGCATTCAAAGTTGACGACCCTCCTCCGCTCCATCCCCAAATTCCGATGCGTGCGGAATCGACGAACGGCCATTTCGCAATCACCCTGGCGGCGGCCGCCTGATCACCTGAATTCACGATGCCCATTTTGCGGTAAATGATCTTGCGCCACGCGCGACCTTTCGGAGCTGGAGTTCCGCGATTATCAACACTCATGACGATGTAGCCTTGTTGTGCCAGCATCTGATGCCATATCCGGTTGAGCCCTCCCCAACTATCCAGAACGGTTTGTCCCCATGGTTCACCATAAACATAAAACAAAACCGGGTAGCGTTTTTGACCATCGAAGTCTGGCGGTTTGATCATCCAGCCGTCCAGCTGCACGCCCTCACCTATGTCGACTTTGAAGAACTCGGTTGTGCTTGGTTTCAACTTCGCCAATCGATCCTGAACCTCGTGATTATCAATCAGGGTGCGAACCACTGTATGCTGCGGCAACCGCACGATATCTGTGACGCTGACATGGTTGAAAGTTGAGTAAGAATGAATCGCCACGTCTCCACCAGGTGAGATGTTGTAACCATTGGTGCCCGGATTTGTCTGCGGCGTCAGACGTTCTTGTTTGCCCGAGCCGTCAATACGAATCCGGTAGAGATATCGTTGTGTTGCGTTGTCGGGAGAAGCGATGAAGTAGATGAAACCGTTTCTGGTATCGACTCGTTCGACGCTGATCACATCGAAGTTTCCTGGCGTGACCACTTTGACATCACGACCATCACGCGAGACGGAATAGATGTGTCGCCAGCCATCACGTTCACTTGTCCAGAGGAAACGCTTGCCACCATCAATCCATTCAACATCGCCGCGGCCCAACCCGGTCTTGTCCCAATCGATATCGCCCCACGCGACATCAACCCAGGTGTCATCTTTTTCCGTGAGCACTGGACGCACTTTGCCGGTTCGCACATCACCCAACATGACTATGTTGGTATTCTGCAAACGATTCAACTGTTGGATTACAACTTCATCTGAGTTCGCAGCCCATTCCATACGAGGCAAGTAGTTATTGCGAGGATCACCTGCGATATCAAACCACCGAGTTGGACCGCCTTCTGCTGAGATCACTCCGACGCGAGCTGCAGAATTTGTTTCGCCGGCTTTCGGATATGGAAACGAGGTAATAATCGGATAGAGCGCTGCCGTATCGTTGAGCAGCTTCATCTCTTTCACGCCTTCAGAGTTCAGCTGCCAATAGGCAATCTGTTTGCTATCTGGACTCCAGCGAAAGCCGTCGCGACAAAACAACTCTTCTTCGTAGACCCAGTCGAAGGTCCCGTTGATGATGTAACGATTACCGTCGGTTGTGATCTGATTGATCTTTGGGTTCGCGCCCAGATATTCGATGAAAATATTGTTATCTCGAACGTAACCAACTCGAGTTCCATCAGGTGAGAACTTCGCAAACATCAGACTCGAAGGCGGCGCGTCTTTGCCACCAAGTTTGTGGAGTGATCCGGTTTTTAAATCCAACACCCAATAATCGCCGCGGGTGTTACTACGCCACACGCGCGCTGTGTTTGTAAAGATGAGAACCTTTTGTTCGTCGGTAGTGAAATAGAATTCATCAACTCCCAGCGGTTCGCCTCCAGTTGGAGTGAGTTTTTCCGCGGCAACCTTTATGGTTCGATCACCGGTAAGCGCGTCGTAACGAACTATGTCAACGGCGTCCTTCTTGGTTGTTGAAGGCTCGAGCGCGAGGTAACCAGAACCATCACTCTGCCACTGCACAGGCCCTAACGAACGCGTTCGATATGTAAAGATCGAATCCAGCGTTAGTAAGGAGGGATCCTGTTGCGCAAATGCAGGGACAAGGAGAAGGAGAAGAATTGGGATTAGTAGAATTCTATGTCTCATATTTTTCGAACCGCTTTAGATTTGATTGGGAGCGAGAAGATGATACTGTGCCAATGCGGTATTGCGAAGAGCCCATCGAACAGAAGCCTCGACCCTTAACACACGAAAGCTCTTCTGCCGGAGCGCGTCCGTCCTCGGCCGCCCCCATCGATCAGAACCACCTTGAGAGTATCGAACCTCGCCTGCTTCTTTGCGGATATCAGATGCTCAAATGTTTTTTCCGTCGATCCTTGTGTCATGCGAGTTGCGCTGTACGAGTTGGTTCTCTTCGACGGGGGCGGCCGAGGACGGACGCGCTCCGGCAGAAGAGCTTTCGTGTGTTAGCGGTTTGGGCTTCTGTTCGACGGCAGATTCTGTTTGAGATCATTTCTCCCTCACTAACGAAGAAATCGCAGAGACCAGCTGACTTTGTTCGATTGGTTTGGCAATATGCAGTTGGTAACCTGAGGCAAGTGAGCGTTCGCGATCTTTTCGAGTGGCATAGCCTGTTAAAGCAATTGCCGGCGTGAGCCCTCCCGCTTTGTCCGACAGTGCTCGTATTTTCTGGATTAAGTCGTAGCCGTCTTCTTCCGGCATACCGATATCGCTAATAACAACATCCGGCAACTTCTCGCAAAACAAACTAAAGGCATCTTTGGCGGAAGCTGCCGAAGTCACCTGCGCTCCGTGTTGCTTGAGCATCGTCCCAAGTAATTTTCTGGAGTCCTCGTCATCTTCAACAACCAATACATGAACACCATCCAATCTAACTTTGTGCCCTGTCAGACTCCTGCGACGTTCTACCTCTTTTCGCCTTTCCTCGGCTCGAGCTGGATCGCGCCGCTCCTGAGCCATGGGCAGATCCACAGTGAACGTCGAACCGGATCCTAAGCCGCTGCTTTCCGCGCTCACATTTCCACCATGTAACTCGACAAGGTGCCTGACGACTGCGAGTCCCAATCCGAGTCCGCCTTGTCGACGTGAAATCGAACCTTCAGCTTGTCGGAATCTATCAAACACGTAGGGAAGAAACTCGGCCGAAATACCTTCACCCGTGTCAGTCACTTTCAGACGCACAATCCCTTCTACGCACTCTAGAACTATCTGCACAACACCACCACGCGGCGTAAACTTGATCGCGTTTGACAGCAGATTCCAGATAACCTGACGCAGGCGGTTGGCATCTCCGCGCACAAGGCATGCAGAGGAGAATTCCGTTCTTAGCTCGAGACCTTTTGCATCGGCTGTAGGCCGCAAAGCATCAAGTGCGGCTTCGACTATCGGAACAAGATTCAATGGATTCAGTTCGAGGCGAAGATTCCCGGTGATGATCCGGGAGACATCCAGCAAATCATCTATCAACCGGGCTTGTGAGCGTGCGTTTCGTTCGATTGTTTCAATTGCCCTCTCGGCACTTCGCCCTTCTACTTCGCCGTTCCGAATCATCGACGCCCAACCCAGAATGGACGTCAATGGAGTTCTGAGTTCGTGCGACAGCGTGGCTAAAAACTCATCCTTCAAACGATCAGCCTCTTCTGCATGTCTTCTCGCATCGCGCTCACGTACCAGCAATGCTGCACGTTCTTCTTCCGCCGCCTTACGAGGTGTGACGTTGAGTACAAGCGAGAGCACCGAAACGAGTTTGCCGAAGTCATCATGAAGTACGGAGTTGTACCATTCGCAATGTATGACTGATCCGTCTTTGCGGTAGTTGCGATTCGAGAGAACGCCTTGAATTTCGACGCCCTGACGCTGGCGAAAAGTCACCGATTCGACCGCATTCAAATCTTCCGGAAAAACAAATTTCCACTCATCAACATGCTTTCCGAGGACTTCGTCAGCCTTCCAACCAAACAGAGCCTCGGCTGATTCCGACCAACGCGATACACGAAAATCGGTATCCCATTCGACAACCGCCAGTGGTGAATTTTCCAGATGAGACGTAAGCCTTTGGTATGCGCTTCCGGTTTCCAGGTCCGCATGTTTACAACTCGCGGGACGAACAATGCCCATGCCGCCAACTATCTCGTTGTCTTTATCAACCAAAGGATAATAATGAGTCTCACTTTGGGCTGACGCTACACTGGAGAGCGAACTCTTTCTGCAGATCGCTCTTTCCCCGTTTAACGCACCATGGAAGAAAGAGTCTTCTCCTGTTTTCCTTAGAGTAGGGAACAACTCGAGCGCATTGTGTCCAATGACATTAGAACGGCTGACGCCGGTGATATCCTCCATGCCCTTATTCCAAACGGTGAAACGACTGTTTCGGTCAAACGCAAAAATGCCTTCCACAGCGGCATCCAGGAGTTGAGTCAGAAGATGTAAGGATACGTCGGCCAAGATTAGTTGTCGGGAAAAAGATTGTAACGGAAAACGCGCAGGGTCGTCAGGGGGTCAGGGCTCAGTGGTCACGGATCTACAATAGGTCATATAGGTCCTATATCACGGCCAACGGTCCGGCCTTCATGCTGTTATCATTACGGTCATATGCGCAGGTTTGGCAAAATTGTGCTTGCAATTATCGTCCTCACATTAGGCGTACTCTCAGTCACAGCCGCCAGAATCTACAGGTACAGCAGTGTTGCAGTTGATAAACCGGCCGATGCAGCGGTAGTGCTCGGCGCGGCAGTTTGGAGTCAGAACGTCTCACCGGTTTTTCGGGAACGCATAAATCATGCGGTGGATCTCTATCGGAAGGGCAAGGTGCGAAAACTCATCTTCACAGGCGGCCAGGGAAATTCAAATGAGCCGACCGAAGCAGCGGCAGCCAGCAGCTACGCCCAGGCCAACGGTATCCCTATTCAGGACATCTTAGTCGAACAGAAATCGCATACGACCTTTGAGAATATCGTCAACGCCAAGCAGCTTGCCGATGCCAATAGTCTTAAGACAGTCCTGATCGTAAGCGATCCCATGCACATGAAACGTGCAATGACGATGGCTAGAGACGTCGGTTTACGTGCTTATCCATCCCCGACTCCAACAACCAGATATGTTGGCTGGAGAACGCAAATGGCAGAACTCGCGCGCGAGACGTTTTACTACCTCGGCTACTTAATCGCACGCTGACAGTTAGCGCGAAATGCGAATCGCAACTCTACTCACATTCTTGTTACTCCTTGCAATCGGCTGCGACTCGAACCGAGGTGCCGTCAAATCGATTGTCGTTCGACCGCGTCCCGCTGAGATGGCCGTGAGCGTCTCTTTCCCGGAGTCTTTTAATGCGGCGACGTTTTCCAAAGCAGACTTCGACCAGCACATCAAGGAACTTAAGAAGCGAATACCGAGTCCAGAATTCTCAATTGTCGTTCAGCCACCATTCGTCGTCATTGGGGACGAGCCGTCAGAGGTGGTTACGCAACATGCCGAGGAGACAATCAAGTGGGCAGTGGAAAAGCTCAAACAGGATTTCTTCCCAAAAGATCCCGAAGAGATTTTGGACATCTGGTTGTTTAAGGATGCGCATTCCTACGAAAAGTACACGGGGTCGATATTCAACGATAAACCATCAACTCCGTACGGCTATTACTCACGGGGCCACAAGGCTTTAATAATGAACATTGCCACTGGTGGCGGGACGCTTGTTCATGAGCTTGTGCATCCCTTCGTCGAAGCAAATTTTCCCAGCTGTCCGCCGTGGCTTAATGAAGGGCTCGGCTCTTTGTATGAAGCGTGCGGCGAACAGGACGGACACATTCACGGTTTTGTAAACTGGCGACTTCCCGGACTGCAGCAGGCGATTAAGGCCGGGACCGTTCCCTCGTTCAAGACATTGACTTCACTGGATTCAGGTGATTTTTATTCAGACGGGCGAGGAGTTAATTACGCACAGGCACGTTATCTCTGTTATTACCTTCAGGACCGAGGACTACTCATCAAGTTCTATAGACAGTTTCATGCACAACAAGTAAACGATCCTACCGGTTATAAAACCTTGACCAGCATTCTCGGCAATCCCAACATGGATGTCTTCAAGCGGCAATGGGAGAAATACGTATCGGATTTGCATGAGGAGTTCCGGTTGAGGCCGGCTGAGTAGTAGTTCCTACCACTTCAGCAACACCAACAACAGCGTCAACAAAACAATCAAGACTACGCCAACGATAACCAGCGTGGTGTTTGTCTTCGATTTTTTAATTTCTACACTCGTGGTACCAGTCGCCGTTTCGAAAGTACTATTAATTTTGTAATCGTCGACCTTGTCATCCAATAGATTTGCGTTGTTGATTAAGTTTCGCATTTCCTCCTGAGCGCGGTCGCTTCGATATTCCGCTTTCCGCTTCTCGACGGCGATCCTTACCACTTCGTCCGCCGCCTTCTTCGTGACTTCCCTTGCCTGCTGTTCATCAAGACTTTGTAACGCGTTGTCGACGATGTCATCAGCAGTCAGGGGAAAGAGTGATTGCTTTTGCGGAATCAAATCGTCGTTCTCGTCACTCATCTTTATTACCTCTTTATCTGCACCGTAATCGAACCGAGTGGGAGTTTAAGGACATGCGAAATCCGTGTATTGCGAGGTGCATTATCAAGCAACTCGTCGATATTTGAGAATTCTTTTTCCAGCAGCGCCATCGCATTTCTACTCTCGCGGGCCTGGGATTCAGCTAGCAGCGCGTTTGCTGCTAAAATGTCGTCCTGAGCTAACCATGTAAGACGTCGCTGCAGTGATTCGGGAAGCTCAGCAGACGTCGCTCTCTGGATGATCTCCTCGACGAGTGGTGTCAGGCTGGATTTCCAGTTATCGACAGAAACAGTGACGTTGTAGTCACCACGTGGACAGTAGGCTTCGCGCAACTCGCGCAGCACTTCGCACTTAAGATCAAAACTCATTACGCGAGGAAGGTTTATTAAGAAGCGACTGAAAGTCTGCTTGTTGGGTCGAACCGAACCGGCCTTCCACTTTTGATAAGTGTTGCGAGCGTATCTTGCCGCATTTTCACCGAATTGATCCTGATACAACTGAAAGAGCTCTTCACGAGAATCCGTGTCCAGTTCCAGAAGAACCTTTACGAGATTCGCATTCTCCTGCGCACGAGTTAACTTCTTCTGGCGCTGGAAAGCTCCACGCCGACGGATGCAAAAAGCAACTATCACTGAAATGAAAATGAGGAGAAGAAGGTATACCACGCGGCTGCATTATGTCCGATCGCTTCTGTCTTGTCGTGTGATGACAGAAAGGCCGCTTTGGGTAAAAGAGCAGCACGCGGCCTGAGGTATTCCGGCGGGCCTCTTTGTATTCTCCCGACAAGCTAAAGCATATCAGACATCACTGGGCCAAAAATTCGCGGATCACTTTGCGTTCGTTTTCGTCCTGGATCCGAGTAAAGAGTTTTGTGCCGAGGGCCTTGATCGTTTCAGGACGATCAAACGGCAGCTTGTCATAAACCTTACCGCCACTGAAGTGACAAGGCTGACATTTCGCTTTCAGGATGGGTTCGACGTGAGTGACAAAATCGACTTTGTTATTACTTGAGGAAGCGGCCGCAGGTGCTTGCGCCTTCACAGACGGGGTGAATGAGTCGACGTTCCTACCACACGAATAGGTAGACACTGCCAACAGCAACAACATGAGAATCCGCAGAACTCGCACGTTTGGGATGCTACTCCCGTGGTTAAGTGTTTGCAAAAGTTTTAGTGGTGGGTTGAAGGGAAGGTGTGGTGAGTTGAGACTTTGAAGTGATAGGACCTATTTGACGTCGGACCTATTCTCCTTCCACTAGATCACATCGGCGAAGTTCTTTCGTGTTCGAGCAAACCACCAGTAACCAAACAAAAACACCAACACTGCCACGATCGTGAAATAACCCAAACCGACCCAGTCGGGCTGCAGACCCTCCAGGAAGATCCGACGATAATTGCGCACTAAAGGCGTGAATGGATTCAGTTGAATAAGCCGACTAATCCTGGGCGGCACGATGGATTCCGGATAGATAATCGGAGTCAGATACATCCACGCCATCAATACGAGCGACACACCCTGAACAATGTCCCTCAGGAATACTCCAAGCGACGCTAACAGCCAGCCTGCCCCGATCGCGATCAAGAGTTGCGGTATCAAAAGCACGGGCAACCACATGAAAGTGAGTGCTAAACGGTGCTCAATGACAACGACCGCCAGCAATAGTGCAATGCTGGCAAACAGTTGATTGCCAAGTGCCGAAAAGGCCTGGGCCACCGGCAACGTCTCAAGCGGGAAGATTACACGCTTCACCAGATTCGAGTGATTTACGATCGTGGTTGACGACTGTTGCAACGTGTCTTGAAACATAGTCCACGGAATCAAGCCGCAGAAAAGATACAACGCGTACGTCCAATGCGAATTGCTGCTGCCGAATCGTGCTCCAAAGATTCCCGCGAAGATAAACGTAAAGATCGCAATCATCACAACAGGCGTAACTACCGCCCAGATTATTCCGAGCACAGAGCCTTTGTACCTGCTCAGCAGATCTCTCTTCGCGAGTGACCAGATCAGTTCACTGCGGTGCGGCAGTTCCCAGAGTGGCCGCCAGACATTTCGTTGCATTGTTCCCGCTGAGCTCATCGTTTAAGGGATGCGACCGAATCCGCACCAACTGTTTTCATTGTGCCAGATAATCGTGACTTGATCTGCGCCAATTCCGCGCCACCACGTCTCGAATTCTTCACGCGACAAGTAAAACGCCGTCGGGGCGACGAGGTGATCAAAAACTATTGTGTGCTGTTCGCGCCAGCCGAACGGCGCCAGATTTCTAAAATACTCGTTATAGAACAAGTGGCGAGCAACAGACTTTCCGGACTCGCCGCGATTCAGTGGACCGTAGATCAATTTAGTTGCGAGATAGATACCAGCAGCGGGAATTTTCGAGAGTTGCAAAAGAATACGTTGATCCATCCTTGAAGTTAACTTCGTTCGCACCGGATTGACGAACCGGGTGATCCATTCGTTGTTCTCAGCTCCATAAACCCACGCAGAGATGTGTGCGCCGCTCTTTACCTTCGAAGCCAAAGATTCAAACCCACCTTTAGGATCGGGCAGATGATGCAGGACGCCAACCGAGAACGCATAGTCGAAGCATCTCGCAAAAGGCAGACTATAAATGTCGGCCTGAACAATGTGAACATTTGGTAGCTGACGAGTTGCAGCGTACGCAGTCTCAACGGCAATACTTAGATCGATGCCGATGACGTCCTGCGCTCCCCACGCGGCGGCGAGCTGTGTATGTCTTCCCTTTCCACAACCTCCTTCGAGCACTACCTTGCCAGCAAAGAATTCTGGTGTGACTGGCTTGATCCAGCCGAGGAATTGTTCTGCGTACCGCTTGTCCTCCTGAACAAAGTGAGTCCACTGCCAGCCGAAACCTTCAGCGGTCGCTTGCTTGTCGCTGTCGATTTCTTGAAGGTCAGCAAATCTCGGGATGCCCCGGGCGATGGCGAAGCTGCGGTGACAGCCAGCACACGTCAACGTTCCCTCAAGAATTTCATCGTCTTGTGTTTCGACAATGGAAAGCGAGAGATTCTGACCGCAGGCGGGACACACTAGATACGCTAAAAGTTTTTCTTTCAACTGTGCTTCTTTTGTTTGGTGTAACTAAACGAGCCTGAAGTCACTATAGCAGGAAGACGACCATTGGCGGATATGGTGCTGGCTTTTGGTCTTTGGTCTTTGGCCTTTGTTCTTTGAGGCTTACGGCTGAATCGAGAAACAAAGACCCAAGTCCAAAGACCAAAGTCCTAATTCCCACACTCGGCATTGGTGTGAGTCGCAATCATACCGAACCGGTTTTGATACTCAGTTGAGGTCATAAAAGAGCAAACGACAAAACGTGCTGCTGCAGGATCGCGCAAAGGCCTGGTCTTAAGTGTGTTCATCCAGAAGGTGAGTCCGCTTTCATCCGGGTCACGTCGCAAGTAGGAGAAGTATTGCAGCATCACGAACGCTTCGTTGTACTGAGCATCAACTACGCTAGAGTGCGAAGCAACACGCGCAAGAATCGCAGCGCGTCCTGAATTCATTCCGTCGAACAGACTGAGCAAGGCCGGACGTTCTGCTTTGATGTCCGGATTACGTTGACCAGCATTCGCAAGCAACTGATCGACGAACTCAGCTGGTTTCAACGTGGTGGGATAACGACGCTGAAAGTCTGGTCGCTGAACAAAAGCCAAAGCAAGTGCAATACGACTGTCTTCGATCTCGCTGTTGAAGTTGCCTACAGTAGCTCGATCAGTTTCATACTCAGCAAAACGGGGTCGCCTGCCAAGTCCCGCTACGTATAAGTCGTGCAGAAAAAGTCCAGTTGCTGACAATTCACTTTGCGTTAAGAGCGATGTCGAAAGATCCAAACGTCGTGTCTTCAAACAATCGCCACGTGTTCCGCACTGATTGAACTGTGCTGTCAGTTTGTCGAGTGTCGCTTGATCGGGTTCGCGTCCCACCATGTCCGCATAGTGTTGACTGATGAAGAACCGGTAATCATCAATCGGGTTGCCACCTGTCGCAGCTACACCAGGATCGATCGTCAGTGCGCCCGGGACAAAAGCAGTCTCACCAGAGGTTGCTTGCAGTTTGATCGAGTAGTCGCCAAATGGCGCGTTGGGTGCCGCGGTTAATTCGAAACTGACCACCGGATAAGGCGTGCCCAACTGTTCACGCGTGAGACTCGATGCATCAACAGTGAAGTACGGTGAGTTAATTAAGATGTTACTGCCCGGGACTTGATCAATACCATCGCCAGCCAAATAGACCTTGAACTTCTTTCCAGCTTCGAGGGGTAGAGCTACCGTCGAAAGCTCTCCGTTCAGTCCAATGAATCGAGGATTCAGCACGGGAGCGGAAGCTTGCGGTGGTACGAGGTTGTAGTTCAAGGTCGTTGCGAGATCAGATTTAACGACGACTTGATTTGAGATCTCGAAACTACGAAAGCGATCCGTACTGTCTTCGCGAGGAGCAACCACCACTCGATATTGACCCGGCGCGAGACCATCAAATTTGTAGGCGCCGTCGTCGTTCGTCGTTCCACTGGCCACGACTCGTCCTGAACTCACGTTTTCGGCCCAGATACTGACTGAACTGAGCGGGCTGGAAATATTTGGGAATCGGTTATCAATCAAGTGTCCTTCAATACGTCCCACCTTCAATTTTGGACCATACAAGCTGCGGACACGTTGTCGATCGTCTTCGCTTAGCGTTCGTTCAGTGAGCGCGGGCAAACCGAAAGTGCCATTGAATGCCTGACGACCTTGCATCGTCGAACCGAGCACAGCGGAGTGATCTAAACCTAAGAGGTGACCGATCTCGTGAGTGAAAGTCGCCTCGAGGTCATAGGTACCCGCTGATCCATCGGTCGAGAATTGCAGGTCCGCGCCTTCTTCTGTTTTTGGACGTGGATTAATCGATACGTCAGCCTCCGCGATCGCGCCCGTCTCCGGATCGAAGAAGACGCGTGTTCTACCGGCGGTCGAGTCGGCATTGAAAGTTTGATTTTCAGGAGTGTCAGCGATGGTTATAAGACTGATGCCGTCTCCATTATTCGACGGACTTACAGACGATGCTGAAGACCACGTAACCACAAAATTGATTCTGGCGATACTGGACCAACGAGCTAACGCACGACGAGCAGCACCAATAACATCACTGCCTGATTTGATATTGGCGCCCGGCGACTGCAAGGAGGTTGAAAGAGCAACTTCGATCGTCCTCGTCGGCCATTTGATTGTTCGTGCCGTTTGAGCGACCGGCTCGAATTCGGAAGAATCCCTTGTCTCAAAGCGACCGGGCGAGCCCAGACTCATAAACGAGACGAGTACCAGAAATAGAGAAAGGGGATAGTTCATCAGGTCTTCCGAGAGAGGACTTTTGTAAACCGTTGACGGGCGCGGGGCGGGTGTCCCGGCTAGTGGCTGATGGTATCACGCTGGAGGCTGGGAGACCTTAGAAAAATCTGTTTTCCAGTCAAAGAAAAGCCGCCCGACGGAGGCCGAGCGGCTAATAGAAAATCAGGAAGTACTGCTTAGTTGATAGTTATGTGCGCGGCTGTCGCTGTCGAGCGACTTGTCGTCGCAGTCTGCCCGCTTCGAGTGAATGTCACGACTATTGGGACGTCGCCCGCTCCTGCCAGGGAATCAGGCAAAGTGAAGTCGATAATGTCGAAACCGGGCATTTTAGGGTTCGATTTCACTAAGGTGATCGAAGCCGCACTGATAGCCGTTGTGCCAACTGTGACCGTGACTTCAGCAGTTGAAGCGAGGCGAACGCCGGTCAGGTTCAATTCGAGGACTGTGGGCACAATATTGCCGCCGGCATCCGGCGAAGTCACACTAAAAGGTTCCACAGTACGTGCGCCTGGGTTCGTTACGTTCAAAACAACCGCCCGGCCACCGGCGTCATTGGTACTCGTGAAGATGTCTGGTTGTCCCGAAACAATCTGGACGAAACCTCGCAAAAGAGTATCCGTATTCGCTCCGGCATCGTTGATATTAACTGCAACAGTGCCCAGGCCGATCGGTGCGCTTATCGGCATCACAAAATTAATTTGCTTTGAGCTATTACCGACGAAGTACAGACCAGCCGCTGCTCCGTTAACACTGACAGAGACTCCGTTTAGCTCGACCGGTAGAGTTGGGCTTCGTTTTCCCTCCTCGATGATCGCTCCAATCGGTACAGAGGCATCACCTGGAGCCAGCGCGACAGTGGAACGGACAATACTCAACTCACCTGGCGCCAGACCGAGCGCGACATCAGGAGATGGGCTTGGGGTCGGCGTGGGAGTTGGTGTTGGACTGGGAAGAGGCGTGGCGGTTGCTACCGGCATGTTGCTAGCGCCGGTGTTGAATGTCAGCACAGCTGCGGATTGAGTCGTGATAATGGGACTCAGTAAGTAAAAAATTTCTCCCGACAAATCTGCGTTTCCGCCACCGAAGTCATAGGGCATGGCGAAGGCCATGCGCGTGTGGGAATCAGTTGTGACAGGACGAACTGCAGCGAGAAGTGCTGTGGCCACATTTGTTAGGCGCACAAATGTGTTTGAGTTGGACGCTGGTATTTGAGTCAGGAATATCTGTGGAGCGATTTGTGGGTTCAAACCCTGCGGAGCATCCGCGGCGGTTGCTGGAACCGTTCCATCAGGCCGAAAATTCAAAGAGGAAGCAAAAACTAAACTACTCGGTGACAAGCTCGCAGAATAATCTGTGAAGGTTGGAAACCGACCAATATCGGCGAAGGTTGTTGGACGCGGTGCGACCAACACAAATGAGTCAGTCGCGACTGTGTACACAAACATGCCGAGCCCGGCATTGTTACTTTCCGAGTTCGCCTTGGGATCGGTAGCTAATGATTCAAACGCCAGATACGCGCCGTCTCTGCTGAGGCGCCGACCAGGACTCCAGACATTTACGTTCGCGGGAGTCGTGGTACTTGTCTTAGTTCGTGTAACCTGGCGAATGTTGGTCAAACCAGCCCCGCCTGCATTCGCGATGTAGATCTCCGCGTTCCCCTTTCCATGACCGTCGTCATCGTTGGTGCCGGCTAAATTTGCGCTTGAGATAAAAGCTACAACAGAACCATCTGCAGAAAGGTTTGGATTTGACTGAAAGACTGATCCGATCCCGGGGACTGGATCTTGAGTGTTGGTACCCTGGATTAAAGCCGTCGATTGGAGATTGTAAAAAAACAACTCGGGATTGCCATCAGCGTTCCCAACTCCCGGAACTAAATTGCGCGTGGAAATAAAAGCAAGAAGATTACCGTCGTCCGTAATGGTCGCTTCGCGGTTGTCGTCAGCAAAGAACGGGGTGACACCTGTCGCACCGGCTGTCGGTAATCGACTGGCAGGAGTATTCGTGATTTGAGAAAACGTTCCTGCGGCAAGATCTGTTAGTGGAAGATCAGTTCCTAAAGTCAGGTCCACATCAGGGACGGCAGGCACGCGATAGATCCAGATCTCTGAATTGCCGTCCTGCGCTAATGTTCCTTCGGTGCCATCAAAGTTCGCTGGATTCGGAGCATTCGAGCTAAAGACAATCGTATAGACGCGAACACCATTTACCAGTTGCGGTGCCAACGAAATCATTGGTGCACGATTATCGATCTGAATTTTTACGAGGCTTAAATCCTCTGGTGTTGGCACCGGAGTCGGGGTTGGACTAGGACTCGCTGTAGGAGATGGACTTGGGCTCGGTGTTGGCGTTGGATTTGGAACACTTCGGGTGTTGGTGATCTGAAAGATCCTTCGTTGAGCATAGTCAGCGAGGAAAATCTCACGGTTTCCATCCTTATTGTTTCGCGAATCGGTTTGTTCGGTAGCAACGTTTCCGTTGGATGTAAAGACTACGAACCGACCGTTGGCAGTCGTATCTCCTACAAAAGTACTAAATGCAGCATTGGGGGAGGAAGTTAGTTGAACAACAAATGGATCCGGCGTCGGGCTCACGGCTTGAGCGGCAATGGAGTGGAGCGCGCCAAAACCAAACAAACACAGGATGAGCGCGCACGAAAACCAGAAAGCTTGCTTCACGAATTCCTCCGAATAAAGACGCAGATACGAGCTGATTTGATGCCCTTGGGGAGCTGAGCAGCGCGCGTACGCAGATGAATTATTATGCCAAAACCGGGCGTTAAAGAACGGACATTTAAGCAGAACCCCTTGAATCTCGCAAGCAGGCTCTCGCTAAGTGCAGCGCCCACAAGTTCTAAGAAACACTGTGGCTTATCGCAATCGTAGATGAGGCAGCGGCAAACATTAGTTGCTTTGTACCAGTGTCGTTGAGCGAATGTTTTCGTTAGCCAGGCTAACCGATGTGGTGTTTCGCTTTTTGGTTGGCTTAGTGTTTAATTGGCCGCCAGCCCTCAAAAAGAACCAGGAGCTTTAGGTGAAGAAGAAAGTACTGATTACCGGAATAACGGGTCAGGATGGTAGCTATCTGGCGGAACACCTGCTCAATCAGGGCTACGAAGTCCACGGCCTTGTTCGAAGAGTTGCTTTGGAAGCGCCGGAGCGCCGCGTCAGCCGGATTGCTCACATTCTGGGTCAAGTAACCCTCCACGCGGCCAGTCTTGAAAGTTATCCCAGCATCTTCCACGTGATTAGCCATTACGACTTCGACGAGTGCTATCACTTAGCGGCACAAAGTTTCGTCGCCGAAAGCTTCGCCGATGGCTTCTCCACTCTAAATACAAACATTAACGGAACGCACTATGTCCTGGCTGCGCTTCGAGAACTGAGACCCAAATGCAAATTCTACTTTGCCGGATCCAGCGAGATGTTTGGCAATGTCAGCGAGGTACCGCAAAAAGAAACGACCTTGCTCCAGCCGCGAAGTCCTTACGGAATCAGCAAAGTTGCCGGTTTCCATTTGACTAGAAATTATCGAGAGGCGTATGGCCTCTTCGGAGTCAGCGGCATTCTGTTCAATCACGAGAGTCCTCGTCGCGGTTTTGAGTTTGTCAGTCGGAAAACTACTAGCACCGTGGCTCGAATCAAGCTCGGTCTCGCCTCCGAGTTGAGAATTGGAAATCTCGAGGCGAAGCGAGATTGGGGTCACGCACTCGATTACGTTCGTGCCATGCACCTGATGCTGCAACAGCCTGAGCCTGATGATTACGTGATAGCAACTGGCGAAACACACAGTGTGAGAGAGTTGTGTGAGCTTGCGTTCGCTGAAGTCGATCTCGACTATCGCGAGTTTGTGAAGGTCGATCCAACATACTACCGGCCCGCCGAAGTTGATCTGTTGATTGGTGATTCATCCAAAGCTCGCCGCGTTCTCGGATGGGAACCGACATTTACCTTCCGTGAACTGATTAGAGAAATGGTCGCGTCTGACCTCGCCGCAGAAGAGCGAAGCCATGATGAGGGGACCTCGCTAAGACTGAGCCGGTCTTACTCTGTTTAGATCTCTGATGATTAGTCTTTGTGGTGGGGATCGTTGGCTCTAAAATCAAATGCTATGCGCCCTGCATTAAGGGTTGAATCCGTATCGAAGCAATACCGAATCTATGACCGGCCGGTCGATCGACTAAAAGAGTCGCTGACCCGCGGGCGTTGGAAAACGCACCGCGAATTCTGGGCACTCAGCAATGTCAGCTTCGAGGTGGAAGCGGGCACCACCACAGGCATCATTGGCCCAAACGGTTCGGGCAAATCCACGCTGCTTCAAATCATTACAGGAACGCTCGAACCTACGCATGGGAGCGTATTGTATGAGGGCCGTATTGCTGCGCTGCTTGAGCTTGGGGCTGGTTTCAATACTGAGTTCACCGGCATTGAAAATGTCTTCATGAACGCTTCGTTGATGGGCCTTTCCAAATCTGACACCGAGCGTTTGCTTCCGGAGATCGCAAGTTTTGCAGAGATCGGCGACTTCATCTACCAGCCACTCAAAACATATTCGAGTGGGATGTATGTACGTCTGGCTTTTGCCACCGCAATCGCATGCTCTCCGCAATTGTTGATCATCGACGAAGCCCTGTCCGTTGGAGACGCTGTCTTCCAGCATCGTTGCACACATCGGATTAAGGAGATGCAGGAGGATGGGACGACCATCCTTTTTGTATCTCACGATCCTGGAGCTATCCGAGCGCTTTGCTCACGCGCGATCTTGTTGAATGAAGGCCGGATGGAAGCGGATGGCGCACCAGCCGATGTTCTGGATCGTTATCAGAAAGTCATCATGGCCCGCGAAGCTGCGTACGCTGAAGGTCAACTCGCGATGCAACGAGAAACCGCGACAGACGCATTTGCTGAGTCAGCTGACGGCGTTGCTCTTCAGTTCACCTATAGACACGGCGATGGAAGCGCGGAGGTCCTGAATGTAGATCTGCTGGACGCCTCGCGACAGCCAATCACGATCGTTGAAACGGGGCAAGCCGTTCACATTCACGTGCGCGTTCTATTTCACGAGAACCTTGATGATCCCGTTTACGGTTTCATTATCAGAAACCGTCACGGCATTCACCTTTACGGCACCAACAGCAAGGTGCAAGGTCTGAGGACCGGCCGGATTACGCGCGGCACGACTGTCGAAGTAACTTTTTCATTTAACTGTTGGCTCGCTCCGGATCTTTACTCAATCTCTATCGCCGTCCACAGCATCACGGCCGTCAGCTTCGACTGGCTCGATGGCGTCATGTTCTTTCGCGTCTTTAGCGACATACCGATCGAAGGAGTCGCAAACCTGAATGCGAGCGTAACGGTGGAGCGGTGATAAATCAGTGCAAGATATGACGGATGATCTGCTCAAGCTCGCGGGAATCAACGACGTCGCGCAGTTCTATCTCGACCGGTTCTTCACGGGAGGCGTTTTCGACGCTCGTTATTTTGACGCAATTGATCGCTTCGATATGAAGTTCGCACGAACGATGTGGGTTTACGACAACGTTCAGCGCGGTGCTTCACTGCTCGATCTTGGTTGTGGCGAAGGTGTGCTTGCATTGCTCAAGCGGAAAGACGTCTATCTCGCCGGCCTTGATCTTTCACCTGATCTTGTCGAGATGTCGCGCCGCAACGGCTACGACGTTGCGCGTGTAGGCAAACTAACGGAACTGCCGTTTGATGACGCCTCGTTTGATTATGTAGTCAGTCTCGACGTTTTTGGTCATATCGATTTTGCCGACAAAGATGCTGTGATCTCTGAAATTAAGCGCGTTCTTCGCCCGGGAGGCGTGACCATGCATGGCATCGAGTCGCTTGATCGCAACCTGCACCCCGACTACAACTCCGCTACTCGCGAGGATCTTGTCCGTTTTATCAAGGTAGACGGTCACATCGGACTAGAATCGGATGAAGATATTGCGAAGCGATTCAAAAAATTCTTTTCTTCAGTGCAGGTCGAACCGCGTTATGCGCTGTGTCTCACCGCCGCCGAATTCATCAAACAGTACGACGAATACGATGCACCTTTCGATCGTGACTTTATCGACTATCTGCGCGGTCTCTCGTTTGACGAACAGCATGCGTTCGATATGGCGATGGGTTATGTGTTCGGAAGGATTTCAGACTTGAATGTCAAACTTCCTTCCAGCGGTTTATATGTCTTCGTGAAGGCCACAAACGTTGAACCCGAATCCTTCTACAATGCGCATCGCGATCGGGGTGATTTCTTACCACAAGCAGATATAGTCCCTTCTGAGTTAGACAGAGATTCGCGGGCTGAGTTTGGCAATGGTTGGTACCCGGCAAACCATCTGCCGCCTGTCGCACGGTGGATGAGCAATCGATCGTGTCTGCGCTTCGGAGCCCAATCATTCTCGAGCCTACGGCTTCAGTTGACCACTCATATACCTGATCTAAAAAGTTCGCCAATGGAATTGGTGTTCAAACTAAATGATGAACCGATTGGCGGCGTCTGTCTTTTTGAGTATGGCTGGCTGGAACTTGAGATGTATGTCCCTAAGTCAATCACAAGCGCTACCTCGAATTTTCGACTCGACATCAGCTCAAATCGAACATGGCAGCCTTCCGCGGCGAATCCAGATAGCCATGACCATCGTCACCTTTCAATCGCAGTTTGCAATCTCAGGATTGCAGATTAGCGGTCATGGAATCGCGACTTGATAACTACCTCGTAATGGAGATTGTCTGCCGCTCGCGATACCTCTTCAAACGACCGACGACCAATCTGCTTGAGTTGATGCTGTTCGGAATCGTGCTCAACTTCTGCACACTCCTCGATGTCAAAAAGTTCTGAAGCGGCTACCAACCCCAACACATTCTTGCCGAAATCGTTCTGTAACCTCGTAAGCAAATATGTTTTGGGGGCCATTTTGGCGAAGTCCGTCAGGTAAGCACGGGTAAGATCGGTCTCGATGTGTTGCAACACCAGTGATACGAAGATCAAGTCGAACCGTCGACCTGAGATCTCATCCCAATTAGAAGAGAGTAAGTCGATGCTCTGGCTCGCCAACAGCCGACAACGTTCGATCATCGGCTCAAGATCAAATCCGACCACATGACGCGCAATGGACTTCAGGTATGGGAAACTCCTGCCAACACCGCAACCGAAGTCCAACAGGCTGTCAATTGACGTGGGGAGAGGAACAGTCGGTACATACGGGACGAAGGGCTTTCCGTTTTTATATCCGGTAAAAATGCGGTCGAGCAGTTCATCAACATCAGCGGTGTTGGCAATCGCTTGCCATTCGGCTAAGCCTGGCATGATGTCGAGAATGTTAGCTCGTGACGTTGGATTAGTAGAATGCTATGACACTGCGATCGTGTAGTTGGCGGCATAGAGCGCGGTCATGATGCCGAGTGTTGTTATGAAGACGTATCGAATACTCTGGTCGAGCTTCTCTCCTCGAGCGACTATCGCTAAACCCATAAACACTGGAAAGAATCCCATCGTGTAGCGATCGACTGACTGCATCAGGTTGGATGAAAGTGCGAGAAATATGGAAACAAATGTATAAAACGCCAGGGCCCACTCTCGGCGGCGAATCAGAATGTATATTGAAACAAAACAAAGAAGTGCCGAGGCAACATTCAACAGGTTGAAGTTCCACGGCTCAATTACCTGATGCGGGTGAATCAGGTACTTAACTATGCCACTCAGAAAAAACGAAGGTTTTCTCCCCCAGTATCCCACCGCATCTCTAAATGCCCAGGCGTTGCCACTCAGCCACCACGAATAGAACATGTAGGCAAAGAGACCAAACGGAATCAGGAACAAGCCGAGGATTTTCTTGAGCTGCAAAGAGCGATACATCTGCCAATTGAATACCAACAACGCCGGCAAAAGGAATACACCTGTAACTCTTGTAGCTGAGGCCAGCAAACCAATCACTCCCGCCAGCCACCAACGCTCGCGTTTTGCGGCGTAGAAGCTGGCCACCGTGACCAGCACAAATAACGATTCCGTGACCGGAACAGAGAAGAAATAACTTACCGGAAAAGCTGCGAGATAAAAGATCGTGCGCCGCGCAATCGACTCCTCGTAGCCAAAGGCCAGAGTGAGTTTATGTAACAAGACTAGCGCAAAGAAGAAAAACAGATTCGAAAGAGCGGCCCCCCAGAGAAGCACATCTTTAGTGATGTGCCCGAGTAACCAAAGCAACAAGGGATGCAAGGGGAAGAAGGCGTACTTCATCGAGCGTCCATTTTCGAGATCGAACGGCTGCCTTAGATAGCCATCCCTGGATATGTCCATGTAGTAGGCTACGTCCCCACGCCATATGGTTTCGCGGAGCTTACGGGCGATCGGCACATGGTCTAGTGACACAAATGCCTCCTGCCTGTTGTTGGGCGAGTCGGGGATAGTAACCACCCTCAGTTGGCCGACAAAGATAAAGATGACGAAGATTAGAATTCGCGTGAGCAGAAAAACGAAGAAGGCGTCGCGGATGCTTCGATCGTGCCAGATGTGGGCCAGCCGTTTATGTGCGAGCAGTTTTTGCAGTCTTGGGAGCAAGATCAAGTTGTTTTTGGACGCTATTACACGCTAATCTCTCGACTCCGCGGGTCTTCTTGACGATCAGATGAAAAATCCTCTGCGCGATAATAGCCGTCTTAGGATCGCCTCACAATACATCGCGGCAGTTGTTTTGTGTGGACTGATTCTCTGCGTTGTGCTGAGTCTCTGGCGTGCCGACTTGCGCGTTCCCTTGCATTACAACGGCGATGCCTTGCTTCACGCCATGTTCATAAGAGGCGTTGTCGACAATGGCTGGTACTTGCAAAATCCATCCATCGGCGCGCCGCAGGGTCTCAAGATGTATGACTTCCCTGCCGTCGATAACGCGGCTGTCATTGTTCTTTGGCTTATCTCGCTTCTCACGCCGAACACGATCGTCGTAATGAATGTTTTTTACCTGCTCACGTTTCCGTTAACCACGATCTCGTCGCTCTTCGTCTTACAACGACTCAATCTCTCGTACGCATCCTCGCTCATCAGCAGTCTCTTGTACACGTTTCTGCCTTATCACTTCATGCGCGACGAAAGTCATCTTTTTCTCTCGGCTTATTACTTTGTGCCACTTGTCGTAATGGTTCTTCTCTGGGTGATGGCAGACAAGCTCAGACTTATTCCGAGCATAATAGTCTGCGTTCTGATTGGATCGGCTGGGGTCTACTATCCGTTCTTCTCATGCTTTCTAATGTTGGTCGCGGGGCTTTCAGGCGCTCTTAACCAGAGGAGGTTTAGACCACTTGCATCGGCAGCGATGCTCATAGCGATAACCTTTGCGGTGCTCGTGATTAATCTTTCACCGACTCTGGTTTACCTATACAAGAATGGCGACGCCAAAGTCACTGAACGTAATCCTGTAGGTGTTGAGATTTATGGGCTGAAGATCTCACAACTGTTGTTGCCGGTGACTGGACATCGAATTCCTCAATTAAACAGACTCAAGTCCAGTTACAACGAGAACATTGAATTAACGGAGAGTGATGCAGCGACCCTCGGCTTGATTGGCAGTCTAGGGTTTGTCGGATTGCTCGGCTTGCTGCTCTACCGCAGACGTGACGATGAACAGATGACTTCTTCGCGGGCCATTCTTTCCGATTTGAGTATCTTGAACATCTTCGCGCTGTTGCTTGGCACTGTTGGCGGGATCAGTGCTTTGTTCGCATTGATCGTCTCGGCAGGGATTAGAAGCTATAACCGGATAAGTGTTTTCATAGCTTTCTTCTCCTTCATTGTGTTAGCGATCGCCCTCGATTTCATTTATCGATGGCGCGTCAAAAACAGTCGCAGCCGGATCGTTTTTTACGCATCGCTGGCATTCCTCCTGGGCGTGGGCATTTTCGATCAAACTACCAGGGCTTTTGTCCCAGACTATGGCGGCGTCAAAACCGAGTGGAAGAATGACGACGATTTTATCTCACAGATTGAATCATCAGTGCCGCAGGGCGCGATGATTTTCCAATTGCCTTACGTTCCCTTTCCCGAACATCCTCGTATGAATAAGATGGTCGACTACGACCACTTCCGTGGTTACCTTCACTCGAAAAACCTTCGCTGGAGCTACGGGGCGATGAAGAATCGCGACGGCGATCTTTGGCAGAGACAGGTCGCCGGCCTACCCATAGATGAGTTAGTTCGGGCTCTCGGCTTCGCCGGCTTTGCGGGCATCTACCTTGACCGGCGTGGCTACGAAGATAACGGAGCAGCGCAGGAAATGATGTTATCAAACGCCGTCGGTGCGCAGCCCATGGTTAGCCGTAACGGCCGGTTGGTTTTCTTCAACCTGACCGATTACGACAATCGTCTCCGAGCTCGGTATTCGGAAAGCGAGTGGCAGATAAAAAAGGAGGCGATTCTTCACCCAATAAGGCTCAATTGGGTAGGAGGCTTCTCTGGTCTGGAAGTCGGACCGGACAAAACCTGGCGGTGGTGCTCAAACGAAGGTGAGCTTCACGTTCAAAATGTTTCTCAGCGCGCCAGAGAAATCAGCCTGGAGATGTCTTTTGCGACTGGTCATAGGTGGTTTGACGATCTAATTATCAGTGGCCCTTTGCTGTCAGACCAGGTAAGAGTCAACGAGAACCCCAGTTTCTATTCGAGGACTGTTACGGTTCCTCCCGGAGAATCTGTAATCAAGTTCGCGAGCACGGCTCAAAGGGTCGAAGCCCCCTTGGATCCGCGGGTCCTAGTCTTCAGGATTGAGAATTTCAAGATGAAAGAGCTGGAATAGAATTTGCTCGGATCCAGCTTGAAAAACTCGGCTTTTTTGAGGCCCAGGCAGTCAAAAAACATGAGATCACCGTTTGAATAACTAGATTGACATGGCAAAGAGCCAACATCTATACTCAAAATGGTTTTGGCGGTGGTGCCAGACCCAGAGTGACCCCACCCCAGGTTCTCTTTCAGCCCAACTTTCCCACCGACGTTTCTTAGGAGCAAGCACATGCGGAAATGTTTCTTTATCCTGATGATTATTGCTTTTGCCTTCGGCGGCGCCCTGGCACAAAGCCCACCCACCCTGCGGATAGTCACTGAGACTCCTAACTTACCCTCAGAACTCTTCTACGGAAACATCAAGGTCAAGCCGCTGCGGATCCGACCAGGAACCAATACGGTGATCACCATTGATGACGCAGATTTCTTTGCCGCTCAGCACTACATTGACTTCCTGCGACGTTTTCCCGATGCTCCGGGCTTGGCCCACTGGACGGGTGAGATCACTGAATGCAGCGATCCTACAAAACGGGGTCCGGGTGAAACATTCGACCTCTGCACAGAACGGAAGCGTGCTAACACTTCCGCGGCGTTCTTCCTTTCCCCGGAATTTCAGAACACCGGCTCGTTCGTGCTGCGCGTTTACTGGGGCGCTTTGGGTAAGCTTTTATCCGCCCCCTGCGCCGGAGTTCCACAAAGTTTACCGGGCCATTGCAGACCACGTTATAGTGACTACATCTCAGACATGGCTCAAGTCGCACAAGGGATCGTCGTTAACGACAAGCTTGATCCAAACGTGATTAATGCGAACAAACATGCATTCGTTGATCAGTTTGTCAATCGACCGGAATTTACTGCCATCTACGGAGGCCTTACTTCCGCCCAGTTTGTAGACAAGCTGAGCCAGACCACTGGTGTGGCGCTGTCCGCTTCTGATCGTCAGGCTCTGATCGACGAGTTGAACGCTAGTGCGTCAAATAAGAGTGATGTGGTTTTCAAGGTTGTTGATGGCACGCAGACGATTACCGATGGCGCCCTCGTATTTCAGACTTCGTACGGCCAGGCATTCTATAACCAGGAGTTTGATGCCGCGTTTGTGTTCATGGAATACATCGCTTATCTGCGACGCAACCCGGATCAGGATGGATACGACTTCTGGTTGGCGAAGTTGAAGCGCTACGGCAACTGGGTCGACGCCCAGATGGTGCTTGCTTTTATTAAGTCACCCGAATACCGCGACAGGTTCTAGCTTCTTCCAAACACTCCTGGGTAGTGTAAGGGCCAACTTCAAAAATGAAGTTGGCCCTTTTGTTTTGATAACCTCGACTAGCCCTTTTGAAATTCCACCAACGCTTTGGAGTAGACCTCGCGCGTGAGGCCGGCCGTTTTTGCCCAGGAGAAGTGTGCCGCGTGTTTCATGCCAGCTGTTGAGAACCGTTGTCGAGTTTGATCATCACTGAGTACTTCGGCGATGCTGCGAGCCAGGTCATTGACGTCTAACGGTGAGATGAGTCGTACTACCGCTGCCTTCGATCCCGGATCGCCGTATGAACTCTCGGTAACACTCGGCACCGCGGTCGCTATGACCGCTGCACCGCATGCCATTGCCTCCAACGGCGGCAGACCAAAGCCCTCATAGAGTGACGGGTAGATGAACGCGCGACAGGAAGAATAGAGGGCACAAAGGTCGGCATCAGAAACGTAACCGATCAAGTGCACGCGATCTCGAACAGGCGACTTTTGCAGATGAGATAAGAGTTTGCGCGGCTTCCAACCTTGCTGTCCCGCTATAACTAACTGCGGCCGCAGCTCAGTATTCCGTATCAACTCTTCAAAGGCGCGCAGCAGTGTGAATAAATTCTTTCTCGGCTCGATCGTGCCCACAAACAATAAAAACTGATCCTCTACCCGCAGCCGGCGACGCGTCTCCACTGTCGCAGTCTTCTGAAGGGGAACAAAAGTATCCCGAGGCGCAAGCGGGACGGCAAAGACTCTGTTGGGATCAATCTTAAGATGTGCACAGACCTCACTGCGAATGCGTTGCGATGGTGTAATGACGAGAGTCGCTTTGCGCGCCATTAGTGGCAATCGCAGCCGGCCGCGAACCACAGCACGCGCTGCATGCGTGTTAGAATGCAGCAGCCAGGAAAGGTCATGAATTGTGAGAACAGTTGGATAGTTGCGCCCAAGTGGCACTTCGAAGTTGGTGCCGTGAAAGAGCGCGGGAGGTGCACGACGCAGGTAAGCGGGCAGGCCAATTGTCCACCAACGCCGGCGAATTGTGTTTGGTTTCGTATAGACCAGCGCCAGGTTGTCGAGCCTGGCATGACCAAGAACCTCGGCGAGAAAAGGACGCGGTGAAACGAGTTCAAACTCGTCGGCTGGCGCCGCAACAGCAAGAGCCGAAGCCAGCTCAAACGTGTACGTTCCGACCCCGGTCTTAACTTCGGCCAAGGGCATTCCATCAAGGACTATGCGCATGCTGTGATTGGTTCCTCAGTCGGTCGATCTATGGGCAAGCCAGAATATCTCCAATTTGACATTGATGATTTGGCCGCCGTAATCCGCGAATCGATCGCGAAACAGAATCACGATGATAATACCGCGCCCGGAATCGTATCCTCTCCAGAGCAATTGCAGGCCTCTCCTGAACTCAAACTGCAACCTGAGTTCGAACCCAGGTCGAACAATCGATACCACATTAACGACCTCTTGCGATACCACGACCGCGCATTCGTGCAGAACGCTTACCGTGCCATCCTAAAGCGTTCGCCTGATGCAACAGAACAAGCACGCGCACTAACAATTCTCAGGGGCGGGCGACTCAACAAGATCGATCTGCTCTCATCGCTGCGATTCTCAACAGAAGGCAAAGCAAAAGGAGTTCAAGTCGACGGGTTATCGCTGCCGGCGTTTGTCAGACGTCTGGGCCGCGTGCCGCTCATTGGGTATCTTATTCGCCTGGCCATCACACTGGTGCGTCTTCCCAACGTTATTCGCGATCAGCGCCAGTTTGACAACTATGTTGTTTCACAGAATCAGCTGATTGCGGATTTCATCAACACAATTACCCCTCGCATGAGCGAGTACGGAGCTCGAGTTTCCCAGTTGGAAACGACCACCTCGAAGCAATTAGAAGTTTCCCAGACGATGACCCGGGAGCTAAGAGCGATTGCTGAGGAGTTGAAAGTCATAAGAGAGCAGTACGAGTTGCTGGAGCACACAAACAACGCACACTTCGACAATCTCGAGCAACAGTTGAAAACTTTGGAAATCCGGTTTGACAAGAACGTTCAAACCCGAATGGAAAAGGAAGGCGCCGCGCGGCAGTATGAGATTTTGAAACAACAGCAATTGATTAAGGCGACGACCGAGGACCTTCGCGCTGAAATAGAAAGAGTCTATTTGCAACTAAAACACGACCGAGCAACCAGCGTCGACCTTCCAATGCCGAAAGTACATGCATCAACAGAAACACACCGGCTTGATGCGATGTACGTTGCGCTTGAAGATCGATTTCGTGGCAGCCACGAAGAGGTCAAGCAACGGTTCGAAGTTTATTTGCCTTACCTCAAACAGACCAAAGCTCTGCTTGACGCCCCGCTAATTGATGTAGGTTCCGGTCGTGGCGAATGGCTCGAGCTTCTTAAGGAACAAGACATCAAAGCCTACGGCATAGAGAGGAATCGCATCGCAATCGCTCGATGTCGTGCACGCGGCCTCGAAGTGATTGAAGATGACGCCATCGTTCACCTGCAGGGCATTGCTGCTGAAGGCGTCGGGGCCGTAACAGGCTTTCATATCATCGAACACCTGCCGCTGGATACACTGGTCCATTTGCTCGATCAAGTGATGCGCGTTTTGCGACCGGGCGGATTGCTTATATTCGAAACGCCAAACCCCGAGAATGTCGTTGTTGGGAGCAACTTTTTCTATCTGGATCCAACCCACCGTCATCCTTTGCCAAGTCAATTGATGCAGTTCTTGTTCGAGTACCGGGGTTTTCATCGCGTTGAGGTAATCAATTTACACCCATGGGATTCGGGCCGTGTTGCGGGCGAGGGCGAGCTCGCAGAGCGCTTCAACGGGTACTTCTTCGGCCCGATGGACTACGCGATTCTGGGGTGGAAAGTTGAACCATGAGAATTCTGATCACCACCGTCCAGGTTCCGTTCATTCGTGGAGGCGCTGAGATCCATGCCGAAGGACTGCGAAATGCACTCTGCGAGTTTGGTCATGAAGCTGAGATCCTGGCGATTCCGTTCAAATGGTATCCGCCGGAGCGAATTCTCGATCATATGCTCGCCTGCCAACTCCTCGATATCTCTGAAGTAGCAGGCACGCGAGTCGACCTTGTAATAGGACTGAAATTTCCGTCGTACTTAATTCCCCATCCCAACAAAGTTCTCTGGATTCTTCACCAGCATCGAACTGCTTACGAACTGTGGGACCACCCATTGAGCGACCTGGTCTACTATCCAAACGGGACGGAGGTGCGAGACGTCATTCGACAGGCCGACCGAAAGCTTATTCCCCGGGCAAAAGCGATCTTCGCCAACTCGCGGAATGTGGCCGAACGCCTAAAAAAATTTTGTGGTATCGATTCCACGCCCCTCTATCATCCACCACCAAATGCTGAGCGATATTACTGTTCGACTGTAGAAGACTTTCTATTTTTCCCCAGCCGTCTTTGTATTCCGAAGCGCCAGGAACTGGTTATCGAGGCGCTTGCACAAACACAAAATTCAGTGCGCGTCTTGTTTGCGGGAGTGTCAGACCAACCCTCTTACGCGAACAAACTCATGTCGCTCGCGCGAAAGTTTAAAGTGCATGACCGTGTTGAATGGTTAGGGCCCATCAGTGCTGACGAAATGCGGCACCGGTATGCAAACTCAATCGGCGTCATTTACCCGCCGACCGATGAAGACTATGGGTATGTGACTCTGGAAGCGATGTTGTCGTCAAAGCCTGTCGTTACTTGTAATGATTCAGGTGGCCCACTCGAGTTTGTCCTCGACCACAAGACCGGATTGATAACCGAACCAACGCCTGACGCGCTCGCGGCAGCCTTCGATTTACTTTGGGAGAATCGGGCAGAGGCAAAGGCCTGGGGTGAAATGGGCCGCGTGCGTTATGAAAGTTTCAATCTTTCATGGGAGCACGTGGTAAACAAGTTACTGGCATGAAAATCAATTGGTTCTCTCCGCTTCCTCCAGCGACAACCGGCATTGCAAATTACACCCAGGGCATTCTGCCTGCTCTAACCACGCAAGCGGACGTCACCTTGTGGACTGATCGCACAGGCTGGGATCCAACTCTCGAGAAGTATGCCTGGATTCGTCACTATGATCCGGACCGAATGGACTGGGTCGAACTAAATCGCGCCGACCTGAGCTTCTACAATCTCGGCAATAACCATCTTTTCCACGCGGCGATTTGGCAAGTCAGTAGACGTGCAGCGGGAATTGTTGTCCTGCATGACTTTCGGCTACACGATTTTTTCGAGTGCTTGTATCGCGTGCAATGGCGTGACGCGGACGCTTACCTGGCCCAAATGGAGCGCCAGTACGGGGAAGAAGGATTGCGCGCGGCAACAGAATTCGTGAACGCCAGGAAAGGCGATTACGATCTAATGGCCCAACGTTTTCCGCTCACGCCGCTGGCACTCGAAAATTCACTCGGAACCGTCGTGCACACTCGTGAAGCTTTTGAAGAATTGAAGACAGCAAAGCGCTTCGCAGTCGTTTATGCACCCTTGCCTGCGGCAACCCTCGTCTCACAAAGATCATTGTCGGTAAATCGCGCCTCTAATCCGTACGGCTTGATCATCTTTGGACATATCGGCCGCAATCGGAGGCTTGACGCGGTGTTGAAGGCATTAAGCGAACTACCAAATCGGGACCGTTTTCGTTTGGATATTTACGGGAAGATCGACGACGAAAAGACATTGCGCCAACGCGTTCAGACGCTGCGACTCGAAGACATCGTGACCGCCCATGGCTACGCCCCGGCAGCTAAACTTGAGCAGGCCCTCAGTGCTGCCAGCCTTGCGATCAATCTTCGTTATCCGACTATGGGCGAGGCTTCTGCTAGCCAGTTAGAAATCTGGTCACACGCGCTACCTACATTGGTGACGAAGGTAGGATGGTACGCTTCACTCTCGGAAGAAACCGTTGCACACGTGCGACCCGAACATGAGGTCGAGGACATTCGCCACTATCTTGAATCTTTTCTCGCCGATCCCGATCGGTTCGCGCGAATGGGTGAACGAGGCCTGAGTTTGCTCCAGCAGCAACATGATCCTGACGCGTACGTCGCTACGATCCTGTCTCTCGTCTCCAACGCTCGGCAACTGAGGCTGAGAAAAGCAGCGTACGATATGGCTCGTAGAGCCGGTGTGTTGATGAGAGCATGGGCGCCGAATAGTGACGATGCTTCGCGAAGTGTAGCCGAAAAGATTCATGCCATGACTGCCGAGCCCGGTTCGCTATGAAAAAGCAAAATCATATTTTCACAGCTTGAATCTTACGGAGAGAATCTCGTTCGGTATTCCGGCGAGATGATAAATGCGAGCACCAACTCAGCATCGACCCAATTGCCATATCGCTTCAACTTTGCGAGCCAAAAATCGTATCCATCCTGATCCGGGTTGCGACGCAAGTAACAAATGTATTCCATGAAGACAAACTCAGCATCAAATTCTCTGTCGTAGAATGCCTTGCCATACGAAGTTTGAAATACCAGCGCACCATCTGTAACAGTATCCGTACCGTCAACCACCTTAAACACGACGCTGGACCGTGTCTCCGTCCCTCCGTTCAGACCACTAACCAGCGCATTCAGCTCACTGGTGGTCGGTGTGATCCCAGTGGTAGTAAATAATTTGTCAACGAAGGCTTGATTGCTCAACGAGTCAGGATAAGCGGCTTTGAACTCCGGCCGATTGACGAACTGATCAACAAAGGAGTGTTTGTTGGCATTGATTACGACCGGATCGAGTTTGGTGTTGACGACGATGCCTTTAGCCACCTGATTCATGTCTGCGAGGTAGTCGCTATAGCGAGGCCGGCAGTGACCGGGCAAATTCTGGGGAACACCAGGACACTGAGCTGAAGTCAATTTGCCGAGGGTGCCCCAATAAACGCGCAACACGAATGAGCCGGTGTTCTGGAATTCCGGCGACAGAAAGAACGCCGCCGAAGTATTCGCACGCTTCCTTTCAAAACACGCTGCCATCGATTCACCGGGTTGCCGCTGTGACGCATCGCTGCACTCTGTGATCTCGCCTGTCCAAAACGACAGTCCTGGCGCATCCGGTTCACGGTTCAAAAAGTCCAGGTAATGCTGTCTCACGAAAAACGCAGGGTCGTCAATCGGCACTATCGATTTGATCTCATAGACGCTGCCATTCGACAACGAAACCACAAACACGTTTCCATTCGGGCCAGTGACGATATTAGTCGTGACTCCAAAATCCTTACCGATGACCAGGCTCTCGCTTTCCGTTTGGTCAAACTTATCGGTGTTATCAGCAACGCGATCCGCCAGTCGTGGATCACTAAAAACAAAATGTTGGCGATCGGAATTGAAGCGGAATCGAAACAGGTAACCATTGAGCAAAGTGGTGCGCGACGCGCCTACTAAAAGATCACCGTCGTATTGTGGTCCTAACGTGCGCCCGTTGATAAAGCCAATCGTTGAGGGCGCTAGTGCATACTTCCAACTGAACTCCGGATCAACGTATTGAGCTCCGGGCAACATGTAGAGATGAGTCAATGCTTCTTGAGGGGTCGACGCAATATTCGACGTTGGCCAACGCAGCTGCTGAAGGTTTCCCGGTCCGTAGGTCGATTCTATTGACTTGAACTCCGCAATCCGACTTGACGGACCCATCATTTGGATCCAGCCACCGTTAAAGCCAGGTACTACTCGGTTGATTTCGTCGAACGCGTCGTCGCCATTCTCTTCGGTCCAAAGTGTGCCGCTAAGAGGATCGAAGCCCATACCGAAACTGTTTCGCACACCGTAGGCAAAAATTTTCTTTACGTTGTCCGCGGCTTCTCCGGTCAGAGTCGTGCTCGCGTTGAAAAATGGATTGTCGACCGGTGTCGAGCCATCATCATTCAAACGTAAGATGACTCCAGTAAGGTGAGCATTATCTGGTGCGGGACCGCCAAACTGATCGTCCGGAACCTGGCCTCCGCTCGTCACGTTCTGCAAAAGCCCGCGACGACCGTTATCGCCAATAACGATGTAGATCTTCCCGTCCGGGCCAAACTGTAAGACGCCTCCATTGTGATTGCCGCGAGCTGACTGGCCAGCGTCCTGTTGGAGAGCGCGCAGTTTGATCAGATTACGATCGAACGTTAGATTCGCGCCGTTCCAAACGTAGCGATCCACGCGATTGCCGAGCAGCGGTATCTCGTCGACGTTGGATGTATCGAGGCCGGTACTACTTTCAGTCCAATACAGATAGACAAATCCGTTTTGCGTGAACTTCGGATGCAGGGCAATGCCTAGTAAGCCCCGCTCGGACGCGCTGTTTACCGGGAGGTCGAGGACTGTGCTGGTCAGAGCGCCATTGACGACACGCTGGACCTTACCGGTGGTCTTCTCAAGAATAAAGAAATCGTTGTCGCCAATGAACGCGAGGCTCGTTGGCTGGTTCAGTCCGGTAACCACGGTGGTAACAGTCAGGTTTGGATCCGCCATCGTCGGCGTGACTGCGGCGTTTTGAATAAACGTGGTAATCGTCGATGAATTGTTGCTGAGGTCAAAGTCGCTCTCGGTTCCACTGATGCTTGCTGTGTTAGTCAATTGACCGGCTGTCGAGGGGGTTACGACAATTGTGACGATAGCGTTGGCGCCCACTGCCAGGTTTCCCAGGTTGCAGTCAATCGTAGTGGCGCCACTGCAAGCACCTTGAGTTGTGGACGATGAGACAAAGGCGACACTTGCTGGCAACACGTCGTGAATGGTGATGTTCGTCGCGTTTGCAGGTCCATTGTTGATTGCCGTAATTCGATAGGACAGACCAACATTAGCTTGTCCTGGATTAGGCGAAGCAGTTTTGGTGACCGAAAGGTCGGCACTCGATGGACTGACTACGTTCAGCTTTAGTTGTTGAGTATGGGCGTTAGCACCTCCCTGTCCATTAACGCTGACGTTCTGATTTCCGATCGGAGTGCCTGAGGTAGTAGTTAGAGTCAAAGTCGAAGATTTCGAAGAAGCATCGACTAGATTAATCGAGGCCGGATCAAATACTGCGGTGACTCCGGTGGGCAGAGATGTCGCGCTCAGATTCACATTACCGGTAAAACCGGCAAGAGGCGTGATCGTAATTTGAAATTGGGCCGACGCACCGGGGACCACGCTTCTCGATGATGGTTGAATGCTGATTGCGAAATCGGGAGTGGTCGATGCGGGAGGAACTGCGACGAAAGTCTTGTAGATGAAATCACCGGAAGTATTGCCATCGTTATTTGCCTGGTTGCCGGCGGCATAAAACGTAACTGGTCCAATATCGGTCGCGGGCGCCGTCCAGTTGAAAGTCCAGCTCGCTCCGTTTTGCTGACCCACGAATGTACCTACAGAAGTGTGCTCGATGTACTGTCGAGCTCCACCGGGTCCCTGGTTGTTCAAGACCTGAGTCAATCCATCGGTGTTCTGAAGATTGCCTGCCTTTTCATCTGAGGTGTCGAGCACTGTCAATTCGAATCCCCATCTTAGACGCGTCGGATCTGAATTATTGTGAGTCACAGTGATCGGATAACTTTGACCAGGAACATAAGTTTGCGGCGCAGTGATTGAAATTCTTCCTGTGCCGGCATCCGGTGGCACGTGGCATTCAGCGCAGGCTGCAGGCTCCTCGCCCGGAGCACCTGTGTAGCCGGCGGGTGGACCAGCAGAAAATGCGCTGACATGTCGAGTAGCGTTATCGCCCGTGAGCAGGAAACCGAGAAAGGCTGAGAGAACTGCAGGAAAGACTATGAACCTGATTTTTTGAAACTGGAACTTTGCTGCGGAGCCCGGCATTGCGATTGGTTTTCCACCGTCAATCCTTAGACGTTCAACCTACAGCATAGGACGATCGAATATAGCGCGCCGAAGTAGGAGTAATCCCTCCGTGGGTGCCTTGATTTCAGGAAGGACGGCTTTGGTTCGCAAGGGCGGCCACAGAATGACGCCCCGACATCTGTTAAGGCGCGCCGAATCTCGAGCGGTATTCCGGCGATTTGATAAACGCCAGCACCATCTGCGCGTCGACCCAGTTCCCGGCCTGGTTCAATTTCCCCAGCCAGAACGTATACCCTCCATCGTCCGGATCCCGCAGCAGATAACCAAAGTATTCCATCTGCACAAAGGCCGCGTTGAACAGGTTGTCGTAGAACTGATGCCCATAGGTC
>DATDFV010000173.1:0-5216 GCA_036522415.1 Pyrinomonadaceae bacterium | reverse complement strand
CGGGGTTTTGTATCTGGCAAATCGCTTAGGATTGCGAACCACTGACATCTGGGAGGTCGCAACCTTCTACTCGATGATCTATACCGAGCCGATCGGGAAATATCACATTCAGGTTTGCAAAACACTGTCGTGCCAAATTCGCGGAGCTGGCGCAATCACTGAACACTGTTCCAGCAAGTTGGGAATCAAGCCAGGGGAAACTACGGAGGACGGGAAATTCAGTTTGTCAGAAGTCGAATGTCTTGGTTCATGCGGAACGGCACCCATGTTCCAACTCAATTTCGATTACCACGAGAATCTGACGCCGGAGAAGGTCGATCAAATATTGGACGCGCTGCCGTAGAAGACTGTCCGACGACCTTTAGTTTGTCGTCGGTACCGTCTCGCAACACTGTTCTACACAGCTTTTTGATCCAACGCACGACAAACTAAAAGTTCGTCGGACATTTAAATGCAAATCAAAGCCATCGGTTGTGAGCCGCTTCAGCTACGACGAGTTCATCTGGAAAACTCGCGCTCGCTGGATGTGTATCGAGCGAACGGTGGGTATGAAGCGCTCAAGAAAGTGCTCGCTGGCATGTCGCCCGACGATGTCATCAACGAAGTAAAGAAATCAGCGCTGCGCGGACGCGGTGGCGCCGGATTCCCGACCGGGATGAAGTGGAGTTTTGTCCCCAGGGATTCACCAAAACCAAAGTACGTCGTTTGTAATGCTGATGAATCTGAGCCCGGCACTTTCAAAGATCGATATTTGATGGAACGCGATCCACACATGCTTATCGAAGGCATGCTGATCGCCGCATACGCACTCAGCTCAAAGACAACCTACATCTACACCCGCGGCGAGTATCGCTATCTCATCGACATAATGGATGTTGCGATCGAAGAGGCACGAGCAGCAGGCCTGGTTGGAAACAATATTCTTGGCACCAACTTTTCATGCGAGATCTACACGCACACCGGCGCTGGCGCCTATATTTGCGGAGAGGAAACTGCGCTACTGAGTTCCCTCGAAGGATTGCGCGGTCATCCACGGATGAAACCTCCCTTCCCTGCGGTTTCAGGTTTGTACGCATCACCGACAGTTGTGAATAACGTTGAAACACTGACCGCTGTGCCTGACATCATCAAGATGGGGGGTGAGGCGTATCAAAAACTTGGCACTGAAAAGAGCGGTGGCACAAAAGTCTGGTCAGTGTCGGGTCATGTAAACGAACCCGGCGTGTACGAACTTCCGATGGGCTATGACGACATGGAAAAGTTCATCATGGAAGACTGCGGAGGAATGCTGGGCGGCAAGAAACTCAAGGCCGTGATTCCGGGTGGCTCGTCTGTATACATCATGCGGGCTTCCGACATTATTGGCAAAGATGTGCGAATGGACTACGAAGGTCTGGTTGCGGCCGGTTCAAGTGTTGGATCGGGCGGGTTCATCGTGATGGACGAGAGCGTCGATATTTTTGAATCAACCAAGAATCTGACTGAGTTTTATAAACATGAGTCGTGTGGCTGGTGCACGCCGTGTCGGGAAGGTACTGATTGGCTCGTAAAAGTTTTCAAGCGCATTGCCAGTGGCAACGGCCGGCCAGAGGATGCGCAATTGATGCTCGACCTTTGCGACAACATCGAAGGCAAATCGTTTTGTCCGTTGGGTGATGCTGCTGCCTGGCCGATTCAGTCAGCAATTAAGAGATTTCCGGAAGACTTTAGGAAGCATTTGAGCGTGAATAGTGAATCGTAAATCGTGAATCGTTATAGGACTTATTGGACCTATATGACCTATTCACGATTCGCGATTAACGATTCACGATTTACGATTCACGATTTACGATGTCAACTGAGCCGATCAACATCACGATAAACGGCAAGGCCTTTCAAGTACCGAAAGGTGCACGCCTGATCGACGTGTGCCGCGATAAAGGTTTCGACATTCCCTCATTCTGTTACTACTCCGATCTCGCACTTCAGGCTTCCTGCCGAATGTGTCTCGTGCGAATCGAGAAGATGCCCAAACTTCAAACGTCCTGCACGATCACCTGCACTGATGGCATGGCAGTAACCACTCAGAGCGAAGAGATCGAAAAAGCACAACGAGCAATGACTGAGTTTCTACTCGCCAATCACCCACTCGATTGTCCAGTGTGTGATCGTGGCGGCGAATGTGAACTGCAGGAGATGACGTTTGACTGGGGTGGTCTCGAGGAACGCTTTACTGAAAAGAAGAACTACTACGCTGAACGATACCTCTCACCGATGGTCGCTAACGATCCGCAGCGCTGCATTCTCTGTAAGCGCTGCACCCGCGTGTGTGACGAGTGGATGGGCGAGGATGCGATCGAAGCAGGGGGACGCGGCGCACACACCGTTATCGGTACCTATCTCGGCTGGCTTGATTGTTCACAATGCGGCAACTGCATTGAAGTTTGTCCCACTGGAACACTGCTCGATGGAACTTACCGACACCAGACTCGTCCCTGGGAGCTCGCGCAAACGATTTCAACGTGCAACTTCTGCTCGGATGGATGCCAGATGTCGCTCGGCTCACGCGGTGGTGAGTTAATGCGTGTGGTGGCACGCGACCGTTACGTCAATGGACTGAACGGGGAGTTTCTCTGTGTCAAAGGTCGTTTCGCTCATCCTTTCGTCAATCATGAAGATCGAATTCGAACGCCACTCATTCGTTATAAAAAGGGCGGCAAATTAATTCCAGCCACGTGGGACGAGGCAATTCGTCGCGTGGCAGAAGGCCTTGACTCAGTTGCCAATCAACACGGCAGAAATGCAGTCGGCGTTGCCGGCAGTCCCCGTCTAACAAATGAAGCGCTGTATGTCCTCCACAAGTTTGCGACTGAATTGGTTGGCACGGATAACTACACGACGACGGATGCATTCGGTTTGAAGTCGTTCTTTGACAATCTTGGATCACCGCTCGCCACGCACCGCGATATTCGTTACGCAAAAACAATTATCCTGATCGGTGGTGAACCGGAGGAGTTACAACCGCTGACCGCCAGGCAAATGCGGCAAGCAGTGCGTAACGGCAACGCCAGGCTCGTTATTATTAACTCCGCTCGTATTCGTCTGGTCGAGCAGGCTACGCATTTCATTCATGTGCGCCCTGGCAGCGAAGAAGCGATTGTCCTGGCCCTGTCCGATTCGGCTAATGACAGCCTGGCAGCTCAAAAAGCTGGAATAGAAGTCGCACAAATCGATGTGCTACGCCAGTTGATCAAAGACAGTCCGGGTGACGTGGTCTTCATGTTTGGCGGAGAAATGAGCGATGCTGCTCAAGCGATAATTGCTCGTCTCGGATCTACCTTTAAGCGAGACGATGTCAGGTTCCGGCTGCACCCGTTGCCACTCTTCAACAACAGCATTGGCGCTCATGATATGGGAATGATGGAGCGCGGAATTACCGCGGAACAGTTGCTCGAGTCGATTGGCGGTCAAGTAAAGGCGCTCTACGTCGCGGGCGGTTTTTTGCCGCAACAACTCGAAGGTCGCGACGATGCTCTTAGCAGACTCGACTTTTTAGTTGTTCAGGAACTATTTCAAAACGAAACGACAGAGTTTGCCGATGTTGTATTGCCGGCAGCTTCATATGCGGAAATTGACGGAACATTTACAAACAACGACGGATTTGTGCAGCGTGTTCGGCAATCAATATTGCCTCTTCATCAGGCAAAGTCGGATTGGATCATAACGGCCCAACTTGCCGCCGAGTTGGGTGTAGATTTTGGTTACGAATTGTCAGCGAGCTCGGTCTTTCGGGAGATTGGCGAAAAAGTTCCAGCCTACGCGGGCCTTCGCTATCCGCTGATCAAAGATGAGCAGAATCCTGTGCAAGTAAAACATCAGATTATCGAGGCAGCAGATACGCAATCGGCTTTGAATTCACTGCGCGAATTTGTTCAAGACTTGCCGAACGAAGGTGAGAAGAACTACGAGCGGCGGGAAGTTGGTCACGAATTATTTAAGATTGGCACTCTGACGGACAAGGTTCCCCAGTTTCATTTGTTAGCCTCAGGTAATCCGCGACCTGAGACGACACGAGTCTCGCCCCTTTATCAGATAACGGTTGATGCGAAGTTGAAGGAAGCCGCGGCCAGTTGATTCAGATTTGTCGGTAGCCGGTGAATAGGTCCTATAGGTCGAATAGGTCCTATGCCATTCAAATCTTAACAAATAACGTGGATCAAGTTCTCGACATCATCCTCCGTTTTGTCGCCATCACAGTCGTTTTTGTCGTGGTGTTGTTGGTTGTTGCCTACACAGTGTTGGCGGAACGCAGGATCCTGGGCTTCATTCAAGGACGACTCGGTCCCAATCGCGTTGGTTATGGTGGTGCTCTTCAACCCTTCGCTGATCTTCTGAAGTTCATCTTGAAAGAAGACATCGTTCCGGATAAATCGACGCGCTTCGTTTACTTCCTCGCACCAGTGATCGCCACTATGGCCGCGCTGATGACCATGATCGTTTATCCGTTTGGTCCTGAAGTAAGTCTGCCGGTTATTGGTTCGATTCAGTTGGTGGTCGCGCGCTTCGATGTCGCTTTACTTTACGTTCTCGGCATAACTTCGCTGGGTGTTTACGGTATTGCGTTAGCCGGCTGGTCTTCGAATAACAAATACAGTCTGATGGGCGGGCTTCGTTCGTCGGCGCAAATGATCTCCTATGAATTGGCGCTCGGACTGAGTTTGATTGGGCCAATCATGCTGGCCGGCTCATTGGACCTTGGGCAGATTGTCGAAGTGCAATCACGCTGGCATGGCACAGGCTGGCTAATCCTATTCGCACCACTAAGTTTCATTACCTACCTTATCGCAGCGATTGCTGAAACGAACCGCGTCCCTTTCGACCTTCCCGAAGCAGAGACAGAACTCGTTGCCGGCTTTCACACCGAGTACAGCGCGATGAAGTTTGCGCTGTTCTTCCTGGCCGAGTACATCAACATGTTCACGGTTTCTATGCTGGCCACAACTTTGTTCCTTGGAGGTTGGAACGTTCCATTTGCAGATGTAGTTTTTGGCCGCGGGACTTTTCTATTTGCGCTTGTCAGTGTCATCGGATTCTTGCTCAAGGTAATTTTCTTTCTTTTTCTCTACATTTGGATCCGCGGCACGTTACCGCGCTTTCGGTTTGATCAGTTGATGAGTTTTGGCTGGAAGTTCTTGTTGCCTTTGGCCCTTCTCAGCATTTTCGTCACTGCGACGTTG
>DATDFV010000172.1:0-32518 GCA_036522415.1 Pyrinomonadaceae bacterium | reverse complement strand
GCAAGAAATCCAAACGAAAAAGATGCGCTGTTGATGGTCCCGGGAGCTGGCCTTACTCTCGCCGAACAGATGGGATTATCTGATAAGGCAGATCGCATCTCTGGCGTAAACGGAATTGGAAATTCTCAGTATCAACGCGAGCAGGATTCTCCTTTCTCACGACTCCAGCTGTTGGCCGATTTAAGCAGGCCACCTCAGGTTAAGTTCAACGATCTGGCAACGGCAGTTAACACCGGCGTTGTTGAGGAGAATCCACTCAACTTTGATCTTCGAGTTGATTTCTTCCGCCAGTCAGACGAAAGGGTAATAACTGCCTTTACGATTCAAGCTGAGAATCGCGATCTCGTGTTTGAAGATAGTGGCGGTCTCCAGCAGGCCCGTATGAACATTTTCGGCAGAGTTACTTCGGTGGCCGGTCGTCGCGTTGGGATTTTCGAAGACCCCGTTATTACAACTGCAACTCCAGAGGAACTCAGCGAAGCAAAGGATCGCAAGTCCGCCTATCAAAAGGCTCTGCCACTTTCGCCGGGAACTTATAAAGTTGACGTAATTGTCCGCGACGTGACATCAGGCGCAACCGGAATCAAACATCTCGGGTTCACAGTTCCCAAGTACGATCAAGCAAAACTCTCAACCTCAACAATGATTCTGGCTGCAAAGCTGGAAAGTCTTAATGACCAACCCGCAGTCGGACAGTTCGTCATCGGTACGACCAAGGTGATTCCGAACGTATCGGGTGTTTATCACCGAGGACAACCCGTTGGTTTGTATTTGCAAATCTACAACGCCGGCATCGATCAAACGACGTTGCGACCATCCGTCGATGTTGAGTATGCGTTGATGAAAGACGGCAAGGAAGTTGGCAAGCAAACCGAAGACTGGCGCGGTTTGAGTGACTCCGGACAACGACTAACTCTTGCTCGACTGATCGATACGCGAACGTTACAAACGGGCGAGTACGAAGTGGCAATTCGTATAAGGGATAAAGTGACCGGTCAATCTCTGGCACCGTCGCAGAAGTTCAACATCGTCCAGTAAAGACCGCACAAAATAAGTTTCTTTTCAGTGAGAGTCTCCCTGGCCGGCCTCGCCGGTCTCTTCCGTCAACTGCAACTCTGAAAGGAAGTGCACATGCTTGTTTTCTGCGTGCGGCGAATTGCCGTTCTTGCAATGGTTATCCTGTCAGTTGCAATCCTTCACGCTCAACAAACGAAACCCAATCCTGACGAAAAACCGCGCAAGGTAAAGCCGGAGCTGAAAACTGCCTACAAAGAATGGATCGACACTGTGGGCATTATTCTTACGCAATCAGAACGAGACACCTGGACCAAACTCAAGACAGACGATGAACGCGAAGCGTTCATTAAGGTTGTTTGGGACTCTCTCGATCCCGATCCGGATACCGAAGAAAACGAATTCAAGGATCAGTTTTACGAACGCGTCGCTTATGCGAATGAACACTTCTCCTCAGGTAAAGCTGGTCGCCTGACCGATCGCGGCCGAATCTACATCAAGTTTGGAAAACCGGACGATGTGGAGTCACATCCGGTAGGTGGAACCTATGACCGTCCCTCCTACGAAGGAGGCGGCACAACCTCAACTTATCCCTTCGAGAAGTGGTTCTATCGTTACATCCCAAATGTCGGCAGCGGTATTGAATTGGAATTTGTCGATCCGAATGGTTCGGGAGAATTTCGACTTGCCCGGAACCCAGACGAAAAAGATGCGCTGATTCAAGTTCCAGGTGCGGGAAAAACATTGGCCGAAGAACTTGGGCTGGAGAACCGAGCTGACCGAATCGCCGGATTGGGTGGCTTCGGAAGAGCGAACTACGTTCGGGCGCAGGATTCGCCTTTTGAAGTTATGAACACTCAGAACTTACTATGGTCTACGCAACCCGCGGAACGAAATCTGTTTGGTGGCTCTTTAATCGGAACCCCAAAGGTTGACGATAACCCTCTCGAATTCCAGGTGCAGGTGCATTTCTTTCGTCAAAGTGATAACCGCGTGCTCGCTGCTGTCACCATTCAAACGAACAACAGCGAATTGTCTTTCACAAACCGCGGCGGCTTGCTCATAGCACACATGAACATCACAGGGCGATTAACGACGATCGCTGAAAAACGTGTTGGTAAGTTTGAAGATTCGGTAGTAACGAGTTCGACACCTGAGGAGTTAAGTTCTGCTCGAATGCGGAAGTCTGCTTACGCAAGATCTTTCATTCTTGATCCCGGTCATTATCGTCTGGACCTGCTCGTTCGTGACACTGATTCCGGCGCAGCAGGAGTTCAGCACGTCGGGTTCAAAGTCCCCAGTTTTCCAACAGACAAACTCGCTGCTTCCAGCATCGTTTTGGCAGCAACGTTGGAAGATCTCACAGACAATGTCGGTGGCCGCGAATTTGTGATTGGCACCACTAAAGTAATTCCGAATCTTTCTGGCGAATATCATCGCGGTCAGCCGGCCGGAGTTTACTTGCAGGTTTACAACGCTGCCATCGATCAAACAACTTTGCGACCAGCTGTCGATGTCGAATACGTCTTGCTGAAAGACGACAAAGAAATTGCTAAACAAATCGAAGATTGGCAGCAGCTCAATGACGCAGGCCAACGATTGACGTTAACTCGCTTAATCGATACGAAGGATCTGGGTTACGGCGAATACCGGGTGGCTGTCCGAATTCACGATCGGATAACCGGCGATACGATTATGCCAACTGCGGGATTCAAAGTGGTTCCGTAAACACTAAGGCACGTTGGAAGCGGTCAGTACCACCTCGCGGTAGCGGGTGGGTGCGAAGCTAGATCTGACGAGTGGCTTGCGGCTTCGCACCCACCCGCTACCGCGAGGTGGTACTGACCGCTTCCCATTTTGATTGCGCGCTCGTCACGCTGTGAAATCCCTAAGCGTTGAGTGCTAAGATAATCGGGATGAAGCAACTTGAGTTACTCGGATTATCAAAGTCGGAGCTTGTCGAGTTTGTCGAAACACTTGGTGAACCCCCATATCGCGGCCGGCAAATCTTCGCAGCATTACAACATCGCCGCCTGAGCAACTTCGATGAAATGTCGGACCTCCCCAAAGACCTCCGAGCGCGCTTAGACCAGGTTGCTCAATCTTCCTCATTAAGAGTCGAATCGCGTTACGTCTCCGCCGACGGCACCAGACGCTACTTGATGAAGACTCATGACAACCTACCGGTCGAAACTGTTTTCATTCCGGAGGAACGCCGCGACACAATCTGCTTTTCCTCGCAGTCAGGCTGCCCTTTGCAATGCACTTTCTGTTTGACGGCACAATTAGGGTTGCTGCGATCACTTACCCCTGCAGAGATCGTCGAACAAATAATCATTGCTCTGAACGATGCCTATGGACTCGGCATAAAACCTCCACGAGGAACGAATCTCGTTGGTATGGGTGCAGGCGAACCGTTTCTGAATTTAGACTCGCTCCTGAAAGCGCTGCGCGTGATGGCAGATTCGGATGGCTTATTCATCGTGCCCAATCGCGTGACTGTTTCCACAGCCGGCGTGGTTCCGAAAATTCTTGAATTAGCACACGTTTCCGATCGACCCCACCTCGCAATTTCACTGGCAGCACCCACGGACGAACTACGAGACGTGTTGATGCCGATTAATAAGAAGTGGCCGCTTGAAGAATTGCTGAACGCTTGCCGCGAGTTTGAAAAGTCGTTGAGACCCGGTGAACGCTTCACCTTCGAATACGTTATGCTCGACGGCGTCAATGATTCGGATGAACAAGCTAGACAACTTGCCAATCTCCTTAATCGACATGGATTGCGTGCGAAGGTTAATTTGATTCCACACAATCCGGCCGAACCGCTGCCCTATCGGCCGTCGCCGGATGAAACGGTCGACCGATTCAAGACTATTCTCGAATCCAAAGGCATCGACGTTTACGTTCGGCGTCCTCGAGGCAGAGATATCTTTGCAGCATGCGGACAACTTGCTGCGCGTCACGATAAATTGATCGAAACAAATCGAATTGGAGCCTGATTAGATTGATGCTTAAAAGTTTACTTCTGGTAACCGTTGTTGTGTTCCTGTTTGTGGGTGCTGTAGCTGCGCAATCGTCCGCTGATGTAAATGTCGCGGGTACTTTGGCGCCGGACAAAGTAAAGAAAGGTCGCACTGTCCGCGCGACCGTTACTATGGACATTCCCGCTGGCCTGCACGTTCAGTCGAGCAAGCCGCTAGATAAGTTCTTAGTGCCGACGAAACTGGATGTCGAAACACCCTCAGGCATGCAGACCGGCCCGATTAGTTACCCACGTGCTCTCATGAAAAAACTGAAATTCTCGAAGAGCATGGTGGCCGTTTATGAAGGGAAAGCCGTAATACGTTTCAACGTGATGGTGCCCGCCAACTACTCGGGAGGCTCAGGCGAAATAAAAGGCAAGTTGCGATTTCAAGCGTGCAATGATGATTCGTGCTTTCCGCCGGTCACACGGGAAGTGAAAATGCGGCTTAATGTTGAGTGAGTGCTTGGTGCTTTGTGCTTGGTACTTTGATCAGATGGGTCAAATAGGTCCGATAGGTCATATAAGTCCTCTGGTGACAGAGCCACAAAGTTCATCGCCTGCCGACTACCGCCATCAGTCGCCCCACTTTTCCATTCACACTCTTTTCACGTCGATACGAAAAGAACAGATCGGTGCGGCACATAGTGCAGAGCGGTGCTGTGTGAATTCGCTCGGCCTGAACACCCGCAGACCCGAGCTGATCTCTATTTGATTTCAATAAGTCGATTAGCGCGTGACCTTCCTTAGTCGGCGTAAATAAGTTCTGAGCATCTGCAAACTTTTCACTAAAGGCGTCGATCACTTCTTTTCCGACCTCATAACAACAGGGCCCGGCAGACGCGCCAATCGCAACTCGCAAGTCTACGGGTCGAGCGCCGTATTCGTGTTCGAGTCGCTTCACTGCCACAACACCTATTCCTGCCAACGTTCCTCGCCAACCGGCGTGAACTGCGGCAAATGCGCCAGTCAGCGGATCGCCGATTAACAGCGGCACACAATCCGCCGTCTTCACTCCGGCCAGCACGTTTCTCGCATCGCTAACAATGGCGTCACAGTAAATCGTGTCTCCCTGAGAGTCTTCCGCTGGCTTGGCTTCGGCGGCATTCTCAACGACTCGTACGTCAGCTCCGTGAACTTGCCAGCATCCGGCCAGCGCCCACTCCCCAGGAAAAAGCTTGAGAAAGCGGCGGCGATTCTCCAGAATGTTCTCCGCTTTGTCGTCATTGAATCCGGCAAGACTGAGCGCGTCCCTCGGCATGTCGCTGACGCCACCAAGACGCGTTGAGAAACCGTTGACAAAGCCGTCCTGTTCGAGCGGCTCACAAATGAGTGCCCGAACACCGTCTCTTTCGCGCCAATAAAATCCGGTTTGAGTCAGTTCTGTTTCGCTTGTGATTGTTTCCATCGGTATAGACATTATCGAAGTCGCGCGAATTCGCGAAGTGCTGCTGCGCACGCCGCGTTTTGCTGAACGTGTTTTCACTGACGCGGAGCGAACTTATTGCGACAGTCGCGGCGCTGTTGCGGCGCAACATTATGCCGCGCGTTTTGCTGCAAAAGAAGCGGCACTAAAAGCTTTGCAGACTGGTTGGCGTGGTGGGATTAGCTGGCAGGACGTGGAGATTGCGGCAAGAGAAAGCGGCGCACCCTATTTGATCTTCACCGGCGAAGTCTTAAAAGTATTCGAGAAGTTCGGAGCCACTGCAACTCACCTCTCAATCTCACACACGACGCAGCATGCGATCGCGCAAGTCGTTCTCGAGCGCTAACCCCGTGCGTTGTGCAAGAGGCGACCCCATCGAACAGAAGTCCCTTAACTGCATTCACGAAAGCTCTTCTGTCGGAGCGCGGCCGTCCTCGGCCGCCCCGGTCCAACAGCTTCCCTCTCGAATTGAGCTCTCCAAACTGACAATCCTTGGTGAATTACATGACTGATGTTCGACGGGGGCGGCCGAAGACGGCCGCGCTCCGACTGAAGAGCTTTCGTGTGTTAGGGATGGTGCCTCTGTTCGACGGGGGGCGGCCGAGGACGGCCGCGCTCCGACTGAAGAGCTTTCGTGTGTTAGGGGAAGGGGCTTCTGATCGACGGGGGCGGCCGAGGACTAATTGGCAGGACGTAATCTCTTGGTGCTTTCCTTCTTAACGCAGGTCATTCACAAGTGAGCGGCGGCCGTTAGAATCAACATTAGTACGGGTCGCACGGTTGTTTATTGCTGCGACCGAAGTACGCGTTTGAACCTGCTCCTGGCGAGTGATCCTGCTTCCCGACCGTTCCTGAGTTTCATCAGCAAAGGGGCTAGTGTAAGCAGGCACATTTCCGTGCAGGTAACACTCCATATTCGGCGCCGTTCGATCTGTTACCGCAATCACCTCTCGCAACGGACAGGACAACGTGGACAACAATCCTGTGGCAGAATCAATCTCGACAAACTTGATCCCCTCAGGACATTCAAAGTGCTGGCCGCCGAGGTCAGGTCTGACACGCAGGGCCGCATTCATGAAATCGACCCACGCAGGCAAAGCTGCTTCGGCTCCCGTCAAGCCGAGTTGCTGATTGTCGTCGAACCCAATCCAAACCGCGCAAACGAGATTTGGCGTGTAACCAACAAACCATCCATCACGTGAGGTTCCAGTCTTTCCCGCAACGGCCGAACCCTTTATCGCACCGCGCGCTTTTCTGGCTGTGCCGTGATCGATTACGGCAGACAAAATATTGGTGATCATGTATGCCGTCGTAGGATTAACAACCTCAGTTTCATTCAACAAAGCATGTTCACCTGGAGCTTCGCCAATGCTGGCAATCGCTCGCGGTTCAACGCGCCGGCCACCATTAACAAATACACTGTAGGCCGAAGCCAGTTGCAATGGCGTGACTTCCTCTGTCCCAAGAGCTAACGCCGGATAGCGTTCAGGTTTCGGCAAACCAAATCTCGTTGCCAGATTCGCTATGCGGGCAAGACCTGTTTGCAATGCAATGTCAACAGTCACGACATTGAGCGATTTCACCAAACCAGTCCGCAACGTAACGTCACCCATCGTATAACCACCACCATAGTTGGCCGGCTTGTAAATCTTATTGCGGTCGTAAGTGAACTCTCGCGGCGCATCAAGGAAAGTTTGAACAGGCGACATTCCATCCTCCAATGCAGTTGCATACACGAATGGCTTGAACGTCGATCCAGGTTGGCGTTTTGCATCAGTGGCGCGGTTTAATTGCGACTCCGCATAACCTCGCCCACCCACCATCGCCAGAATGTTTCCGTTGTGCGGATCGAGAGCAACTAATGCGGCCTGCGGTTTTTGTCCATCGCTCTTGGAGATGAGATCCAGATGGTCCAGCTGATTACGCAACGCTTTCTCAGCAGCCAGCTGCAGTTCGAGATCGATCGTAGTGTAAATTCGCTGTGTTTCGCCGGAGCTATCAAATTCAGCCTCAGACATCCGATTCACGTAATCTACGAAGTATGGTGCCAGTGAATTGTCGAGATTGTTATTGGCTGAGATCGTAATTGGTTGACTCGCCGCTGAAGTAACTTGATCGGAATTGATCCAACCGTCGCGATACATCGAGGCAAGCACTATGTTGCGGCGCTCCTTTGCAAGTTCAGGGTGTCGCACAGGAGAATAACGACCGGGACCCTGAATCATTCCAGCCAACGTTGCAGCTTCGGCCAACGACAAATCTTTTAACTGCTTGCCGAAGTAAATATCCGCAGCTTCTTTCATTCCCCGCACAGCCACAGCGCCACGTTGGCCCAGATAGATTTCATTACAGTAGAGCGCAAAGATGTCTTCCTTGGAGAGTCGTCGCTCCAGCGCGATTGCCAGCATCGCTTCTGCATACTTGCGACGGAACGTCTTCTCAGAAGTCAGATAGGTATTCTTGACCAATTGCTGCGTGATCGTTGAGCCACCCTGAGCGAGTTTCTCGTCGCCGGCATTACGAAATAGCGCTCGCGCCAAACCGGAAAGATCAACGCCTGCGTGATCAAAAAACCGTCGGTCCTCAATTGCGAGAATCGCGTGGACCAGATTCGCCGGCAGTTCGGCATAGTTTAGAGCTTCGCGCCTTCCAGCTTTGGAGCTCAAATCGTTGGAGAGTATTTCCGGCTCAAGTGTGAATGAGTCGATTTGGATGCCGTCGGCATGAAGTGCGGTGATAGTGGAGTCGGTGAAGTCGACCGTGACTAACTTCGGCTGGAGCTTGTTCGTATGACTTGGTCGGATGTCGATCGAATCAGATTTACTTTCAAAGCTTCCACTCCAAACATCGCTTGCCGTGGATTCCAGGTAACCGGCCCGCCGCAGAATAGTTATCACTTTCTCGCGAGATAGCTGTTCGCCGGGCTGCAACACCCGAGGCGCGGCGTAGAGACCAGGCCTGCTGGTGAGGTAACCGCGGGTTAGACGCGCATCGATAATTTGCGAGTAGAAGATGTAAGACTGGAGAACCGTGTAGACGCTGAGACTCAGGACGACGAGCGCCGTGATAAACAGCAGCTGCAACCACAACTGGTAAGGCGATCTTTCTGGAGCGCGGAACAGCCGGCGAAAATCGGGAATGATTCTGCGGCGTGCGTCCGAAACCGAAGAAACCTCGATAGACATAGATTAATCCTGGAGACCTGCGGCATACAGCCGTCCGCCTGGATTCGAGCAGCCATCCCCAACCCTTCAGTGCATTTGTAATACGGATAAATGATTAATGGAGGGAAAAGCCTATTTTTCATTGGTCATTTTCCATTTCCCAATGAAAAATGAATCGGCTTACCCCGGCAGTTCAAGCGGCTCCTTCGACGACTTCTTCTTCCGTCCAAACTGATACCACCTCGGTTGTTCGGCAATCGTCCTCTCTATCAGAGCTAGAAGGGCAGGAATACTCTCATTGCCTGCCTCGTAGCCAGCCGCAATCAATTCAGCAGCTCGTCCCATTTCGTCCCAACGTATGTGACCTACTCGTGGACTGATTACAAAATCCGCCGACTTCAATTGATAGTGTGAAGCTGTTTTCTGGACCACTAGCATCGATTGCAAAACAACACCGACAACCGATGTCGAAGAAGAGCCGAGGAAAGTCGCACCTTCAAAGTTGACGTCAACGGCGATCACAATGTCAGCGCCCATCGACCGCGCTACAGACACCGGAACGACAGCTACCAAACCGCCGTCGACAAGCTGCCGGTCTTCCTTATCGACAACGGGCACGTACCATCCTGGAATGGCACAACTTGCTCGAATTGCAAACGGAACATCGCCTTCATCACGCATCACGACCGCCCCACCAGTTCTTAGATCTGTCGCAACGATCGCTAACGGAATTGGAAGATCTTCAAATCTGCATTTGGGAAGGCGTTCGCGAACAAACTGTTCGAGTCGTTCGTTACTCTGAAAACCCAGGCGAGACATTGTGACTCGCCCAATATCACGCCAACGAAGACCTCGACCAAGCGCGTCAATTTCATCAATCGACATGCCCGCGGCAAAAGCACCGCCAACAATCGAGCCTGCTGAAGTTCCTGCGACGTAGTCAACCGGAATGTTGTGTTCCTGCAGCGCACGCAATACACCGACGTGGGCCAGGCCACGCGCCGCGCCACCCGAGAGGGCTAATGCAATTGTGGGGGGGGTGGCCATTGTTAAGATTCAGGAGTATAGGACCTATTTTCCGCAGTTCATTCTATAGGATTCAGCATTACGATTTCCGCACGTTCACGCGCGGTATCCAGAAATGCATCGGTATCCGATTCAATCTTCGACTCCGTCAATGTCTTCTCAATCTGGACGCGCGCCTCTTCAAGAGTTGGAACAATTTGTCCCGGCGCCCGGGCACGCAAGCGAGGAACAAACACATCACGATAATAGTCAGCGATCTCAGACTGACTGATTACTACAAAGCTACGAAAACGGAAGTCAAGATACTTCTCCATCTTGAGACGCTGTTCGACGATTTCATCCAGTTTCTCACTGTTGAGACCTACCCGCAGCAATCGTTGCTGAAACTCGGTTTGCGACGAAAATTGGCGCGCCAACTCATCGCGAGCGTCGCTTATCTCTTTGGACGTGGGTGCAATTGACGGTAACTTCTCGGCCTCCTGGAGAATCAGTCGTTGATCGATCAGCAAGCGTAAAGCGTGATTCAAATCTGCTGAGCTTGGATTGTCCAATGGAGTATTTGGTTGTAACGCGAGCTGCCAAAGTAGATCGGAATAAGTGATCAGTTCGGTCTTTACGCCTGCATTAACGGTCGCAACCATCTTGTCGACAACTCGCTGAGCGTAGACCTGTTTTGGAGATGCGAACGACAACACAAAAAGAAAAACTCCCAAAAGAATACCAGTGACCAGCAAACAACTCCTCTGCGCAACCTCAGCGTTCTCTGCGTCTCTGCGGTTTAGATAGAGACTCGCAAGCTTAACCGCAGAGACGCAGAGAACGCCGAGGTTGCGCAGAGATTTTTGTGTGCTCAGAATCATCATTTCATTAAAACGTCTGCGTTATTCTGAAATGCAGATGCCCTCTATTAAGTCTAAACACTGCAGGCGTGCCATCGAAACCTCCACCGGGGCCGCGCTGCGGAATCAGAAACTCAGGTGGATTCAAAAGCCATCCGTAGTCGATTGCCAACGCTCCACCAAGTGGAGTTTGAACACGAAATCCAAGCCCAACCGTGTGTGTCCAGTGTGCTTTCAAATTGGCTGCGTTGATCGCCGCGAGTGGGTCTCCTGGTGTAACCGGTGTCGGATCTGATTTACCAAACAGATCGCCGGCTCTTCTAAATACATTACCACCATCATAGAAGGGTACCGTCTGAAACGAACGGGTCAGTGGAACTCGGGCTTCAAGATTAACGATAGCCAAAGCATTGCCACCAACCGGAACAGTGAACGGGTTCAGAAAGACAATGTTCTTGTTTTGATCCCTAAACGGTCCTTCGGGAATAACTACCTGGCGAGGCCCTGCCTCTTCAAAGTTAAAACCTCGAAGAGTAGTCGAGCCGCCGGAAAAGAATCGCTCACTGATAGGTAATGTCTTATCGATCTCGTCGATAACTCCATTTCCATCACGATCGCGCGGATTGAAAAGATTAGCCAGGCCCAGAGTCAAATTGCCCGCGAACACTGTATTCCGCAGAGCGCTCAACTTGTAATAACGGCGATAGGTCAACTGGAAACGGTTGAATGAGATGTTTCCGCCCAGTTGGCGCAGCGCAACCGCGTAATCAACGCTCAGAAAGTCACCGCGCGTGGCATCGATCTGGTTGTATCGACAAACTTCGCCAGGTTCACCCGGCTCTTCATCACCGTAAGCACTTCGCGTCAAATTCAATAACCGTCGTTCACAACGCTGGCGTGTATCCCGAACCAGAGACGCACCAAACTTTGATAGGCGCACTTTTCGATCTGGTTCGAGTATCGGTCTTACAACCAGACTTTCAAGGTTGTAGAGCCTGACATCCTCATAGCTGTAGCGAGCAAACACGATCGTCCGTGATTTCTGATCCAGCACTCGCTGCGTTTCGAGGGCTGCAGTGAATCGATTGATCGTGGGTTCACTTACACGCGCACCGAAGATATCGATTGGATTTCCCTTCTCATCCAGACGCTGAACGATGCCCATCGTTCCGCGATCGATTGCGGACCGGAAGAATCTCGTAATCGTTGAATCGCGCTGGTATTCGACGGAAGCAGCTAAAGGCGCAAACTGTGTTTTGTTGTAGCGCGCAAATCGCGGATCGAGGTATTCGAACCTGAGAAGTTGTTGGCGCCTACTCGCTCGCAACCGCATTGCACCCTGTCGCAGACGATCGAAAAGGTTCACATTGCTGATTTCGAAAAGACCCAAAGCGCCAACATCAGTCGAGGCCCCACCGCCGTAATCCATTACGTTCGGCTTCTTCTCTTCAACATCGATGATTACATCCCGACGCTTGTAACCCGACGCAGTTTCGCCTGCCGGCTCCGTATGAATCACGACTTGTCTGTATGCGTCCGTTAAGTACAGCTCGCGCTCCGCGTCCGAAATGCGATCGGCCCGCAGAACATCACCCGGCGCTAAAGGAATTGCGCGTAAGATAGCGTTGCGTTTTCGCTGCTGTCTGCTGCTGCTGGTACCAGTCACTCCGTTGATTATGATTTGGTTGATGAAGACCTTGTCACCTTCATCCGGAACCGTATAGACCAATCGAACCTGCTCGTCGTCGCCTTTCTTGGGTAGCTCCACGATTGAGAATTCCATTCGTGCATCTACATAACCAGCGCGAGCATAAAGAGCGGTAACGCGGTCCGCGTCGGCACGGGCCTGAGAGCGTGAGTAAGGAGCGCCGATAACAGTTCTTAATTCCTGACGAATGCGGTCGTCGGTGTAGATCTTATTTCCGCGGACCTCGACGCCGGCGATTCGTGTGAGCGGTCCTTCAGTCACTTGAAAAGTAATGATCAAATTGTCGCCGTTCACGGAGACACCCTGCAGCACCTCAACTTCGGCTCTGCGATAACCCAGGTCACGCATGAACGCCCGCACCGTACGCTTGTCCTGCTCGAGCAAAGACAGGCTGGTGTAACCCCGTCCGTAACCGAGGAACGGGATCAGTCCGAGAGCATTCGCTTTCTGAGTCTTCAGATCTGCTTCGACATCTGAGTAGGAAAGTTTGTTCGTGCCAGTGATTCGGATGTCCGTAAGATGAAAGCGCCGTCCCTGCGTGACCTCGTAATCGATCTCGATGGTGTGATCGGTAAGCGTAACTGGATTCAGATTCTGACAAGTTTCATCCGTTCCGTTCGTACCTAGTTCCGGAGGCGGATTAACAACCGTGCAGGTATTTGAGACGTCCGCAAAGAAATAACCTTGTTCCTGTAACTTGTTTCTGAGACGCCGAGCACCTTCAACAATCGCAGAATAATCGACGTTTCCTTCACGCCTTACCGGTAACAAGTCGCGCTGCATTTTGTCGTTGATGTCGAAATTCTTAACAACAACAGAAACCTTCGGACCTCTGGCGCCTTTAAGCAGAATGGAAATCTCGTTCTTTTCAGCGTCGCGCTCAACCTTTGGATCCTCCAGAACGGGAGAAAGAAAGTCTTGATTAATTAGCGAGTCGCGTACGCGAGCTACATCCGACGAGAGCGCTTCCCGAGTAAACGGCGCACCCGGTTGTAAACTGAGTGTGGGTCGAACAGCTGTCGCATCGTAGCGGGTTATGTTGATGTCAAAAGTGCTGACCTTAGCCTGCACACCGGGTGTGACTTTGTAGACCACTGTTGCGCGAACGCCACTGCGATCGACTTGCTCAACAGGTTCGACGGTCGCGTTGAAATAGCCGCGGTCGCGCAGGTAAACCTGAATTTCGTCGGCATTGCGTTCGATTAATTGTTTGGAGAGTCTGGTGCCGGGCTGGACGAAGTTCAGTCGTGACCGGATTTCATCAGTTGAGACAGGCGTACCAGTAACTGTTCCCAACTCAATCCGCACATCACCAATCTGTACCTGTCTCTGGACGACAAATCGAAGACGAATGGGCCCTGTTTTATTCTGGCCCTCCTCAGTAACTTCAACTCTCGCATTCGCTATGCGCCCTGAATCAAATAAAGCCTGTAATGAATCACGAACGCGAACCGCGGAGAATTCTGTTCCCGAGGCGACTTTCAACAAAGAGAGGAACTCGGCCTGGGTGGGCTGATCCGGAGGAGAGTTTTCGAAAGTTAACTCGACTGAAACAATCTGTCGTCCTTCATAGTCTTCGATTCGCGTGTTAATTGTGGTGGGAGCGGAGTTGTCTTCGGCTGCACCGGTTACAACTGTGAGCTTGGATGGCACGGGGGCAGGCGGGGACGCCTGCGGTTCCAGCACTTGTGTTTTCTGTGCACGTGCAACGGTAGTACAACCGATGCACAGCAAGAATGCGACGATCAGATGACACTGACTATGACGCCAGATACTCTGACGATTGGAACGTTGCACTCTCTGTATCGCTTCTGGCGACAGTACCGACAATCCTGCCTACCCCTATGCTCAGAATCTCTTTCGAAAACGAATCTCAAAACTAAAGTTGTTTGTTCTGGCACTCAACGTACGCGTCGATGCCTGCTCATACTCGGCAATGAACGAGAGCCGATCAGAAACGCGATATTCGAGAGTCAGTATTTGGTTCGGGTCTGAAGTGACATTGGTCGAATAAGTGATCTGCACTTCCTTACTAATTCTCCGACCCAGAGTGAGCCGGGCAGCCGGGGTCGATCCTGTACGACCTCCAATGACCGGATTTATTTCAAATGTCGTCAGCCCGAACAGTTTGCTCGTAGCACGCTGAGCAGGTGCGTTAATAAGGGCGTCAGTCAACAAACTGGTTGCGGCGCCGACTCCAGATTGCGAAAGAATGGAAGTGCTCGTGTCGTTGGCACTAAGTTGACCCGTTGTAATTAATGAAACGACATCTGCTTGCGGCAAGGCCGGCTCCGATCGAACAATTGCCTGCGGCTGTGAAAGTGGTCCCGTCAAACTGATGATGATTCGGTAGCCCTTGATTTGTGATTCTCCCTGAATGTTGATAATCGGATCAGCGTGTCGCGCCGGAGGTAAGTCGACAAGTGCACGTGTGATGTCGTAGCGGTCGTTGCGAAAGTTCATCGTTCCACTGGTCGACGTGACTCTCCCGGAGATCGTCGGGTCCGTTACCGGACCATCAAGCTGCAGAGAAACTGATCCGACCAGATCTGCGAGATTGTTTCTGACCACGAGTGCGTTGCGACCTTCCACACGGAGTGCGGCAAAGACAGCGGTACGCGTAAGCGCAATCTCGGCACCTTCTTCAATTGATTCGGTGCGACTATTAATCAAATCGGCGAGCTCAATATCCTTCGTGTATTCCGAGCGCCGCAGATTGACAAGCCCGCTAATGATTTGTTCACGAGAAGAGCCTTTGATTTCTACGTCTGCGTCCAGGTTTGAATGAAAGTCTTCCGGGAATGGAACCGTGACGTTGGCTGCGTGCAAGCTAAGTCGGAAACCTGAGACCGTAAAGCCCTCCAACAACGCACCGCCGGACGCTGTTACCCGTCCGCCCCCAAGTGTTCCGGTCAACGAATCAATCTGCGCCTGATTAGACGTGAAGCGAACCAGCGTCGTCAGGTTGTTGACCGTCCAACGTTCATTTCCGAGTAGCACTGAAACCGAAGCACCGGCTAAAGACGCCGTACCAATCAATCGCGGATCTTCAAACGTGCCGCTTACTCGGACTGCAACTTCAGCCGTGCCTGACGAGAAAAAGTCGGGTGAGACGCCGTTGAGCACACGCAAATTAAGGCTGCCGTTTACGCTTAAGTTCTGTTTGCCGGTCGTGGCGGTAGCGATCGTGCCATCTAACGTGATGTTTGTTCCGGGACCAGTAAAACGTGCGCCATCGAAAACCATTTCGCCTGGCGAGAAGCGAACGACCAGTGGAGTGGTCGCGGTTAGTTGAACGTCTTCAACACGAAAGTTCAGTTCCGAGAAGGTTGCGGTGCCCGTCAGACCAGCGAGCGACCAGTTGTCATCCTCATCAAGGAGATCGCCACTAGCTTTGATCGTGCCATTTGCTTTACCAGTAACCGTGACTCCGCTATTGGGTAAGAGGATTGCAAACAAGTTTGTTAGATCCGCATTTGTCAAAGTCGTTTCCACACTGGCTGACAAATGTCTGCTGTCGAGATTGATTTGCGCTGCGACAACCTGCGGCTGGCCGAGGATGCCAGTAGTTAGAGTTAGGTTGAGTTGTTTGTTTTCTGTGCGACCGACAAGCGCCACTGTCCCCGCAGATTTCCCATTGATGGTTACATCGCGCGCGGTACCATCAAAAGTGAATTGATATCCGGCGAAAGTAGGTTCACTGAGATTACCAACCACATGGGCGGTGAAGTCCGCAACACCAGTTACTGGTGGCAGGTTGGGACGGTTCGCAAGCGCAGCGAGTCGTGCAAGCTCAACGCCTTCTGCGCGACCCTGAAAATCAAACGCCTTCGTTGAAGCATTAATATTGCCACTCGCCACGATGTGGCCGGCACCCAGCCGAACGTCAACATTTTCAACATGCACGTCGGATCCGTTGAAGGTTGCTCTCGCGACCATGCTTTGGAGGGGTTCACCAGCAAGTTTGCCAGGTCCAAAGCGCAAATCAGCGCTGCCACTCATCGCCTTCGGTATACCGGTGATGTTAATTGTCCCCGATACTTCAGACTGAGTATTCGTTAGTTGTTCATTTTTGCTGAAGGGAGAAATGGCGAGTAATGAGGTCGCGTTTACGCGATCCAATGTTGCCTGCAGAGATGCATTGTTTTCACCGCTGCGCGGCGCGTTTAGTGAAAACAGTATGCCTCCTCCGTCGCGCTGACTGAGCCGGCCATCGCTCACGGATAACTTCTGCGCATCCATGGCGATGTTCGCAGCAAGCGAACCTAGCTCAGTGCCGTTTACCAGGAGCATGCCCAGAGAAAACTTTCCGTTCAGATCAGGGTTCCCCAAACTGCCCCGAACATTGCCATTGAAGGCTAAGGGACCGGCCAAGCCAATTCCATACTCGCGCAGTTGCTCATCAGCATCCGTCAGTAGTCCTGACGTCAACAACACTGTTTGGAGTTCAGTCGCGTCTGAGGAATTCAAATCTACTTGCAGATTGGAATCATTCTCATAAGAAAACTGACCAGAGGCCTTTAAAGTTGTAGCGGGTGTTTGAAGATTGAGTTGCTGGATACTGAAGAGACCTTGATTTGCACTAAGCGCAACATTACCGCTGATTGGAATCAGATCGGTACCGGTTCCCGCTTCCGACCGTAGCTGCGTAGTGAGAGTTCCAGAAGCTAGTCTGTAGTTCTTTCCTGGAAAAGTAAGATCAACGTTGCCTGAAGCAAGGCCAGTCAATGGAACTGCTTTTCCCGACAACGCGGTCAAAGACCCACCAATATCCAACCCCTCAAATTTTGCTACAACATGTGACGAGCCATTACGTGCAAGTGAAATGCGCGCGGTGCCGTTGGCGTGTCCGCGAAAAACATCTGCGGTGAAATCGTTGAGCTGAATCTCTGAACTCGTGGCGACAACCTTCGCGGTCGCCCGCCCCATGTTCATTCGTCCCATCACGCCACCACCAATGCTCAAATCGGCGCTCGCTCGATAGTTACCTGAAGGCTCAACAACAAACACCGGATGCGTCAACTTCACATTGTCCGCCTGGCCATCCGCAACCTTCACAGTTCCGGCGTCGATATCAGCAGTTGATCCTTCAATGCGTCGATTTCTAACCGACAACTTCACGCCCGCGATATTGAGTGCACCAATCTCAGCGCCTGCTGCTGACGTCGCACCCACTTGCACATTCTTCACAACGACACTGGTGACTCCTTCACGGTCAGTTAGTTCCACATTGTTTGCGGTTACGCCTTTGACCGTAGCACCTGAGGCAGAGATGTTTCCGGCCTTTACACTTGCCACAGTCGCAGTGGTTATTTTGTTTTGATTTCGCACTCGAATGTCGGAAGCAGTTACGCCTTCAACTTTCGCGCCGGAAGCTGCCATTCCGTTTGCATTGAACTGCTTCGCAGAAGCAGTTAACACCCCTTCGTTCATTTCCGCTCGCGCGTCCCGAAGGATTAGGCCGGTCATGGTTGTGCCATAACCTTTCTCGGCTACTGCACGAAGCTCACCAATCCATCGGAAGTTTGTGCCGGTACCCATCACATTTCCGGCCAGCTGCAATGCATCGATCTGGAAATCTCCGGATGACAACAGGTCAGCGACGGCCTTGCCATTAATTTCGTAGGTCTTCCCCTGCACTTTTCCATTCGCAATCACGTTCAGACCCTGCAAACGCACACCATCTGCCGCCAATGCATCAGATTTGATACCGCCCTGGATGGTGAAGCGATCGCCTTCGCCGTTAACAGTACCCGTGAAGTTTCCGATTCCGCGGAGCGTTGGGTTGGTTTCGAATGTGTCTGACACTTCAGTCAAATCAACAGACGACGTGATGTTCATCTGATAACGAAGAGCCCGCCAGTCGTCCATGGTTCCGCTTAGGTGAGTCTCTGTAACAGGCGACTTCAAGATAAGCTCTTGAATCTCGGCCCTCGTTTGGTTAACTCGACCGCGCGCATTGAGATCGATCTTGTCGATTGGACGGCCGTCGTACGTAAACGTTGAATCAGTGAGCGAGAGGGTTACGGTGTTCATCCGGCTCGAGACCGGAGCACTTGGATCGTCAGGTTGAACCGTTGCCTGGAGGTTGCGAGCCTCTCCCGAAATCTCGTGCTTTGCATCACCGTAATGAACAACACCATTTCTGATTTGGACATGTGCTGTGGAATAAGCAAAAAGAATGCGCGCATTCGGTTCAGGCGCGGGAATGTGGATGTTGCGAAAGTTCGAGCGGCCTTGTTCGTCAAAGGCGACCCACGCTTCAAAACCATCAATGGTTAGATCTTCAAGATTGATGTTGCGTCGAAGATTCAGCGCGTAGAGATCTTCGATCCTGATCTTGGCAGACAGTCGATCGATCTTTCCGAGCTTCGCGCCGGTAGTCTCATCAAACAACTCGATTCCTGACATCTCAACTGTGCGTGGTGGGAGTGAGGAGTGAAACTCCTTAATCGTCGCTCTGATCCCGTACTTCGAAAAGGTATCTGTGATTTGACCAGCCACATAACGGTCTATAAAGCCGAATCTGTAGAGGATGAACGACAACAATAAAAGCGCAAGAATTCCCACACCAATGATGAGACCCGCCAGAAATGCATGGCGGCGCGAAAAGTAGCGCCACCGCCTTCTAATCGTCGGGTTTTGCGGAGCCGTTTCCTCTGGACCGTCTCCGGGTGGCTTAGGATTGTCTAGACTCATAACCGTTGGTCGTCGTCTTTTGGAGTGCGACGGCCTGCCGTCGCTTTGTTACAGTGCTACATTTGCCAACTACGTAGCTCTTAAGCCTAGTCATCACCGAACATTCGCTATAACAAAGCGACGGCAGGCCGTCGCACTCCAAAGCGCGCCTGCTCCCAGCGCGATCGCTAAGCTGAGGGAAGCCTTGGATTCTAGAGGGAGAGACCGAAAGTTGAAAGAGCCCCTGAATCGCGTCAGTCGTCTGGTGAGCAACTCATGGTCCAAAGGTGTCCGATATGCTCAGCGTTTATTGAACGTCTGCTGATCCCTCAGAGACGCCGGCTGGCCAAGCGAAACATTGCCGACAACTGACAACTCAAAACCTTCGAGGGCTGCTACTTTGGGGGGATGGTTTGAAAGCAAGAGAATCTTTCGCAAACCCAGATCATGGAGGATTTGGGCTCCAACTCCGTAATCCCGATCCACACCATAACCCGTTTCGAGACTTGCTTCGCGTTTATTCAATCCTTTTTCCTGCATTACACCATAAGTCCGCAGTTGATTAACGAGGTCCAAACTGTGTTCGCGCTGTCGCAAGTATAGAACGACGCCGCAAGCTTCTGCTGCAATCTTCTCGAGGGCTGTGTGCAGTTGGAAACCTGTGTCGTCGATTAATGAACCAAACATATCGCAGGTCACATTTTCGGTGTGAACGCGTACAAGCACTGGATCGTCACCTGCAACTTCTCCCATTACCATTGCAAGGTGTACATCACCATTCATGATGTTTTCATACGCGATTGCTCGGAAGCGACCGTAGACAGTTGGTAAATCAGTTTCGACAACTCGTCTGATCAAAGTCTCTTTGCTGATTCGATATCTCACCAGGTCTGCGACGCTGATCATCTTCACCTTGTGCTCGGTTGCGAACTCCTGGAGTTGCGGCAAACGGGCCATCGTTCCGTCTTCGTTCATGATCTCGCAAATGACTCCAGCTGGATACAACCCGGCAATGCGTGCGATGTCGACGCTTGCTTCCGTTTGTCCCGGCCGGACCAGCACGCCGCCATTCTTCGCACGAAGCGGAAAGACGTGACCGGGACGCGCTAGATCCGAAGGTTTTGATTTGGGATCCACGGCGACCAATATCGTCGTGGCACGATCGGCTGCGGAGATGCCCGTGGTAATGCCGCGCCGCGCATCGATAGAGACTGTGAACGCGGTGCCAAGGAAAGACGTGTTGTCGGCAACTTGAGTAGTGAGGTGCAGATCGTCGCAACGCTCCTCCGTAAGTGGCAAACAGATCAGACCGCGAGCATGGCGGGCCATGAAGTTGATAATCGCGGGCGTAACCTTTTCGGCCGCACAAACGAGGTCACCTTCATTTTCACGGTCCTCGTCATCGACGATTATGATCATTTTGCCGTCGCGAACGTCGCGAACAGCGTCATCAATAGGAGCAAGAGCCACGTAACAAGCCTTCGCAGGTGATAGCACGAACTGAGGGTTATGTTAACCGAAAGGGCCTGATTGGGAAAATGAGGTTATCCACAGATTACGCAGATTACACAGATTTCTTAAGTGATTTGAGACGAGCTCATACAGTCAAAAAGAGAATCTGTGTAATCTGCGTAATCTGCGGATATTCACCGGCGAAATTCCAACAGCCGCTCAACATATTTGCCGATTACATCAACTTCGAGATTTACAGCGTCGCCAGGTTTCAGGTGGTAAAGATTAGTTACCTGCAACGTCTTGGGGATGATTGCCACTTCGAAATAATCATCAGTAAGTCCAGCGATAGTCAGACTAATCCCTTCGACCGCGACTGAGCCCTTGAAAATCAGATACCTTGCTGTCTCGGGAGGATAAGCAAAACGAAATGTCCATGACTCGCCGTGATCTTTGATTGCAAGCAACTGACCACGGGCGTCCACGTGTCCTTGGACTATGTGTCCTCCAAGGCGTGTCGCGGGGGTGACTGAGCGTTCGAGATTTACCGGCGTGCCGGGTTTGAGATTACCAAGGGTGGAACGCGCCAGCGTTTCCATCGAAACATCAGCAGCGAACGAATCGGTAGTGATGTCGAGTGCGGTGAGACAAACGCCGTTAACTGCGATCGAGTCACCATGATTTGTTCCTTCAACAACAGTGCGGGCCTCGATTACGATGCGGGCATTGTCGCCCCGATTTCCCACGCTGCGGACTTTGCCGAGTTCTTCAATGATGCCGGTGAACATAATAGGTCGAATAGATCAAATAGGTCGTATGCTTGTTTTTTCCGTTTTTATCTTTTCCATCATCTCCTCAAAGACCTGGTCAATCGATTTGCCTGTCGAATCGATCACGATAGCGTCGTCAGCAATCTTAAGCGGCGAGTCGGCGCGGGTCATGTCGCGGTGATCTCGCTCGGTCATGTCTGCAAATGTTTCGGCGAAAGTCGTCTCATGGTGATTTGCCTGTTCTTCCAGGAATCGCCTTTGCGCCCGTTCGCCAGGATCAGCCGTAAGAAAGAATTTGTAACTTGCATCTGGAAACACGACGGTGGTGATGTCTCGTCCGTTCAGTACCGCACCACGCCGACCGAGTTCGCGTTGCCTCGCAACCATCGCGCGACGCACTCCGGGGATCGCCGATACTATCGAGGACATCGCCGTGACTGCTTCTGTTCTTATCAGCTCCGAGACATCACGCGTCCCTATGAACGTGCGCAGAGAGTCGGGATCGCCTTCCAGATTGATATCAAGTGTTTCCGCCAGTTTAATGACTGCATCTCGATCTTCGGGATTGATCCCAGCCTCGATAGTTGCCAGTGCGACAGCCCGATACATTGAACCAGTATCGATGTAAAGAAGGCGCAACGCACGCGAGATCATCCGGCCAAGTGTTGATTTTCCTGAGCCGGATGGTCCGTCGATGGCGATGATTATTGGGGGCATGATTTCTTTGAGGTTTCGAAATGAAGTCAAATACCTCTCCAGAACCGACTTCATCCAGGCACCAAACTCAAGCCAACGCCGTAAACACTTCGTTCGACATCAACGCACCTGCTCGGGTCAGCCGAAGTACATCTCCCTCGAATTCAATCAGTCCTGCGCCCGAAAATCTGCTCAGGTCCTGATCGTAACGGGCCCGAATATCAACACCAAACAATCTGCGGTATTCGGCCATATTGATACCGCGCATTAAGCGCATTCCGAGAAACACTGCTTCCGACTGCAGTTCACTTTCGCTCAACTGCGTTTCTTCGACCATCGGACTTTGCTTCTGCTCAATTGCATCCACATACGCAGCGACATCTCTTTCATTTGCCCAACGCAAGTTGATTCCATCGAATGAATGAGCCGAGCACCCAAATCCATAATACGCATCGCCCTGCCAGTATTTTGTATTGTGGCGCGACTCGAAGCCAGGCAAACACAAGTTTGAGATCTCGTAGTGTTCGTAACCGGCATCGCATGCCCGCTCCAGCATCCACTTGTACATTTCCGCGGCCAGATCGTCATCCGGTTTTGGCTGAAGCCCGCGTTCGATGTGCTGTGCCAGCGGAGTGTTCGCGTGAACCTCCAGCAAATAGAACGAGAGATGTTCCGGCCTCACTCCCAACGAACGCTCGACGTTCTCTTGCCACTGAATCATCGTTTGTCCCGGAAGTCCCGCTATTAGATCGAAACTCACGTTGTCAAAATCGGCAGCACGCAGATATTCAAACGTTCGAAGTGTGTCACCGGCACTGTGGGAACGTCCGAGACGCGCAAGTTCATCATCGTGAAACGTCTGCGCACCAAAACTTGCCCGGTTGATTCCGAGTGTCCGAAACTCTTCTAACTTCGTCTTCGTCACGCTACCCGGATTAATCTCGAGTGTGATTTCAGCCTTTGAATCAATCTGGAAGCGACTGTGAACGACCGCAAGTATTCGTTCGATTTGATCGCTCGACAACATCGAAGGCGTCCCACCTCCGAAATAGATTGTGTCAACCCTGGATGACAGTTCATCCGCGCGAGTCGTCTGTAAATCTACGATCAAGGCTTTGACGTAGCGCTCAGCCGACTCAGTCTGGTAAAGGCCCGTTGCAAAATCGCAATAAGAACAACGTGATTTGCAGAAAGGGATGTGAATGTAGATTCCTGCTGGAGTCATCTTCTGTGAAGGATAAACCAAGAGCTCGTGTACGTCATATAACTCTAAACTGTTCGTGTACTGTTTCACCTCCGCTGTATCGTTTTCCGATCCAGGGGACGCACAAATCATCTGAATTACAACTGAAAGCTACTGGCACAGAGGTTGTTTTACGAAGGAGTGGTTAACTCACCGGAGGGGCTCCGGTTGAGCCTTTTACCATCGAACAATGGGGAGGAAAACAGAAATGCCAGATGACAAAATGAAGAATCAACAAGCCGGACAGAAAGATCAAGGCCAAGGCCAACACTTGCCCGGCCGCAACCCACAAGACGATAAATCAACTGGACAACGCTCTGGCGGTGGCAGCACAAATAAAGAACCGATGCACCATGATGAAGGCCGCGGTGGCAGTCAAGGTGGTCAAAAAGGAAGCCAGGGCCAGGGAGGCATGGGTCAAAAACGCTAAGGAACTTTCTTCTTCTTTCTGCTTTTATGATGGTGGTCGCGTGATCACCATCTTTTTTTGACTCGGGTTTTGATCCTCACCCTTCTTCAATACAGGACCTATTCGACCTATAGGACTTATTCGGCCGAAAACCAAAGCCTCACCGAATCCTCTTCACACTCCCATCACCACTAATCGATTTGCTCATACTCATCGAAACCCTTTCCACCTCAGCGAAAGCGCGCAACAAATTCTCCCCCAGAATCTTCCGAATGTCCTTCTCGCTATAACCGCGCTTCAGTAGTTCGTAAGTGATGTTTGGAAGCATCGAAACGTCGCGCGCGCCTTCGGGCATGTCGTTCGCTCCGTCGAAGTCAGCACCGATACCCACATGATCAATCCCCGCAACCTTCACAATATGATCGATGTGATCGATCAACTTGGAAATCGGCAAAGGCGGCAGCGGATTTGCCGCTTCAAGTTTGTCACTTTCTTCGCCCCGTCTTTCAGGATCATCCTTGTACTTCTGGTTGATTGCATCCTGCTCAGCTTTCAAGCGAGCATCGCGTGCCTCACTCTGCGGACCTACAGTCGCGGCGTCGACAAACCCTGTGTAAAAATTAACCTGAATAACACCGCCCTTATCACCAATTCTCTTCAGCAGCTCATCCGGAATGTTTCGCGGAACGTTGCTGAGCGCGCGGGCCGATGAATGCGAAGCTATGATTGGGGCTTTCGACACATCAAGCGCATCGCTGATTGTCTTATCAGAAACATGCGAGACGTCGACCATCATTCCCAGCCGGTTCATTTCGAGGACGACTTCTTTTCCAAAATCACTCAGGCCGTTGTGCTTCTTTTCTCCACGTCCGGCATCGGCCCAGTTGTTCGTGTTGTTCCAGGTCAACGTCATGTAACGAATGCCAAGCCGATAAAACTCTCGCAGCGTCGGTAAAGAATCTTCGATAGCATGGCCGCCCTCAATTCCCATGAGTGCGGCGATCTTTCCCTGTTGCTTTGCGCGACGAATGTCTGCGACGGACGTGGCCAGCATTAGATCATTTGGGTGACGTTCAACCGCACGGTAAACAGAGTCGATCATGTCGAGCGTTCGTCTGGCCGCCCCTCCGTTTGCGACGTAGTCTGGTTTGATATAGACGGAAAAGAACTCTGCGGTTAGACCACCTTCCTTCATGCGATCGAGGCTCGTGCGATATGGGACGGGCGGCGGGCCACTCAAATCGTAATCATCATTGGTCATGGGTGTAGTGATGTCGTTGTGACTATCAATGACGATGGCCTTGCGGTGGATGGCAAGCGCTCGTTTCCAGAGTTGTTGATCGCGAGCAGGCTTTTGTTCTGACGGTGAACCGCTCTGGTTTGTTTTGGCTCGGCTGGAAATAACGGCAAAGGTAGAAATAGATATTAAGGAAGCAATCACCACGACACGAACTTTCATCGACTGACCTTTCAAAAGGGGATTTACTATGCTCTGAAATAGTCAACGGAAACTTTTAGATCGTCAAGTGGACTCCTGAGGTGACAAGAAGTCGTCAGGATAGAACAAGGGAGGAAGGGCGGTTTACCCTCGCTCACACCCGATCATAATGGTTGGGAAACAGCGGGTGCCTTCCTCACTTGTTCTATGCCCGGTTCTTGTTTTACCAGGATAATCTGCGGATTCCACCTGTTTGCTACGTGGCAGCCCACATTGTTGGCCACGACGCTGAGCCTCACACTGTTTGCATGCGAAAACTCTCTCTACGAATACTCGTCGCACTCATCACACTCGGTATTAGCCTGAGTTCCGTTTGGCTCCTGCACCGTCTACGCCAGTCAAGACCAGCGCCTGTTGAATCGGCGCCGTGCCCTACTCCCGAACCATCAGCTGCACCGGCATCCGTGACTGCTCCTTCTGACGAGGACGATGCTGAGTACCCTGATGAAAGCGATTTGTCACCTTCGGAGATTTCGTGGTTTATCGATAACCATCCCCGAGCGAAATTGCAGAAGCTCTGGACGCGATTACACATCAAAGATGGACAAACTCTATATTCAGATTTTGCTCAATGCAGTGATTGCACGACTAGATTGGACTACTACGATCTCGATGCGGAACCCGGTGATGAGGCATTGTTGAAGATTTCTGACGAAATTAGCGAATCATTTAGATATTTGGTCTTTAGAAATCTGGGCGACAACGTTTGGAAGCTCCTGGGCCACGTTGATGAGTGGGGAAAGTACAGAGATTCGCAGAGCTTCACCCTAATATCCTCAGGCAGACCGTGGTTAATCACTCAAGGTCAAAGCTCCTCCGGTAGCGGCGTCGCTTTCTACCACAATCGCATATTTGAGGTGACTAAAAATCGGATTAATGAAGTTGCTTCCTATGAGTATGAAGGACACCAGTCGGACTGGGATACGTCTCCCGCAAGAGAATTTACGAGCAGAATTCTCGATATCCAAAGGGTCCAAAATCAAACGCGGGTTAAGATAGAACTCAATCTCGATTACTCGTTAGATGGCGATAAAGACATCCCTCTGTTCTCAAAACGCCAAATCGCAGTCTTCGTTTCTTCCAGCAAATCCGACCAGGTTCTCGATCGAAACAAATCAACGGTAACTCAACGCGAACTCGACCACATCTACACAGTAGACTCCATGACCGAGCACGACTTCTTAAAGTACAATCTTTCCGAACTTCTTAACCTTGCTGAGCGCGGAACTAAGGCGCAAAAGAACTGGCTAAAGGAATTTCTGGAAAGATGCGATAGCGGTGCTGAAAAGCGGCAGCTTCAGTCAGCTCTCGCCGAATAAGATGTCGATCCTAATTGCTGATCTGTACGACAGGCTGTCAGCCTGTCGCCCTGACCTGCCCTGATACAATAGAGTTCAGTAACCCGAAACCACGACAGGCTAACAGCCTGTCGTACAATTAAAATGTCGATCCTAATTGCTGAAGACAACATGGCCCAGCGCCATTACCTGCGCGAGATTCTAGAAAAAGAATTCCCTTCCCACACTCCAGTTTTCGAAGCCGGGGACGGCGAAGAGACCGTTAAGATTGCTCTCGATGAAAAGCCGGATGTCTGCATTCTCGACATTCAGATGCCCAAGCTTTCCGGAGTGAAGGCGGCGCGCGCAATCTGGCGCGATTTCCCAACCGCGCGCATCATTTTCTGGACGCAGTTTCCACACGAGATCTACATCAACGAGATTCGAAAAATCGTTAAAGCCGTCGATCCACCGCCGGCATACGGGTTCATTCACAAAAACAATCCCGAGTCTCGCTTTCTACGTTTTGTCGCAGCAGTCCTCGAAGATGGCGCCGACATGATCGACCCGGCGTTTAAAGATTCTTTCAAGCGCCCGCTGTTAACGGAGTTCGAGGCCGAAGCACTTTATTACCTGGCCCTGGGTCTTTCGAACTGGGCAATTGCGAGAAAGTGCAGTTTGTCACTACGGGGTGTTGAAAGCAGGCTAGCAACTCTTTACGAGAAACTGTTCGTCGCCGTCGCTGAAGGAACAGAGCAGGAAGCCTACGAGAAACTTGCCTACAACATCCGCACGAGAGCGTTCTTCGAAGCGCTGCGACGTGGCCTACTCAACAGCGATGAATTGGAAAAGGCTGCGCAGGATTTGGAGGCGTGGCTGGCAAGAGATCAGAAGCGCTTTGCAGAGGAGCAGAAGAAAGAGACTGTGGGTAAGAAGCGCTGAGTGCACCTCGAATGCAGCAGTATAGCTCTCCAGAATCTAACAAGTAAGGAAGGGCGGTTTACCCCCGCTCGTCCCCGACAGTAGTGATCAGGAACCAGCGGGGGTAAATCGGCCTTCCTTACTTGTTAGATTCTGGAGGTGGTACGAACTGTCCAAGATCGATGCGTAAACTTCTGTGAACACGCGATCCGCACCCGTTCGCTGCTTGAGAGTGACCGGCTTGGTTTTTTGCCTGTCGCTCATATTGCCTGCTTTAGTCTTTGGTCTGATTTATTCTTTTAGAGCATTCGGCCAAACTGGAGATGCTCAACCGTTAGCGACACCATCGCCCTCGGCATCACCATCCCCGTCACCATCCCCAACCCCGATCACTGGTCTTCATCAATGGGGCGCCGTGACACTCTTTCACGGTTTGCCATCGGATCGCGTTCGCGCGATTGCTCAAACAAACGACGGCGCGATGTGGTTTGGAACCGAAGCCGGCCTCGCAAAATTCGACGGACGACGCACGCAAACCATCAACGATCCGGCTTTACCTGCCGGTCGCGTGCTCGCGCTGCAAACAGATTCAGACGGCGGCTTGTGGATCGGAACTGAAGCAGGTGCCTCGCGATATACGGCGAACGGTTTCGAACTCGTTAAAGCAACCTCGGGCCAAACCGTCTCCTGCATCATCTCGCCGGAACCTCGTCGAGTGATCATTAGCACTGAACAAGGTCAGATTTTTGAATCACGTGTCCTCATAGTCAATACAACCACGGTAGCAAGTGGAATCGCGGAAGCGCAGGAGCGATCGACCGGCACTCGCGAAGTCATCGATACAAAATCGCTTCTTCGACAACCTCTCGAAAGTGCCGATCGCGATCACCCAGGTCCGCTCGTAGTTACCAGCTTGAGTTGGGCCAACAATAGATTATTTGCAGGCACGTTAAGTCGAGGAGTTGTCGAGATCCGTGATGGCGGCGCAAAGGATCCGCTAATGCGCCCGATCGCTTATTTCGTGAATGCACTTGCTCTCGACTCGAGCGGCAAGCTCTGGGTGGGCTCCCGAAGTAAGAAGGAAGAACCGGGTGCGCTTTCGGGAGAGCTGCCTTCTGAACTGAACAGGTCGGATGTTGCTACTGGTCCGGTCATGGCGCTCCAGTCAATCGGCAGTGAAATGTGGATTGGAACGGATGGTCGCGGCGTTTTTCGAGTGTCAAAAGAAAAGACTCAGCGTTTCACCTTTGACGGAACTGCGGGTGGACTGCGTTCCGATCATGTTTACGCCATCTTTCAAGATCGTGAAGGCGTCATCTGGTTTGGTACTGACCGTGGTGTTTGCCGTTTCGATCCACACGCACCCAGGGTCGAATCAGTCGGTGACAACGGTGACAGCAACTTCGTACGGTCTTTATTTCAAACCAGCTCAGGTAAGACACTGGCAGGCACGAACCGCGGGCTCTTTGTTTATGACGAAGCAACGTCGTTGTGGAAACCAGTAGTCGAACTCGGGCGCAATATCATTTACGCAATCGCCGAAGATAAGCAGCAACGCTTACTCATAGCGTCTGCCAGCGGTTTCTACGTAGCGAGCAAAGCGAACCAGAATTTAGAAACGATCACGTTTACTCGACTTGAGTCGAGTTCAGGAACTGCCGACGCAGCCGGAAGCGTGCGGGCAATCACAGAATTTCGCGGTTCAACTTTCTTCGCCATCTATGGCCGAGGCATTGAGCGACTCGACAATGGCAGATCGAGTCTCGCGTGGACTAACGCCACCGGAAGCAATCGAGAAGTAATCAGCATTCTCGCTGATGGCGAGTCGCGCCTTCTGATTGGAACAACAAAAGATGGTGTGTTCTCGTCAGATGGGAAAACGATTCAGCCCGAACCTTCGTTTGATCCACTCAAAGGTCCTGCGATTCGTTCGATGACCCGGACTGCCGACGGCTCGTTATGGTTTGGAACGAGCGGAGGTGTTTATCTGTGTCAGCCTCAAAAGACGTGTCTTCCGATTCTGCCAAACGTCGATGCGCGATTCCTGCTAAGCAATCAATCCTCGCAGGCAAACGAGATTTGGTGTGGGACGCGCGGGAACGGATTGCTGCGAATTCTTCTTGATCCATCGATGGGCGCAGTTGTGAGCGAGCTGGACTCTGAACAAGGTCTACCGTCACAGAACGTGTTTGCAGTTCTGCCGCAACACGATGATCAAGGCAACGACCTGGTTCTGATCGGCACAAATCGCGGTGTTGCTCGTTACGAACCCGGAAAGATTCCGCCAACACTTTTTGCGACTCGCGTAGTTAGCAAACGAGTGCATTCACCGACGGAGTTACAGGCTGGATTGGATCTGGAGTATCCGCAGAATAGTTTGTTGCTGGATGTGACCGCAATCAGCAGTCGTACTTTCCCGGAGCAGTTTCAATACGCCTTCATACTTGCTGACAGTTCGGGCCGGATAGTCCGACAAAAACTTTCACGTGATTCGCAGTTCACGATGGAAGGGCTGAAACCGGGTACATACACCGTTGCTGCGCGTGCGTTTACTAAAGACCTGGCGGTTTCGCAACCGCTGAAATTTTCGTTCACTGTTGCTAAAGCTCCCTTCCCCTGGACATCCACGGCCCTGGCGATCCTCCTCGCCCTCGCTCTTCTTGCGTTGCTTTGGGCGATACTTGAACGACGCCGCATTGTCGCAACGAGTGCCGCGTTGGTTGATGCAAACCGGGATTTGGCAGACGCGCGGGTAAATCTAGCGAACGAAGCAGAAAGAGAGCGACGGAGAATCGCTCGTGATCTCCACGATCAAACCCTCGCAGACTTACGCCACCTGGCTCTGTTGACGGATCAAATAAAACCAAATGGGGATCAAACACAGTCATCAACCTTGCGTCAGGAGATCGAATCGATTTCGCAGGAAGTTCGAAGAATTTGTGAAGACTTGAGTCCGTCAGTTTTGCAAAACGTGGGCTTTGCGGCAGCTCTTGAGTTCGCGTTGTCGCACACTGCAGAAGACGCGCCCGCCGAAAAGAGATTTGACTACGAGTTCCATTGTGATGATGGGATCGAGGAGCGCACCCAGTTATCGCCGAGTGTTCAAATGCAGATCTATCGAATCGTGCAGGAGGCTGTGAACAACATTTGGCGGCATGCGGCTGCGAGTCATGTGAAGATGTTTGTTGCCACGAATGATACGAACGATTTCTCATTGAGGTTGGAAGACAATGGCTGCTCGTTCGATTTGGAGAACAGAAAGCCCGATGGTAGAGGACTGGCCAACATGCGCGCGCGGGCAGGATTGATCGATGCCGAGATCGCGTGGAGCAAAGGTGAAGACGGTGGGACTGTGTTTACATTGATGCGAAAAGCTCGAGCAGAAGTGAATGCTTCGTAGCTTGGATTGAAAAACTTGGGAAGGCGTCACGCGTCAAACACAAAAGATGCATCCACAGATTACACAGATTATTTTCCTCAATCAGTACATTAAAATCTGTGTAATCTGCGCAATCTGTGGATAGATCTTTTCAATCTCAAAATGCAAAAACCTGATTTACTAAACATCTCCCCAGACATAGCGAGCGCGCTTGCAGCAAACAAGCCCGTCGTTGCCCTCGAGTCAACTGTCATCGCTCACGGTCTGCCCAGGCCGACTAATCTTGAAGTCGCGCAAAGTCTGGAAAGCAATCTGCGCACTGCCAGTGTAACCCCAGCGACTATTGGAATAATCGGCGGCGCACTCACGGTGGGATTGAATGATGAGCAGATTAAATTGTTAGCAGAAGATTCGAGCGTCAAAAAGATCAGCACGCGAGACATTCCCGTAGCGATTGCTCGCGGATGGAATGGTGCAACAACAGTTGCTTCAACCAGCTGGATAGCACATCGAGCCGGGATAAGAGTATTCGCCACCGGTGGCATTGGCGGCGTTCACCGCGGAACACTGCCGGATATTTCCGCCGATTTACCGGAGCTTGCACGAACGCCGATCATAGTTGTTTGCTCCGGAGCAAAGATCGTTTTGGACTTACCCGCAACCCGCGAATGGCTGGAGACGCACGGTGTCACCATCGTGGGCTTTCAGTGTGATGAGATGCCGGCTTTCTATTCACGCCACAGTCGATTACCCGTTGATGTGCGAGCGAACTCAGCTAACGAAGTCGTGGAGATCTTCAATGCGCAACGCGCTCTACAGATGAACACATCATTACTTTTAACTGTTCCAGTGCCACAGGAGTTTGAAGTGGACGCCGAACAATTGCGTCGAGTGTTGAATGAGGCTCTGGAAAAAGCTGAGCGTGAAGCAATCACGGGTCGCGACGTTACGCCGTTCTTGTTGTCGCAGATGGCGCAGTTCAGTGAAGGGGCTACGCTGCGCGCCAACATATCGCTGCTCGAAAACAACGCACGTGTGGCTGGTGAGATTGCGAAGGCATTGTCCGATATGCTTTAGCTTGTCGTGTGTTGGCAAAGAGGCTCCACAATCGCATGCGACTTTCATCGGACTTATATAAGGAAGTCGGGTCATGGACAAAACTATTGAAGGACTCGTTAACTTGATCGATCAAGCTATTGAAATCGCCGAACAAAGATTAAGTGCCAAGTGCGTGGGCTTAGAAGATCCAGCCTCAGTTGGAGGGCTTGAAAGAATAATCCAAGGCCTGCGTTATCGGAGAGAAGAAGCTCTTAGTAAGGGTTACGAGATCCAGGATTCTGATAGATCTCTTGGCTTAGCTCGGGCCGCGCTTGAGTATGACGCGCCGGATTCATTACTTATTCACAAAATCGGTGATATAGAAAAGTATTTTCAGCGCCACTACAACGTAGGTACTTCAAACTAGCGTAAAACATTTGAGGGGGCCTCATTGTCAACACACGACAAACTGAAGTTTATCGGACACGCGCCGCGACCATTTGCTTCATGAATCTCTTAGCCACCTTGCCTGCGACTGTTCCACCAAGCGAACTCAATTTTCCACTAGCCACGAGTATTTGCGAATGAGGATCAACGACTGTGTACGTATACATCGTGAAGAGATCATGTTTCACTTGCAGGACCAGATCTGCCGCATGGGCATCTCTGGTGATGACTAGCCCTAGCGCCTGAAATTCCTTCCGCTTATTTAGCTTGTCCTCGACAACGGAACTGCCTACCAGAAGCGATGAAGACTTGACGTAAATCGTCTTTGCGTTTTTCAACGACTCAGATGGACTCATTAGCGATGAAGGTTTGGGTACTACCGCCGAGATCGCCTTACCCTTGATTGCCTCCGAATCCAGCTCCTTCGATTGCATTTGCGATTTGACCGATGCGGCAAGTATGCAGATCAAAAACAAAGAGGCGGTTATTGTTGGTTTCCTCATGGCAA
>DATDFV010000171.1:0-18591 GCA_036522415.1 Pyrinomonadaceae bacterium | reverse complement strand
TTGTCCCTTGATTTCCTGCGTTCAGGCGGCGTCTTTTATGGTGGATTGATCGGAGCAGTGCTCACCGGTTATTTCCTGATGAAGCGCTACAAGCTGCCATGGTGGAAGACCGCTGATGCGTGTGCGCCTGGGATCGCTATCGGAAACTTCTTTGGTAGGCAGGGTTGTTTTGCTGCCGGTTGTTGCTGGGGTAAACCAACAAGCTTGCCATGGGGCGTTAAGTTCACGGAGCTTGGTCATCAAATTACCGGTGTCCCGACTGACGTTTACCTGCACCCCACGCAGCTCTATGAATCGTTTGCAATGCTGATTGTCTTCCTGTTTCTTCTGTGGATGCACAGACGTAAACGTTTCAACGGGCAGGTCATTCTTCTTTACGCGTTACTTTACTCCGTCGTTCGCTTTGCTATCGAATTTGTTCGTGACGATCCGCGCGGCGATATCTTCGGGCTAACGACTCTGACTGGCCTTTCAACATCACAGATGATCAGTTTAGCGGTAGGAATTGCAGCGGCCGTGTTGTTGGTAATCCGCTGGCGTCGTGCGAACGCAACTGCTGATGCAAAGGGTCTCATGACATCAGGCGTTCGCGCGTAACCAGCGATGTCCGACGAACTTTAGTTTGTCGTGCTTTGGGTTATAGCCTCTGATTTATTAGCGGACCTCAACCGGACGCCCGACAAACTAAAGTTCGTCGGACATCGAGGTGATACTGACCTCTTAAACCCATCTACGGAGTTTCCAGTGAAAATTGTTGTTGCCGTTGCACTATTTGGATTCCTCGGGTTTGCTGGTTTTCCCGCGCATAGAACGGAGTCAAATAATCAATCCCTTGCTCTGCCTGACGAAAAACACCTCGGGAACCTGAAACAATTAACTTTCGGCGGCGAGAATGCGGAGGCGTATTTTTCCTCTGATGGGAAGCAATTGATCTTTCAATCAACCAGGGAAGGTCATGGCTGCGATCAGATCTACACCATGAACATCGACGGCTCGAACGCGAAGCTGATCTCAAATGGCGAAGGTCGAACTACCTGCTCTTATTTCTTTCCCGGCGGCAAACGTGTGCTTTATTCATCCACCTACCTGGCCGACAAACAATGTCCGCCGCGTCCTGATTTTTCGCAAGGATACGTTTGGGCAGTCTATCCGGGTTTCGACATCTTCACTGCAAAACCCGATGGCTCCGATATAAAGCAATTGACGAAGGCACCTGGTTACGATGCCGAAACAACCATCACCCTTGATGGAAAGAAGCTCGTGTTCACCTCGATGCGAAATGGTGATCTCGACATCTATACGATGAACGTAGATGGCAGCAATGTTCGACAACTCACTAACGAACTTGGCTACGACGGCGGTCCATTCTGGTCTTACGATGGCAAGCAGATCGTCTATCGCGCTTATCATCCAGAGACTGAGACACAGAAAGCCGACTATCTGAAGTTGCTCAAACAGAATCTGATTCGGCCAACTACTCTCGAAATCTGGGTGATGAATGCAGACGGTTCAAACAAACGTCAGGTGACGCACAACGGAAAAGCGAACTTTGGACCGTACTTTTTCCCGGATGGCAAGCGCATCATCTTTGCATCGAACATGGACGATCCTCGCGGTCGTAATTTCGATCTCTACAAAATCAATGTCGATGGGACGGGACTGGAGCGAATTACTTTCAACGACACATTCGACGGCTTTCCGATGTTTTCGCCCGATGGCAAGAAGCTTGTGTTTGCTTCGAACAGGCATTCCGCGAAGCAAGGCGACACGAATGTGTTTATCGCAGATTGGATCGAGTAGTTACTGAGCTCTCTGCGGAATCTCAGCGTTCTCTGCGTCTCTGCGGTTATCTTTAACGAGGCCCAATTAAACCGCAGAGACGCAGAGAACGCCGAGATTCGCAGAGAAGAAATGTAGACCTATGAATCGAAAATACATCACCATTCTTTTGGCTGTTCTGCTCGCAGCGGTTGGATCCCTTGCTCAACAACCGACCGCCCAACCTGAACTCAGCGTAGCCCGGTTGCAACAGCACATTTCTTATCTCGCCTCTGACGCACTCGATGGCCGTCGCACGGGTACTCAGGGAGCAAATGACGCTGCACACTACATCGCAGGCGAATTCGCGAGAGTGGGACTGCGTCCGGCAATCCAAAAAGCCGGCGCCTCGAGACGGCTAAGCGTCGCGATGTCGCAGTACTTGCAGTCCTTTCCGTACGTTGCCGGCGTGACTCTTGGTGCCGGCAACATGTTGTCGCTTGGCGACAAGAAATTCACCGTTGGACAGGATTGGCTGCCTCTCGGTTTCTCTTCCAACTCCAGGATTGAGAACACTCCGATAGCGTTCGTTGGTTACGGGATCACCGCAAGTGAACTTAACTACGACGACTACGCTGACAAACGAACCAGCGGGAAGATTGCGCTTGCACTCGCTGGCACTCCCGATGGGGATAATCCGCACGGCCAGTACGCACGTTATGAAGGAGTGCGCTGGAAAGCAATTGCCGCTAAAAATGCCGGAGCCAAAGCGCTCTTGATTGTGACCAGAGAAGCAAAGCTTAGTGACGATAGACTCTCAAACCTCACCTACGACAACAGTGCCGGCGACGCAGGGTTACCAGTAGCTGTGATTTCGCAGGATCTGATTGGCGGCAAAGCAACTTTTGAGCGTCTGGAAGAAGGTGCAAAAAAGCGCCAGTACATTTTCGACGAGAACGCAACAGCAAGTCTGACGACGGACCTGGTACGGAAGGAAGTACAGGCCTACAACGTCATTGGAGTTCTGGAGGGTTCGGATCGTTTGCTGAAAAGCGAAGCGATCGTCGTAGGCGCGCATTACGATCATCTGGGACGCGGTGGAGAGGGAAGCCTTGCGCCACGTTCTGGGGAGATTCATCACGGCGCGGATGACAATGCTTCGGGAACTGCCGGCGTACTTGAACTCGCGCGGTTGTTCACGTCACAACGACCGAGACCGAAGCGGACAATTGTGTTCATGTGTTTTAGTGGAGAAGAGGAAGGGCTGCTGGGTTCCAGCTACTACGTCAATCATCCGATTATTCCGTTGGCTAATACTGTCGCGATGATCAATATGGACATGATTGGCCGGATGAAAGCTCGCAAACTAATCATTGGTGGTGTAGGAACTTCGAAAGAGTGGCGCGATTTAATCGACTCGGCTAATAAAAATCTGTTTGGTGAACAGGTAAGTCTGGATTCGTTACCAACAAAGAGTTCGAAGAGTGAGCACTTGGCCAACATAAACGTTAGTCAAAACGCTTCTATTCTCATGAACAGTGATCCGAGGCGCTTTGATTTAACGCTACAGGAAGACGGGTATGGGCCAAGCGACCACTCTTCTTTCTATTCAAAACAAATTCCTGTTCTCTTCTTCTGGACTGGCACTCACAAGGATTACCACAAACCTTCAGATACATTCGACAAGATTAACTACGAAGGCGAAGTCCAAGTGCTTTCTTTGGTCGCTCGCATTGTTCGCGATCTCGACAATGCTGAAAAGCGGTTGACTTATAGCGTTGCCAAGAGCGACTCCCAACAAGGCCGTTCGACCGGCTTCCGTGTTTATCTGGGAACGATTCCCAATTACAGCGACAGCAACGATGGACTACTGCTTGACGGCGTGCGCGACGATTCTCCCGCAGCCAAGGCAGGACTCAAAGCAGGCGATAAAATAGTGAAGATCGGCACGCGCGAAATCAAAAATGTTTACGACTACACGTACGCGCTTGGTGAAATGAAAGCGGGAGAAGAATATGTGGTTGAAATTATGCGAGCCGGTGAGAAGCTGGTATTGAAGATAAAGCCGGAAGCGAGGAAGTGATAAGTGCGACCCCCTCAGCCCCTTCGAACAGCCTTTGACCCGGATCTACGAAAGCTCTTCTGTCGGAGTGCGTCCGTCCTCGGCCGCCCCCGTCCAAGAGAACCCATCAGTAGGTTAACCTGCCTGTTTGCAATTGAAGGGTTGTGAATTGGGCCACGCGCTGCTCCGTTTAAGAATGGTGGTTCTATTTGACGGGGGCGGCCGAGGACGGACGCGCTCCGACAGAAGAGCTTTCGCGTTGTGCGGTGAAGGGCCTCTGATCGACGGGGCGGACGCGCTGAGGATTAAAGCCTAAAAGATCAAAGGTTGATGAGTGATGAAATGAAAAGTGTTTAAGAAAAAACCTTATCACTTATCACTCATCACTCATCATTGAAGTTCTTTACCAGCGTGGTTCGCGCTCGTAACGATCGTTGTCACGATCGCGTCCGCCGCCACCACCACCACCATACCCGCCGCGACCGCCGCCACGACCACCTCCGTAGCCGCCACGACCGCCACCGCGATCAGTTCTTGGCTTGGCCTCATTGACCGTCAGATTTCGACCGCCAAAGTCCTTGCCATTAAAGGCCTCGATTGCTGCTGCCGCCTCTTCGGGTGTTGCCATCTCTACAAAAGCAAAGCCGCGCGATCGTCCTGTTTCCCGGTCTTCGATTACCGAAGCCGATTCTACTGTTCCTGCTGCGGAAAAAGCCTCCCGCAGTTCCTCGCTCGTGGTGCGAAACGAGAGATTACCTACATAAAGTTTCGTAGCCATTCTTACTATCCTTAATTTGAAGGGAAGCGCGGGTTTGCTGGAATTCGCTGATCCAGTTCGGAGGGAGACTGCCGATACTTTCGGCGATTGCGACGCACCCGTGTGCTCTAAAATCTCGAGAGCGGCTTCTAACTAGTTGACAACTGCCTCACTCTCTATCAGCCGAACCTCGTCGCTTTACGATCACGGACAGGCGCTTGTCACCATTGACGCGCGAGAGCAGGTATCTGGTGACAAAAGTATGCAGGAGTGGTTTCAGGCGAGTCAAGGCATTTATCCGCAGATTACACAGATTTCGCAGATTCTTTTCCATACCGATTTCGGGTAGTTCTGTCCTGACCACGAATTTCTCTGTGTAATCTGCGTAATCTGCGGATAAGTCGCGTTTGCCCGCTTCGAGCCTTTGGCTTATATTCCACGTTTTCTCGGCAATCCAAGAAATCCTGAAAGGCTTCGAACTATGTCTACTAGTATCCCTATTACTGTCGCGAACGGCGACGGTATCGGCCCGGAAATCATGGACGCCACCCTGCGCATCCTGGAAGCATCGGGCGCTCCGCTCGAGATCGAAAGAATCGAGATTGGCGAAAAGGTCTATCTCGCCGGAAACTCGGCGGGTATTGAACCAAGTTCGTGGGAATCATTACGTCGCACCAAGGTCTTCCTGAAAGCACCAATTACTACCCCTCAAGGTGGTGGGTTTAAGAGTCTGAACGTGACCGTTCGAAAAGTGTTGGGACTCTACGCCAACGTTCGCCCGTGCGTTGCTTATCACCCGTTTGTCGAGACGAAACATCCGAAGATGGACGTCGTGATCGTTCGGGAGAATGAAGAGGATCTGTACGCCGGGATCGAGTATCGACAGTCAGCGGATGTGATGGAGTGTTTGAAACTTATTTCGCGACCTGGTTCCGAGAAGATCATTCGTTACGCCTTCGAATATGCTCGACGTAACAGTCGGAAGAAAGTTACTTGCTTCACCAAAGACAACATCATGAAGCTCACAGACGGACTCTTCCACAAAATCTTCGACGAAATCGCCAAAGAGTATTCGGACATCGAAAACGAGCACTGGATAGTCGACATCGGCGCCGCGAAGCTTGCCGACACGCCCGAAGCATTCGATGTGGTTGTCATGCCCAATCTCTACGGCGACATTCTGTCGGATGTGGCAGCGCAAATTGCTGGTTCAGTTGGCCTGGCCGGTTCCGCAAACATTGGTGAGCACGTCGCGATGTTTGAAGCGATTCATGGTTCGGCGCCACGTCGAGCTGGGCAGAACCTTGCAAATCCGTCCGGACTGTTGCTGGGCGCCGTGATGATGCTGGTTCATATTGGTTTGAGTGAACATGCCGAACGTGTCCATAACGCATGGTTAAGGACAATCGAAGATGGCGTCCACACCTACGACATTTACGATGAGCAGGTAAGTAAACAAAAAGTGGGAACTAAGGAATTTGCTGATGAGGTGATCGCACGACTCGGCCAGGTCCCACAGATTCTTAAAGCCGCAAAGTATCAGCAGGCAGCAGGTGGTAACCCAGCAGGTGTTGGGGCGACATCTTCGAAAGCAGCTCCGAAGAAAGAATTGGTTGGCGTGGATGTCTTTCTCGACTGGACTGCGGGCTCAGCGAGTGAACTTGGAGAAGGACTCAGCATGTTGAATGACGACGGGTTGAAACTTACCCTGGTGAGCAATCGAGGAGTAGCTGTCTGGCCGCGTGGTCATGCGGAGACTTTCTGTTCTGATCATTGGCGCTGCCGGTTCATGTCTGATGGGAGCGAAACAGTCAGTGCAATGCAAACAATTTCATTACTTGGCCGAATTGCCAATGCAGGCTACGACGCGATCAAGACAGAGAACTTGTACACATTTGATGGTGAAGTTGGATTCTCGCTTAGTCAGGGCGAGTGAGCGCATTGCCGATTCCCCATTACCGATTTGAAAAGCCGCTTGCAAAGAACAAGTAAGGAAGCGCGGTTTACCCCCGCTGGTCCAGTCATTAACCTCGGAGAATTCTAACTGTGCGATCGGGCTTATATCGGAGACCGCGGGGGTAAAGCGCCCTTCCTTACTTGTTCTTTTTTGGTAAGTAATTACCTTCGTAAACAGAAAATGTCAGGAGAACAACAAAAGTAAATGGCTACCAAGAAAAAGAACGCAAAGTCTTCCGCAAATCAGAAGTCTAAAGATTCTTCCCCGCTTGTTGCGGTCATCATGGGCAGCCAGTCTGATTGGGAGACTATGCGACATGCCGATGAAACTCTGACACAGTTTGGTGTGAACCACATTTGCAGAGTTATTTCTGCTCACCGTTCACCAGGCCTGGCATCAGAATTAGCATCGACAGCCGAGGCAAAGGGCTTCGAAGTAATCATTGGCGCGGCAGGCGGCGCTGCACACTTGGCCGGAGTACTTGCCGCCCACACTACGTTGCCGGTTCTTGGCGTGCCGATGAAAAGTGACGCCTTGAATGGGCTCGACTCACTCCTTTCAACGGTTCAGATGCCAGGCGGGATTCCGGTTGGAACATTCGCAATCGGCAAGGCTGGCGCAGTGAATGCGGCACTGTTCGCGGTGGCAATACTGGCTAATACCAGATCTGAACTTCGCGAAAAGCTGCATCGCTTCCGTGAAGCTCAGGAAGCCAAAATCAGGGCCACTGTGCTCTAGCGAAAAAGACCAATGAATCTTTGAGTCCCTTCTTGAATTTGCCCCCTCTTTGCAGCAAAATGCGTCCAACGTAAAACCAAGCCCAGAGTGCTCCCTTTCCCTGGAGACTCTCTGTTTCTAACTTTCTTCCTTTCTCAACTCGAGGTTCTTCCGTTTGAGCATGATCGGTCAGACAGTTTCCCATTACCGAATTATCGAAAAAGTGGGCGAAGGCGGAATGGGAGTCGTCTACCTCGCCGAGGACAAACATCTCGCTCGCAGGGTTGCGATTAAGTTTCTGACCTCCACAGACCGTCACTACCGCGCCCGTTTCATTCGCGAAGCAAGAGCGGTCTCAGCCCTCAGCCATCCAAATATTGCGACGGTTCACGACTATGGTGAGACTGATGAGGGTCAGCCGTTCATCGTGATGGAGTTCATTAAGGGAAAAACGTTCAGCGACGTGCTTGGAGACGGCATAACGATGCGTCGTGCCGTTGAAGTCGTGGCCTCGATCGCCGAAGCACTATCAGAAGCTCACGAGCATGGCATCGTCCATCGCGACATCAAACCATCCAACGTCGTTATCAACGAGCGCGGGCAGGTAAAAGTGCTCGACTTCGGATTAGTGAAGAACCTTTTTGATCAACCTTCGAATAGCGTTGATCTGGACGCTGACACGCTTTACTCAACTCACACACGCAGCGACGTGATTGTTGGCACTCCACTCTATCTTTCTCCCGAACAGGCAACAGGAAAAGAGATCGATGGCCGAAGCGACATCTTCGCGCTGGGCGCACTTCTCTACGAGTCGTTAACTGGTCATTCGGCTTTCTCTGGAGCTAGCGTCCTGGAAATTGGCGCTCAGATCATCCACGTCACACCGCCTCCGCCATCTCAGTTGAATAAATCCGTACCGCGTGAACTCGACCGCATCACGATGAAGGCGCTTCAGAAAAAAGTCGACGCGCGTTATCAGTCAGCTGCTGATCTCGTAAAGGACTTGCAAGCGGTGGTGACAACGCTGCCGGGAAACGGCATTCCAATTTCGAGTAAAAGCGGTGGTTCGGCAACTGCAGAAAAAAACACTGTAACCCACGCTCTTGCCACGCTCACCACGTCACTTCGACGCGAACGCTTCTCGCTCACCGGCGTAATTGCTGCAGTGCTCGTTACGGGTCTGGTGATTTGGGCTGCCTATCACTTCTGGCCTCGCTCTTACTACAAGCCCTCAGCGTCGGCGTTGAGTTGGTATGAACGCGGAACCGATGGGATACGAAATGGCGCTTACTATCAAGCAAGCAAAGCGCTGCAACAAGCAATTGCCATCGACTCGAATTATGCACTGGCGCGCGCACGTCTCGCTCAAGCGTGGACCGAGCTTGACTATCTCGATAAGGCAAAAGATGAGTTACTTGCGATCAATCGATCCTCTCTTTCACCGAAGGATGCGCTTTATCTGGATGCGATTACCGCTACAGTTCGAAGAGATTTTGCGGGGGCTGTCAAAGCTTATGAAGAGATCGCAAGATTATCTGTCAATGACGCCCAGGTTCTGATCGATCTCGGATACGCGTACGAGAATAACGGCAACGTCGATAAAGCACTCGAAAACTACGAGAAGGCAATCTCAGCAACCCGCGGCCAATATGCAACAGCATATATGCGGGCAGGGATGATCTATAGCCGCAAACAGAACCCAGATAAGGCCGGGGATTTCTTCGGTAAAGCTGAACAACTCTACGAGACCGAGTCGAACGATGAGGGTGCAAATGAGGTGCGGCGTCAACGTGGCATTCTCTACCGCGATGAGGGGAGATACGAGGACGCCCGGGCTCAATTTCAGAGCTCTCTTGATGCAGCGAAGGCCCTTGGGAATCCCGCGCAACAAATCAACGCTCTCATTGACTTGAGTTTTCTTTCCTCAACTAGAGGGGCGAGCACCGAGAGCGCCGACTGGGCTGAACAGGCAGTAAAGTTTGCTCAGGACCAGCACCTCGAGAACCTCGCTGCTGGTGGATTACTCGAGTTGGGAAATTCTTATTCCAGTAAGGGCGACTTCTTGAATGCGGAAAAGTACTTCAAGCAGACGATCGAGTTGGCCCAGGCTAATAAGGGAAGACGACGCGAAGCACAAGGTCGGTTAAATCTTGGTGGGTTGTATATAACGCAACTCCAGACAGAAACTGGTCTGGAACTTGTGAAGCAAGCACTCGTCTTCTTTCAACAAAGTAATTACTCAAGGGACGTCTCGCGTTGTCTCACTCACATCGGTCGTGCTCAACGGCGACAAGGAGCTTATGACGATGCAATTGAATCCCTGAATCAGAAACTTCAGATCGCACAGCAGGGTGGTGGGCAAGTACAGATTGCAGATTGCTATACCGAGATCGGGGCCGTCCTGTTTGATCAGGAAAAGTATACGGAGTCGCTTCAACAGTATGATCAGGCGCGTTCGATTTATCAGGCGGTCAACAATCGAATCAAATTATTATATGGCGAGACTAACCGGGCGAATATCTTGTGGAGGCTTGGTCGAACGTCTGAGGCAAAGCAACTTCTCAGCGAGACGATTGCGTCGGCGACCGAAAGCGAGGGGGAGGTTAAGCGATTGGTTCCAGCCTTGAATCTTATATCCGCCCAGATTTCGCTATGCGAGCGCGATTTTCCAAATGCTCTGAATAGCGCGAATCAGGCCTTGAATCTTGCTGTGGGGAACAACTATCGCGAGACAGCAATTGAAGCAACCTATACTTTGGCGCTCGCAAAAGCTCAGACCGGTGCCAGGCAAAATGCTGAGACCCTCTGTGCAGATGCCGTGAAAATGGCGGAGGCGTCCCGTGACAATACCCTGCTGTCACGCGCTTTACTTGCTCAAGCGGAAGTTGCGTTGCAAAATGAGAGCGCTCAAACAGCATTAAACCTCGCGACGCAAGCTCGAGAACGCCTGGCGCACGGATCCCAACTTGAATCGGAATGGCGCGCATCTTTGATTGCCGCGTTGGCCAGTAAGAAACTGAGTGACAATGAGAAGTATGACCAATATCTAGCTGAGGCTAAGACAGTCCTCTCGAGACTGGAGCAAGCATGGGGCGAAGAAACTTTCAAGCTTTATGTTGCGCGCCCCGACATTCAGTTTTATCGAAAGCAACTTGCTTGACATCAATAATAGAAGGAGACTTTCACCATGTTTGACGAACAAGATCCCAATGCGATCGATCCACCGGACAACACAGGAGGAACAGGCAAGGCCAGTCTGATCGATCCGCCGGACAACACTGGAGGAACAGGCAAGTCCAGTATGGATGGCGAAGCCGCAGCCATTGATCCACCAGAGAACACCGGTGGAGGCAACTGACAGCTGGAACCAATGGCTTTAGCGAGGCCCAGAAGCTCTAATTTCTTCAGACTTCCTCGCCAAAATTGAACACTAGAAGTGGAACTTCGTGCGACACTCATTTGCATGAGGGTTGTCCTGTGATTAAGATCCGCCCGCTCACCGCCCAAAGTTCGGGGTTTCGGGGCAACTTTTCTCATGGATCTCTTCTCTGAGATCCCCCTACCAAGGAGACAAATATGCTGGAAGTTTTGCTCGCTGTTGCGTTGGCCGTCGGAGCTGTCGTAGCCGCAAGGGTGCTTACGACATCGTCCTCAAAAGACGGTACGGGTACAACTGTGAATGCGATTGACCCTCCGGAGAATCAGGGCGGAGGGAAAGCTATCGACCCACCGGAGAATACTGGCCACTGAAATAGTGTCAGTCGCCAAATGATTAAGCGTGCCCTTCGGTCTCACGGAGGGCACGCTCTTTTGGTGGCTATCTGTGTTGAAGTATTCTCTAGGCTCCCCGTCGACTGATTAGCGAAATCACCGCAACGAAAAGTGCTGAACCTATGATCGACCAGATTATCGGGAAATGAGTGCCACCTATATTCACCGCAAACAATTCAGGTAAGTTCATCGCACGAGCGACCCACATCCCTATCAATGCGCCGATAAATCCTAACGCAATTGAGACAAGACAACCGCCGTGTGAGTAGCCGCTGATGGCGCGTCCCACCGATCCACAAATTCCAGCCACAATCAAAAGCAGAATGAGATCAAATAGCGTCATTGGTGTACCTCCCCTGGTAAATCGGCCCTATAGGTCCCATAGGTCCTATCCCTGACTACTAACTACTCTCGACTTCTTTGCGATCCACTCTTTCACGACAAGTTTCACATCCCGTTTGTTTCCATCAACTTCATAATTCAATTGTCGCATCTCTTCCGTGGAAATTGCATTTGTCAGTTTATTCAAGACTTCGGTCACCGGTCCATTCAAGGCAGAGCGTCTAACAACATAAACCGCTTCATACGGTGGAAAGTAGTGTCGATCGTCAGCGAGTTGAACCAAATCCAGCTTCGCGATCCGGCCTTCGGTTGAGTTTCCGGCAATCAGATCAACCTGTTTCGACGAGAGTGCAATGTAAGTCAACGACAAATCCATCTCTCTTACTTCAGCAAACTTCAAGCCGTAGGCTTTTGAGAATCCCGGAAAGCCGTCCGCACGCGACATGAAATCCTGACCAAATCCCGCACGCCATCCAGGCGTCTCTGGCGCAGCATCGGCTATCGTTTTCAAATTCAATCTGCGCGCGTCTTCACCGCGAACCAGAATCGCAAATGTATTTTCAAATCCGAGTGGCTGACTGATGTCGAGATTAAATTTTGTTGCATATTCCTGTTTCACTTGATCGAAGACAGCGCGAGGATCGCTCGTAGGTGGGTGATGAAGGATCGCCGTATAGGCAGTTCCCGTGTATTCAGGATAGATATCAGCTTTCCCGTTGACCAGTGCCTCGTGTGGCAGATTGCCGCCGAGTTCAAATTGTCGCTCAACGACTACGCCGCGCGCTTCCAGTAGTTGGGCCGCGATCTCCGCCAGCAGAATCGACTCCGTAAAATCTTTTGATGCGACGACAACGCGGCTGCCAGCCGGAGCAGCCGCGTTACGTTGCGTGCGAAAACTGCTGACCAGACCTAACGTCAGTGCAATGCCGATCAGCAGCAGCAGAATCATCTGCCCAATTGATATTCGTCGGCCCCGACCGTCAAAAGTGAAACGCTGCTCGACAAGTCCCAGCAAAAAATCGGCAGCGAGGGCCAACAATGCCGCGGCCAAGGCGCCCGCAAACAATAAATTGTTGTCGTATTGTCTTAAACCGCGAAAAATGTAAACACCAAGGCCGCCTGCTCCGACTGCCGCCGCGATTGTTGTAACACCAACGGCGATGACTGTGGCTACGCGAATCCCAGTCACAATTACACCCATCGCTAACGGGAGCTCTACTTGTCGCAGAACCTGACCGTCAGTCATTCCCATAGCAATAGCAGCCTCGCGAACGCTTGGTTCTACACCCAGGACACCGGTAACCGTATTGCGAATAATCGGCAGCAGCGAGTAGAGCACAAGGGCCACCAATGCTGTGCGCGCGCCGATGCCACCGATGAATGGAAGTGGAATCAGAAAGCCGAAGAGAGCAAGACTCGGAATGGTTTGCATTATGTTTGCGATTCCGAGAATAGGAGTGCGTAGAGGTTTATAGCGCGTGAGGAGAATTCCGGTTGGGACGCCAATCACGACCGCAATCGCGATCGACACGATCACGAGCGCGATGTGTTGTCGCGTCAGCATTAATAACTCAGACCAATTCTGTTGTAGGAATTGCCAGAAGGTCATAATGTCCGACGAACTCTAGTTTGTCGTCGCGGGGAATTTCGCACCAAAGAGTCTTAACGGGCTACTTGACTAACGCACGACAAACTAAAGTTCGTCGGACATTTCTCTCAACGTCTCCACATACGCCTTTGCCTTAACATTGTCTGAGTCCAAAAATGCTTTCGGTGTCTCAAGCAAAACAATCTCTCCTGCGTGCATCAGCGCGATTCGATCACCGAGCAATAACGCTTCACGTACGTCATGTGTAACCAGTATCGCCGTTTTGCCCAGCTTCTTTGTCAGCTCCGCAAACTCCTTCTGCAAACTTGCTCTCGTTAACGGATCGAGTGCGCCAAAAGGTTCATCGAGCAGCAACAAGGGCGGATCAGCAGCCAATGCCCGAGCGACACCCACGCGTTGCCGTTGTCCTCCTGACAGTTCCCGTGGATAGCGTTGGCCAAAACGTTTCGGATCCAGGCCAACCATCTCGAGCAATTCGTGGGAGCGTTCTCTAACTCGTTCTGAAGACCACGCCAGGAGCGAAGGAACCAGTCCGACATTTGATTGGATCGAGAAATGTGGAAACAGTCCGCCTTCCTGAATCACGTAGCCAGTGTGGCGGCGGAGTTCGATTGGATCCCATTGAACGGTGGGCTTGCCTTCTACGAGGACACTTCCCGATGTTGGGTCGTAGAGCCGGTTGACGAGCTTCAGCGTGGTCGTCTTTCCGCAGCCGGATTCACCGAGCAGGACAAGGGTCTCGCCTCGTTCAACCGTCAGATTAAGATTGTTGATGATTAAGGTTGATGAGTTCGGTGGCGTGTAGCTGACGTTGCGAAACTCGACGAGTGGATCTGAATTGGCCACAGATTTCAGAATGTCCGACGAACTTTAGTTTGTCGCGCGTCGATTAGCAGTACCTCAGATATTCAGCGTGCTGGTTGGCAACACACGACAAACTAAAGTTCATCGGACTTTACTCCGCCATCAAGAGATTGCTGCTGAATCGCTCCGCCGAATCGAGCCAGGTCCGGGTTCGCCGGAAGCCAGTGCTGGCGGCCAGTTGCTCGATGCCCGTCTCGTCGTACTTGTAGGAGTTTTCCGTGTGAATCAACTCGCCAGCCGAAAAATCGACTTCCAGGTTTAACTTCTCGATACGCACGCGCTGATTCATCAGGCTTTGGATATAGATCTCAATGCGGCCGACATGCTCATTGTAAAAAGCGTAGTGTTTGAACGATCGCAAATCGAAACCGCCCCCAAGTTCCCGATTGATTCTCGCCAGCACGTTCAAGTTGAAAGCTGAAGTAACACCCAATGCGTCGTTGTATGCCGCCTCGAGAACCTTTGGATCTTTCTTGAGATCCGCGCCGAGTAGTAGAGCATCGCCTTCGCGAAGCACGCTGCGCATAGCGCGGAGAAAACGAACGGCATCTTCCCGATCGAAGTTGCTAATGTTTGAACCGAGGAACAACGCCAGCGTTCTTCCGCGATTCGTCTTCGCCAGCTCGGCGAGCCCGGCAAAATAATCCGCTGCGTACGCTTCAATGCGCAGTCTGGGATACGACTGCAACAAAATTCTCGAACTGCTTTCCAGCGCTGTTGCTGAGATGTCTACCGGGATGAAGAGCAACTCATGCTGTTCTCTTAATAATGCTTCAATCACCAGTCGAGTCTTCGATGCGCTTCCGCTGCCCATCTCCAACAACGTCTTCGAGCCTTCAACGGAGGCTGCGATTTCGTCCGCGTAGCGCTCGAGGATTTCGTTCTCAGCACGAGTCAGATAGTATTCAGGCAACAAACAGATCGCTTCGAAGAGCTGCGATCCAAGTTCATCATAGAAGTACTTGGGTAAAAATCTCTTGGGACTCGCATTCAGTCCTTTGCGCACATCTTCCGCCAAGCCTGCAAGCGGATCGCGTTTGACAAGGTTGTGAATTACCAGTCGCTGTTGTCGATTGGAAACGAGTTCCCAGGGCCCATGTGAGGTCGGTTCGTGTTGTTGCTTTTTTGCTGTTTGTGCCAAGAGACGTGTACCTCGCTTCCTGAAGCGATACGGTGGACCGAGGGGGCTGTTAGGGTCTGCGTATGATAGCCCATGACCAGTGTGAGTACCACCGCGGAAGCAGTTCTCACTCCGTAGGAGTGCCATGTTTATAGATCGCGAACGATAAGGTATCAGGCACTCCTTTAGGAGTGCGACGCTCCACGAGAAACTGTCTCGAAGAAACGTAGGGAAGTTCAACGAGGTTCCAAATTCGGGAACGTCGGTTCCCTGAAGAACATGGCACTCCTAAAGGAGTGCGGAAACTAGAATTGGTTTAGAACTAAAAACATCTCACTCCTCCGGAGTGAGGCCCCTTCTAGACCGCTTGACCCTCACGCGCTCGACGGGCAAGATCGGTCGCGATGTTTTCAGTTAAGTCCCTTGCCCGGAGTTTGCGGCGTCTTTTATCCCCAGTTCAGTTATTGCTCTTAGCAGCGCTTTTGTCCGCAGCGGCCAGCATTTGTTTTTCGCAGCAGTTCTCCTACTCACGCGAGCTCGACACGCCCGATACAGTTTCTGTCTCCGTACGAAATCGTGATGGGCGCATCACTGTAATCGCGACTGACGATCTTCAGCAGAAGGCGCGCATTGAGGCGAGTTCAGGCGGTGCGGCTGTTTCCGATTCTGACATCACGGCAAAAGCGAGTGGGAAGAATCTTGAGGTAGATGTTCGCCAAAGAGGCGAACAGGATCGCATTGATGTTGTAGTGCGCGTACCTGCCCGTTCGAAAGTTGAAGTAGAAAGTCGATCCGGAGCAGTCAGCGTGATCGGCAACGTTGAATCAGCACTTGTCAAAACCGATACGGGAACGATTCATGCCGATGTTCCGCTCGATGCACTGAAGTATGACTTTGTTTGGGAAGCGAGCCGGCCACGGTACATGAGCGATGTAGAGTTAAAGGAAGTAAAGGAAAAAGCCGGCGGTTGGTTTCGCTTGTCAGGCAAACTCGGAGAGGAGAAGCCGAAAAAGGAAGAACGAGTTGCTTTGAATTTCCACACTCAACGCGGAGTGGTTTTGTTGAATGTCGATCCCTCGATGGTGCCGAGTGATTTGCGCGAGCGGCCGTTGACTGAAGCTGCGCGTGCAATTGTTCGCAGTGGTGACATGCAACTGACGGAAGCGATTCGGAAAGTATCGCCAAAGATGTTCGGCGATTACGCCAGAACACTGCCGCCTCTCGAGAAGGAACCCATGTTGCATAAGGGTTCGCCGCCAGGGCAAATCGTGACTGCCGTAGGTCAACAGTTGATGCGCTTCAATGCCAGTGTCATGGACCGCAACGGTCGCGCCATCCCAGGTATGCATGCGTCTGACTTCACCGTCTTCGAGAACGGCGTTGAGCGAAGAGTGACAAATGTTTCGCCTGCCAACGAACCATTCAATTTGGTCCTGTTGCTGGACGTTTCGGGTAGTGTTGAAGAACGAATGGACTTTATTCGGAAAGCTGCCCGTGACTTTCTAAAGACTGCCAGTCCACAGGATCGAATCTCGATCATTAGCTTCCGCGACGATATTCAAATCATCTCCGACTTCACGACGGATCGCGCAATGCTTTCCCGCAAACTTGATGAAATCGATGCTGGTGGCGGCACGGCGTTGTACGACGCGCTTGGTTACGTCCTGGCCGAACCAATCAAACGACTGCGTGGTGAACGGACCGCCGTGGTAGTGATGTCAGATGGCGATGACAACAAATCATTTCTACCCTTTCCTGCAATACTCGAAGCGCTTGCGGAGTCTGGCGCGTTGATCTATCCGCTTTACGTGCCGTCAGGCTTGATACCGGAGAGCAGTGTGCCAAAGCCGGAGATCACGATCGATCCTTTGCGCACTCGTTATCTGACACTGACCACCCGAGCGGATGAGGAAGGTCGAAAACTGGCGGCTGCCTCTGGTGGCGTTTACTATCCGATAAAGCGAATTGAAGACTTGCAGCGAGCTTATGATGATGTGGTGCTTCAACTCCGGACCGCGTACACGATCACTTACGCATCTAATTCCGTTTCCTCAACCGCGCCGCGCATTCGGCTGCGGACAAACAGGGAAGGTGCGTCGGTGAAATTGAGCCCGGTTGTTGGAGTGACACCGTAAGTGTACTTTGTGCTTTGTTCTTTGTACTTTGAGCAAACCTACTAACAAAGCACAAAGAACGAAGTACAAAGTACAAACCTTAAATGTCGCAGCCCTTGTTCTCAGCTCTCTTCGACGAAACTGAACGCCGCCCCATGACGGTGTCGCAATTGACTAACGCGATCCGCACGTCACTCGAATCTCGTTTTGCAGCAGTTTGGGTCGAAGGCGAGATCTCAAACTTTAAAGCTCATTCATCGGGTCATTGGTACTTCACGATCAAAGACCCCAATGCCCAATTGCGAGCCAAATGTTTTCGCTCGTCGAATCAACGCATTCGTTTCAAGCCCAACGATGGTCTACATGTTCGGGCGCGCGGGAAACTAACTGTCTATCCACCTCGTGGTGAATATGAGATGGTTGTCGAAACGCTGGATCCTGTCGGCGCCGGTGCGCTGCGGATCGCTTTCGAGCAACTGCGCGATCGATTGCAAGCCGAAGGACTTTTTGCCAAAGCGCTCAAGCGACCGTTACCTGTTTTCCCGCGTCGAGTTGGAATTGTCACTTCTCCAACCGGCGCAGCCATTCGCGACATGTTGAATGTCATCTCGCGGCGAACAAGGACAGTCAACGTTCTACTCTCACCCGCACGTGTTCAAGGAGACGGCGCTGGACCCGATGTAGCTCGGGCGATACGGCTGATCAATCAGTATCACGAACGAGCAGTTCGAGAAGAACGCCTCAACGATCTGGTAGATGTTTTGATTGTCGGCAGAGGCGGAGGTTCAACTGAGGATCTTTGGGCGTTCAATACAGAGGAGGTTGCGCGGGCAATTCGTAACTCAACGATTCCGGTTATATCGGCGGTTGGCCATGAGACTGACTTCACCATTGCCGACTTCGTGGCAGATCATCGCGCACCAACACCCTCTGCAGCCGCTGAAATTGTGGCGGCTCGTGAAGACCAGCTGTGCGCCGCGCTCGAACAATTGGGTAAACAATTGGTTAGGCTGACGCGGTTCAAGATCGTGGATGCAAGAACACGTGTTCAGGAGCACGCATTTTCGCAAGTGTTTGACGAAGTAAAGTCGAAGGTTAGTCATGCGCGACTCCGATCAAATTCAGCAGCGCACCAGCTTCAGGCTGCGATGACCGATACTCTGAAGCGCGCGACTTCACGAACGAATTTTCTTGCGCAGAGGATCTCGCCGGCTCAATTGCGGTCACGCGCTGGAAGTGCACGTGCGCGTTATGAAGTCGCGGCATCGGGTATTCTGTCCGCGATCACGGCGCGAGTGAAGGAACGTCGAGAGCAGTTGGGACTTGCCGCCGCATCGCTGGACGCGCTGTCGCCATTGGGGGTGTTGAGTCGCGGCTATGCGATCGCGCAGGACAGTGAAGGGCGATTGCTGCGCGATGCCGAAGCGGTCAAGGTGGGAGATCAGGTGAACGTGCGTTTGGAACGGGGCAGATTGAAGACTCGGGTTGAGGATCTGAAAGTCGAATAGGCAATCATTGGT
>DATDFV010000170.1:0-6329 GCA_036522415.1 Pyrinomonadaceae bacterium | reverse complement strand
GGCATGCAGTAACTCGAGAACGCCCTTACGCAAGCTGATTTGACCCAGAAACAAAACTCGCAGGGGTCGTTCTTTGGTAAACGCTGTTGGATATTGGCGTCCGAAGTTGAGGGCTTCGCCACTCGGCTCGTAAGCCAGCGGTATGACTGAGATTCTTTCGAAAGGGACACCTTCCTCGAGTAGTGCGGTCCGGGACCAATCGGAGTTGACGATGATCCGATCAGCTAACTCGCATTCGACACGCCAATCGTCCCAGTACTCTTCGGGCGCGGGTTTCCACCCGTCGAGAAGGTCGCGAGCTTCATGAAGTTTTCCAATCAGTCGCTCGTCGGCGGGTCCAGGATCAATTTGACCGAGTACCGTAGTCCACGATCGTTCTCTAGCAAACTCGAACAGTTTGGCTGCAGCATAACTATAAGCGAATACCGTGATGTGTCTGTCGCCAACCTCCTTTGCGACTCGGGACAGCTCGGCCAATGCGAACTTTTGAAATCTCGCATTTCTACGCTGAATCAGTCGCCAGCCATTGTTTCCTCCCAATCGCGATTTCAATTCGAAGGCAACAACGGAAAAATTGTCGCTTTGTACTTTCGCGTTTTTAAGTTCTGAATGGTAACGATCTGAAAAACCGTTTTTGAATGCACTGGCTGCAGTACCAGGCGCTAGCCAGAAATCAGTGATCAGTTCCGATAAGAACCCACTGCGGTTGATCGCCCGAGGAACAGCGTAATGCTCCCGTGCACCGAGCTGACAACAGATCCAAAGAGAGTTCGTTCTATTGCTCACCGCGAAAACGTCTGCCAGTTAAAGGCCGCGTCGTCCTGGGACCGCAGGCGTCCCCGCCTGCCCCCCGTCGAGAAGAACCATTTCCAATTCATTCATGTTCGTTACGCGCGACGGGGGCAGGCGAGGACGCCTGCGGTCCCAGGACGATGATTTCTTGTCATACCCACGTTTGCTGCAAGGGTGCTCGTCGTAGTGCGAAGTACGATCGAACGCTGCCAGGGCTGATGCGCATCTTGTAACTTTCATGTGCTCGCAAATGCGAAGGAATCATCAGCAGGCCTTGCCCAATTCCACGCCAACGCCCATGAGTAACCAGCCACCAAACTCTGTTCGCACATTGAAAGACTCCTAAAGGCCAGAGCAATGGTGGGTAACGCAGGTAAGCCAGCAGCGCGAGATTCGCAACGCTGTTTCTCGTGACTTCGGGATCAGCGTGTCGGTCCAGGCTTGTGTCGTGAAAAACGCGAAGCCATTTGGTTCGCAGGATTCGTCCTCCCTGTGCATGCAGACGCAAAGCAAGATCTGATTCCTCCATTCCGTAGGCGATTGCCAATGGAACGTACCCTCCAGTCGCAAGGAAAGCCCGTCGGTTGTAGATGCACGCACCACCTGTGAAATCCGCGCACCATTCTGCCGAAGCAAGATCTGGTTCGAGATATTCACCTGGATGATAAAGCGATGCACAGATGATTGATGCTTCCGGAAATCTTTTGAAGAGCTCTAAAGCCCGTGCGAAGTAGCTGGTGTCGATAGGATGCGAGTCGTCGTCGAAGCTCGCCACGAAGTCGTTGCCTGCTGCCTTAATGAGGGTGTTACGACCACCTCCAGGTCCAACGTGGTCTGAGCTAAGAAGCGTTTTAATAGTTGGACACGACTTAATGATTGCGTTAGCGCACTCTGTTTGATTCTGATCGATGTGTACGATTATTTCGTTAGGAGTTGGATCGCAACTTTGGATCGAGTTCAAGGTGCTCAACGTCTGAGCGGTCCGCTTGTGGGCCGTAACAATCGCCGTTATGGGTACGGTGTTCGCGCTCATCCCAAAGAACTGACAGCGGATCGCACGAACCTGGCTTCCAGCAAGTGCCTCCGCAAAATTTCGGCTAGCACTCTGGCGCCGTTGCTATTCGGATGAAAGCCATCGCGATAGAACAACTCGGAACACCTTTCCAGCGAAGTAACTTCCCCACCCCAATCCAGGAAGTTAACGTCGAATCTGGTTGCCAGCTCGCGAAGTCTTTTGGTAACGATTGCAAAGTATTCTGACGAACCAGGAAACATCTTTTCATCGACGGGTAGTAATCCAAGCATGAGAATCTGCTTAGCTGAGCTGCGCAATTGCGACAATAACTCCTCATATCGACCAGCAAAAGCGTCTAACTCAACCAGCGGCTGTCCCACGCGCTCTGCCAGAAGTTTTCGACGCGCAACTTGTTTCGCTCGATCGACCGAGCGTTGTTTTGCCTGACGCCACCAGGTGGAACTGAAATAGCACCGCGGATCCATACTTGAATAATTGCGCCATGACTGCGGCACCCAAAAAGGCCAACGTCCATCTCGCACCATGGCAGGACGGATAATGCTTTCGAGACTCCCTCTAAAAATCACTACCCACTCAGGTTGAAGATTTTTCACTAAAGGTATCCACGCAAAGTCGTCCTCGATCGTTCGTCCCTCACAAGCGAGATTCCAAATCCATAACGAAGGATCGGCCGGAGGCTCAGTCTCCAGGAAACCGGCGACATTGAAATTTACAAAACGGTCAAAGTCACGCGTGTCTATTTCCCTCAATCTAAGGTGATGCACCGCGGGGAAATCTTCACCCGCTCGCAAAGTCTTAACCAATTCAGTTACGTGACTCAGGCGTTGAGATCCAATGCCCTCAGTAAGACTGTCGCCCAGGAAAACCCAATTTTGCGGAATCGAATCTGTTCGCATGTGACGAGCTTGGATGCGGTCAGTACCACCTCGCGGTAGCGGGTGGGTACGCAGTTCGCGTCAACCATCAACGCAGGCTGCGCACCCACCCGCTACCGCGAGGTGGTACTGACCGCATCCAAGTTGGCTTTTGTCATGGTTCGATCTGGACCAGCCGCGCGACGACAGCCTGGTGGTCTCTCCAAAACGGATACCACGATTTATCGCGACCGATCATGCGGCGCACCGGTTCAAGCAAATAAACACGCCACCACGCAGTCAATCCAGGACTCGATGGGTGTTCACATCTCTTCCAGTCGATCACTTGAAATCCATGATCTTCCAAGACTCTTCGAAGTCCCGCTGCAGAAAATATCGAGACGTGACCGCACCACCTAAGATACGACCATTGTGGTCCTGCCATGCGTGCAGGCAGTGAGGTCGAATCACCGGTCAATATCAACAGAACACCACCTGGTTTCAGCTTTGTTTTAAGTGCTTCCAGAAAGGCGTGTGGTTCCGCAATATGTTCAATGACGTCAAGTGCTGACAACAAATCAACTCTGCATCCGTTAGGAAGATCCCCCAACGTGCCGCAGAACACCTTTAGATTTTTCTTTCGGGCCAATTCGACTCCGGCACTGCTCGGTTCAACACCCTGTTTCGACCAGCGCTGCGAAATAGTCGCCAAAAACAACCCGTCACCACATCCAACATCCAACACCTCATTCCCCAATGCATGCTCTTCAATAAGTCGTTCCAGCCAGCGGTAGAACTCCTTGTACCGTCGCTCGTCGGGTGGCGGTTCAAAGTAATCGTTCACCAGGTTCTGGTAGGCACGAGTAAGTACAGCGTCGTCACTCCGCAGGTCCTGTGCCCACAGGCAACCACATTGAGAGCATTGATCTAATCGCAGCTCAAGCAACTCTCGCTTGAGATCGGAACTTAAGAAGGCTTCTTCCAGACTTTCTGTCGAAGTCGCGAAGAATTGCCTCATCGCTCCGCTGCAAATTCGACACTTCATTCTTTTGTCCGACGAACTTTAGTTTTGTCTGCGTCCAGTTGAGGTCCGGTAATACATCAGAAGTCGTAACCCAATGCACGACAAACTAAAGTTCGTCGGACATCGAGGTGCTACTGACTGCTCCTAAATAAACGCTGATTGAAAATTCGCGGCCAAAGTCTTCAAATCAAATTCGGACAGCAAAGCGCGCTTTACATCTTCATCATTATGCGAATCGTTGAATTTGCCTTCGGCCCACTCCGTAACGAACTCGTCGAGCTTGGTGTGGTCGATAGTTGCGAGGCGCGGATTCAGATCGTATCGCTCTGCTATACGAAAGACTGCTGATTCGCGTGGCGCGTGCACCAGCATTGTCTTTCCCGATGCGAGGTATTCCGGTAACTTCGTTGGCAGTGAATACAACGAAATCCGAGTCGCTTTTCGCGAAAAAGCCAGCGGCAGGTACAGAAGATCAGTAGTCTTCATTGCCTCAAGACACTCTGAATGCGATCGTCTGCCGAGCATTCGGACTACGGCTAACCTGGATAACGGTTTTGCGTATTCGTCCGCGACGTCGCCAAGTATCGTTAACTCTGGTTTCACATTCGTATACCGGCTACATCGTTGCAACGCTTCCGCAAATGCGAACACGGCATCAAATCGAAAAACGTTGATGTCACCCGCCAGCAAAATCTTTCTTGGCTGCGAGACCATCTTTCCATTTGTTGAGAACGCTGCGCAGTCAATACCGTTGTGAGCGATCTGCCAGGTTCCACCGAAACAATCTTCATAGTGCGCCGCCATTTCGCGCGATACAGCAAAGCGTCTATTTGCACGGCTGATCGCTTCAGCGAGTAGTCGACGGCGACGATTCGAATACGGCAAACCGTATGACTCGTGATGACCTTGCCAATCATCCATGACAAACAGAATCAGGTTTAGCTCCCTGTGTTGTCGGTGAATTCGGAGGGCGGCCGAGAGAATCCACGGACTCACTGGGATTACGAGTAGGTTCTTGATCGAATTCGCCTGTATGAAAAGTGAGAGCTGTCTTGCGGTACGTTTTGACGCCATGAGCTGCCGAGTTTTTAGCGCCGGATAAAAAGCAGGAGACAACTGAGACGGCAGCCATTTTGGTCGCGCTGGTGAAGGTAGCTCTACGGTCTTCCCGAGCGGTTTAGAAGGAGCGTTATGAGCAGGATGCGCGCTCCAAAGCGTGGCAGTCTGAAAACCGCTAAAGAGGTTGTATAGGGTTTCACCAAAACCACTGGAGAACCCGACTGGATAATCCGCTAAGACCAGTGTTGGCGAAGGCATCGTGTGTCCGACGAACTTTAGTTTGTCGTTACGTAACCAAGCAGAACCTTAAATGTAGTCACGCTTTCAGTCATGGGGTCCTCTTTGTAACGCGCGACAAACTAAAGTTCGTCGGACATCTCCGGATGCCAAAAGAGACATGACATCAAGCCACGCAATCGACCCACCCAGGCATGCAGTAGATCCGATCGAAGAACACCACGACGTAATGCCGCCAGCTCACTCAGTCCCTGTACGAAAGCCCAGAGCGCAACATGGGCGATGGCCTTAACCCGGCCTTTGCACATTGAAACGCTTAGAATCGCAAATCGAGATCGCATTGAAAGGTATTGGTGCTGATCCAACCTTTCTCTTGCCGCTTTGGATTGATGATGAATGCAGGTTGCGGTTGGTACGTAATAAACTTTCCACGTCCTACTGAGCCTGTAACCTAAATCCAAATCTTCACCGGGAGAACTGCCTTTGAAAAAGGACGCAAACCCGCCGACGGATCGAAAAGCCTCACGACGAATTGCACTTGCACCTCCGCCCACCCACTCGCAAGCAATCGGCTCCTTTGCATCACCAGGAAACCCATTTGGCAGGGCAGCGCCTACTAACATTCCTGGTTTGAGTCCTCTGCTCTTTCCGTGTAACAGAATTCGATAGACTCGCCAAAAAGGAGTCGGCGCAGCCATAGGTTGGTTGATGAGGTTTCCCATAGTGGCGCCAACCTGCGGGTCTTTCCATATTGGCTGGAAGAGTTCTTCGGCCCAACATGAATCAACTTCCACGTCATCGTCAATCAACAACAGATTTTCGTGAGTGGCGTGTTCAATCGCAAAGTTTCGCTGGGCCGCGCAGTTTCGTTCCGGGTACCGGTAATACCGAACGTTCATCCCCGCTGCTTTCCAACGTTCATCACTGGCTACCAACTTCGTTTCGTCATCATCCCCACAATGAACCACAACAACTTCACTTACGGAGGCCGTCTGTGTTGTCAGGCTAGCAAGACAACGAACAAGCGACGCTGGCCTGCCCAGGGTCGCGATGATTGCTGAGATTCGATGGGCGTCTGACAAGTTTGCTCGGTCCAAATTGTAGGAGCGTAACAACGGGGCGAGTTGCAGGCAGTCATCTATGAAGCGTCGTCTGGTGTCAAGGACTTTTTGAATACACCTCGAGAGTGACGCCTCAGAGCGCCTGCGTTGCTCTATTACTGCTTTGTCGTTCTTTGACATGAGACTGTTTAGTTTTTAGTTACCGCCGTTAGCGGTTCTCAATTTGAGTAGTGGCAAGCCACACTCAATCATCTATGCGGTCATCG
>DATDFV010000169.1:0-28234 GCA_036522415.1 Pyrinomonadaceae bacterium | reverse complement strand
ATCATCCCTGGCTTTAACGCGCCGTCTGTATTTGGAATCGTTACCTCCACATCAAACACGCGACTCGCTTGATCCGCAGAAGGTGAAATTCTTGAAATGTGTCCACTGAACTCTCTACCGGACATTGCATCACTGGTCATGCTGAGAACATCGCCGAGTTTGAAATTCGGCAACGCTAAATCTGACACGCCAAAAGCAGCTTTCACTTCTGAAACGTCCGCCAGAACAAATCCGGGCGTTCCCGATCCAACCAGCGCACCGACCTCGACTTTCCTTTCCAGCACCACGGCAGTCATAGGCGCTTTTAGCTCTGTATCGTCGAGTGGAATCGTTGCCGAATAGGTCACGGCCTCTGCGCTCTTGATTTTCGATTGCGCAACACCTATCTGCGCTTGAGCGGTTGAAACTTTTGCTTGTGCGGCCTGGAGGTTTCCTTCAGCAGCATCCAATTTCGCCTTTGCTATTTCGTATTGCGCCTTGGCGGCGTCGTAGTCGGGCTTGGTCATTGACTGTGTCGAGAACAAGGCTTTGGCTCGTTCGTAATCTAATCCTGCTCTTTCAAAAGCGGCGCGTGCGTCGTGCACTTGCGCTTTGTAAGTGTCAACTGCCGCGACTGCTTCTTTGACTTGCGACTGATTTGTCTCCAGTGCCGACCTCGCTTCGCCTGCCTGTGACTTCGCTTCGTTTACTCGAGCCACAAAGTCGCTCTGACGGATGCGAGCGAGCACCGTTCCCTTACTAACGACATCGCCGGCCTGGATATATCGCCACTGATTTCCCGCGTCCTTCTCACGCGCAATTGCATCGACATAGCCACCGACTTTGAATGCGACTTCGACTTGCGAACTCGGTCTGATACTTGCTGAGTAGCGGACGCTGCTGATGGAAGAATGGATCTCAACTGATTTCACTTTCACTGGTCTCGCCTGCTTGACCTTGGTCTCGGTTTTTCCGCAACCACAGATGACGCCCGTGAGAACGCCCGTCAGAACTAAAGATGCAAGTCTTACGTAGAATTTGCTTTTCATTTGTCTTCTCCTATCGCCTTTTCGAAATCAGCTTTAGCGGTCCAGAAGGACAACAGTGCTTTTTGATATTCGTAGTTTGAATCAGCCAGACTCGCCTGCGCCTTTAGCACGTCTTTCAGCAACACCGCATCCTGGCGATAGCGGTACGTGACCATTTGAACGGTGGCGCGGGCAGCGGTTTGAGCTTGCTTCGTCACGCGCAGCAGCTGACAAGTTTCCTGCATGCGTCGAAAGCGGCTATTCACTTCCATAACAATCTGGTTCTGCGCGTCCTGGAGTTGATGATCGGCCTGGTTAACGCTTATCTCTTTCTCAGCGAGCTGCCGTTTCTTGCGTCCCCAATCGAAGAACTCCCATTCCATCTGAACGCCGATCCCGCTAACGCTGCGCGGCAGGAAATCTGAATAGCTGAAAGTTGAAACATAATTGACCGTCAGGCTTACATCTGGAATGAACTCTGACTTCTTGATGCGCTTGTCAAGTTTTGCCTGTTCGAGTTTTAAACTTGCTTCACGAAGCTCGGGCCGCTGTGAAAGTGCCTTTTTCGTGGCCTGTGCCAGATCCGTTTCGCGCATCATGATCTGCGCTGACTCCATCGCGTCTGTTACAACGAAACTTGTGCGAACATCGCGCCCAAGCAAGTTGTTGAGCTGTTCCTTTTGCGATGCAAGTTGGTTGTTGAGTGTCAACACCTGATATTCAGCTTTCGCAAGTTGCGTCTGCACATCCATGTGATCGGTCTTCAGAGCAACCTGCTGGACAACGTATTCACCTGTTATGCGATCGATTTCCTGGTAAAGCTTGATCGTGGCCTGCGCCGATTCGAACGCTCCCTGCGTTTCGAGAATCGCGTAGTACGCTCGCTTCACATCGTTAACTAACTGTTGTTCGGTAGCGCTCAGCTGAGCTTTTGTGATTTCAGCGGCAGCCTGCTGTTGTTTGATTTGAAGATTGATTCGGTGGAGTTGTGTTAACGGTTGACTCATCTGCGCGATTACGAGCGCATTTGGCTTCATCGATGATGTGACTACCGTGTCTTCAGCTGGTACTGTGCCAAAAAGTCCTTTTTCGAACGTGGTATCAAAACTCGTCAACGGTTGTTGGACTAGCGTGGTCAGTTTGAATTGAGGTAATCGATAGGTCTTCTGTTCGGCTACGCGATCACTTGCTTTCTCGGTTTCGAGACGAGCGATTTTTGCGGACCGGTTGTTCTCGAGAGCGAGTGAAATGGCGCGATCCAAAGTCAGCGACTCGGAGGTAACTGGCGAAGCGGCCCCAGCCGGCGGCGTCATTAGCTCCTGTCCGGCAATCGAAGCGCTCAAGCCAAAAACCGTCATGATTACAAGTAGAAGATTGCGGGCCCTCATATTCGACCATCCTTTTACTTTGCCGATATTCGTCATAGTCGTGATGCCTTTCGTCGCTGGGTGCTAGTGCAACGAAAAGGCCACGACCAAAGTGACGGCCGACTGAGTGAGCTAAGCTGTTGAAACAGTTGGGAAAGGCGTTTAGCCGAGGGCGGTATTTGCCCGCCGGCGGACTTTATAGAACCTTAGGTTTTGACGCCAAATACGGATTCAGAAACCAAATATGGCGTCGTGCGAGAACGGGCTGAGCTACGGTTCTCGAAGGCTTTGCCTCAAAAGTCAGAATTCCACCAACGTAGTTGGTGGATTGTTAATACGGTGCCTACTGATTGAATCGCCGGCAAGTTTTGGGAATCCCACCGACCGCAGTCGGTGGATGGTTCATACCCTACCTGGAAAAGAAGTATCGCTCTGGAAAGGCCAGTTAAATCGGTTAGTTGGCTACATAGGTCGGATATGAACAATCCACCAACTGCGTTGGTGGGATTCAAATCCCCACTCTTTCGATAGGTGCTTTTTGTAGGTTGAGTATGAACAATCCACCAACTGCGTTGGTGGAATTCTGACTTTTGGGGCAAGGCTGTTCTCGAAACAAGATTTACGCTCGCTTACGGCAAGGCAGAGCCATGCGTCCATGCCTCATAACAGTGGCAAAGCCGAGCCGATGGGATTACGGGCGCACCCCTAACGGCGTTCGCAGCCGTGACACCGGTCTGCGCGTCGAGGATCGTAGTGCCTTGTGGGAGAAGTGAATCCTTCACTGTCTTTAACCAAATTGGTATAAACTGGCCTCTCACTTTTACGAACCAAGGGACTTTTGCCGCTCAGCCTATGCCAGATTCGTTTGTCTCTTCCCGGCCACTAGTCTTCCGTTCACATCTTCTAACTAAACTGGCGGCTGTTCTCGTCACCGTGGTCGGGCTGATGGTGCTCATCGGTTGGATTGCGAACACTGGCGATTTCAAGAGTGTTTACGGACCAATCACCATGAAGGCGAACGCGGCCATCGCACTCATCCTCAGTGGTATTTCGCTCTTCGCCCTCACTACTACTAAACAGAAACTGAAAGTCTTAAGTCAGATTTGCGCGGCGCTCATCGTGCTTATCGGTCTTGCGACAATTAGCGAGCATTTGTTTGGTTGGAACCTTGGTATTGATGAGTTGCTGTTTCGAGAAAGTCCCGGCGCGATCGCGACAAGCAGTCCTGGTCGTATGGGTATTACGGCCTCAACATGTTTTGTTCTCTTCGGCGTTTCTCTCCTGATCTTGCATCATGGTCGCAGAGTCTCTTTGGCACAAGGCCTAACTCTAGTCGGTGGCCTTTGGGTGATGCTTGCTGTTGTTGGCTACGCCTATCAGGCCGAAGAGCTTTACGCGATTGCGCAGTACACAGGCATCGCGCTGCACACTGCACTGTCGTTATTCGTGCTTTCACTGGGAATACTTGCAACTCGAATTGACGAAGGATGGTTGTCGATTGTCGCCGACTCGAGTGCAGCCGGAAGAATGGCTCGTCGGTTGATGGCGGTTGGTGTTATCGCACCATTTATCCTTGGATGGTTACGGATTACGGGTCAGCAAGCAGGACTCTTCGGTCTGGGTTTGGGAACATCGCTTCTGGTAACGGCGATCATCGCTATCTTTCTGCTCTCTGTTTGGGCGGCGGCCGATCGCTTAAGACATGCCGAAGACGAGCGTCTCGCTCTTCAAGCCGTAGCGAAGGAAGGTGAAGAACGAATTGGCCGTCAGGCGGCACTGATCGACCTATCGCATGAACCGATCTTGGTGTGGCAAGTTGACGGTGTAATACTCGACTGGAATCAGGGCTCAGAACGACTCTACGGCTTTACTAAGGCGGAAGCACTAGGCCGCGTTTCTCACAATCTACTCAAAACGAAGTTTCCAACATCCCTCGAGGAACACCTCAAGATGCTGCAACACGATTGCTATTGGTCAGGTGAACTGATCCATGTAACCAAAGACGAGCGCACCGTGATCGTGGAAAGTCGGCAACAACTCATCCAGTCAAACGGCCAAGTACTTATCCTTGAGACTAATCGGGACATAACCGCGCGAAGGAAGGCCGAAGAGGCGCTGACACAACAAAAAGAGTTGTTGCAAGTAACTCTTTCAAGTATTGGCGATGCTGTTATCGCTACGGATGTCGAAGGCAGAATCACTTTTCTCAACTCGATTGCACAGTCGATTACGGGATGGGATAGCGAAGCCGTAGGAAGACCTGTGCATGAAGTGTTCCGGATAATGAATGAGCAGACTCATGAAGTTGTAGAAAACCCGGCACTAAAAGCCATGAGTGCCGGGGTAATCATTGGGCTTGCAAACCACACAGTGCTGGTAACCAAAGAGGGGAATGAGATTCCAATCGACGACAGTGGCGCGCCAATCAGAGATGTTGACGGCAAAATCCTGGGAGCGGTGTTGATATTTCGCGATGTCTCTGAGAGACGAAGAGCCGAACGAGCACAAGCGCTGCTCGCTGAGATCGTTCAATCTTCTGACGATGCGATCATAAGCAAGTCCCTGGACGGCATCATTCGTTCCTGGAATGAAGGCGCCGAAAAACTGTTTGGCTATTCGGAAGAGGAAGTGCTGGGCCAGTCGATCACCATAATCGTGCCGCCGGACCGACTCAGCGAGGAGCAATCGATCCTTCAAACACTTCGTCGCGGCGAACGCATCGAACACTTCGAGACGATACGGGTCACAAAGGACGGCAGACTTATTCCAATTTCATTAACCGTCTCTCCAATAAAGAATCGTGCGGGAGAAATAATCGGTGCGTCAAAGATCGCTCGAGATATCACTCAACAAAAAGTTGTAGAACAGGAGCGTGAGAGATTGCTCGAGGTTGAACAGCGACTTCGTACTGAAGCACAGGCTGCAAATAAGCTTAAAGACGAATTCCTTGCTACGGTCTCACATGAATTACGAACACCACTGAATGCAATCCTTGGCTGGGGAACAATGCTAACACGTCGCGAAGTTCCGCCTGACATGCTGAAAAGCGGAATCGCATCGATAGAACGCAACGCCAGGTTCCAGGCACAACTCATCGAAGATCTGCTTGACGTGTCGCGCATCATCTCTGGAAAGATGCAGCTGGACATCAAGCCAATCGAGATAACTCCAATTATTAAATCTGTGATTGAGTCGCTGCGACCGGCTGCTGAAGCAAAGCAGATTCGGTTGGAACTGACTATCGACCCTTTGGCTGATCAACTTCGAGCTGATGAAGCGCGGCTACAGCAGATCATTTGGAATCTACTTTCCAACAGCGTCAAATTCACAGACAAAGGGGGCATGGTAAAGATTGGGATCAGACGTGATGAATCAGCGACAGAGATTGTCGTTAACGACAATGGTCAGGGTATTCGCGAGGAGTTCCTGCCGTTTGTTTTTGATCGTTTTCAGCAAGCTGATTCTTCAATCACGCGAAAGCACGGAGGCCTTGGACTCGGACTTGCGATTTCCCGGCATCTGGTGGAGTTGCACGGGGGAACAATTGAGGTGTCGAGTCCTGGAGACGGGCTGGGTGCGACTTTCAAAGTACGGTTGCCGGTGGCTGCCGTTGGCGTCAGGGATTCTTCACTTAAGTCCACTGCCGAAAAGCGCGAATCATTGAGTGCGATTGCAGCGGAAGCCGAGAATCCCAACTTGTCACAATTCAAGGTGCTTGCGATAGACGACGCAGCGGATGCTCGCCAGTTGATCCGGGCAGTCCTCGAACAATTCGGCGCAGATGTTTTGACAGCTTCGTCGGTAAAAGAAGGTCTCGAGTTATTGGCTACCTGGAAGCCGGATGTGATTGTGTGTGATATCGGAATGCCTGACGAGGACGGTTACACTTTCATCAGCGAGGTGAGAAGACTCAGCGCTGATCAGGGTGGCACCATTCCCGCAATTGCTTTAACCGGTTACGTCAGAGTTGAAGATCGCGTGCGAGCTTTGGCGGCGGGTTATCAAATGTTCGTCCCCAAACCAGTTGAAGCAACTGAACTAGCCTCACTCATTCAGGCAGTGATGGGCGTGCCGCACTAGATCTGAATTTGCTGGAACACGACCGGCTGAAGCTGCTGGTACTTCAATTTCGAAACTACAGACAGAGCGCTTGAACAAACGGTGACACCACCGGGCTTCAGCCGGTGGTGTCGATCTATTTCTTTTTCGTCGCCAAGACTGAGCAGACTTGTTATAAATCGCTTCATGAGATTACGACTTTTCTCGTATGCCGTTCCGCTACTTTTGGTGGTTGCTACCTGCACTGCTCAAAACCACGTGCCAGCTGACCAACCGTCTCCTCGGTCGGATCAAAACTCGATGATTGCGCACCAGCAGTTACTCGAAAAGGCACGTAAAGGTCACATCAAGGTCTACTTCCTGGGCGATTCGATTACGCGACGTTGGGGAACAAGCGACGAGCAGTACAAACATTTCTTCGCAAATTGGCGTCAGAATTTTTTCGGTTGGAACGCTGCCAACTTCGGTTGGGGAGGTGACACCACTCAGAACATTCTCTGGCGCTTACACAACGGCGAACTCGATAACGTCAATCCCAGGATCATTGTCCTGCTGGCTGGCACGAACAACGTAGGAAACAAATCCCCTCAGGGTAATGATGACCGGCGCGTTGATGACACTACACGCGGCATCAAGGCCATTCTGGATTTGTGCGAGCAAAAGGCTCCCAAAGCAACAATTGTGTTGATGGCTATCTTTCCGCGTAATGACAACATGGCAGTGATGCCAATCATCAATCAGATAAACGCATCGATTGCCACGTTTGCTGATCGTAAAAAGATTCGCTTCCTGAATATTAACGACGAACTTGCCGACAAGGAGGGCAAGTTGTTTGATGGCATGACTGTTCCAGACAAACTACATCTGGATCTCAAAGCCTACCAGATATGGGCGGACGCTCTTAAGCCGATCTTTACTCAATTACTTGGACCTCCCGCTAAGGAAGATGACGCGCCACCACCAACTGGCGATCCGAGTGTCAAAAAGCCAAATTAGCCACAGATACCACAGACGAAGACAGATCGTCCCGAAGGGACCTAAGTTAATAGCCGTGGGCGAGCGGCTTTGCGCGAAGCCCACGGAGTGATAGAGCAAACATCCTAGACCCTGAAAGAGTCAGACCATCAACCCAGTTCGACCCTTTCAGGGTCGGATCCTGTGACTAATCAATTCCGTAGGCATCGCGCAAAGCCGCTCGCCCACGGCTATTAACTTTCATCCTTTCAGGATGGTTTGGTTGCGGCATAAGCTGCACTATGCGATCTGTATTCATTTGCGGCTAACTTCCTCCCAGATCGACGTGTGCTTTGTTTCCTTCAATAGTAGTGATCCAACCACGAACGTAAGGCTGGCTACCACAATCGGATAATAAAGTCCGGCATAAATGTTTCCCGTTTGCGCAATCACGGACAACCCGATCAACGGCAACAGCCCTCCGAACACTCCATTGCCAATGTGATAGGGAAGCGACAGCGCTGTATATCTAATTCGCGCCGGAAATGCTTCAACAAGATAAGCTGCGATTGGTCCGTACACCATGGTTACGAAAAGCACCTGAACGAACACGAGAAGGATTAGCTGCCAGGCTGTCGAGTTACTAATGAAGCTTCCAAAGCTCGAATACGGCAGGACTTCCCTGGCAGGTTGTGCAACACCATTCACGAGCGTCTGCGGGGTAAGTGTGATTGCGCCCGTCACAAGATTCTTCTGTGAAACTGCAGTTGTAACGTTCGATCCGGCGGCTCGTTGCATCGCGTGATAAATCGGCAAGTAGGAAATCGCTGCCAGCAAACATCCGAATAAGATGATTCGCTTGCGACCAATTCGATCCGAAAGCGCTCCAAAGAATACAAACAGGGGCATACCCATCAGCAACGCAATCGCAACGATGTATTGTGCGGAGCGACCGTTCACTTTCAGTATCGTTTGGAGGTAGAACAGCGCATAAAACTGACCCGTATACCACACCACCCCCTGACCTGCAGTCGCGCCAAATAACGAGATCAGAACTCGTTTGAGGCTTTCCCAATGTGTGAATGCATCTTTGAGTGGTTGGGCAGACGTCATACCGGCACCTTTGATTTGCGAAAAGATTGGTGACTCTTTCATTCGCAATCGCATGTAGAGAGAGATGCCGACAAGCAGAACTGAAATGAGGAACGGAATGCGCCAACCCCAACTCGAAAATGCCGGTTGGCTCATTAATGTTTGTACGACCAGAATCACAATGAGTGAAACAAACAGACCCAGTGTCGCGGTGATCTGAATGAAGCTTGTATAAAAGCCGCGCTTCTCGTCGGGAACATGTTCGGCCACGTACACGGCCGCTCCGCCATATTCACCACCAAGTGCCAGGCCCTGCAAAATTCGAATTACCAAAAGAATAATTGGAGCGGCGATTCCGATCGAAGCGTAGGTGGGCAAGAATCCTATCGATGCGGTGGCACCACCCATGATTAATAGGGTGACGAGGAAGGCGTATTTGCGTCCAACAATATCTCCGATACGACCAAAGAACAGAGCACCAAACGGACGGACCACAAAACCAACGGCGAATGTTGAAAGATATGCAATCAAAGCCAGCGTGTCGTTACCGTTCGGATAAAAGAGAGGCGAGATCGTTAAGGCCAGACTTCCAAAAATATAGAAGTCATACCACTCAATCATTGTTCCGACTGCCGAAGCAGTGATTATTTGCCAGATGCGATAAGTGTGAGTTTCGTCGGGTAACGCCGGCGCGTTTGCCAAGTTGATCGTTCTCCATTCGTGAATCGTAAATCGTGAAATCGTGAAATCGTGAATCGTGAATCGTAGATACAGTCTGAGGTGCAATTAACGATTCACGATTTCACGATTCACGATTCACGATTCACGATTAACAATTTTCGAATTTGCATCCATATCTCGTAGTAATGCCACTCGGGCGGAGCATTCTGTTCTTCGTAGTGATCAGGTTTCAAAACCAAGTCTCCCGTAGACAGCAGCACTCTCTTCACTTCAGGATTCTGACGAAGCTTTGCCCACGAAGCTTCAACAATCAGTTTGTAATGTAACGAAGGTGTGCGAGAGCGATATGCGAAACGCTTGCCCTCGAAAGTCACCCAGTTGATTCCCATTTGCTTCATGTTCTCTTCGGCCAAAGTGCCTGCAGTCTTTGCTTCAAATGAAGTCATCTGCGTAACTTCAGCGCGAGTGTGTTTCCACGAGATACCGGGAAACTTTGCACGCAGATCGTTTGGACCCTCGGGATAAAGCATCATTTGCCAGAATCCCTCGAGGCTTGCGTAACGCATACCGTGATAGGTGAAGGGAGTCGCGGCAAAGTTTGATAGCAACCCAAGCTCGTTTCGTTTTGAGAGAATCACTTCGCCCGGTCCCGCAGCCTGTGGAAGAATTTCCCAGTCTGGTTTGCCGACTTCCGAAACGGGCGTCCACCAGTGTGCGGGATAGCGCGGGTCACGCGGAATTGTGTCTTGTGCAAACTTCTTCTGGGGAGGAGCGGATTGGTTAGCGTAAGTGAGTTGTGTGATCAGCAGGAAAGCGAATGTGATTGAGATAGTCGAATAGCGGAAGAGTTTTGCGGTCATCATTTGATCGAATGTTAGTGCAGGGAAGTGAGCGGATTTCCGAGGCCAGTGTCAGTAGCGGAATAGGACCCATATGACCGATAGGACATGTACAACTCACTACTGACGACTGACCACTGACAAAGCTCAAGAAACCTACGATGGCCTATCTCTGTTGTTGCATGCCCTTCACGTCGCGCATCGGCATTTGCAGTCTGCCATCAGCGCCACTCGTCAAAGCAAGGAACGAGGAGTCCTGGCGCAGTGAGTCAAACACCGCATCGACTCTCGCTTCCATCATCTCTTTCGATCGCACTGCCTGATAACGTTCATAACGGAAGAAGTGACGCTTTAACAGGGCCAGTGCTTCCTGCTTATGACCGGTTTGCGCATAGATTGCCGCGAGATTGTACGACGCGGGCAACAGGTTTCGATTCGCCTGCGCGATCTTCAGTGCTTCATCGCCGTGTCCCGACGCTGCCATGAACACTGCAGCGAATACCAGGTTGTATGGATCTTTCGGTTCGAGTTCGAAGGCCTTCTGCGTATAGAAATTGCCTTTTTCGAGATCGCCTTCAGAGTTCCAATACACGGCCAGGTTCCGATATGCAATTGCTATCGGGAATTCAGCGACAGATTGTTCCATCAACGACAAACCTTTTTTGAACTCGCCTTCGTGAATCGTGATCTTGCCAAGGCCATGGAGCGCAACAGCACGCGCAATCGCATCCGCAGGCATGTCGAGAATCTGGTTGAAGACAACCTTTGCTTTGTCCCAATCGCCGAGATGATGCCGGTAGAGTTCACCCAAATACCTGAGCGGAGTTGGATCGGCTGGATCCATGCGATGCGCTTGTGAGTACAAATTTTCAGCTGAGAGGTAGTTCTCGCGAATCTCAGCGATCAAACCAGTACGCATTACCTGCTCGATGCGAGCGCTTTCGCGTGGCGTGAACACCGGTGTAAAGGCCGGAAGGCTCCCAACGTCTTCAACACCAAGTTTCTTCAACTCTTTGGAGGCTTCTTTCGCTTTCTTCGGAAAGAGACACTTCTCTTCAGCAACTGGTTTGAGTTCTGCAATCGCAGCAGTATTATCCCCGCCCTTTGCTTTCTCTTTTCCCGCTTTCAACTTCTCATCGAGTGCGGATTCTCGTTGTTTCATTTCTGAGTCAAGTGCCTTTTCGACCTGTTCAACTTTCAGCTTGCCGCTGGTGTTTTCAACCTTGCTAATGGGTGAACCATCCTGCCCAGTTAGCACTGCAACTGGTAGCTTGGAATCTCCGACCAGCTTTTGTAGCTCCGGTTCGCGAGCGTCAGCGACCGTCATCGAAACACACTGTGCAGAGTAGAGCGTTAGAATGCGAGACCCTCGAAGGCTCGATTTATTCCATTCATCTTTAGTCGCGGGAAACCAATACAGGACGAGACCTTTCGCTGGTGCCGACACTGCGTTCCACGCTTTCCATGGAACGTTGTAGACCACTGGAGCCGGACCCATACCGGTGTTACCTCCTCCAGTACCTCCAGTTCCACCGCCGCCGCCACCACCACACGTGGCCCAAATCGGCGAGATCGCGGAAAGTAAAATTAGCGACGAGGCTATTAGGCGTGAAACGGTTGTCTTCATGGGAACGCTTTACCTTTCGTTTGGTTAGGCCGTCAGCGCGAGTTGATGCGCAAAAGACTTAGGGTTATTGGGACCTGTCGAGCGATCAGATGCGCCGGAAACTCTGAACGTGGCTTATCAAATAAAACTTTATACCACACGGTTCTTTGGAGTGCGACGGCCTGCCGTCGCTTTGTTGCAGCGAACCTCGGAACCGTGACAAAGCGACGGCAGGCCGTCGCACTCCAAAGTTGAGTCACCGTTCTCGACCATGTACCTTATCAATTGATGCCCGATTCTTCCGCAACGGTCGCTGAACCGAAACCAACTCCAACCAGGCGTTCATCTTTTACTGCTCTAAAACATCGTGACTTTCGACTCCTCTGGTTGGGTCAGATCGTTTCGGTGACAGGATCACAAATGCAGTCAGTTGCCATCAACTGGCACGTATACCTGCTTACCAAATCAGCGTTGGCCTTAGGTCTTGTCGGACTTTTTCGAGGGGCACCGATTATTGTGTGTTCACTCGTTGGCGGAGTTGTTGCTGATGCCGTAAATCGGAAACGGCTGATGATTGCTACTCAGAGTGTCATGCTTACAACTGCAGCGTTATTAGCGGTGGCGACAATCATGGGCCTGAAAAGTGTCTGGCCTATCTATATACTTAGCGCTTTCGCCTCAGCAGCAACTGCGTTTGATATTCCAGCTCGCCAATCATTAATGCCTTCGCTGGTGCCGGCGGCAGATTTTCCAAACGCCGTCAGTCTCGGACTCGTCGTGTTCAATGTTGCGACGATCGGAGGTCCGGCTTTGGCGGGTTTTGTTCTGGCCGGTAGCGGGCCTGCGATTATCTACGCGATCAATGCGGCGTCGTTTCTGGCGGTGATTGCTGCCTTACTGGCGATGCGTGTGACTGGTAGTCCTGATCTTCAGGTTGGGCGCAGAGACGCTTTAAGTTTCACTGCTCTGAAAGAAGGACTTCAGTTTGTCTGGCGCACGCCGATAATTGTTCAAACGATGACACTCGATTTCGCTGCTACCTTCTTCGCATCGGCAACTCTGCTACTGCCGATTTTCGCGCGCGAGAGACTTCACGTTGACGCGCGCGGTTATGGGTTTCTTGCTGCGGCACCAGCAATCGGTTCAGTGATAACCGCACTTGTCATGGCCCGCATCGGAACTTTCCGTCGAGAGGGTCGTCTGGTCGTTGTGGCTGTTGCAATATTCGGCGTGGCGACCGCCGCGTTTGGCGTATCCAGGGTCTTCTGGTTCTCCTTGTTAATGCTAGCTGCCACAGGTGCAGCCGATACTGTTAGCACGGTTCTTCGTCAAACAATTCGTCAACTCGTTACGCCAAATCATATTCGCGGACGAATGACGGCAATCAACATGATGTTCTTCATGGGTGGGCCACAACTCGGCGAACTTGAAGCAGGAGCTTTGGCAGCATTAATCGGCGCCCCGCTCTCGGTAGTTGTAGGTGGCTTAGGATCGCTAATCTGTGCATGCGTTGCTGCGATAAAGTCAAAGAGTTTAATGGGGTACGAAGGCTAATGTCTGATTGGCAGCTCGCCGGCACCAACACTCATCAGGACCACGTGATTGCGCACGTTCTGGGGGCAAGCGTGCTTGGCTACTTCACCTTGGACGAGACGGCTTACTTACTCCTCGATATTGGATTTATCTGGAACATCTACCTCGACGGCGAAATGGGGTTGGTGCCGCAATCTCAAGCGGTAAGTGAGTTGTCGGCTGAGGGCTCATTAAAAGATCAAATACGCCAGGATGTTGATGCAATCACGATAGGAGTCGATAATGCTCAGCTACGGGCTGTTACTGTCGCCGCGTTGAGTTCTCCAATTCAAACAGTCGAGTTTTTTATGCACGACGACTCAAGACGGTTAGTTCTCGCTTGTGAAGAAAGCACACTTGTCGTAGAAACGTCTCTTAACGCTGGGGAAGTGAAAATTTATGAGCTCTGAAAGTGATGAAAACAAGTCTGACCTGTCGGGCGTTGTGAGTGAAGAGCAGAATTTTGTTCGCGAGAGACTCAGCTCAGAACTGGGACGACAGCCCACGCAGGAAGAGGTAGATGAATGGCTGCGCGAACACACGGAGAGTTATTGAGGTTTTGAATAGGTCCTATGCGTCCTATAGGTCCTATTATTTTCTTAAACAAAAACGCCGCGCTGACCAACAAGCGCGGCGTCTTCGTCCCACCAGTGCGCGTTGCTTGCACCGCTAACCAGGGATCACTGAGATCTGATTGTCTACGTCCTTCACTCCTTTGGTTCGTCGGACCATTTTTTCTACGTCACTCTTAGCAGCTTCGGTCTTCACGGTGCCCAGTAGAGTGACTTTTCCGTTCAACACCGTCGCTGTAATTCCCAGGCTTGAGAACTTCGGATCGTCGGTTAGTTGCTTATCGATACTTAGCTGAATAGTCGCGTCGTTGTTAGCCGCGTTCGCTGCCGAAGGCTCAGTTGATCCTCCAGCCGGTGGCGAAATCACAATCGGCGCAGGCTGCGTAACGGGTGCCGGTTGCTGAATAATCACTGGTGGTTGTTGAGCCGGCGCCTGTTGAATTATCGGCTGCTGCTGCGGTTGCTGAGCCACCATGTTAGCGTTTTGATCGCTCGCTGGCTGACTACTCATCCAAAACAACACGAGCATTGTGATCAGAGCAATCGCCACTACCACAAGAACACCTACCATGCCAGCAGAGATCCCGCTGTTGTCTGGTGTACGAACTGATTGAGAACTGACAACCTCGCGCTTCTCCGTGGGTGTTTCAACGACCACGCGGCTATGCCTTGCTTGTTGTTCATCGTATGCCATGCTTGTATCTCCCTCTTAAATTGATCGTTCGCTTTGCCTCAGTTTCCTAGTACCTTGTTCGGTGTCTACGATGTCGCCGTGTATAGATATACGAACCACCCGCGCCAACTGCCGCACCAATCGCCGCTGCTCGTTTACCTCCTGCTGCTGCACCTACACCTGCGCCCAAAGCTGTTCCGCTTAACACAGTTCCCGCCGTTCGTGTGCGACCGCGGAAATGACTACGTGCAGCACGTCTGTTAAATGCATAGAGGCCAGCACCTCCCGCACCAATTGCCGTGCCCTTCTTGCCGGCAGCGAGTGCGCCGACTCCAGCGCCACCGGCAATGATTGCCGCTGTCCGCGCTTTACGTCCGAACTTGGATCGATGCCGACGTCTCTGGCCTTCTGCCGAGACAAAAGTGCCTCCGACAACCAGTAACGTCAAAAGAATTACGAAAGCGAGCAGTCTTCTCATGTATCTCCTTCAATTTGAAGAAATCGCATGTCAGTTAATTCGACCTTGGAACCTGACATTGCTATTCGGCAAACCTCATTCCTCACCCTGAGGAAATCGAAAGGAGCACACAAGGAACGCTGTATAAAGGTACTTAGCGACCAGATTCATTTTGAACGGTCGACAGGCTGTTTCGCTATCGTACGGTGTGATTAGTTATGAGGCTTGAGTGGGAGTTGATTTTGAGACACTCAAGAGATGTCTTTGTGCTTGGTGCTTGGTGCTTTGTGCTTTGTGCGTTGATTTACTCATAGGGTGGCTTTTATGAACTACCAACACAACAGCACAAAGAACAAAGTACAAAGAACAATGAACAAGGTGAGAGACTTTACATCCCCACGCAGGTTCCGCGCTTCAGAAACTTTCCATCTCCTGACTTTCCTTTGAAGTCGCCCTTGTCCACAACGACCTTACCTCGTGATAGCACCGTCTCAACGACACCTTTGATTTTCTTTCCCTCGTAGGCGTTGTAGTCGCAGTTCATGTGTTGAGTCTTCACGCTTAGAGTTTGTTCTTTGTCACCGTCAAAGATCACAATGTCTGCATCAGAACCAACTGCGATGGTGCCTTTCTTTGGAAACAGCCCAAACATCTTTGCAGCTGCCGTAGACGTCAACTCAACAAAGCGATTCAGACTAACGCGATTCTCAATCACCCCACCGTTGTAGATCAGCGGCACTCGATTCTCCACACCCGGAGCGCCGTTGGGAATCTTCGTGAAGTCTCCAAGGCCCAGTTCTTTCTGTTCTTTCATACAGAACGGACAGTGGTCGGTGGAGATAACCTGAAGGTCATCCATTTTCAGACCTTTCCAGAGTTCGGTCTGGTTTGACTTTTCGCGGAGCGGCGGCGTCATTACATACCTGGCGCCATTGAAATCTTCACCGTAATCATCGATAGAAAGGAACAGGTACTGCGGACATGTTTCTGCGAATGCAGGTATGCCACGGTCACGCGCCTGTCTGACCTGATTCAAAGCATCAGCACACGATAGGTGGACAATATAAACAGGAGACTCCGCCATCTCGGCAATGGCGATTGCCCGATGTACACCTTCTGCTTCAGCAACAGTAGGTCGAGTTAGTGCGTGATACTTCGGCGCTGTGTGACCCTTCTCCAATGCGCGCTTGATAATCTCGTTGATAACGATCCCGTTCTCTGCGTGCATGCAGATCAGGCCACCACGAGAACCCGCCGCGGACATTGCGCGGAAGATTGTCGCGTCGTCTACGAGGAAAACTCCTGGATAAGCCATGAACATCTTAAAACTGGTCACGCCTTCGTCCATTGCGGTGAACAATTCCTCGATTTGCTTGTCTTCCAGTTCAGTGGTGATTAGGTGGAAACCGTAATCGATCGCAGTTTTGCCTTCCGCCTTCTGGTGCCAATTGTCAATACCCTCGATCAATGATTGGCCCTTGTACTGTACAGCAAAGTCAATGATGCTGGTCGTGCCACCGTGAGCTGCGGCGATCGTTCCCGTACGAAAGTCATCAGATGACTCTGTCCCACCGAAGGGAAGCTCCATGTGAGTATGGGGATCAATGCCACCGGGAATGACGAGCTTGTTCGCGGCGTCGATGACAGTGTCGGCCTCCATGTCGAGTTTGGCGCCGATAACAGAAACACGTTCGTCTTCGATCAGAATATCTGCATGATAATCGTCAACAGCAGTGATGATTCGTCCGTTTTTGATTAGGGTTTTCATTGGTGTTCCCGATTTTTATTCGCAGAGTTCACAGAGAAGCTTGGAAGTAGTCAGTACCAGCTCGCGGTAGCGGGTGGGTGCGGAGCCTGTTTTGGTTGAGTCATGAAGCTCCGCACCCACCCGCTACCGCGAGCTGGTACTGACTACTTCCAAGGTCACAATACTACTTCCTGGCCTCTGTATTTTCAGTCTTTCGGTTTCAAACACGGTTTTGTAGTGGCTTCGTCAGCTAAGCGACGCGCTTCCTCGTTGGCCAAAGTGCCGGGTGCTACTTTGTCCGTGACACAGATCTCGTTTGTCGTGATCTTCGTGTAGATACTCTCCGGAGCTTGCGCCTGTGCCAGTGTAAACGCACGGGGGAAACTGACTGCGATGAATAACGCAAACAGTCCGCTCTTAATAAAGATTTCCTTCGCGTTTCCGGCCGGTGTAATCGACATAGACCACCTTCAGTTCAGTGTAGAAGTCCAGTGCGGTTGAGCCTTGCTCGCGATCCCCGATGCCTGTGCCTTTGGTGCCACCGAATGGAATATGTGCCTCGCCGCCAGTGGTTGGCGAGTTGATGTGCGTCATGCCAGTTTCGATCTCGTCAACAAATCGGAAAATACGCGCAGCATCGTTGGTGAAAATGGATGATGACAAGCCGTATTCACAATCATTGGCCACTTCCATTGCGTGTTCGAAATCCCTGACACGTAGTACTGACAGGACTGGACCGAATATTTCTTCACGAGCAATCCGCATGTCGGGAGTGACGTGATCGAAAACTGTTGGGTGAACGAAATAACCTTTGTCCAATCCGTTGCCCGTGGCCCGAGAACCACCGCACACGAGCGTCGCCCCGTCTTCTCGCCCAACGTCAATGTATTTGAGAACCGTCTTGAATTGGCTTTCATCAACACTTGGGCCCATCTCGGTGTTTGGATCGCTACCCGCACCAAGTCGCATCGATTTCGCGCGTTTCGCAATTCGGTCGACAAATTCATCTGCAACGTCGTTGACGACTACCGCCCGACTCGTTGCCGTGCATCTTTGTCCTGAAGAGCCAAATGCTCCTTGTGCCGTCGACTCAATAGCTAGATCCATGTCTGCGTCTTCCAGAATGACAACCGGATTCTTGCCACCCATTTCGCACTGTACTTTAGCGCCTCGTCGAGACGCCTGTTCGTAAAGTCGAATGCCCACTCCGTTTGATCCAGTGAAGGAGATAGCTTTGACGGCGAGGTGATTGATGATTTCATCGCCTGCTTCAGAACCGGACCCGATGATAAGGTTCAAGACACCCGCCGGAATCCCCGCCTCCTGAAAAATCTCAGTGATGCGAACCGCTGTGCCAGGCGTGATCGTTGCCGGTTTAAAGACAACAGTATTGCCCGCGACTAATGCTGGGGCAATCTTCCAGACTGGAATAGCAACCGGAAAATTCCATGGAGTAACGCAGGCTACGACACCTAGTGGCTGTTTGATTGTATACGCAAAGTTCAGCGGTAATTCTGATGGAATTGTTTCGCCGGTTAATCGTCGCGCTTCTCCCGCACAGAATTCGGCAACATTGATCGATCGCTGCAATTCGCCACGAGCTTCACCGATTGTCTTGCCTTCTTCGCGCGTCAGGATTTGGGCTAATTCTTCTTTATTGTCCTCAAACAGTCGCGCAGCTTTACCGATGATTCGCCCGCGAGTAGGCGCTGGAGTTGAGCGCCAACTACGAAACGCCTCTGCCGCTGACTCGACGGCGAGACGCGCTTCGGCTCGAGTCGCGAGCGGTATGTTGCCAATGACATCGTCGATGTTTCCGGGATTAATGTTTTGTACAGACTTACCGGATTCCGAAGTAATCCACTTGCCGTTAATAAAATTCTGATACGTGGTCATGATAATTTACTTTGGATGGCTTTCTCTGCGTCTCTGCTTCTCTCCGGTCTCGGCCGTTTAAGGCGGCCCCTGTCCCGTACCGCAGAGACGCAGAGACGCAGAGATCGCAGAGACGCAGAGGTGTTTTAAGAGTCGCCGCAACTATAGCACTTTAACTGAAGATTTCAGATTGCTGAGTAAGACCGAGTAGTATAGGGCTCATCCAACCCATCATGACCGCAGATTTTCAAAATATCTCCGAGCTTCTTCGCGCGCGAATTGCGGCATCACCTGACAAGGTTTTCCTCTTCTCGCAATCAGATGGCAGGCAGTACACGTACAAGCAATTTGGAGAAGCGGTGGAATGCACAGCTTCTCTGTTAGCGGAGAAGGGAATCAAGAAAGGCGACGTTGTCAGCTTGCTGATGCCGAATGGTGTTGAATACATCATCGCCTATTTCGCCTGTTGGCAGCTCGGTGCTCTGGCAGGTCCCATTAACTCTTTACTCAAGGCGCAGGAGATCGCTTACGTAATTTCAAATTCCGAAGCGAAAGCCTTGCTTGTAAACTCGCATTTCATTCCGACGATAGATTTAGTGCGCCAAGAGCTTCCGCAGTTATCCAACATCATCGTTTTTGATTGCGAAGCCGACGCAACGCGAGACGCGGCATTAATAGGTCGCCAACCGGTCGAAATACAACCCGATGACGAAGCAATCATCATCTACACCTCTGGTACAACCGGTAAGCCAAAAGGTTGTTTGCTTACGCACCGGAATGTTATCTCGAACGCGCGGCAGATTAGTGAGTGGCTGGGATTTGTTCCTGAAGATCGGTTGTTAACTGTAATGCCGCTATTCCACATGAACGCTGTGTCAGTAACTACGATGTCAGCGCTGTACGCAGGTGGTTCGACGGTAGTCAGTCCAAAGTTTTCGGCATCACGATTCTGGCAAATAGTTTCAGATTACCAGATCACTTCTTTTGGTTCCGTGGCGACGATGTTGTCGATGCTGCTGACTGCCTATCCGGAAGGTGTGCCGGCGGATCTGAAAACAAAACAGCTTCGTTTCGCGATGTGCGGTTCTGCGCCAGTTCCCGCTGAGACAATTAAGCGATTTGAGGAAATGTTTGGGTGTCTGGTCGTCGAGGGCTACGGACTCTCGGAATCGACATGTCGTTCAACTTTCAATCCTCCGGATAACCGGCGACGAGCAGGATCGTGTGGTTTACCGATAGGAAATGAGATGCGCGTTGTTGATGACGATGACAACGATGTCCCCACCGGATGTTTAGGCGAGATCGTATTGCGCGGTGAGAACATTTTGAAGGGTTACTACAAAAATCCTGAGGCTACTAAGAACGCCTTTCGCAACGGTTGGTTTCACACCGGTGATGTTGGGTATCGCGATCAGGATGGTTTTTACTACATCGTCGATCGCAAGTCAGACATGATAATTCGTGGAGGCGAGAACATTTATCCGCGCGAAATCGATGAAGTGCTGTACCAACATCCATCTGTAGCTGCAGCCGCAGTTGTCGGCATGCCGGACGAGTTGTATGGAGAAGAAGTGGCGGCCTTCGTTGTCTTGCGTGAGGGAAGTGAAGTGTCTGAGGAGCAGTTGATCGAGTTTTGTAAAGAGCGTTTAGCTGACTACAAATGCCCGAAAACTGTTCGATTGGTTAAAGACATTCCGAAAGGGCCGACTGGGAAGTTGTTGAAGCGAGAGTTGGTGAAAAAACTTTAATAGGTCCTATAGGTCGACCTATTCTTGCCAGCTACCGCGCGCCCTGCAACTTTGAGATTCCCTCCACCCGGCTCTCCCTCCCGCGGTCGAGTAGCCACGCTCCAAACAACCAAAGTCCACACACGCCAACCATCAACGGAGAAAACCATTTACCGTAGAGACCGTCGGGTGAAAACTTCTCAGTTGCCGCGTGAAGAACCTCGCTGTTTGGGAGCAAACCCGCCTCTGCAAATTCGTGGAAAGAATAAATGGCGACCTGGACCATAAAGAGCAGAAGAAATATTCCTGTCACCTGGAAGAATCGTTTGACGTTCATGAGGTGACCAAAGCGCGCCCAGCACCAGGCAAAAGCGCCAGCCGCCAACACGCCAAGAAGAGCGCCATTGATGAGCCGCGGATCACGAATCTGAATAAGCATGAGCGCGGTTTCCATGCCTTCTCGTGTAATCATCAGGAAGGTGAAAAGAAACACACCGGCAATGGCTGCGATTCGTGAACTTCTGGAAGAGACCGCGGACAAGCGTTCGCGCATTTTCTGCTGAATCTTGGGTCCGGTGCGCCACATGTGGATCACGAGCGTTCCGACCATCACAATTGCGACGACGCCCAGTACTGCCTCTCGCAGGGCTTCATTGGCAAAGAATTGCGCGACATAACCTCCGATCGTTGCGCCGAAGGTATGTTCCAAGGTCGAATCGGAGATGCCGTTATTAAGGACATAGGCCAGCGAAAAACTGATGGCTAATCCGAGGGCTATGGCGGCATAGACGGCCGATGTGAGCCATTTTTGTCCGGCTTTGCGCAGGTACGAGAGGATGATCGCGACGAGTAGAAACGATTCGAAACCTTCCCGAAGAACGATGATGAATGAATTGAGCATGATTTGCGGCGCCATTTCGACGCGCCCGCGAGTATAGCCTAGTTGAAAATAGATTTCAATTTCAGGAGGGAGAATGTCCGATGTTTTAGCTTGTCGTGACGAAACCAATCAAGCACCTGATGATCACTGGGACCTGGTTGATTGCGACGCGACAAGCTAAAGCTTACTGGGGTGTGCTGGGTACTATGGCAAGATCAGCTCGTAATGGACCCAATTCCGTCTGGCACGTCATCCGCAGTGGTAAACGTCGACGGTCGTTACTGATCCAAACTCGCAACTGAAACTTATCTGGTTCCGGATCATCGGTGGTCAGGGACAGGGCGATCGCAGGCACCTTCTGTTTACCTAACTCAATCATTTCACGTCGCAGTGAACCAATAAACAATGTCTTCGGCTTGTTCTCAACTAATACGGAGATCGCGTTCCTTTTTGGCGGGGCGAGGTTGAACGTTCTGGCGACATAGAATAGCGACACATAGTCATGCGTTCCGATTGGTATCTCGATCTTTTGTCCCTTATCCGTCATAACCGTTCCATAATCCTGGTTTGTTGTTAGTGTCTGATTCAGCCGGCGCTTTCCTTCCACAACATTCATAACCGTGCGGTACGGAAGCAGAGACCTCGGATCAACGTAACTATCGATCGTGTCATTCGCGACAAAGATACGAGCTAGCGCATCGGTCGTTTTTGCTGTCACGTTTAGGTACAAACCATCGCGATCGAAATAACGTGACCGGCCTTTTATTTGAAACGTCGCAATGCCGACCGGCACATTACTGTTCCCGAGGAAGACCTGATAGTTAAGTTGTTCACCTATGGCGAATGGCCAATCAATTGGACCAACCGATTGAACGGGTGACGGGTTTGGCTTCGGAGTAGGCGTCGGCGTAGCGACTACAACGGGCGGAGTCGGTGATGCACTCGCCACAGGCACAGGCTTAATAAATTCTGACCCTGCGAGTTCGATTCTCAATTCCCCGGTACTTATTCGCGCTGTGATCAAAACCGGAACGTGCCGTTCGTCGTCACTAAAATAGACTCTTGCGCTCTTGAACGGTGAATTTTCACTAACCTTAACCTGCGTAGCAATACTCGGAAAAGACCCAACGTTTGTCTTTACAACCTCAGCGCCTGCTACTTTGATCTCTACCTCGTAGTTTTGCGACTCGCCTCGCACGCTAAGCGTGTAAACGGAACCCGGCGCAAGAGGCAACGCTCGGACTCGGTAAAAAGCGGACAAGAAGTCGTACGTTCCGGGAAATGACTTCTGCTTCGGCGGAATCGCATCGGTTCCTGCAGGTTGGTTTAAATCAAGACTGAAATCATTTGAGTGAGTCGCATCTCGAACTGTTTCCTGGCTGTGAAACGGAAGGCCGGTTGTTGGATCGATGTAGGTTATGTAGTCGTTGTTAATGGAGAATAGGGCGACGTTCACGACACCCGTTGTTTCCGCGTGAGCTCTCAACTGCAAAGAATCACGACCAGCGTACAAGCCGTGAGATACGACCTGCACATCAACATGTGCGACTGAAAGAAAATTTGAAAACGACACGTCGTAAGTCAGGTGCTCGCCGATTTTGTAGGGTGCTTCGGAGAAGGGAACGGACTGGGCGCCATTGTTCTCTTGAGCAAATACAGGAAGTGAGAGCGCGAGAAGGAGGGTTGTTAGGTTAAGAATGACCCGAAGCTTCAAACTGAGATTCACCGTCGCATCATAGTTTTAAATCGTGCAGCAGGGCAATACGCCTAACTGCTGACAGTTTACACGTTCACAGCCCCGGCTTGTTCCGCATCATTGTTCGCTGCCTTTATCTCCGCAACGATTTGGCGTGCTGCCTCCACTGGATTCGGAGCTGCCGTGATCGGTCGTCCCACAACCATATAGTCAGCTCCCGCTTTTACGGCGGCGGTGGGTGTGTCCACTCTTTTCTGATCTTCATTTGCTGTTTTTGAATCAGAAAGCGGACGGACTCCTGGTGTCACGATTAGAAAACCTGATCTTGCAAAGGAACGAACGGCGGCGGCCTCCTGCGGTGAACAAACCACGCCATCCACTCCAGCATCTTCAGCTAACTTTACAAGCCGCTCGACCGCTTCAGTGGGAGTGCCGCGGACCCCAATTTCTGCGAGTGAATTTGCGTCCAAGCTCGTCAAGACACTAACTGCGAGGACTTTGGGACGCTCTTTGTTGGCTTTCAAGGCGCCTTCCGCTACATCATGTACTGCCCGTCGGATCATCTCAGTGCCACCGCTTGCATGTAAGGTGAACAGCGAAACGCCAAGCTGGCCAATCACTCCCGCCGCGCCGCTGATTTGAAATGGAATGTCGTGAAGCTTCAGATCGAGAAAAACTTTGTTGCCATCGGCGAGAACACTCTTAACAAACTGCGGTCCCGCTGTGGCAAAAAGCATTGAACCCACTTTGAACATCCCTACCTCGCCCTTCAACGTCTTCACAAGCTGATTGGCACGCTCGATGTCAACCACGTCAAGAGCCGCGATCAATTTATCTTTTGCATTCATTTCTGTTTTTCTCTATTGAAGCGTTACTTTGTGTCCTACTGCCGCTTCAAGGTTTTCAAAGCCACCTTGCTCCATGAATGTTGCCAGGCCGTCGTTAATTGCTTTTGCCACGCGTGGTCCCTGGTATATGAAGCCTGTATAAAGTTGAACCAGACTCGCTCCCGCAGCAATTTTCTCCCATGCATCCGCCGCCGTAAAAATACCTCCGACACCGATGATTGGTAGTTTGCCTCGCGTCAGTCTGAACAGGTCGGCGATCATTTCGGTTGATCGACTCGCCAGAGGTTTCCCGCTCAGACCTCCCTCGCCGCACGCATTAATATCCTGCATTGAAGACTGAAGACTATGGCGACCGATGGTCGTGTTTGTGGCAATGACTCCATCGACTTCCAGCTCCTGGACTACATCGACAATCACCTCGAGTTCCTGGGTCGTCAGATCGGGTGATAGCTTGACGAGCAGCGGCATTGGGCGGCTTCGTTTATTTCTGAGTTGCAAATCATGGTTTCGATTTTGCAGAGCTGTTAACAAGCCGTGCAATTGTTTGGCTTGCTGCAACTCTCGAAGGTGCGGCGTATTTGGCGAACTCACGTTAACAGCCGCATAGTCTGCGACTTCATAAACTAAATCGAAGCTGGCGAGATAATCGTCTATCGCACTCTCCATCGGAGTGATTTTGCTCTTGCCGATGCTAACACCTAGCACACAGTTTGGACGATTACTGCGAACGTGCTCGACAAGCGATGCTGCGCCCTGATTGTTGAAACCGGCCCGATTGATGAGCGCTTGATCCTTAGGTAAACGAAACAATCTTGGTTTCGGATTACCTGGCTGAGCGTGATAAGTGACCGTTCCCGCTTCGATGTGTCCGAAGCCAAGCGCTGCCAGTTCAGTGAGTGCCACGCCGTCTTTGTCGAAACCGGCAGCAAGGCCAACCGGATTCGGAAACGTCAGGCCGAATAGCTCGACCGGTAACGCACGAGTTGGTTTGCAACTATTCGCGACAATTGAGTTGATGGGTTTGATGAGTGAAAGAGACTTCAATGCCAAATGGTGAGCTGTCTCCGGCGGGAGATGAAAAAGGATCGGGCGCACTAGTGAGCGATACACCATCCGAAGTCGATAGGGAGACTAACATCCGGAAGGCACAGTTACAAGGAGCGAATAGGACCTATTCGACCTATATGACCTATATCCACAGACAACAGACCACTGACAACTTACTACTGACTACTGACCAAAAAACAAAATGCACCAGGCACAAAGTACAAAGCTCAAGAGCCAAACTTGTCACCTCACGCCCTTCTTGCTAGTATCCCCGCCGCATGGATTTCCTCGAAAAAGCGCGCATCATGGACGGACCGCGAATCAATCGCGCACTCGCTCGTCTATCCTCTGAAATCGTCGAAGAAAATCACGGCGCTGGAGATCTTTTTCTTGTCGGAATAAGACGACGAGGCGTTCCTCTTGCCGAACGAATGGCCGACAAGATCGCAGATCTTGAAGGCTCTCGTCCGCCCGTTGGCGTTCTCGATATCACGCTTTACCGCGACGATCTTTCGACAGTCGGCGCAAAGCCGGTAGTCAACAGAACGGAACTTCCTGGCGACATCGAGAATCGCAATATCGTTTTGATTGATGATGTTCTATATACCGGCCGTACGATTCGAGCTGCACTTGACCAACTGATCGACTTCGGACGACCACGCCGCGTGCAGCTTGCAGTCCTGATCGATCGCGGCAAGGAGCATCGAGAACTCCCGATACAAGCCGATTACATTGGCAAACTTGTTCCTACAAAGAAGAGCGAAATCATAAAGGTGATGCTGCAGGATTTTGATGAAGAAGAGGGTGTGGTAATCGTAGAGCGGCCGTCAGAGACGGCGTGAATGAAGCGGCCAACTGGCCGCTTTTTTTTATGGTAATTTGGCCTTTGGTCTTTGACCTTCGGCCTTAGTAGCAGATGGGAACTGAAGACCAAAAACCAAAGGCCAAAAACCAAAGCCCAAAGTCAGATGTCAACCCAAACTTTCAACCGTCGCCATTTACTCGGCATTCGTGAACTTTCCGCAGGTGAGATCAATCACCTTCTCGACACCGCGGAAACTTTTCGCGATGTCTCAAAGCGAGAGATCAAGAAGGTCCCGGCACTTCGTGGCCGCACTGTTATCAACCTTTTCTTCGAGCCATCTACTCGAACCCGAACTTCATTCGAGATCGCAGCCAAACGTCTGTCCGCCGATGCTGTGAACGTGAGCGTCTCAACCTCGAGTGTGACCAAAGGCGAAACGCTATTGGATACGGCACGCAACCTCGAAGCTATGTCTCCCGATTGCATTGTCATCCGGCACTCAATGGCTGGCGCGCCGCAACATCTCGCCAAAATGTGTAATGCTCCGATTGTGAACGCTGGCGATGGATCTCACGAACATCCGACTCAGGCTTTACTTGATGCGTTAACAATCCGTGAGTTCAAAGGAAAGATCCAGGGCTTGAAAGTGGCAATACTCGGTGACATCCTGCATTCGCGTGTCGCGCGTTCCAATCTTTATTTATTAACTAAACTTGGCGCGACTGTAAGCGTCAGCGGTCCGGGTACGCTTGTGCCTCAAGAGTTTGCCACGCTTGTAGACGCTGGGTTAAGAGTTGAGAAGACAATGCAGGATGCGATTGAAGGTGCAGACGTCGTCATGATTTTGCGCATTCAACGTGAACGTCAGGACGCGGCATTCTTTCCTTCGATGCGTGAGTACGCAGTGCATTACGGTTTGAACACACGCCATCTTGAGCGTGCTGCTCCTGACGCGATTGTCATGCATCCAGGCCCAATGAATCGCGGAGTTGAAATCTCCTCCGAAATCGCCGACGGCAGCCGATCATTAATTCTGGATCAAGTCACTAATGGAGTTGCTGTGCGCATGGCGGTTCTTTATCTGCTGGCTGGCGGCGCGCACACGGAAGCCGAAGAAGTCAGCCAGTAAAAACAGAAACAAGATCGCAAGGTAGGCAAAGCATGAGGTTGCTGATTGCAAATGGATATGTGATTGACCCGGCCCAGCAGATCAACGCCGGCAAGAACGTACTGGTTGAAGATGGTCGTATTGTTGGACTGCCGGAGCGATCTGAACCGGCGCCCGACGATGTGCAGATCCTGGATGCCACGGGTCTTATCGTCGCCCCCGGTTTTATTGATTTACACACGCACCTGCGCGAACCCGGTCAGGAATACAAGGAGACAATCGCATCCGCATCGGCAGCGGCGGTGGCGGGTGGCTGGACCAGTATCTGTGCAATGCCAAACACGGATCCGATTAACGACAATCCAGCCGTCACTCGTTTCATGATCGAGCAGGGACAACTTGCAGGACTTGCGAACGTTTTTCCCATTGGAGCCGTTACAAAAGGCAGTGCCGGCAAAGAGCTCGCCGAAATGGGTGAGATGAAGAATGCAGGCATCGTCGCCGTTTCTGATGATGGCCGTGCGGTTCCCACTGCCGGGATGATGCGTCGCGCGATGGAGTATGCGCGTGGATTTGACTTGACCGTCGTCGATCATTGTCAGGATGGATCATTGAGCACCGGTGGAGTAATGCATGAAGGACGCTGGTCGCTCATCCTGGGTTTGCGCGGAATGCCGGCTGCGGCTGAAGAAGTTGACGCAGTTCGCGATTGTGTCCTGGCGCGATTAACAGACTCAAAGGTTCATATCGCCCACATATCGACTCGCGGTGCGCTGGCCGCTGTCCGTACCGCGAAGAATGACGGACTCCAGGTTACTTGCGAGGTAACGCCACATCACTGGACTCTCACAGATGAAGCAGTCGCAGACTACGATACCAACACAAAAATGAGCCCTCCTTTGCGTAGCCAGGACCATCTGGAAGCGATTCTGGAAGGAATGAAGGACGGTACAATTGACGCGATTGCAACTGATCATGCGCCGCATCATTTCGACGAGAAGGCTCTTGAATTCGACCAGGCACCATTCGGAATAGTTGGTCTGGAAACTGCGGTAGGCCTTGCTTTTGATCTAGTTCAGCGGGGTCTGTTGGATTTACCACGAATAGTGGAGATGTGTTCCACAAACCCTGCTCGTATTTTCAATCTAGCCGACCGCGGCTCGCTCAAAACTGGCGCTCATGCTGACATCACCATTCTGGATTCACAGTTTCAGTGGGTGTTTGACGTCAACAGGTCTCGGTCCAAAAGTCGAAATACACCATTTCACGGTCGAAACATGCAAGGGGCAGCCGTAGCAACGATTGTCGGTGGGCGGCTAGTCTACATTCACCCGGACTACGGTCGTCTCACTGAGCCCAAACAGCTCGGCGCTTCTGCGAAATAAAATTCGCCGTTTCGAAATATCACTGCGATACGTCGCGCAGAATATCCGCCTCGCATTCGTAAAACTATTGCGCTGGGAGGGGCATGACCCTAAAATGCTCCAGTCCTTTTTCCCAGTTCATAATCCAAGCGCAGTAGATCCTGTTTTCTTAAGCCCGCCCCACGGTTTATTTATCGCTGTTTGACTCGATCCACTCTTCTCGACGGACGAATCGGCCGATTCGCCCAGACTAAGGGA
>DATDFV010000168.1:0-84585 GCA_036522415.1 Pyrinomonadaceae bacterium | reverse complement strand
AGAGAACCATCAGCCGCACATTTCGTACCCACCCGCTACCGCGAGGTGGTACTGACTCCATCCAACTGTCAACCTTGACCAATCACTTTCGTCAAAACAGATGCGTCAATGTTTCCTCCTGACAACACCACCCCCACTCTTTTCGCATTATCAGGAATTTTCTTACACATCACCGCAGCAGCACCAGCAGCGCCCGAAGGCTCTACCAATAGCTTCATGCGGAACAGCATGAATCGGATGGTTTCGATAATCTCTTCGTCAGAAACGGTCAAAACATCTTCAGCAATTTTTTGAATAATCGGAAATGTGAGAGTTCCCGGCGTCTGCACTCGCAAGCCGTCAGCAATTGTCGGTGGAGGGGGAATCGAAACACGTTCGCCCTTTATAAATGATTGTCGAGTGTCGTCCGCAGTATCTGGCTCGACCGGAAAACATCTAATCTCGGGATTCATGAACTTTGCTGCCGTTGCTACACCGGCAAACAAGCCGCCACCACTACATGGAGTCAGCAAACAATCAAGTTCTTTAACGTCCTCCAGAAATTCCATTCCGCATGTTGCTTGTCCGGCTAGGATTAACTCGTCGTCATAAGGCGGAACCATCACCAGTCGTTCGCGTTCGGCCAGGTCCAAAGCAAACTTCTCACGGTCCGCCTTGAGTCGATCGTAGAAAATAATCTCGGCGCCGTAATCGCGCGTTGCAGCAACTTTCATTTTGGGCGCATCGTCAGGCATGGCAACGACGACGCGCACGCCAGCTTCACGTCCGGCAAGTGCAACAGCCTGCGCGTGATTGCCAGATGAGAACGCAACAATGCCGCGCTGTTTCTCGTCCGGAGTCAGTGAGCGGATCTTGTTTGTAGCGCCGCGAATCTTAAAGGCGCCTGCGCGTTGGAGGTTTTCACATTTGAAAAAGACTTCTTTACCAGCGACCTCATTAAAGAGTCGCGAAGTCATCACCGGCGTGCGATGAATGCGAGATGAAATGCGTTCGCGGGCAGCGTTGATTAAGTCGATGTTAAGCATAAATTTGCGCCTGCCAAATTCTTTACCATTAGACCACTGGGGCACAACACACAATGATTTGATATTGCCTTGGTGTCTCACTAGAAACTCTTCTCTGCGCACCTTCTGCGTTTTCTGCGTCTCTGCGGTGAGGATTGAGCGGCCATTTTTCAACCGCAGAGACGCAGAGAACGCAAAAGATGCGCAGAGAAGAGCTATCAAACACTCGCCGGAATCAGGGTCTCGATTGAAGTCATCGCAAACACTTCAACGAAATTCACGATAAGTCGATCTTCTACTGCACTCAATTCGAGCCTATCGCCCAGCAACTCTTCCATTGACGTAACCGGTTCGCCCTCACAAGCAATTATTAGATTGAAGTAACTCAAGTCCGTATTCACGTTCAGCGCGAAACCGTGCGTGGTCACCCATCGAGCGATGTGCACTCCGATTGCCGCAACTTTGCCCCGCGATGTGTGCACACCCGTCAAGCCTTCAATGCGAAATGGTTCAATGCCAAAATCACTGACGGTCCGCAAAACCACTTCTTCAAGATCGCGCACATAACGATGAACGTCTTCACGATCGGGACTCAGATTGATAATAGGATAGCCGACAACTTGTCCGATTCCATGATAAGTAACTTTGCCGCCGCGATTGGTTTCAAAGAGCGTCACACCACGTGCTTCGAGTTCCGTTTGGTTGAGCAGCACGGCGGAAGCTTCGCCGCGTCTACCGATAGTCAGCGTATGCGGGTGTTCGAGCAATAGTAGGGTATCTGGTTGCTCACCGCTTTTAACCAGGCGTTCAGTCTCTTTCTGAACGGTCAAAGCAGCGGCATAATCTAAGCGGCCCAACTTTTGGACCAGAAGTTTTCTTTCCTTCATCATGCAACCAGATCGTAATCTTTTCGCGTCATTCTAGCAGGAGGATGGGTTAGTGGTCAGTTGTGAAAAAATTGGTCGAATAGGGCCTATACCCCTATACTGCAAACCACCAGCCTTCAGTTCGATTTGAGTTTAGTCTGTATCTAAGAGGAGACGCATCTTGAAACGCACACTATTCCTTCTATTGGCCACACTAGTTATTTCTTCCGCTACCTTCGCTCAAACACGAGGTCGTTCGACTGGCGCCAGGCCAAAGCCCTCGGCTACTCCTACGCCACAAGTGAGTCAGGTGAGAACTGCTGGAGCGAATCGAGTTGCGGACCAGATCAAATTGCTCGCGAGATTTATCTATGTTCTCGGCGCAACAAATGAATCGATTCGGCGTGACGACGCAGATCCGGACGCCGCAAAAAAAACACCTGCGACCAAGAGTCAAATTAGAAGCGGCATCACGGGATTTCGCGAAGGTCTGGACAAACTCGAAATCGATTTTCGAGCAACACCTGAGTTGCAACCCTACTATATAAAACTTGCCGGTGTAGCCGCCGGCGCCGCAGCTGCTGAACAACAGGCAACAAACAATCAGTTCGACGCTGCCGGCCGTCAGTTGCTGTTAGTCGTCAATCGTTTAGCGGATGTGTTGGTGGTGATGAGGATGTAACTGTTTAAAATTTAAGGTTTCCGACGTTGACCGATGTGTTGGTAGTGATGCGGCAATAGAGCCGGTTAGGACTTCTGTTTTTTGGGGTAGTACCCTTGGCGTGCGCGAACCTTCGCCTGGGGTTGAGTTGGAACGGTGACGACGATGCGACGGAATTTACCTGCTGGCGCCTCTGAATCTCCGTAATACTGAAGCAAGTATTGACCTCGCAATTCGGCTGCAACTTGTCGAAACACAACCTCCAGGTCCTTCTCCCCATCCGGTACGAAAGCGGTTCCACCAGTGGCTTCGGCCACTGTTTGCATGCCGTTCTGTGCACGTACAGCAATTAGATTTAATTGAATTGAGCGGCCACCTGGATTCACTGAGTAAAAAGTTGCGTCAGCTTTCAAAACAGCCTGCTGAATGTCTGCAACTGCCAGACGATGTAAGTCCTGCAGGATCCCACGGGAAGAAGCATCAGAAACTGCTTGCCCCTTCGTGTTCGCTCGATACTGAGCGAGCGACGCATCTCTGGTTCGTTGACTGAAATTATCGTCTCCATCAGATATGACGACGATAACTCGTCGATGTCGGCTCTCGGATTTTTCTGCGAGATACGTGGCGGCGGACGAAACCGTATCGTAAAACGCAGTTGGGACATTTTTGGACGGGGGTTGTATTGCCAAAATACTATTCGCGGCAACTTGGGCTGACGCGAGCGGCTGTAATAAAGCTGGCTCCATTGCGATGGTGAATACCGCAGCCCTGTCGACAGGTTTCATCACCTGCTTTAAGAAAGCTGCCGCCGCTTCCTGTTGAAAACCAAAGAAGCCTTTCGAACCAACGCTGCTGGAGGTATCAAACAGAATCGCGATGTCCAAAGGTATTTGTTCAGGGTCTCCAATCTCCGCGATTTCCTGCTGCTTGCCTTCCTCGTCCAAACGAAAGTCCTTTACTTGTAAACCCTGAATTGCTTGTCCCTGGCTGTCAGTTACCGAAACCGGCACCATGACCAGGTTCGACGTAGTACGAATAACATCCACCACTTCTGGTTCTGCCGGCTTAGGCGTGGGCGTCGGCTTTGCTTTCCAGGGTGGCGGCGCCGCAGGCAGGTTCTTGGTGCCTTGTGCCGATGCGACCGGAGCAAAAAGAAAAATGGCCAGCACCGCTAATGCGAATGCCAGCCATGTTGATTTATTGAAACTGTTTCGAATCATCGCTGAGCCCTGTGTCATGCCTTCAAGTGTAACGACTACTGGTCTTTCCAACTAGCGTTCATTGAGGGCAGGAATCATGGCTCTTTGGTGCCGAATAAAGTGTGCGGAGTTGCATCGCTGGATGCAACTCCGCTTGGTTAAGTGTTAATTGCCGGATTTTGGCGTCATCGCCGGGCCCGGTGCTGTCAAACCTTTGTTAACCAGAAGTTTGATTTCGACCCGTCGATTCTGTTCACGACCTTCCTTGGTCGTGTTATCCGCAACGGGATTTGTCTCGCCATAACCGAATGGTGTGACGATTCGTCGAAGCGGAATGTTGTGGTTCTCAACCAGGTAACGAATCACGGCATCTGCACGACGTTGGCTGAGCGCGCGATTCAGGTTGATGCTGCCTCTCGAATCCGCATAACCGGAAACTTCGAGGACATAGCCCTTGGCATTTAGAGCCTTGGTGGCGATGTCATCAAGCTTGGTTTTGGAATCCGGTGACAAAATAGCACTGCCCGTCTTGAAGTTGACCGCCGATACAGTCTGCGGTTCATAGTCATCGAGAGCTGAGATACGCTCGTTTGTCGCATTTACACCGGCAACCGCTGCATCAGCAGTTTCCTGGGCAGCCTTTGCGCCACCACGGGCGGCATTTGAAACGGCTGCCAGCTCTTCCAATTGTCCGGAGAGACGCTGCGCATTTGCTTCAACTTGAGTTAGCTTTGCTTCGGTATCTGAAGCTCTCTGTTCCAATGGAGTCGCACGTGACTCAACTGCTCGCGCTGTACGGAGATCACTATCGTTAAACCGAATCTTCTCCGCCACGAGTTCAGTACCGTTTCCGCGACCTTCAACTTCAAGATTTAGTCCACGAAGGATATTGGTCGTTGCATAGTTCGTACCACCGCGTAGAAACCCGCCATGTGTCTTTACGCTAGTTTTGTCGTTCAGCCGTACAACGGTATCGACACCATTCATATCTTGAACGGTGAACGTATCGGCATCACGTCGGGTGACCACGCCTTTGATCTTCATCTTCTGGCCACTCGCAACGGAGCGCGAGCCGCTTGGGCTGGTAGTATCTTGCGCAAAGGATGGGGAGGCTGAGAAGACTAAGAGGCAGCAAGTAAGCACTGCCGGGGCAAACAATTTATGTTTAGTGAATACCATTCTTTTCTCTCCTTGTAGTTACGTAAATTAACGCGCCTCTTAAGGCGCCTTCTTTGGGACTCCCGCTTCCAACCGTCGGAGTAAGTTGTTCACGTCCCCGCTGTTTTTTTGCGGTGGACATCTCTTAGACCTTGTGACAGTTCAAGTCAATAGCCTGCGCTCGTTCTTCATCTAATCACCACTGTATCGCAATAACAGGCCCAATTGTTAAAAAACATCATCGGCCAAACCAAAGAAAAATGGTCGGTTGAATAGGACTTATAGGACAAATAAGTCGTATAGGACCTATGCAACCGACCGCTAATTATCGGCCGCTGAACACTGACTAAACCGAAAAATCCCCCGTCTCAAGCTGCTCTTTAACGAACGCCAGGAAGCGTTCGGCGTCAGCGCCGTCAATCACTCGATGATCAAAACTCAAGGCGAAATAGGCCATCCAACGAATGCCGATGAAGTCGTCACCGTCAGGTGTTGTCAGTACCTTCGCACGCTTTTCGATTTTGCCAACACCCAGAATTGCTAACTGAGGTTGATTGATAATTGGCGTACCAAACAGCCCACCAAATACTCCCGGGTTGGTAATGGTGAAAGTTCCACCTGCTACCTCGTCTGGCTTGAGTTGTTTGGTGCGCGCACGATCCGCCAGATCGTTCGCAGCACGAGCGAGGCCGGAAATACTTAAGTCATCGGCGCGTTTGATGACCGGCACGATTAAACCCCAATCAAGGGCCACGGCCATTCCAAGATTGATGTCCTGTTTGTAAATAATCTGATCGCCGGTGACCTGCGCGTTGAAAATGGGAAACTTGCGTAACGCTTTGTTCACAGCTTCGAAAATAAATGGCATGAACGTCAGCTTGGTTCCCGTCCGCTGATAAAAATCGTCACGCTTTGTGTCGCGCAGTTTAGCGATCCGCGTCATATCGATTTCATAAACGGTGGTCACGTGGGCGGAAGTTCGGCGCGACAGGACCATATGCTCGGCGATCTTTTTCCGCATCACACTCATTTGTTCGACGCGATCGCCCGCTACAGGTTTTGGCGGGGGTGGTGCCGGCACGTCGGGGATGGGCTGGGCCGGAGTTACCAAAGGAGCTTCGATAATCGGCGCCGAGCCTGGTCTTGCGCCGCTGGACTCGATGTAACTGAGAATATCGTTCTTCGTTACGCGACCACTAAGACCTGTCCCATCCAGTTTAGAAATATCCACCCCATGTTCCTGCGCAATTTTGCGAACGAGAGGACTCGATTTCGTTTTGCGTAAATCTTCGACGCTTTCCTCCTGTGCTCTGGCTGCGGCTGCTGCAGCCTGAGGTTGTGATGCGGAAGAAGAGGTAGCAACAGGGGCAGGAGCAGGGCCAGGTGGTTGCTCGATATTTCTCGGCGGTGCTACCTGAACTGGCGGCTGCGACGGTGCCTCTGCTCGTGGTTGCGATGGTTCAGGTGGTTTTACCTCTTCGACTGCCGGAGTAGCTGATACTGTTTGATCGCCTTCACCATCGAGAACCGCAACAACTGAATTGACTTCAACCGTGTCGCCTTCGTTGAAGCGAACTTCAGTTAAAACACCGGCCGCCGGAGAAGGAATCTCAGCATCAACTTTGTCAGTTGAAATCTCAAAAAGCGGTTCATCGCGCTCAACGCGGTCACCGACCTTCTTCAACCACTTCGTAATTGTTCCTTCCGCAATCGACTCTCCCATTTGCGGCATCACTACTTCAGTGCTCATCGCTTCTCCAACTCTTTGATCTCAATAGGACCTATATGACCTATAGACCTATTTCAGTTTTTCTTAATAACCAGCCAACTTTCGCGCTGCTGACACGACATCCTTCGTCTGAGGCAAATAATAGTCTTCAAGTGGAGGTGAATAGGGTACCGGCGTATCAATCGAAGCGAGCCTGATCACTGGCGCATCCAGCCACTCAAACGCTTCCTCGGCAAGCATCGCTGAAATCTCGCCGCCAATGCCTCCGGTGCGCGACGCTTCGTGCAAAACGATCGCGCGACTGGTCTTCTTTACACTTGCGAGAATCGTCTGTTTGTCGAGCGGCGCCAGAGTTCGCAAGTCGATTATCTCGACATCCAAACCTTCCTTTTCTAATTCCTCCGCAGCATCCAACGCAGTCAGCACCATTGCTCCGAAAGTTATGATGGATAGATCTCGACCCTCGCTCACGACGCGCGCCTTACCAATCTCCACAATGTAATCATCAGGCGGCAATTCCTCGCGCAGTCGTGGTAAGCGGTAAAGCTTCTTATGTTCGAAGTAAAGGACGGGATCGGGGTCTCGAATCGCAGCTTTGATCAATCCTTTAGCGTCATAGGCGGTGGATGGTTCGACAATTTTTAGGCCGGCTGTGTTTAGAAAGAAGGACTCCGCATTCAAGGAGTGGAACGGGCCGGTGCGCAAACCTGAACCACATGGCCCACGAAACACTGCGGGAATTCCGGCACCCCAGCGGTAACGGCACTTCGCTGCATAATTGGTCAACAGATCAAACCCTGCCGAAATGAAGTCGATAAACTGAAATTCGGCAACCGGACGCATTCCCATCAACGCAGCCCCGCATGCAGCTCCGACTATTGCGCCTTCAGATATCGGGGTATCGATGACGCGTTCTTTGCCAAACTCATCAAGCAGACCATCAGTGACTTTGAAGGCGCCGCCGTAAGTTCCAACATCCTCGCCGATGACGAAAACGGTGGGGTCGCGTTCCATCTCTTCCCAAATACCCTGACGAATGGCCTCGACCATTGTTGCTGGCCCACCTCGTTCAGGCCGAGCTGATTTGTGTTCTTTTTTGACAGCTGTGGACATTGTTGATCTTTGGTGACAAATAGGTCCTATAGGTCAAATAGGTCCTATTGCTTAGCTTTCAAGAACTTTCGGTCTAAACGCTGGCGGAATGTTGCTGTTATCAAAAACACCAAACGCAGCACCTTCCGGCTCAGGCATTGGTGACGACTCCGCCCATGCACAATCCTCGTCGATTAGAGTTGTAACCTCGGCAGTAATCTTCTCTAAATCTTCCTTCGTCGCAGTTTTCCGTCCTAACAGATACTTCTCGAAACGATCGACCGGATCGTTGTGTGTTTCCCACCATTCAATTTCGCCAGACGGCACGTAGCGCTGATCGTCGTGTTCTGCATGTCCTTTACGGCGATAGGTCTTTGCTTCAATCAGGACTGCGCCGCCGCCCTTACGTGCAAATTCCACGGCATGCTTCGTGACCTCGTAACAACCCACTACGTCATTTCCGTCGACGATGTAAGCGGGAATTCCATAACCGGAAGCCTTCTCCGCAAGGTCTCGAACGGCCGTTTGCAAACTCGTTGGCGTCGAATATGCGTAATGGTTGTATTCCGCCACGATGATCAGCGGCAGTCGTTGTACCGCAGCGAAGTTGAGGCCTTCGTGAAACGCGCCCGTACTCATTCCACCATCTCCGATGTACGCCAAAGCTACGATGTTCTTCTTTTGCATTCGTGCGCCAAGAAGAATCCCGGTCATTACCGGAATCATGTCGCCTAGGTGAGAGATTGGACCAATGAACCCTTTATCCATATCGCCGAAGTGGATGTTTAGATCTTTTCCGCCTGACGGTCCCCATGCTTTCGCCATGTACTGCGCAAAGATATCGCGGGGTCGAATGCCTTTAACGAGTACGGCCCCCAGGTCTCGGATCAAGGGAGTGATGAAGTCTCGCTGCTCCAGAGCATAAGCACTTCCTACGGCAGTCGCTTCCTGCCCCAACGATCGGAAAACGCCACCGACAACCTTTGTTTGGCGATAAAGGTTAACGAGGCGTTCTTCGACAAGTCGCGTCAGTTTCAAGTAACGATATAGTTCCAGCAATTGAGGAGGCTTGAGACTTGTTTCGCTGGTACACGTCAGCACTTTGCCTTCAGCCGGTTTGTGCGGAGCATATTTGGTACTAATCCGCATCTCAAAACGCGAAGGCGGAGGACGACGGCGACGACGTCGGTTCTTGTCCGGCGACTTTTGGCGATCGGGTGGTGTGATTTGTTCTGACATCTAGATATGAATCGCTAAATCGTGAACGCCCTCGGCGGCTTCCATCACTGCTTCTGAAACTGTCGGATGCGCGTGCATCGTCCGTCCAAGTTCATCGGCTGTAGACTCAAGCTGCATCGCGACGCAAGCCTCGGCGATCAGTTCGGTTGCATGTGGCCCAATAATGTGAACACCGAGAATCTCATCATATTTTTTCTCGCTGACAATCTTAACGAAGCCTTCCTCCTCGCCAATGATTCTCGCCTTACCAGAAGCCGAGAACGGAAACCTTCCGATTTTGACGTCGTAACCTTGCTCGCGAGCCTTGGCTTCCGTCAATCCAACTGAGCCTATCTCCGGATCGCAGTAGGTACAGCTTGGAACGAGCCGGAGATTTATCGGGCGAACATCCTTCAGACCAGCGATATGCTCGACAGCCACTATTCCTTCCTTCGAAGCGAGATGCGCGAGCAACGGAGTGGGAACCACATCGCCAATGGCATAGACACCTTTTTCGCCAGTTTGCTGATATTCATCAACGTTGATGAATCCTCGATCGACTTTGATCTTCGTTCCCTCAAGACCCAGTCCCTGGGTGTAAGGCATTCGGCCCACCGCGACGAGCAACATCTCCGCTTCAAGGGTGACGACTTCGCCTTTTCCGGTCTTGCCAGTCACTCGAACGCCAGTGTCAGTCTTTTCCATTTTTTCAAGCTTCGTATCAACGTGAGATTTGATACCTCTTTTGCGGAAGCTTCGTTCTAACTCTTTCGACACTTCCTCATCTTCAAGTGGAACGAGCCGCGGCAACAATTCGACGATCGTCGTCTCAGCACCAAACCTTGAATAAACCGATGCGAATTCGACACCGACCGCACCCGATCCCATCACGATCAGTGACTTGGGAACCTCTTTGAGTTCCAGAATATGATCGCTGTTGACAACGTGTTGACCGTCTGTTTCAAAGCCTGGGATTGGTCGGACAACAGAGCCCGTGGCAATGATGATGCTCCTGGTTGCCAGAGTCTGTTTCTTACCATCGGAATCAGTGACTTCCACTTTTCCCGGAAGAGCGAGCTTGCCGGTACCTTTGAAGACAGTAACTTTATTCTTCTTCATCAGGTATTCAATACCCTTGGAGTTCTTAAGTACGACTTTTTCTTTTCTCTTTTGAACATCGGCGAAGGCGAGTTGAATTGCGGACGCCTGGACACCAAAGTCCGCCGCATGTTGCATTTGTTCATAGACGTGGGCCGACATCAACATTTGTTTTGTAGGAATGCAACCGCGAAGAGTACAGGTGCCACCCAAACGGTTATCCTTCTCTACGATTGCTACGTTCAGGCCGAGTTGGCCAGCTCGTATAGCGGCAACATAGCCGCCCGGTCCGCTACCAATTATCGTCACGTCAAACTGTTCGTTAGCCAATTTGAATTGTTCCTCTCGTCAAAGCAGTGGTCAGATCAATAGGACAAATAGGACTTATTCGACCTATTCCTTCCATGATCGCTGATACTCGTTCATTGAAAGACGGGCATTATAATCGTTCGCCACGCACTGGCCAAACAGCGATACTGAAGACCAACATCCAGTGTTAGCTGGCAAAATCGTCCACGGAAAGAGGTTCATGATGAAGCACTCTGAGGGATTTCTGAGACTCGTAAACGACGCTAAAACCCGCATTAAAGAAGTGACGGTAACTGACACGAAGGAGCGAATGAAACAGAACCCGGCTGCGAAGTTGATCGACGTGCGCGAAGATAACGAATGGGACTCTGCACACGCAGCGGGTGCAATTCATTTGGGCAAGGGCATCATAGAACGTGACATTGAAACGACGGTTCCAGACAAGTCTACTGAACTAATTCTCTACTGTGGAGGCGGTTATCGCTCGGCGCTAGCCGCTGACGCTCTGGAGCAGATCGGTTACACCAACGTCTTCTCGATGGCTGGCGGTTGGAAGGCTTGGCGTGACAGTGGCGGCGAGATTGAATAGAGAAAATCTTAGAACGCAACGCCGACTTGTGTCCGACGAACTTTAGTTTGTCGCGCGCGATGCCCAAGCCCTGATGATCCATCGTGCATCCAGTCGCACCAACGACAAACTGAAGTTCGTCGGACATAAAAAATGGGCGTGCTCGTTTAGAGCACGCCCGTTTAGTTTTGCTGCAAGCTGTAAGTCTACAGACTAGAACTCGAAGCGAGCTGCAAACTGAATCTGACGTTCACGGAACAGCGTGCTATCCGCACCAGTCGTGGCGCCAAACGAGGGGTTGTAAGTCAACGTAGTGCCGGCCAAAGTGTAGAAGGTGGTATTAACCCCGGTCACTTGCGTTCTATTGAACCAGTTGAAACCCTCCGCAAGCACTTCCAGCTTCATTGATTCTGTCAAGCTGAAGCGTCGCGAAACTCTGCCGTCGAAATACCAAATGTTTGGTTGCTTGAAGAAGTTCCGGGGCAGAAGTGCGAGACGGCTGGAACCGCCTGAACCGTTGGCGCCACCGCCGGGCGTGGAACCAGCTATGCCAAAGGCGGACAGTGAAATCGAACCACTGATATTGCCGGTGTACCTTTGACCGGAGAAAGAGTTGAGAATCGGAGCGAGCGTCCAGCCATTAAAGACATGCTTAGCCGGACCTTCCTTAAACGGATTCGGACTATAGACGACGCTGGCAACGAACTTCTGACGCCGGTCGAACGCTGACAATCCCTTTTCGTTAGACTGATCGAACGCGTTGAATGGGACGTTGTTTGCGGTGAATGTCGTGGACGTCTGTCCGTTATCCATTGCTCGCGACAACGTGTAATTGCTCTGGAACTGCAGGCCATTTGTCAGACGTCGATTCGCCTGGAGTACCAGCGCATGATACTTGGAATACACGTCACTGCGGATTTCAGTTAGCTGCGCGAACGCCGGATTTGGCCTGGCGCCAACAAAGATCGGCGGGTGGTAAACCTGTCCGGCAAGGGGACCACCAACGATATTAATGTTAACGAATCGCGACGGGGCTGGCAGATTCGTATCAACAAAGTTTGGTAAAGAGTTGCCGAAGCTGCCAAGGTACGAGGCTGAGACCACTGTGTTGCGCGCAATCTCCCGCTCGAATACAAAATCCCACTGATGAATTTGTGGCAATTGGAAGTCCTTATCGAAGAACTGGATCGCACCAACTGGCGGATTGGTCGCCGGCAACAAGTTCGGCCAAATCGGGAGGAGCGCGCAGTTGTCGGGCGAGACTGCACCGCAACCTGCCGTGGCCGCGTTGCTGGCGCTGATAGAGAATTGGCGCTGACCTTTATCAGTCCCTACGCCCGTGTTCACCAGAGCGTTGTAAACCGTCGAGTTGATCACGCGGCCGTAATAGATACCCCAGCCACCGCGAAGGCTTGTCTTGCCATCACCGTTAACGTCCCACGCAAAACCAATTCGTGGTCCGAAGTTGTTTCGATCGTCGACCTTGTTATCGGTTTGCGGAAGTGCTGGATTCGGGCTAGGCGGATTTGGATTGCGCTGATACTCGTAACGCAAGCCGAGGTTCAAAGTTAACCGGGGATTGACGCGCCAGTCGTCCTGAACGAAATAGTTCAGGTCGGTGGTCTTCATCGTTAGACCGAGGACACCGAAACCCTGAGCGAAGCTGCCGGCGTAGCACTTCCCAGCGCGCCTGAAAGTGTTCACTCCCGCTACAACCACCGGAGTGACGCATCTGCCTGGCAGGTCGGTTGGAGTATTCGCGGCCGAGAGCGCACGAATGGCGCCGCTGGTCTGCCAGTTGACGTAGTCGACGATGAAGTCGTTCAGGTTATTAGCACCTGAGTAAATAAACTCGCCGCCTGCGAATCGCAGATTGCTGATGATGTCCTTAACGAAGTTGATGTCACCTCCAAACTTTACCGTGTGGTTGCCATTCGACAGAGTGACAGTGTCAGCAAATTGGTTACGTCGCTCGTCTGGGAAAGCGGGACGCTCAAGAAACTCAGGTATCCCAAAGCAAAAAACAGGATTGAAGCACGCTGACCCACCATTGAGATTGGTCTGTGGAGAACGCCCGCCAATTGAAGTCGTTGGCTCGCCGGGCGCCGGTGGTTGGCTGAACTGAAATTCGTTATCTCGACCAAATTGATAACGAAACTCATTCAGCAGTGTTGGCGTGATGGTGGACGCCAGCTTCGCATTCAGGGAATCTATGCGCACGAAATCGTCGCCGAAGTTGTCGATTGCACGCGTGTTCGTAGCCTGGGTCTGAATGCCGGCAGGCGATGCCCAACGGAGTCGGTTGTAACTAACTGTCAGCGTGTTTTTGTCATTCAGATTCCAATCTACTTTGGGAAGGAATAGCTTCTGATCACCGGTGCGGGCCACGGGACCGGAGATACTGCTCAGGAAGTTCAGCGTGCTATCGATTTGCGCACTCGTAACGCCCCGCGCGATGATCGCCGCCCGATTAGCCGTGTTCAGGTATCCGTTTTGACCGAAAATCGCGAGGCCGGGAAAATTTCGCTTTTGCTGGTCGTAGCTGAAGAAGAAGAAAGCTTTGTTTTTGACGATTGGGCCACCAATGGTTCCACCAAACTGGTGGCGAACGTCCTTCGGCTTGTATCCGACTGGGGTGAACACGCCATTGACCAACTGTTGACGTGTTGCCAGCGGGTTGCGCGCACCCCATTTGTTGTTGCGTTGATAGTAAAACGCGCCGCCGTGAAAGTCGTTAGTACCACTCTTGGTGACTGCGTTTACCACGCCCCCTGCAGAACGACCGTATTCTGCGGAGTAGCTCGAAGTGTTGACCTGAAATTCTTTAATTGCCGACTGGCTGATCGAGTAGCTGATACGCGTACGACCACGCTCTTCGGCGAAGAAGGCCTGGTTGTTATCGCCGCCATCGATTGTGTTGTTATTGAGCAGTCCGGAAATGCCACGGAAGCTAATCAGACCAAAAGTTCCATCAGGCACCGCACCGGGAGTCAACAGAGCGAAGTTAGACCAACGTCGACCATTGATCGGCAATTCGTTAATCGATGTTTGATTAATGTTGCTCGAAAAGTCTTGTTGAGTTGTGTTAATGACCGGAGCCTCGGCCGTGACATCAACCTGTCCGGTAACTGGTCCGACGCTTAGCGCGATTTCAAGTGACGTCTCGCGACCGACTTCGACAATTACATTCTCCGCTGTAGCCGTGGCGAAACCGGAGGCGGACGTTGAGACTGAGTATGTTCCTGACTGCAAGTTAGTCACTTTAAAGCGGCCACTATCATCAGTCGTTGCTGAATCTTCTTTATTGGTTCCGGTGTTCTTCACAGTCACGGACGCGCCGGACACCACTTCTTTATTGGGATTTTGAACCACGCCGCCGATTGCACCGGTGGTGGTTGATTGCGCCATTGCGATAGCGCTCAGCGCGAGCACCACCAGACACACAAAAACAAACTGCACAATTTTCGACATAAAGGGGAACTCCTTACAAAAATAGAGTTAACGTTAATGCGCCCGCACGATTTGGCGGCGCTGATTGAAGCGATAGATTGAAATCACGCGAAAGTCAGCAATTCAAGAAGGAAAACGATTGGTAATTTACAGCAAGATGCGGACTTCTACCATGCCTAACTTACGTTTCGCAAGTTTAGGTCAGGGTTGAAGCCATTAAATCTTTATGAAGCATCAGCTGCAGACAAAACGCACTGACTAAGTGCCGTTATTCCGTGGAAATTTTCGCAATAGCTGTGCCGGATGGGAGTTGTTTTTGTGTCTCGTAAGAAGGCTCGATTTACCAGCACTTCAACTGGAGATACGGTGGTTGCCGGCGCACGCCTGTGCAATATTTTGGATTTGATTGGAAAATCCAAAGAAGAGTCGTTATTAGCGAGTTCTTAAGTGCGAGAGTGGGGGAGTTGGCGGTGAGTGGGCAAATCGGCGAATTGAGGACCTGTGATGCTCGTGAGTGTTCCTGGCGATTTGTTCTGCGTCGTTCAACAACACCCACTCGCTCACTCGCCCATCCTCCCACTTCACTCACTCGCCTTAGCCGTCACAACCGTTCAACGATCATTGCGATTCCCTGGCCACCACCGATGCACGCCGTCGCAAGCCCGTAACGTCCCTTCCGGCGACGCAATTCGTTAAGAACCGTCAACACCAGCCTGGTTCCTGTCGCACCCAATGGATGCCCAAGCGCAATCGCTCCGCCATTAACGTTTGTCTTCGGGCGATCCAGACCGAGGTCTTTTTCAACGGCGAGATATTGAGCAGCAAAAGCCTCGTTGACCTCCACTAGATCAATGTCGTTCAGACTAAGGTTTGCTTTCTTTAGAACCGAACGTGTTGCCGGAACCGGGCCGATTCCCATAATTTCAGGTTCAACTCCGGCATAAGCCCACGCCACGATTCGTCCTGACGGAACCAGATCGTTCTGTTTCACAAACTCTTCGTCAGCAATCACCAATGCGGCGGCGCCATCGACGATGCCTGAAGCATTGCCTGCGGTAACAAAACCATCTTTGGCAAACGCGGGCTTCAGTTTGGCGAGGCTTTCGAGAGTGGTTTCGGGTCTCATGTGATCGTCGTGGTCTACAACGTTCACGCCTTTTCGGCTCGGTACTTCAACGGGAATGATCTCTTCAGCAAGATAACCGGCGTCGAAAGCACGTTTAGCTTCCTGCTGAGAACGCAGTGCATAGGCGTCCTGCTCTTCTCGAGATATCTCGAACTTGCGCGCGAGATTCTCAGCAGTCCCGGCCATCGGTGTGTTGCAATAGGTATCAAGCAACGCGACCATCAAGCTGTCTTCTAGTTTCCCCTGCCCCAGTGCAAAACCTGATCGCGCTCCTCGAATCACATGAGGCGCCTGCGACATCGATTCCATTCCTCCAACCAAACAGGTTCTTGCTTCGCCAAGTTGAATCATGTGCGAGCCGGAAATAATTGATTGAATGCCGCTGCCACACAGGCGGTTAACCGTCAAGGCTGGACGGTCAAAAGGAACACCCGCTTTCAAAGCAACGTGGCGAGCTCCATAAATTGCGTCGCCTGACGTTTGCAACGCATTACCAATAACGGTGTGATCGATTTGATCCGGGTTAACATTCGAAGCCTTCAACGCACCACGAGCAGCAACAGCGCCGAGCTCAATTGCGGAAACGTCTTTGAGCGCCCCAACGTACTCACCCATCGGTGTTCGCTTGCCACTCAGAACAAAAACATCTTTAGCCATTTAGTTCTTAACTCTCCCAGTTGGTAAGAATAGGTCGCATAGGTCCTACAAGTCCTATAGGTCCTATACTAATGGACTTCACTGAGTAAATCGATGCGTGGCGAGATAGCGATGCAGCAGTTCTTCGAGGAAGCCTTCATACGTGAAGGTCTCAAGATCATAGGTGGGGCGAATTTTGTAAAGAATTGGCAGCGAGACTCGCCAAGCCATCCATTGTCGCGGAACATCCGCCAGGTCCCAACGACGCCGAAGGAATGTTTCAACAACCTGAATCTCCGACTCAGTCAAGCTATTTAGATCACCCGTGAAGGTCACTGGCTTGAATGAACGACGCAGTGCGGGATCGCTAACCGGCGAAGCAAAGACTTCCGCAAATGCAGGCGCTTCCGCCTCACGCTCGCGAACAACGACGGTGCCGGCCACCATGTCACCAACTCTCTGATCTCGCGTGGTCGAGAAGACGGAAATCAACCCAATCGAATAGAACGGTGCAGGCATCATGTCGAAACTACGAATCAGGTTTCGCACTGAAGCTTCCCAAAACGTGATCGGCCTGCCATCTTCACGAATAACACGCAGCTTCAACCAGCGCTTACCAGGTGTTTGACCACTCCAAAGCCATTCAAAGAATGCGAAGTATCCCGTCAAGATCAAAAACAAGACGATGATCATAACCGCGTAGACCCACTTAGGCGCCGTCGAGAACGCGCTCCCCAAATTGGTCGTGTCAGCCAGCAATAAGAAACCGAGAAAGATAAGGATGAGGGCGAAGGTCTGAATCGCATGGTCGATCGCACACGCAATAAACCGATTACCAATCGACGCCAACCCAAAATGCAACGGGACGCGTTCGGGCGTCTCGATGATGAGGATGTCTTCTGTTGCTGCAAGTGTGGCTGACATCTTGTTTCACATCAGCTGTAATCCAAAACGCTGAAATATCTTAAAGTCGTTTGTATTCACGGTGGAGAGTCCGGCATTACGTCTGAGTGCTACAGATGCAATTTGGCAGTCAGCCAGGCTGCGGGAACAGTTCGATTGAAAAGATCAGCTGAGCGTTCGGCATCCTCCGTCAAAAAAGCTACGCACGATGGGAAGACTTGCCGCGCGAGCGCCAACTCTGAAGAACTTATCGGGCCACAAAGAAACTCGCTCCACACTATAGTACAAATCTCGACCTCTTCGTTCGTAGCAAGCCAGTGATGTAACCGGATTGCACAAGAGTTTCCAGGCATCAAGGATTGAATCAAAAAGTTCGTATCTAAATAGGATCATCCGCGCTCAGAGGCGCATCTCGCGAACAGCATCTTGCCACACAGCGGCTTTGGCTGGCGTAAGGTTTAGCCGGCGTTGTAGTTGAAGTAAGGCTTTGAGACGACGATTTGGTCGCGGGTTCGTCAGTACGACCGCTGCAGAAGAACCGTTTATTCCAATCTCGCGTTTACGGGACGCTCTAAGGTAGCGCCAAAGGACGAGCTTCGTCGTGTCCAGGCGGCTAGTACCAGGCACACGTCGAATTTGAATTCGTTTCTTTCCCGCAGCCCTACCTTTGAAAGAGTTTTCGCTATACATCACGTCAAAAAACCAAAGGACCAATTCCAATCCAATTCTGAAATGAAAAACTGAGTGCGGTCAAGGTAGCACCTGCGCTCATTGATCAAACACAATTCTCAGAAACCGCCGCTTACCAACTTTCAACAAAACAGAGGTTCCCGGGCTTCCCAAACTAATTGCATTGCCCGCTGCCTGTTTCTCACCATCGATAGAAACACCACCCTGTTGGATCAGTCTGCGCGCTTCCGCTTTTGACTCAGCCAATCCAACCGTGACCAATAAAGCCGACAACTCCCAACCGTGTGGCTGGTTTGCCGAAACATGTCTGACCTCAACATCGTCCGGCGTTTCCTTGTCCCGAAACCTGCGAACAAACTCCTCTTCAGCTCCGTCAGCCAGTGCTCGCGAATGAAAATCACTGACGATCCGTTTTGCCAAATCCACTTTCAGATCCCTGGGATTAGCTTCACCGCGTTCAGCAGACTCGCGAAGACCGCTGATCTGCGGCGACGTCAGATCGGTGCAAAGTTCGTAATAACGCCACATGATCTCGTCGGAGATCGACATGACTTTTCCGAACATCTCCTGAGGTGGTTCATTGATGCCGATGTAATTTCCCAAACTCTTCGACATTTTCTGTACGCCATCAGTTCCTTCCAACAACGGCGTAATCACCGCCACTTGAGATTCCTGGTCATACTCGCGTTGCAGATTGCGGCCCAATAACAAATTGAACTTCTGATCGGAACCGCCAAGTTCAACATCCGCTTCGAGTGCAACTGAGTCGTAGGCCTGAGTAAGCGGATATAACAGTTCGTGCAGCGCGACCGGTCGTTCCTCCTGAAGCCGCCTGGCAAAATCGTCGCGCTCGAGAATTTGTTTTACCGTGACATGCGAAGCGAGACGAATGAATCCATCTGAACCAAGCTTGTCCATCCATTCAGAGTTGAACCGGATCTCGGTCTTGTCAGGATCGAGTAATTTAAAGATCTGGCTCTTGTAAGTCTCCGCGTTTGCATTGATCTCTTCGCGAGTTAGCTGTGGGCGTGTGGCACTCTTGCCGGATGGATCACCAATCAAGCCAGTGAAGTCGCCGATCAAGAAGATGACTACGTGACCAAGTTCCTGAAAGGCGCGCAGCTTACGGATCACCACGGTGTGACCTAGATGAATGTCGGGCGCTGTTGGATCAGCTCCGAGTTTCACGCGCAGTGGCTTGCCCGTCGCGGCTGACTTCTCGAGCTTCGCGCGCAAGTCAGCTTCGCGAATGATCTCGATCGCTCCTTTGCGGAGGTATGAAAGCTGCTCGTCGATTGTCATTGGAAAAACATAGGACCTATACGACCGATTCGACCTATTCTTAAAACAATCATTCCTAGAGTAGCCCATCTTTTCAATCGTGCGCTATCCTCACCTAATCATTGCACCACATAGGAGCTGACAATGGCGACTGAAATACCGACTCAAGCAGCAAACCCGCTCGCAAATGCGCGACTTGCCTTCATCGGCCTGGGCGTGATGGCAGAGGCGATTGCTGCTGGATTATTACGCAAAGGGCTCGTGACGCCAGAACAGATGGTAGGCAGTCATCCGCGCGCTGCGAGACGTGAAGAACTCTACGCGAAATACGGGATTCAGATGTTCGAGATGAATCGCGAAGCTGTCGAAGCTGCATATCCGACAGACTCCGACGCCGGTTCCATCGTTATCCTGGCTATAAAACCGCAACGCCTCGCAAAGGTCCTTTCTGAACTCAAGGGGTCAATACATAAGGACCAGGTTGTAGTCTCCATCGTCGCCGGTGCCAAGATAGAAACAATTGCAGATGAACTGCTGCATGGTGCGGTAATTCGGACTATGCCCAATACACCCGCTCAAGTCGGCGAAGGTGTTACTGCGTGGACATCAAGTGCGGCCGTAAGTGAGGCCCAAGAGCACGCAGTTCGAGCGATGCTGGAAGCACTCGGCAAAACAGTACGAGTGGAAAACGAACGCCAAATCGATATGGCAACAGCACTGAGTGCTACCGGGCCAACGTATATCTTTCTGGTAATGGAGGCCCTGATCGACGCTGGTGTCCACATGGGATTCTCACGTCATGTTGCTCAGGAGCTTGTGCAACAGATGATTCTCGGATCCGTACTTTTCGCTCGAGAGTCTCACAAACATCCGGCTGAATTACGCAACATGGTGACGTCGCCCGGTGGGACTTCGGCGGAGGCAATTTATCAGATGGAGAAGGGAAGCCTGCGAACTGTGCTGTCGAAAGCTGTTTGGGCGGCGTTTCAACGAGCAGAATCACTCGGTAAAAAGGCTTGAATTGGTCTTTGATCTTTGATCTTCGTGCCTGCTGCTTTGATTTAGGAAGGCCGAGTGTAAAGATCGAGCGAATTCCAAAGCCCAAAAGCCAAAGCCCAGATTTCAAGCTGCCACAAACGGTCGATTGGCGGTGTTACCTCGATGAAGCTCATTTCGAGGTGATCCCATGAAACTCCTACTCGTCGCAATTTCAGCGGTTCTATCGCTTTCAATGGGCGGTGGTACATATGCGCCCTTCGACTTAAGCCTCGCCTCATCCATCGATCAAACTCAAACTACGCTGCAAACAACCGAGGCTAATGCTGACGTAAAAGCGAAAATTGCAAGATTAAGCTCACCTAATCCTGTCGACCGCGCGCAGGCGGCGTGCCAACTTGGTGAGCTCAGGGCCGCGATCGCGATTCCAGCGTTGATCAAGTTATTGGGCGACGACGCTGAGATTCGCCAGCCCGTTTGCGGCGAACGGAAACAGTGGGACGACAGCGAAAATTTTAAAACTACTCCTGGCGAGAACGCAGCCGTCGCTCTGTCGCGTATGGGCCGCCAGGCCGTTGAACCACTGATAAGCGCCCTGGGATCTGATGTGTGGCAAGCACGCGAAAACGCCGCCTTCGCCCTGGGCCTGATACACGACGGTCGGAATATTGAACCTTTGATCGCCGCAACTAAAGATCCAATGGCAGAGGTCCGCTCGAAAGCAGTGTGGTCGCTCGGTCTTGTCGGGGATGAACGCGCAGTTGTGCCGCTTGTCGATTCGTTGAAAGACTCTGATGAAAAGGTCAGATCGCAAGCGGCGTGGGCTTTGGGATTAAAAGGCGACGGACGCTCCGTTGATGGGTTGGTTGCGGCGTTGAACGATTCAAGTCCATACGTTCAGTCGCAAGCAGCATGGGCCCTGGGATTGAGGGGTGACTCGCGTGCAGTTGAACCGCTCGCTATTGCTCTCTCGGCAAGCAACGATCACGTTCGTTCACAGGCGGCGTGGGCACTTGGTTTAAAAGGTGATTCGCGAGCGGTGGAACCACTGATCGCCGCCCTCGAAGACTCATGCGCGCAGGTCAGGTCACAGGCAGCCTGGGCACTTGGTTTGAAAGGCGACAATCGCGCAGTCGAGCCTCTGAGAAAACTTCTCAACGATCAGGATGAACATGTTCGGCATCAAGCGGCATGGGCGCTCCAGATGAGAAGGATCCAGCAGTAGAGGAAATAAAAGATCATTTTCCATATATCATTTGACATTTTTCAGTTGGTCATTTTTCAGATGTCCGACGAACTTTAGTTTGTCGCGGTAACGCTTCGCGGGTCTCAATTCAATAGACCGCTTAAGAGCCAGGCTCGACAAACTAAAGTTCGTCGGACATCGCAAATGACCAACTGAAAAATATCAAATGATATATGGAAAATAAAAAGCTTCTAGCCCCGCATTTTTACCACTTGCCTTCCAACGATCTCATACGCTCCACTCACTACCAACCGAAGCGCTTCCGCGTAAACTGAATGCTCCTGTTCAAGAATCCTCGCGGAGAGCGTCTCTTCAGAGTCGTCATCGAGCACAGGCACAACACGCTGCGCGATGATTGGTCCACCATCAAGCGTGTCGTCAACAAAATGTACCGTACACCCGCTGAACTTTACGCCATGTGCCAGCGCCTGATGATGTGCGTCCAGGCCGGGGAACGAAGGCAAGAGGCTGGGATGTATGTTTAGAATTCGACGAGGAAAGGCTTCGATAAAGCAAGACGACAGCAGTCGCATGTAACCAGCGAGACACACGAGATCGACTTTGCGTTCGCGCAAGGCCGAAATTATCTCGATCTCATGTTCTTCTCGAGACCGGCCACGCCTTTCCACAATTAGGGTTTCGATACCCAGCTCAGTTGCTGCGTCCAACCCGGCGGCGTTCGGCTTATCACTAACGACCAAAACTATCTGAGCACCGGGCACTTCACCTTGAGCAACGGCCTTGCTCAGCGCAACCATATTTGAGCCGCGACCGGATATCAAAATCGCTATGCGAGCGGTTTGCATGTTCACGATCCCACTTTGTAGTGCGACGGCAGGCCGTCGCTTTGTTACAGGCGTCCGTTCGAGTATCGACAAATTAAATACCTGGGATTGGTATAACAAAGCGACGGCAGGTCGTCGCACTACATAGTTCTACTCGATCCTGACCTCTCGATTTCCTTCGACCACCTCGCCAATCTCATAGCAACAATCCAGTTGGCTTTCGATCGCATCCCTATCGTCGCGCGAACAAACGATCACCATACCGACTCCCATGTTGAATGTGCGATACATCTCGGAGTCCGACACATTTCCCATCTCTCGCATGAGTTCATAAATCGGAAGTACAGGCCAGGAGCCTTTCTCGATCCTGACGGCAGTGTTTTCGGGCAGAATTCGCGGAATGTTATCTGTGAGTCCGCCGCCGGTGATATGCGCCAATCCCTTTATCTTTCTCGTATCAAGCAAAGGTTCAAGCGGACGAAGATAACTGAGATGTTTCTGCAACAACGCCTCGCCAACAGTCATTTGCAACTCAGGCAGATTCGTTGCCGGTGTGTAACCGGCAACTTCGAAAAAGAGTTTGCGTGCGAGCGAGTAGCCGTTTGTATGGAGACCAATCGATGGAAGCGCGAGCAGCACATCGCCCGCGATTATTGACTTACCGTCGATTATCTTCTCTCGATCGACAATTCCCACGATGAACCCTGCGACATCGTATTCGCCATCCTGATAAAAGCCTGGCATCTCCGCAGTCTCGCCACCCAGCAATACACAGCCATTGTTACGACAGCCGTTTGTAATTCCCTCGATAACGCTGGCAATGGTTTCGGTTGAGAGTTTTCCGGTCGCGATGTAATCGAGGAAGAAGAGCGGTCGCGCACCTTGAACAAGTATGTCGTTTACACAGTGATTGACGAGATCCTCGCCAACGGTGTGGTGAACACCGGTTGCGAATGCAATTTTCAGTTTTGTGCCGACACCGTCGGCGGAAGCGACAAGAACAGGACTTCCGAGATTGGGGAACGCGCCATCAAACATTCCTCCAAAGCTGCCGATCTCGGAGAGCGTGCGCTGATTGAAGGTGGTTCGCGCCAACTCTTTGATTCGATCCGTCGCGCGAGTTGCTGCGTCGATGTCAACGCCGGCGTCGCTGTAGGAGATGGGTTTCATGGTTTAGGTTTGTACTTCGTTCTTTGTGCTTTGTCCTTTGTTTCTCTCTGCGCTATCTCTGCGTGCTCTGCGTCTCAGCGGTAAGGTTGGGCAGCACTAAGCAAAACCGCAGAGACGCAGAGCACGCAGAGATAGAGCAGAGAAAACAAAGAACAAAACACAAAGCTCAAAGTTCATTTTTTAGTCTTCGGTGGTGGCCCAAAATCGCCATAAGCAATGAATCCGGATCTGGAAGAGTCGTCCTTCTGTGCGGTCCTGCCGACAAAGAGATCTTCAGTTGTCTCTTTCGCAGTCTTGATTACAACATCACCTTCCTTACCCCGCGTTGTAATCGTTACCTCGCCCTGCAAGTCTGTTCGATAGACTTTTACTCCAACTGCTCGCAGATGATCCAGAACAGTTTGGCTTGGATGCCCATAACGGTTCCACGCACCACACGAGATCACTGCAAACTGCGGTTTCACGCGCTTCAAGAAATCTTCTGACGTTGCATACTTCGAACCATGATGAGCGATCTTCAAAATCTGAGCTTCGAGATTTACGTCTTTCGACAACATTCGGTGCTCGGTTTGCTCCTCCGCATCTGCCGGCAACAACATCGAAAACGAACCATAGTCGAGACGCGTCACAATTGAATTGGCGTTTGTCTCGTTCCCCCCGGTCTTCATGTGATCTTTCGTGAACAACGGTTCTGTTGGCGCAAGTACCGTTAACAGCGCGCCATTCCCGAGATCGTACTTCACGCCTGCCGTAGCTTTTTCGTAATGAGCTCCGCTTGCGGTCACCGCCTGTTTGTAGTCGTCGTAGAACTTTGTAATCGAGCTGAGCTTTGACGGTTTGCCTGAAGTTGATTTCTTTGGCACTGGCGTTGGCTTTGCAGCCGGCGCAAGGTCTGGCGGAATAGCCGGCGGCTGTCCATTGTCAATAACATTTAGAACCTTGACGGCTTTGAAGACTTCCGTGGCGCCTCCCATGTGATCGGGATGAGGGTGAGTGATAATCAAATAATCGAGTTGCTGTACATTGTTACGCTTCAACGCCTCAACAACAACTTTCCCTTTGCTTGTATCACCTGCATCAATCAGAACTGTCTTGCCACCTGCTGACGTGATCAAAATCGAATCACCATTGACTGGCCCAACATCGAGAACCCGGACCTGCAGCTCACCAGAAGGTGGAGGCGGTTTCTTTTTCCACCACGGCAACACATAGCGATAACCGAGAAAGGCTATGGCGCCTGCGAGCACCACGAGGACTGCAATTGCACAACCGCATCCGCGACGAGCAGTTCTTCCCAACGACTGACCTCTTGACGAAAATGTCCGACGAACTTTAGTTTGTCGTGCGAGCCGCCTAACCCTGTTAATAGAGATCGCTCGTGAGTTCGACGCACAACAAACTAAAGGCGCGTCGGACGATCAGAAAATCACGCGCGTCTGGAGTGGAGAATCAACCTGGTTAGCGACGCGCAGTACATGCGGCTGGATAGAGTAATCGCCTTTGACGTAAGCCTCGAGAACGTCCTTCGCCTTAATGACTTCCCAGATTGATTCTCTACTCACTACCTGCTCCAACATCAACACAAGTCTACTGTCATCTGTTTGTCTAAATTTGATCGGCGTCGGAAATGTTAAGGTCTTTGAGCCATAAGGCGCGATCTCAAAGCCTTCAATCCTGGTTGTTAAAGGGCGAGCGCCTGTCACCGGTTCGATAACGGTCAGGGAATATCTAATCCCAATCAGAGTTACGTCAGCATTACTCGAGACACGGCACTTTAAAGCGTAACCCCTTTCCGATTTCACGAGCGCAGCCTCGTGAAGAGTCAGAGGGAATTCAATGACCGGAAGGACTTCAACAGCAATCTCTCGTGTTTGCGTCTTCTTTGGAGCTTGTTGAGCTAGCGCACTAACTGTTCCGATCAAAACCAAGATCACAGTGATCATTGCTAACTTCATGATGAATCACGCTGTCACTAATAAAAGAGCATCATCGTACTGGGAACGAATAAAAGAGCATCATCGTCCTGGGAACGCAGGCGTCCCGCCTGCCCGTGTCCAGCGCAGCCCTGATCGCGAAAACGCAGCTGGAAGTTCACGGTTGCTACTCAATTGGTTCCGCTCGACGCGGGCAGGCGAGGACGCCTGCGCTCCCAGCACGACGGTGCTCATATAAGCCAACAAATCATCCTTCGGTAGCGACGGATTCGCGATCGCGTTCCCACATAGTTTCTGCGCTACGAGTAATTTGCGTAGGGTATTGTCCATTCCAGCACGCGACACAGGATTCACTGGCATTCATTCCCGAGGCTTCGATCATTCCCTCGAGTGACAAGTAACCCAACGAATCCGCGCCTATAAAATCGCGAATCTCTTCAACGGACATATTCGCTGCAATCAACTCGGACTTGTTTGGAGTATCCACGCCGTAATAACAAGGACTAATCGTCGGTGGACAACTGATGCGGACGTGAATCTCTTTTGCACCCGCATCACGGACCATAGCCACGATCTTTTTGGACGTCGTCCCGCGAACGATCGAGTCGTCAATCAATACAACTCGTCGTCCCTTGATGAGATCACGGACGGGGTTCAGTTTAATACGCACGCCAAACGACCGAATGGATTGGCGCGGTTCGATAAAGGTTCGCCCAATATAATGATTGCGAACTAGTCCGAAACGAAAACTGAGTCCGCTCTCAGCCGCATAACCAATCGACGCAGCGACGCCTGAATCGGGAACGGGACAAACGATGTCGGCATCAGCAGGCTGTTCAATCGCGAGCCGTCGTCCCATCTTGTGTCGTGATTGATTGATCGACTTGCCATAGATCAACGAGTCGGGTCGCGCGAAATAGACGTGCTCAAAAAGGCACATCGAATGTTTTTGTTCCGGCAGTGGATGCGAAGAGCGTAATCCTTGTTCATCGATCACCAGCATCTCGCCAGGTTCGACATCGCGAACATACTGCGCGTCGATCAAATCGAACGCACAAGTTTCAGATGCAATTACCCAGGCGTCGCCGAGACGTCCGAGTGCGAGTGGGCGAAAGCCGCGACCATCGCGTATCGCAATCAACTCACGTGGCGTCAGGAAGAGCATCGAGAACGCGCCTTCAGTTTGACTCAGCACTTCCGGAATGGCGTCGCGAATAGAACTTGCTGAACGCGCAACTCCGTGCAGAACCACTTCGGTGTCTGATGTCGACGAGAAGATCGCGCCCGCGCGCTCGAGCCGGAGCCGCTCTTCTTTTGCGAAAGGAAGATTGCCATTGTGGCAAACTGCAATCTGGCCGTGCTGACAATTTACGAGGAAAGGTTGAGCCTCGAGAATCGACACGTCACCAGCGGTTGAATATCGAACATGCCCGATAGCACTTGAACCCCGTAACCGATCCAAATGCGACTGATTGAACGCTTCAGATACATGTCCCATCGCGCGTTCCAGTCGCAGCTCGTTACCGTCGGAGGCTACGATTCCGCACGACTCCTGACCTCGATGCTGTAATGCGTAAAGGCCAAGATAGGTCAAACGCGCTGCGTCCGGATGTCCAAAAATTCCGAAGACACCACACTCTTCGTGAAGCTTGTCGAGCTCTGGTTCAATCAAGTTGTCGTTCCTGAGTTACAAGGTTTGGGGAAAACAGGAGACATGATACAGCAGTCAGTAGCCAGTGATCGAATTTCAGATTTAAGATTGTGCTTTGTGGGTCAGTAGTTAGTAGTCAGTAATCAATTGTTATGGGGTCGGATTTACGGCCACAATCTTAAATCTGAAATTCGATCACTGCCCACCGCCTACTGTATGATGCTCGCCCAATTATGAAGCGCCGGAAATTGTTATCGTTGCTCGTTCTCCTGCCCGCGATCATAGGGTCGATCGTGGTTCTTAACTTTAAGGCAGATGCCTCCGCACCATCCCCCGCGCGAAGTGCTTCGCAACTGTATTCAAGATATTGTGTCGCGTGTCACGGTCGAGATGGAACGTCTCAAACCAAAAAAGGAAGATTTAGTCACGCGCGAAATTTGACGGACGCCGAATGGCAGGACGATGTCGGGGATGAGCGCCTGTTCAACTCGATCATGAATGGCCGCAACGTACGCGGAAATATGCCCGCCTTCAGCAACAAACTGACTGATCAGGAAGCTGAGTCGTTAGTGAGCTTCGTGCGCCGGTTCAGGAAGTAATGACAGTGAGTATTTATCGCGGAGTAGCAATTCGACTTCTGCAGGCTGGGCTGGTACTGGGTTTCGCGACCGGCGTGTGGCTGATTTACCGCGGCCTCCCGTTATCAGCAAATCCGCCGGAAGCTGACGCCGCTTCGACAACTTTGCAAATCGTTATCGAGCGACCGCTGGACACCGAAGGCGTTGCTCTGGATGTCGCAGTCGATATCTATCCGGTTGATCTGATCGCTGTTCGCCATGAGTTTTTTACTGAACCACGCGCAGGCAAACGCTTCGATGATTTCTTGAAAGAGCGCATGCGAGGCAGATCGCCTGTTAGTACTCAACTCGATAAACAAGGACATGGTTCAGTAAAACTGGCGCCGGGCAACTGGTGGCTCCATGCAAAACTGACCGGCGATGAGGAGCTGGAGTGGCGACTCCCGTTAACTGTCAGCGGACCTAATCAATCATTGCAGTTGAATTCGCAGAACGCTTATACGAGAAGTAAAGCGTTTTGACTAAGGTATAGGACCTATAGGACGTAGTGGACCTATAATGCTCGCTCTCCGTGTGAACAACAAAGGCCTCGCCGTTCGCAAGATCGCCAAACCTGCCTCCGATCGAGAAGCTTTGATCCGCGTGCTGCTCTCGGGAATCTGCAACACTGATCTGGAAATCGCGCGAGGATATGCCGGCTTCAAAGGAACAATCGGACATGAATTCGTCGGCGTAGTGGAAGAGAGTCCCGATCAAACGCTGGTTGGGAAACGGGTAGTGGGTGAAATCAACGCTGGCTGCGGCAAGTGCGCGCTTTGCCTCGCAGGCGATCCCCGACATTGTTCAAATCGAACTGTCCTCGGCATTGTGGGACGCGATGGTGCACACGCGGAGTTTCTGAGGCTACCAGTCGAAAATCTTCTAACGGTTCCAACAAAAATAAGTGACGAGCATGCTGTCTTTACCGAACCGCTTGCTGCAGCTTGTGGAATCCTCGAACGAGTGAAGATCTCAAGCAGTGATCGCGTGGCGGTTATAGGCGACGGCAAACTTGGCTTGCTCAGCGCGCAGGCTGTCTCGTTGAAGGCCGCGCACGTGTTGCTCGTTGGAAAGCATGATTCGAAATTGCGAATTGCACAGAGACGCGGAATTGAAACAACCAAACCAGCCAGAGCCGTCGCTCGCAATCGAACATTCGATGTAGTCATCGAAGCGTCAGGAGCGGCTCCCGGGTTCGAGCTCGCGCTTAACCTTCTGCGTCCGAAAGGAAGATTGGTTCTTAAATCAACCTTCAACGCTGCGACCACGATCGACGCAGCTCGAATCGTCGTTGATGAGATTTCAATTATCGGTTCGCGATGTGGGCGCTTCAAACCGGCGCTCGATCTGCTGGCGAAAGACGCTGTAGATGTTGAAGGTCTGATTAGCGAGGAATATCGCCTGTCTGAAGGTGTTCAAGCGATGGAGCGGGCCGGAGTAAGTGGGGTTCTCAAGGTTCTGCTACGACCTTCCTGTTGAACTTTGGAGTGCGACGGCCTGCCGTCGCTTTGTTAAAGGGCTACTACGACGGGCAGGCTACTGCATCAGCGGTGACAAAGCGACGGCAGGCCGTCGCACTCCAAAGGCTCCGTTTTTTGCCCCACCCTGCCCCTTTCGCTATACTCTAGCCCTTTCATTGCGCTACAAATGGGATTTCATTGTGACTATCTCTCTTAAGCGCAATTTGGGTAGCCGCTGGGAACTTTGAAGGTGGTGAAGTTTATGTTTGACGTCGCAAACAACAAATCAACTGAGCAGGAAAGAGTTATTTTGCGCAAGCTGCGCGTCTGGATTGCCGCGCTTGCGGCCGGGTGCCTTTTGGCAGGCATTGGCATTGGCGCAATGCTTTCGGGCCGTCCGACCGTCGCTCAAGGCGAACTACAAATCGCGCGTGCGCCAGAGGCTCTGTCCGCTTCCTTTGCGGAGATTGCTCGGCGGGTAGAGCCGGCAGTTGTCAACATAGAAACACTTCAGCCCTCAACGGACATTGAACTCAGCGACAAAGACAACGAAGACAAAGACGACTCGGCTAGCAATCCCCTTTTAGACATGTTTCGCCGTCAACAACGACGGCCGACTCGCGGAGTTGGCAGCGGTTTCATAGTAAGTCCTAAAGGCTACATTCTGACCAACTACCACGTCATCGATGAAGCCAGTCGCATCATTGTTGGACTTCAATCCGGCGAGAAGTTTCGCGCCACGCAAGTCGGCGTAGATCCCGAGACAGACGTTGCGGTGATTAAGATCGATGCGCCGCGTGACTTGCCAACTGTGACTATTGGCGATTCGAACGCAGCACAGGTCGGTGATTGGGTGCTGGCAATGGGTTCACCCTTTGGGCTTGATCAAACCGTTACCGCCGGAATCATCTCGAAGAAAGAACGAGAGAGTCCGTATCCAAATGTGTTTCAGCGCTTCCTGCAAACCGACGCCGCAATCAATCGAGGCAACAGCGGCGGACCCTTAGTCAACATGCGCGGTGAAGTTATTGGAATGAACTCGCAAATCGCAACTTCGACGGGAGATTACAACGGCATCGGTTTCGCTCTGCCTGCAAACGAAACAAACTTCGTCTACAAACAACTCGTTGCTCATGGCACGGTGAAACGCGGATTCTTAGGAATAACTCTCGACTCTGTACATGACGAATATGCGAAGGTTTATGGCCTCTCTGAATCGAGAGGTGCGATTATCACAACGGTGAGTCCAACTGAAGTTGACACCGGGCTGCCAACCCCGGCCGCAAAAGCAGGACTTCAACCCAACGACATCATTATCGAATTCGACGGCGTTGCGGTTCAGAATGCTCAGGATTTGATCCAGCGCGTTGCGAGTACCGCTGTCGGTCAAACAGCATCGCTTGTTTTTCTGCGAGACGTAGATGGAAAAATGGAGCGGAAGACTGTCAGTGTCGTTCTCAGCAAGCGACCTCCATTGACGACGCGTGACTGGGCCGAGCCTTCAAAGCCAAATACAAAGGATGCCGACCCGAAAGGTAACGCATTGCACCTCGGAGTCACCCTGGCTGAATTGACTCCCCAGTTGCTTGCCGAAAGAAAACTAAACGCGCCGGGCTTGCCGGTCATTCACGGGTTGCTGGTGAAAGAGATCGATCCTAACGGTTTAGTGGCGGAGGTTCGTATTCCACCAAACAACGCGCAGGCACTGGCCGAAGGCGATGTCATCAACCAAATCAATCGCGTCCAGGTAAATACGCTCGCTGAGTTTCAGCGGGTTATGAATGGACTTAAAGCAGGCGATCCAATTGTTTTGCACGTCACAAATATCCGGCGAGACGTGAAGGGTGAACGGCGTCAACCTGCAATTGTGCAGTTCACTTATCAATAAAGAAATGTCCGACGAACTTTAGTTTGTCGAACCTGACAAGTGAATCCTGTTAAGTTGAATCTAGAAGCTCGACAACCGACCGCGACAAACTAAAGTTCGTCGGACTATCAAATTATGGCCCAGGCAAAAAAAGCTGTTGCGAAGAACAGCACTAAACAACCATCTCGAACCGCTGCGCGTGCCGCGGTCAATACTTATCAGAACTACATCAACGGCGAATGGGTGGCGAGCGAGTCAGGCGAGATGTTCGAAAACATCAATCCGGCCGACACTCGCGACGTCGTAGGACGTTTTCCGCTATCCACCAAAGAAGACATTTACGCCGCCGTCAACGCCGCGCAAGGCGCCTTTGACCGTTGGCGAAATACACCAGCACCAAAACGTGCCGAGCTACTCTTCCGTCTGGGCGAAATACTGATCCGTGACAAAGAACGTTACACGGCAGACATGACCCGCGAAATGGGCAAGGTTCTGAAGGAAGCTGGAGGTGACGTTCAGGAAGCAATTGATTGCACCTACTACACAGCGGGTGAAGGACGTCGTCTACATGGATTCACGAGTCCTGCTGAGATGCGCGACAAATTCGCAATGTGCGTCCGCCAGCCCGTCGGCCTATGCGGATTGATCACGCCGTGGAATTTTCCGATGGCCATCCCTTCATGGAAGCTGATTCCAGCATTGGTTTGCGGCAACACAGTGGTGATCAAGCCGGCAGAAGATACACCGCTCTCGACTTATAATCTTGTGAAAGCTTGTGAAGAGGCTGGCATTCCTCCGGGCGTTGTGAATATGGTCACGGGCTACGGTGAAACTGTCGGTGCAGCGATGACAAACCATCCCGCGCTGAGACTGATTTCGTTCACCGGTTCAACTGAAACTGGTCGCATTGTCGCCTCAGCCTGTGCCGAACGAAATGCCATCTGTTCTCTCGAGATGGGTGGCAAAAACGCCATCATGGTGATGGATGATGCCGATATTGACCTGGCAATCGAAGGCGCCATTTGGGGCGCCTTTGGTACGTCTGGGCAAAGATGCACGGCTTCGTCGCGCCTGATTGTTCACAAGAAAGTGTACAAACAGTTCGTGAAGAAGTTGGTCGATGCAGCGAAGAGTTTACGCGTTGGCAATGGTGCGGATCGGCGGACTGAAGTTGGTCCGGTAATTAACAGTGAAGCCGTTGAAAAGATAATGAACTACATCCGCATCGGTCGCGAGGAAGACGGGGCAACGCTCGCCTGCGGCGGCAAACGTCTAACGCGAGGTGACTATGGGCACGGTCACTACATCGAGCCGACGGTCTTTTCAGATGCGACACCGGACATGCGAATCTCGCAAGAGGAGATTTTCGGACCGGTAACTACAGTTATTCCTGCGAATTCGCTCGAACACGCAATTCAAATTGCTAACGGCGTTCGATACGGTTTGTCCGCTGCCATTTACACTCGAGATGTTAATCGAGCGTTCCGGGCAATGAACGAGCTGTACACAGGAATTTTCTACGTAAACGCCTCAACCATTGGCGCCGAAGTGCACCTTCCTTTCGGCGGAACGAAAGCAACTGGAAATGGACATCGGGAGGCCGGAACTCAAGTCCTCGATATCTTCTCCGAATGGAAGTCTATTTATGTCGACTTCAGCGGTAAGCTGCAACGCGCGCAAATCGATACCGTTGAATCGCCTCAGTAACACTCCTTCGTCCTGGGAGCGCAGGCGTCCTCGCCTGCTGGATAACCTACACGAGCTTGGGTGGGCACCGGCAGGCGAGGACGCCTGCGCTCCCAGGACGAAGTGGCGCCAGGTAAAATCAAATCGTAATTTCACATTCGTTTTATTTAGCAGCGGAGGATCAAAGCCGTGATTATCGGTCTGCCGAAAGAAATCAAAGACAATGAATATCGAGTTGGGCTAACGCCAGCAGGTGTGCGGGCACTCCATGAAGCCGGACATATCGTTATCGTTGAAAAGAGTGCGGGTGAGGGCTCCGGATTTGAAGATTCGCTTTATAACCGTGCTGGCGCTACCTTGATCGACTCGGCTGACGAAGTTTGGGCCAAGGCCGATATGATCGTGAAAGTGAAAGAACCGATTGCTCCGGAATATCCTCGCATGCGCGAAGGCCAGTTGCTCTTCACTTATCTTCATCTTGCTCCCGATAAAGAACTAACGAAGCAGTTGTTGGATCGCAAGATCACTGGCATTGCTTACGAAACGATCACTGACCGCAAAGGCACATTGCCGTTACTAACGCCGATGTCGGAAGTTGCCGGAAGGATGGCAATCCAGGTCGGCGCTCACTATCTCGAAAAGATGAGCGGCGGTCGTGGAATATTGCTGGGTGGTGTTCCTGGGGTGCCGGCAGCGAGAGTTGTGATCATCGGCGGCGGAGTGGTTGGAACTAACTCAGCAAAGATGGCCGTGGGCATGGGAGCTCACGTAACGATCATCGACAACAATCTCGACAGATTGCGCGAGCTTGACGACATCTTTCTTTCGAAGATTTCTACGCTGGCGTCAAGCGCATACATGATTCACGACGCTATCTCACAAGCAGACCTGATCGTTGGCGCTGTTCTTGTTCCAGGAGCTGCGGCGCCGAAACTGGTCACGCAGAAAATGCTCAAGGATGTGCCGAACGGAGCGGTGATAGTTGATGTCGCCGTAGACCAGGGAGGATGCATTGAAACTACACATCCAACGACACATTCAAACCCGACGTTCTATGTTGAAGGCGTGCTGCACTACTGTGTAGCGAATATGCCGGGCGCGGTGCCACGCACATCAACATTCGCGCTTACGAATGCGACGCTGCCTTACGCATTGAAACTCGCGAACAAGGGTTTCTATGAAGCGATTGCCGGCGATGCCGGATTGAAAGAAGGTGTGAATACTTACAACGGTCAATGCACTTACGAGGCAGTGGCCTCCGCACAGGGCATTCCCTTTACCTCGCTTGATTCATTGATAGCAAACAAAGCGACCGCCTGAGATTTGTAGAGGGGAAGTAATAAGTCCGATAAGTCCCTATTTGTCCTATTGCGTCTCGAGGTACTTCCCTACGCACGCCAGAAACTCTTCGGGCGAGACCGGCTTTGTCAAAAACTCGTCAACTTGATCGCCTTCACCACTTTCCGGATCAAGAGCACTTAGCAGCACGATTGGGATGTGAGCCAGGGCTTCGTTCTCTTTCATGAACCTACAAAGTTCGCGGCCATTCAGGTTGGGCATGAATGCGTCCGTAATAACGAGGTCAATTCGATTTGACTGCAGCGCCTCAATCGCCTCTCGACCATCGCCCGCCGACACGTACTTATACCTTGCTCGTTCAAGGATGATCTCGAGTAAGCGACGGAGCGAGCGATCATCTTCGACCAGGAGGACACACTTGCGCTCCCGACCGGGAATGGAAACGGGTCTTCCAGTTAACAATTTCGAATCGTCCGTCGTGATCATTTCGTGGGTCAAAACAATGGAAACTTCTTCGGGGCCGTGAGGGCGCAGAAGGGCGGAATCCCGAGGCCTCAGGATTCCGTAACTGCAGATTAAACGCCGTTGGCCAGCGTTGTCAACCTGACTTATTCGTGTGCGAATTCGAGTTTCGTCCAGAATTTAACAAGTGAGCAAGGTGTGGTTTACCCCCGCTCGGGACCGATCTCAGTTGTCGGGACACAGCGGGGGTAAACCACCCTCCTCACTTGTCCGATTCTGGCCGGGCTTTCAGACTTGTGCTTTGCAAACGAGGAAATCCACTGAGCGACTAATCAATGAATGTCCGCTGCCACATTTCCAATCCCAGAAGCTGGAACACTTGAAGATTGTTGTCTTCGCGACCGGAGCTGTTCGCATCGATCACTCTTTTGACCTCGGTTGGTCGGAATATCCCACGCCTTTTGATTGTTTCCTCCGAAAGTAGATCGTTCACCAGTGGCTGCAGCGGCCCGCGAAGCCACGATCTAATCGGCGCTCCAAAGCCTGCCTTTTTTCTCCAGATCACATCCTGAGGTAACACTCCTTCGAGCGCGCGCTTCAAAATATATTTGCGTCTCAAGCCCCGCAGCTTTAGACGAGGCGGCATTCGCGCTGCCATTTCAATCATCTCCCGATTCAGAAACGGCACGCGAACTTCCAGATTTGCCGCCATCGACGTCTTATCGGTTGTGATCAGATTCAAACACGGAAGAAATGTCTTCAGGTCTACGTACAACAAGCGATTCAGAGAGTCGGCGCCCGCAACTCGACCGAAATAACTTCTGTGCTTCTCGTAAGGATCAAACTCGCGCGTCAGCGCTCGCCACTCGTTCGAATACAACCGATGTTTTGCGTCATTTGTAAAATACGTTCCGTATCCGAGATAACGATCTTCAAAATCCAGCGCCGCACTCCGCGCAAACTTCTTCGCGTTACGGAGCGGCGCAGTCCATTTTCCCGGTAAGCCACCCGGCAATGTCGAAGCAACAGTTTTCATTAAAGGCCGGCGCAGAAGACTTGGCACCGGATCGAAAGCGGACGCAATCTTCATTGCCAACTGTCGAGGATATCCGGCAAACACCTCATCGCCACCCATCCCGGACAACATTACCGTCAAGGTTTCTCGTGCTGCTTGCGAGATCAGATAGTTGGGAATCGCCATATCAATCGGAGGCTCTTCCATGTGATAGACCAGCTTCGGCAACAACTCCGCGACTGACGGTTGCAACATCGTCTCGTGATAATCAGTGTGAAGTTGTTCATTTACTCGACGCGCCCAACGAACATCGTCGGGAATGATGTCGTAACGCAGATCTTTGCTCTCAATCCCAACGGTGTACGTGCTGACTGGTCTACCATCACTGTGTCTTTGCATCATCGCGACAATTCCTGACGAATCAATTCCACCAGAGAGAAACGCACCCAAAGGCACGTCTGAAACCATCTCCATCTTTACAACACGCTGCAAAGTGTCGAGGACATGTTCGCGCCACCAGTCTTCATTCTTACCTTCTTCAATATTCTCGAATGAGACGTCCCACCATTGATGCAGTTTCAATTCATCATCGCAAATTTGGAGCACATAGCCAGGAGGTACAGTCTTTACGCCCGAAAAGAGTGTGTTCGGATCTGGTGACCACAGAAAGGTTAGAAACTGATGAAGAGCTTCCGGGTCAATGGACGGCTTAATAAGGCCAGTTGCGAGAATCGCTTTCACCTCCGAGGCAAAAACGAATGCCCCAGGCTTATCACTGCTGGCAGGAATATGAGCGTAGTAGAGCGGCTTTATACCGACGTGATCGCGAGCCAACGTCAAGGTTCGTTCTGTGTTGTCCCAAATCGCGAATGCGAACATGCCATTGAGTTGCAAGAGGCAATCACGACCCCATTGAGCGAATGCGGCAAGAAGAACTTCAGCGTCGCTCTCCGTTCGAAACTGGTAACCGCGCGTGATTAGTTGTTGGCGAAGCTCACGGTAGTTGAAGATTTCTCCGTTGAAGGTGAGGACATAACGTCCGTCATGAGAGACCATCGGCTCGTGGCCGCCTGGAGATGTATCAATGATTGAAAGGCGCCGATGACCAAAGCAAACACGCCTGCCGAAGTTGTCGATCGTGTCGGAAGTCCATTGCCCCTGATCATCACGGCCCCGATGCTCGATACTCTGAAGCATGGGGTCTATAGATTTCGCAGGGTCGAGGCTGAGAATGCCGGCGATGCCACACATTTATTTTGTGCTTTGTACTTTGTGCTTTGAGCTTTGGCGGTCTTTGGTCTTTGGCCTTTGGTCTTTGGTCTTAGTGGTTAGAATGGTGTAGGACCAAAATCTAAAGCCCAAGACCAAAGGCCAAAGATCAAAGATCAATTCTTGCCCTTTCACGCAACGAATCCAGTATCCGAAACGTTGTTCTCGTCGTTGACGCGAGTTCATCCAAACTAATCGGCGCCTCGCCCGACAATACTGCCGCACAAACAGCCTTGACTTGATCTTTCTGACCTTTGTCCTGAGCTTTCAAGTTCACCTGTTTCTCACGGCCATCTCGATACATCGTTGCGCTTAAATAATCATCGAGCACAAAGCTTCTACTTTCTCCAAAGATTTCGATACGCTCTTTTGCCAAACCGCGATCGCCTTCAGCCAAATACGCGATAGTTCCGTTCGACCCGTCTTCAAACTTCAAGGTGATGAACACCGAATCCGCGTCAACAATCTTGGCTGACTTAGCACTGATCGCTTCGGCAAAAACCGAAACAGGTCTAGCTCCAGTTAGAAACGTCAACAAATCGATGAAGTGACAAACTTCGCCAATTATGCGGCCGCCACCCTGGCGATCATCCTGGAGCCAATGTTCTTTTGCCAGTCGTCCAGCGTTTACGCGATACGAAATCGAGAGTGGAGCTCTTCTGGCGGCAAAGAAGTTTTTGGCGTGAAGTGCCAGGGGAGAAAATCGCCTGTTGAATCCAACCATCAAAAGTCCCGAAGATGATGACGCTGCATTTATTACTTTTTCCAACTCTTCGTCGTCCAGTGCCAGGGGCTTCTCAACGAGGACGTGCTTGTTTGCTAACAATGATTTGGTAGCGAGCTCTGCGTGTAAGTCATGTCGCGTCCCGACGATGACCAGATTTATTTCCGCATCGCTGAGAACTTCTTCTGCATTTGAGACCGCGCATTGGAAGCCAAACCGCTTCCCCACATCATGAGCGGATACACCTGAAGCAGTCGCAATCGATTTGAAGTTAACTTTCGCAGCCTTGAAGTGCGGCAGTAACATCGCGGGTACGTAACCACCCGCGCCAATCACTCCCAGGATAATCGCGGAATCACTTCTAGCCCTGGAAGACTGCAAGGCAACACGACTCGTAACCTGTGAATCCGGATCGTAATTGAGAACGACACCGAGGTAGGATTCTGAAGACTCTCCCGATATGAGCTGATAGGCGCGTTCCGCCTGGTCGATAGGAAACCGGTGGCTGATAAGTTTATTCAGCTTGATATTGCCTGAATCGATCAATCCCAGAAACGCTTCGATGTTTCGCTTTTCAGTCCAACGCACATATCCGAACGGATAATCATTGCCGCGTTCTTCATAGTCGGGATCGTACCGTCCCGGACCGTATGACATCGAAATCATCAACGAAAGTTCGCGCATGTAGAAAGGCTGACGAGGAATATCCAGTCCGGTCATCCCCACAATAACAACTCGACCTTTTACTCGCGAGATCGTGGCCGCTAACTCAACGGGTTGATTTGAATCTGTGGCAGCCGTAATCAGCACCGCGTCTGCACCACGTCCGCGCGTCCAGGTGTCAATTTGTCTGGCAGTGTCATCACTTGAAACTGCCGCAGCGTCTGCTCCTGATTCGATCGCGAGCTTCATTCGCTGTCGATCGAGATCTATACCAAACACTCGACATCCGTTTGCCTTCAAAAGTTGAACCGTCAGTTGGCCCACCAAACCCAAACCAATAACGACGATCGATTCGCCTAGTGTTGGTTCAGCCAGACGCACTCCCTGCAAAGCGATCGCGCCGAGAGTGCCAAAAGCTCCGTCATCAAAACCAACATTCGGCGGGAGGTGGACGCACAAGTTTTTCGGAACAGACAAAACTTCAGCGTGTGATGCGAAGCCAACGCCCGCGCACGCAACGCGATCTCCGACTTGAAAATCAGATACATCGTCGCCGACGCCGGTGACGATTCCGGCCGCGCTATATCCCAGGGTTGTCGAAGCTGCCATTTTGTCGCGCACAGAGGCGAAGGTGTTTAGCAAACCATCACTCTTCACCTTAGAGACCACAGCTTTAACAAGGTCTGGACGCTGGCGAGCTTCATTAACCAGGCCTTTGCTCACCATCTCCACGGCCATGCGTTCCGTTCCTGCACTGATTAACGATGCGACTGTACGCACGAGTATCCGTCCATGCTGCAAAGCCGGCACCGGTACCTCACCAACAAACGGCCGGCCGGTTTTTCTGTTTTGTAAAACTTGCTTCATGCGGCTTGGTCTCTGCGCTCCTCTGCGTTCTCTGCGTCTCTGCGGTGCAAGGGTGTCTGCAAATTCTTACCGCAGAGAACGCAGAGGAAGCGCAGAGTTTTCTAGTAGACGAAAGTCACTAACGTTCCCTTTTCTTCAACACTCCCTCAATCAAATCACTAACCCACTCTGCGCGCGCGCCCCATGTTCCCGAGGCAACTGCAGCCTGACGTTTTGCCGCCAGCGACGGATCGGTTTCCGTCAATGCTTCGTCTATCAACCTTAGAAACTCTTCACGGCTCCGCGCGATTCTTAGTACATCTTTCATCGACTCGTATTCGGGCAGCGGAGAAATCACCACAGGCTTTCCGGTCGCCAAATACTCGCGCACTTTGATCGCAGATCCATAGCTGGTAAAAGCCTGCTCAGTTTCCCACGGGAGCACGCAAACGTCGAATCCCGCCGCGTAATGGGGCAACTCTTCGTACGCAACGGGCGGCAAAAAATGAGTATTGGCGAGTCCCTGAACTTCAACGCCTCTTGAAAGATTGCCAATCAAAACCCAATGCCAGGACGGTCGTTCGCGAGCAGCTTTCTTAATCAGTTCCTGGTCCAGTAACCATGGTTCAATGGCGCCAAAATAACCGATACGCGGTCGCGGAATCGATTCTATCTGAGGCGCTACGGTCAGACTTCGAACTTTGCTCCAGCGTTCAAAGTCAACGCCCTGTTCCAGGAGATGTGAATGATCGCGACCTTCAGTTGCTTCGTCGAACAATTTGCGTCCTGAATAAAACACCAGGTCTGCTGCTTCAATAGCATGTTCATGAAGCCGCCGGATCAACGCCGGATCAGTGGCGTGATCCATTGTATTTGCATCGTATTTGTCCGAAACGTGATACACGACCGCTGACTCATCGAACTCGCCGATCATCTCCGCGGCCGTGGGGATTGCGATCCACAAAATGGGCTTCGTTAGTCCTCGGCTCTTAGCAAGTCTTCTAATCTGCGCCCCAATGACCTGACGGTTCATCGCGCGTGCAGCGGCAGTGCCAAAGAATGGAAGACTCGCAGGTGAAACTACAGTGATCCCTTCATCTGTTTGTCGCGCGAGTTTTGAATAGCTACCAAGTTTTCGTTTGATACGTGGGAGCAAATCTTTGTGAGCTAAGCCTGGCAGGCCCATTGAGATCGAGTTTACGAAAATGACTCTGTTTCCGGCTTGCGCAAACTTCCTCATCAGGTGAGCTTTCGAGTGAGGATGGTGATACCACCAGTCTTCTCCACCGAAACAGATGATTGAATGGTTCGTTAGCAAAGAAATTGTTCTTCGTACTTTGTGCTTGGGTTTGTAAGGCTGTTATTCAATTTGAGTTTTGTTGGTTATCGAAAGGCTGGACCGGTTTGATTTGGACAACTCTGCGCCACCTCTGCGTTCTCTGCGTCTCTGCGATGAAAAACGGGCACGACACATTTCAACCGCAGAGAACGCAGAGGGGGCGCAGAGAGTTCTACCCACCGAGAGACATCCGATAGGTTCAACGATCATTTCACCTTCGCCACACACAACCCGGAAACGCCAAACGGAATATTCATGTGTCGAAGCATCGTGCTCTCCAAACCGAAAAACCATCCGAACAAACCATTCAGTGTCGATACATTAATGTTGTTCTCTGAGCTGGTCTTCAATCCTGTTAGTCTCATGAATTGCCGGATCAAGAAAATAGGCGTGAAGAACGTTATGTTGGCGTAACTACTTCTCTCGACTTCGAACCCTGCCTGCTCCAGGATGCGATGCAACTCGGGCAGACGATAACGGCGACGGTGATTGCTAACGTCGTCCTGAACGCCCCAAAGAAACATGAACGTCGGTACAAACAACAACACACGTCCACCTGGTCGCAAAACTCGTCGCATCTCGCGCAAGCAAGCGACGTCATCGTCCATGTGTTCCACAACATCGAGGGCAGTCACCAGATCAAAGCTGGCGTCATCGTAAGGCAGTTCTTCAGCGGCTCCGAGCTTCACTTTGTCAAGCCCGCGCTCACGACAAAAAGAGAGAGCATCAGGCGAAATATCCACACCCTCCGCATCCCCGTACTTCGAGAGCATCAAAAGATTCGCACCGGTTCCGCAACCTACATCAAGTATGCGCGGGCGGCGATCGGTCACTCCATTACAAATGGTCTCAACGAATTGGGAGATGATGCGCCGTCGTCCAACGTGCCACCAGTGCGATTGTTCTACCTGATACAGAATCGGGTAGGTGTGCTCCATCATCTCGCGCGGGAGCGGATCCGAAATTGGTTTTGCGTTTGACTGCACTGTGAAACTTTCCAGAGGAATATAGGACCTATCTGACCTATAGAACCTATTTGACATCCACCGTTCCAAGAGCCCGCTTGCCATTCTGCCACAACTTCTGTAGTGCCATCCCGCCGAACACGATCAACACCGCATGCATCGGCAGCATATATCGAAACTCCGGATGCGCGGCCGTGCCAGGCACCAGGTAATAGAACACTGTCGTCAGAAGAATTCCCGTGACCATCAGATCACGCCGGGCTGCAAAATAAACGCCGAGTACTATCAGCAACAACAACAAATACCTGACGACACTCTGGAACATTCCAAGTGCATTCACATAAACCGCAAGCACGCCCCCTTGCCAATTCTGCGGCAAACACTTCTTACTTGTTACATTGAAGCCGCTCGAACCGTAAAAGGGCAACGGAGCGCCTGCGACTTTTAGCATTGCCCACATTCGCCGCAGCATTACACCTGCATACCACACCGGATGTTGTTTGATGAAAGACAACGACTCACGAGTTCGCTCCTTGTCTCGTCGAATTCCGTCAGGCCATTGAGCTTTCAGCACCGCTCCTTCCGGCAGACCCATTCTCGTGCGTTCAATCTCAAGCATTTTTTGATCGCCGAACACAAATCCATTCCTTCGACCCAACTCAGTTTCGCCTAACCCTTCCCACAGATTAATTCCGATCGTTCCACCGGTTGGCGTGAAGTCCGGAAACGTTAGATAGTTTCGCAAGACGATAGGTGAGATAACCAGCAATGTGCCAGTAACGACCGTTGCACCTAACAAAACCCGCCGCTTGCGCGGCGCCTTGACGAAAAGAAAGATCGCAATCGCCCAAAACACACAAAGGTACAGTGGATTCACACGAAACCAACAAGCAACACCCAACACTGCACCCGCACTAAGTGCAAACCAAACGTTGCTGCGTTTTGCCGCAATCAACAACAACCAGTTGCCACCCAGAACCAGCCAGTTCGCTGGCGCGTCGGCCGAAGGGTAAGCCGAATACATTGCAAATAAAGGAGACAACGCCAGTAGAAAACTCGTCGCCACACCAACTCGCCAGTCAAAGGCAGTCACTGCTATACCGACGATAACCAGGAAGGAGAGCAACAGATCGGCAAACCACTGTACGATCTGAACAGAATATGCCGAACGATTGCCGGTTAGTTTGTAGATTAACGCGACTGTGGCTGGATAAGCCGGTGGGTACTGAACAAGATCTGTTCGCGAAGGATCGTCAATTACGAAGAGATGCTGCCGGCCATCAATGATGTCACACGCCTGCTGATCGAAGATTGCGTATGAACCAAACTGAAACCAACTCGCATCGTTCAAATGTGCTCGCATGAACTGCAATGTCAGCACACGAACGCTGATCGCAATCACCAACACTGCAAACACTACGAGCAGTCGTTTACGTTTTGAATCCGCTCCAATCTTAAACAGCGGCAATCACCTCTTGGGCTTTTCTCAGCGCTATCTCGGCGTCCCTGCGTCTCAGCGGTTTTTCAGGAGGTCCATTTCTTTACCGCAGAGACGCAGAGAACGCCGAGGGAACGCAGAGAAGTTTTTATTTAATCGCCGTAATCACTACATTCCATCCGATCCGCTTCTGCAAACGACGGAAAAGGTTCTCTGAGATCAGCGGAGACAAGAAACGAAGTTCTTCACGCAACAGCTGCTCGACCTCAATTTCGACTTTCCTGAACATGGCGAACAATGAGCGAGCCTCTTTTCGACTGTAAACCTTCACCAATGGCGTCGCATTATGTTCACTATGTTCGACCACACGACTCATGATGTCTTCAGCTGATCGACCGCGCAAAAATTCCGCTCGAAGTAAACCGCGACGCAACACAATCTCAACCCAATAGTTCAATGAGTTGCGATGGTAAAGCATCACCTTCGCAGTTCCTCCTGGTCGGAGCACGCGATGAATTTCACGAATCGCGCCGGCTGTGTCGGGTGTGTGATGTAACACGCCGTTTGAATAAACGATATCGAAAGTCTCAGACGGAAAGGGCAGCCGCTCGCCGTCTGAAAGGAGGAAGGTCCCATTAAGTTCATAAAGAGCGAAACGATGACGCGTGATTTCAATCGAACGAGGTGTGATGTCTATGCCAGTACAGATTGCGCCACCGCGGGCGAACTGCACGAGGTCCGAACCCATTCCGCAACCAATTTCCAGCAGATGCGCGCCAGCAAATCGATCGAATCCCATGACCGTCGGCATCCAGGGCGCATATTCTGAGTAACGATGCTGCTCAATCGTATCGAAGAACTCGCGAGTACCAAGCGGATGGTCGCGATCGTACTCCGCGCCACACGGATCCTGACTCCACTGTTCGCGTGAGCGCAGCTTTTCTTCGGCTAAAGAACTCATGGGTGTCGTTGAGTAATATAGGACCTATAGGACCTATAGGACCCATTTGCCACTGACCACTGACTTGTACTCATCAAGCACTCGCTGGGCATTGTGTTTCCACGTGTGCTTCTGAACGGCTGTTTCGCGAGCATTGGTTCCCAGGCGTCGCCGCAATTCGCCAGACTCCGCGAGTTGACGTATCGCCAAAGCTAACTCCGCTGAATCACCCGGTTCTACTAGAAGTGCCGTTTTAGCATCTTCAAGCACATCAGCAATCTGACCCAGCCGACTGGCGACTATACCTTTTCCCATCGCCATGTACTCAAAGAGTTTTGTCGGAGAACCGAAAAACTCGCTGCCGTCCGCGAGTGGTACGTGTGGAGACACAAGTATGTCGCATGCATCCAAAAGTGCAGGAACTTCGGTGTGCCCGACTGGACCAGTAAAGATGACCCGACCTGTTTTCATCTCATCAAGCAACATCTGCTGTACTTCAGCGTGTAAACTTCCACTACCCACCAAAACAAATTTGATCGGCCGATCCGTCGCTAAGGTTTTGATTGCTTCGGCCAATACCACTACACCGTGCCAGGGACCGAAGGTACCGACAAATCCAACTACGACGTCTTTATCTATGAAGCCAAGCTTCCGCCTTAGCTCAGTCCCACCGGCGTTCGGATGAAAAGTCGATACATCGACGGCATTGGGATTGATGATTAGCTTGCGGGAATTGACCCCTCGGGTTTCAAGATTTCGACGCTCCACTTCGGACACAACGAAAATACGCGTCGCTGCTTTGAGGTTCAATTGCTCGTAGCGTTCCAACAAGTCCAGCTTGCCAACTCGATCCCAATGCTTTCCCACCCACACCTCCGAGCCGTTATATTCTAAAAACAGCGGCCGATTCGTCTTTATCGCTGCTACGACTCCGGCCCAACTGAAACGTGCGTATCGTTGATAGATCAAATCAGGAACATTCTGTTGAAGCAAAGGGAGCAGATGTTGAGTGAAATTGAGATTGTTGTTGATGTCGAAAATGGCGCGAGAGGTTCCGGACGATACTGGTTCGATCACGCTTACGTTTCCATCGAATCCGGATATTCGATCGTTGCTAATCAGGTCGACATGAGCCCCAAGATCGACAAGACCTCCAACGACTCCTTTTATGTGACTGGCAGCGCCGCCGGCTTGTGTGCCAGGTCCTGGAGTCGATCTTAAATAGACGATTCGCGGATGCTCAGTCTTCGTGACCCGTGGCTGAAAAGAATTTGATTGAACGTGTCGTTCGAGTCCCTGGAGTTCACGCTCTGCTTTTGCAAGTGTTCGGGCGCTGGTGATTGCGTCACTCGTTAACTCGACCGGCGCTTTCAAAAGCAAATTTACTCTTGACCGCTTTAACTCATCACCATAACTATCGAGCATGACGACTTCACGCGCGCCGGCAAGTGCGCCAAACAACATGAAAGCATGTTGCCCGCGTTGCCAGCGAAGACGTTCAGTTGCGATGACGAAGAGGTCGGGTCGAAGCGCGCGCAGTTTGCGGAGCCGGGTCGATAACCCAGTACCTTCAATATCGCTGCGAGAGATGATTTTGATCTCGGCTTGAGGATAGGTTGTTGCTAATTTGGTCTGCGCCTGCGAAGGGTCGCCGCTGAGAACTAGCAAGACCACCTTCATTGACGTGCTCCAATGAGGGTTGTGAAACCAACACGAGATTCATCATGTAATGTCAGTTTCGCACCGCCTTTCCTCCGGATGGTTCGTTCGTGTTGGTTCGTGTGATTCGTGGATCGTATATTTCTCGGGTAACAAACGATCGACGAAATCACACGAATTGACACGAACAACTTCACTAGCTCTATAACCGGCCAGCTAGAGATCCAAACCGTAATCTTCTGCTGACACCAATTCTCCGAAACGTTCTATGAATCGATCCCTGATTCTTCGAAACCACTCGATTTCCCGCTCTGGATTCATGCCTTCCGCTTCAAGCACTAAGTTCGCGAACTCGTCTGCGCTAAGGGATGAACGACATACGATTTGATCGCAGGCTTCCGCGGATATACAAAATCCCCACTGAGTACATAAATCATCCAACAACCATCTAAGATCACGCTCGAGAGATGAATTCGAAGAGACATGATTGAAGCCACTCCACTGTCCAAGCGAGCCGAACTAACTACTAACCGTCGACCTCGATCGCAACGCCAACCCCAACAACGATCGAATCTCTACTGGCCTCAACAAGAACAACTCTGACAGTGACCTTCTCGTTTCAACCACGAAGTAACCAATCATCAGGAACGAGATCAAACTGTAACTAATCGTAGAAGCCCAGGCGGCGCCGCGTGCGCCATACCGCGGCACCAACATAAATACCATTGCCAGATTCAACACCAACGTAATTACCCAAAATACAGGGACGGTCTTCGGTAAGCCCATCGCATTGAAGTGTTGAACTAACACCGATTGAAGACCGATGAAGAACACACCCGGCAACAATATCAAGAGCTGTGTCGTTGCATCGGAGAACACCGAGCCGTAGACGACCGGTAAAAGCAAACTCAGCGGTACAGCAGCCAAACAGCAAAGAAGCATCACCAGGGCTGTATGTCTTGTAACAACGCACGTCGTGCTTCCGGTTTTGTCTTGTTCGGCAGTGACACGCGGAAAAAGCAGCGTGGCGATTACTGAAGGAAGCATCATCAACAACGTCGCCATTTGTGATGCCAGACTGTAAACGCCCGCCTCTGATGCATTACGAAAGTGATTTACAACCAACAGATCGGCGCGAAATATCAAAGTGCCTGCGAGAATCGCGATGTGCGATTTGATTCCATAGCCGATCATCTGTTTGAGCAGCATGAGATCACTTCGCCAGCCCTTGTCGGCATCCTCGAGCTTGCGAGCCGAACTCCCGAGCATAAAGACAATCACCAGACTTACCAGAATGCTGGCGACCGCATTCAGCGTTATGAGAGTTCGTAAACCAGCGTGAAGAACCAATAGCGCCAACAGGGAATTGATTAAGACAAACGATTGGCCGACCAGGTCGAGCAAATTGAATTCTCGGATTTTGCCAATCGCGAGAAAGATGTTGAGGCCGATGAGCGTTATCAATTGAAAAGGTATCGAGATCGCGGCGATACGAAACAGATCGGTTGCAACCACACCAAACCAATCGGGCCGGCTTGAGGTGATCACCATGAGTCCAAACGCCAATAGTCCACCACCGAAGATTGCGAACAATAACGAGTTTACTGAGGCCCGACGAAATTGATTTGTATCTTTGGCGATGAAGTAAGTGTTTGCTGAAGGAAGACCAAGACTGCCCAGCTGCACTAGCGTAATCACAGATACATTGATTACTGCTAACTTGCCAACGCCATCGGCACCCAGCCATCGCGCGACGATGATCCCGGCGAGCACACTATTCACCACCATCGCCAGCCGCGCGCCAAAAGTCCAGATGATGTTCCTGGAAAAACTCATGCTCGGTTTGAGATAGGTCGAATAAAGTCCTATAGATCCTATTATCATCAACCAATCACTCTATCCATCGCTCATACCAAAGACTCAAATTCAAAAGCGCCCACAGGTGAAAGCCCCAGTCCTTTGTCTTGTTCCGATGCTCCGTCAGCATTCGAGCCACGAAGTCATAGTTAAGCAAATTTCGGCGGCGCATACTTGAATTCATCAAGTGATCGTCGAACCAGCTTCCCAGTCCCTCTCGAAACCATTCACGAACCGGAGCGCCAAATCCGCGTTTCTTTTCGTACAACAAATCATGCGGCAGGATTTCTTCCAACGAGCGTTTCAGAATGTGTTTTCCACTCACGCCTTGCACCTTCAATTGCCGAGGCAGACCCATCGCATACTCAACGAGGTGATGATCCAGGAAAGGCACACGCGCTTCGACACTCGTCGCCATCGTGATCTTGTCAACTCGCATCAACAGTAGTTCCGGTAGGCGCAGTTTCAGTTCCAGGTAAGTCATGCGAGCCAGAAAATCGGAGTCCGGACGCTCATGCTCGATATGATTGAGATACTGTTCGACCACACGGAGTGACGACATCCCGTTCATTCGCTCACGCAACTCATCCGACAGAACTCTTGGCTTGAAAGCTTCGTCGTAAACAACAACGCCGCCCCAAAACAGCGGTTCATCCGCACCAAGCCGTCTTATCAATTCAATCGCAGCGCGCTTTCGACCAGTCGCTTCCAGCGCAGGTCGAGAAACACTCGATACTGCACGACGCAATGCAACCGGGACAATCTCCGCGTGTCGCCAGAACTTTTCGTAGATTCTCAAATGGCGCACATAGTTCTCATAACCGCTGAATATCTCGTCGGACCCTTCGCCGACCTGGACGACTATTGTTCCGGAATCGCGCGCCAACTTCGAAACGTAATAAAGAGGAACACAAACTGGATCCGCAATTGGTTCGTCCTGGTGAAAGACCAGGTCCGGCAGAAACTCCTTCATCTCGTTCTCAGAGATGATCACTTCATGATGATTTGTTCCGAATTGCTTCGAGATTCGCCTCGCCGAGTTCAGTTCATTCAGATACTCAGCATCGCTGAAACCAACCGTGAACGTTTCCACAGGCCGCGACATCTGTTCAGACATCAAAGCCACATTGGCAGAAGAGTCAACGCCTCCAGAAAGAAAAACTCCAAAGGGAACGTCCGACATCATTCGTTTGCGAATCGAGTCGCGAAGCAACCGAAGTATTTCTTCCTTGTGTTCAGCATCGCCGCGCTCAATCTCTTTTAGTGGCGGTAAGGCATCCCAGTATTGCCTGATCGCCACCTCACCATTTCGACTGAGGGTTAGCATGTGACCGGCAGGTAGTTTGTGAATGTCTTTGAAGAGCGATGTGGGCGCTGGTGTAGTCAGAAAAGTCAGGTAGTGATAAAGCGCTTCCTCATCGATGTCGGGTGTAACCGCCGGGTGTTTTAAGATCGCCTTTATCTCGGAAGCAAAAATGAAACGGCCATCTTTGAAGAAGTAGTAGAGTGGCTTGACACCAATTCGATCACGAACAAGAAGCAGCCGCTCCTTAGTTGCGTCCCATAAAGCGATTGCGTAGTCGCCCTCGATGTCATGAACAAAATCGAGGTCACGCTCTTCGTACAAGTGAAGTATGGTCTCTGAATCAGTTCGGGATGAATACTTATGACCGCGCTGTTCCAGAGTAGTTCTCAGTTTCGCATGGTTGTAGATTTCACCGTTAAAGACGAGCCAGTTGCGTTCGTCGCAACCGTGCATCGGTTGGTGACCGGCGGGCGATAGATCGATTATGGACAGCCGACGAAAACCAAATCCGCCGCGCGCGCTGTCGAACACCAGAGCGCCTGCGTCATCCGGACCTCGATGAGTCATCTCATCGCGCATTTGTACGAGCAGAGACTCTTCGACTCGGCCGACGTTGGCTCCGTATTCCCAAACTCCACAGATACCGCACATAAACTCAAGCCTCAGCGAGAATCTTAGAGGTTAGGAAGGGGCAATAATCATTGGTCATTTTCCATTTTCCATTTCTCATTTTCCATCTGAATGAATACCAATTAAAAATGACCCAATGTCAAATGGAAAATGGAAAATGACCAATGATTACCCCGTTCCCAACTGGTTTCGATACTGGAAATTTAATCCGGCCGCAGAAGCCACCGTAATCTGGTTAACCGACCTGATGCTTGCCAACACGCAGCAATCGAAGGTTCTTTTTGACCGTAGTCTATCGATGTAGCTTGGTTCTCAAGTACGGATTCGCTTTGAAGATCCAAAGATTTGACGCGCAGACTGGCGTTGGTCTTTGAATCGCTTGCCCTAACTGCGTTCTCTTCTCGGTTCAGTTCCAGCCCTGGCGCAAAGTGAAAACGGATCTCGCACTCATGCTCGCCTTCACCCAGGAACTCATCCTCAATTAACCAGTACCGTTCATCCTTATAGAAGGTGATCGTTCGTCGATGAGTGACAGGCGAAGCCAGGCGCAAATAACCCGTATGCTCTGCAACAATACGATCCTGTGTCGCTGTTGAAGTCCATTCAATTACTCGCGATCTGGCCTCATTCCCAATCACAAACGGTACATCTTCAACCGTCGTGTTCTGCTCCTCACCATCGATTCTGACAGTTGAATGATACGCGGTGGAACGAAACAGATGCCGTTGAGTTAGATCGCCTGAATAAACATAGCTACCGGGATCGACAATGAAAGCTCGATCACCAATGCAGACTTCAATACTCAAGGCGTCGTTGTGCCCGTGTGATCCTCTTCCGTTCAATCCCGCGTCGCTGGTATTAACCGACAAATACAAATTGTCTTGTCGCATTAGGTACAGGCCAGCGTCACGATAAGCCTGCGAAGATTGAGGTGAAGCTGTATTCGAAGGTTTAAAGGCCTCGATTGCGCTCTCACCCAGAAACCAAAGCAATTCAGGCGAGGGGTTAAGTCCCGAGGAGTGAAGTTCACGATCCTTAAAAAAAGACGCACCGATTGCGAGAACGTAGGCGTGATCGTTTGCACTGCGCCGGCAAATCGGCAGCACTTGCCCGCTGTCCGCATCTCCAATCAGCGGTGCAAACCCGTCGGGTCGCATGTAGTCGCGCAGATATTCCAGCATCGAATGAAGCCTGTCCCAATACCGCGCTGGAATCTCGACCCCGTTTTCTTTGCAGAGGATGAAGGAGTAAAGAAATAGCTCGAGGACAAAGCGGTGATACCCGGTTGAAGACTCGAAGTCAGCACCATCAGCGAGTATTTGTTTGTCCATTTCCTTGAGAATCTCAGTCAGGCCAAAGTCACGCCATTCTGAAGCTCGCTCAAGTTCTGGAAGCATTACTCCCAGCCAAAACAATCCAACAACATCCGAAAGGTAGTGATTACTCGTTGCGAGGTGAGAGAACTCCAGATTGTTTTGAATGAAAGTTCCGTGCTGATGAAACAGTTTGAAGAATAACTGCAAGGCTTCGCAATCAAAACTCTGAGACGCTTTTATGTTTTGGAATACTGCCAGAAGGTTGATGGAACGCAGCGCTGCTTCCATTGCGCAGGTCCAATTGATCCCGCGACCGTACGGATTTTGTCTGGTCCACAATGTAAGTTGATCGACGCACTCGCGGCTCAAGGCTTCATCGTTTGAAATGGAGTACGCAAGCGACAACGTGACCAAATGTCCGAGGCGATTTAATTCCCAGAGAACTCGAGCGTCGGAGCCGTCGTTGCGGATGAGTTGAATATCGCGGTGGTAGTCGAGTGGCCAAAGAAAAGTGGACAAAGGATCTCGTCGCCATTCAATGTCGTCGCCGAAGTTTTTGACTCCGAAACCGAGTAGCGGCCAGGAATGGTCATCGAGGATTTGCCGAGCATTCTTAAGAAGTAAGTCCGTCTCTTTTGGGAAATGCGTTTGGTGTGACCCTGCGGCAGTAGCTGAGAAACCAACAAAGAAGCGAGGTTCACCACGAGTGCGAAAGTGTGCGAGCAGCTCCTCAGAACTGAGGTCCCTTAAGCGCAGCTGAGGCATCTGGCCATTCAATTTATTGAGATTCGCGCGTTCACGCCTTGCTTGCTGTGCGACTTGAGTTCGTCGACGTGCTTCAAGCAAAACAGTTCTCGGATCGACATCACCTCGAACAGCTCGCTTAAGTTTTTGGATCACACTCATGCCAACGCAGACAATACCTGAGTAGAAGCCCGAAACAAAAACAGCGCAGTCGGGAAGGGGGTAAGCGGCCAGATCAAGCCCCTACGAAACAAGACCCTGAGCGCACCCCCGCAGCTTTCAGGCCCCGACATTCCTTATGGTGATCAGCTGTGAGTGTTGACAATTGAGGGCCTGAAACCTGCGCGGGCGCGCTCGGCCTGATTGGTTTTGATTAGCGTTTGTGCCGCTTGCCCCTTCCCTACTGCACTTGTCTGCGATGCCCGTATTAAGAGCCGAAATTCATTAAGACATTGAGGATTCGATCCGCGGTGTGGCCATCCCACAAAGGAGGCTGACGAGTTTCCTTTGAACCAGCTCCATTCAGAATGGTCGCAGCTTCCGAGACTATCTTGCGAGTGTCAGTCCCGACGACGATATTCGTGCCCATCTCCACCGTGATCGGTCGTTCGGTGTTCTCGCGCAGAGTTAGACACGGGATACCAAGCGCTGTGGTCTCTTCCTGGATACCTCCCGAGTCGGTCAACACCAGACGCGCGGTGCTGTAGAGACTCAGAAAATCCAAATAGCCCAGTGGCTCAATAAGTCGAAGGTTGGTGGCAGCAGCAATCCGCTGATCCAGGCCAAACTGCGTGATCGTTTTCCTCGTGCGCGGATGAACCGGAAAGACAATTTGAAGTTGACTGGCAATTGCTTCCAACGCCGAAAGAATTCCTTCGAAAGTTTCGCGGTTATCGACATTCGAAGGACGATGCAGCGTCAAGACTGCATACTGCCGATCAGTCAGTCCGATTTCTGACTTGATGTTGGATTCACCGGCCCGCTGAAGGTTTGTGAATAACGAATCAATCATGATGTTGCCAACAAAACTGATTCTCTCGCGCGGAATCCCTTCAGCTAACAGATTCTCATTCGCGTCCGTCGATGGAGTGAATAACAAGTCGGCAATCTGGTCCGTCAGTAATCGATTAATCTCCTCGGGCATCGTCCGGTCACGGCTGCGCAGCCCAGCCTCCACATGTGCGACCTTGATTCCGAGCTTTACGCAAACTAATGCGCAGGCAATCGTAGAATTGACATCGCCCACAACCAACACCCAATCCGGTTGTTCCTTTAAAACAACGGGCTCGAACCGTTCCATGATGGCAGCTGTTTGGACTGCATGTGAACCGGAACCTGCGCCCAGGTATACGTCGGGCTGCGGCAGATCGAGGTCAGTGAAGAAAGCATCGGACATCGATGCGTCGTAATGCTGACCAGTGTGCAGTACAAGTGGAAGAAAGTCGGTGGGACGCTTCTTCATTGCGGCGACGATCGGCGCGACCTTCATGAAGTTCGGCCGCGCGCCGACAACGTTGATGACTTTTAGCATGTCGACTTTGATTTTGTTCTTTGTGCTTTGTTCTTTGTGCTTAGTTTCGAGGAATCAGAACAAAGTACAAAGCACCAAGTACAAAGCTCACCGCTTGTTTAGAGCCTTATCACCCTAGCCTTACTCTCACGTCTCAGCTGGCCATTCAACGCATTTCTCGTATCGACAATTACCGACGTAAGTGAACACACTCGGCTGTAGTCGATCTCGCTGTGATCAGTGACAATGATCACACAATCAGATGAACGCAACTCCTCATCAGTAAGAGGCACGGACTCGAGCGATTCACCACTCCCCTCGGTGTGAGCATCGTCAAACCTCACTTCTTTAACAAACGGATCGTGATAACGAACGTCGGCGCCCTTGGCACGCAATCGGTCAATGATTGAAAGAGCGGGGCTCTCGCGAACGTCGTCGATATCCTTCTTATACGCAACGCCAAGTAATAGAACCCGCGAGCCCTTCATGGCTTTACGTTCGTCGTTCAACCCATCAGACACGAGCTGCACAACATGTTCAGGCATGCGAGAGTTGACCTCTTCGGCCAGGCTGATGAAGCGAGAGTCAAATCCATGCTGGCGAGCTTTCCACGACAGATAATGAGGGTCGAGCGGAATGCAGTGACCGCCGATTCCCGGGCCCGGATAAAACGCCATAAACCCGAATGGTTTCGTTGCGGCTGCACGAATCACTTCCCAGGTATCAATGTTCAGCGCGTAACAGAGTCGGGCCATTTCATTGGCCATCCCGATGTTTACCGCCCGGAATGTGTTCTCCAACAACTTAGCGGCTTCGGCTACGCGAGCGGACGTCACCGAATGAACGTCTCTTACGATCTGCGAATAAAGATGCGCTGCAACCTCGGTTGAGTCGTCAGTAACACCACCGACAACTTTTGGAATGTTGTGCGTTAGAAAATGCGGGTTACCGGGATCTACTCGTTCAGGTGAAAAAGCAAGCAGAAAATCTTCATCAAGCTTTAGTCCTGTTTCCTCAAACATTGGTAACAACACTTCATCAGTAGTTCCCGGGTAAGTGGTTGACTCAAGGATCACGAGGTGTCCACGTCGCAATCGTTTCTTTATCTCTTCAGCGGCTGCGAGAATGTAGGAGACATCTGGCTCTTTGGTTTTGCGGAGCGGGGTTGGAACACAAATGATGATTGCGTCGCAATCCGTGAGTCGATCGAAGTTTACGGTTGCACTGAGCTTCTTTTGTGAAACCAGTTCTTTGACGCGATTAGATGGAACGTCTCCGATATAAGAATCACCTCGGTTGATCTTATCGGCTTTCGTCTCATCGACTTCAAACCCGATTCCTTCAAAACCCGAAGCCGCGTACTCAACAACCAATGGCAATCCCACATACCCAAGTCCTATGACCCCGACTCGGGCCGTTTTGTCAGTAATCAGCTTCGTAACCTGATGCTTAATCATGAACCCTCGTGTTGTTGTGGAGATTGACGGGAGATATGGACATTGTCGAGCAAGAAGAGTATTGAGCCATCAGAGGAGTGTCAAGCAGGTGTTTTGGAAGGTCGATAGAATAGGACCTATAGAACTAATAGGATCTATTGACTTGCAGATTTCAAGCTTGATCGGCAAGCTTTGCGCAACTCATGGCAACCGCAACCGTTTCTGCCCCCGCCAAACTTGAACGCGGTCTCGGTTTACTCGACGCCACGATGATCGTGGTTGGATCGATGATCGGCTCCGGGATCTTCATCACCTCCGCTGAGTCTTCGAGACTCGTTGGTTCTCCCGGTTGGTTATTGATGGCCTGGGCGCTCGCAGGGGTCTTGACGATCACGGGTGCACTCTGTTGCGCGGAGCTCGCCGCCATGTGGCCACGCGCGGGGGGTCAGTACGTTTTCCTGCGCGAGGCGTATGGCCCATCGATAGGATTCCTATTCGGCTGGGGACTCTTTTTAATCATTCAGAGCGGAACAGTCGCAGCCGTAGCCGTCGCCTTTGCAAACTTCGCTGGAGTGTTAACCGATTCCATATCAGCCGAAAAATATTTGATTGCGCCTTTGACGATCCTCAAGCCTTTCAAACTCGGATCTGTGTCATTCAACGGATACGCCGTCAGTGTTTCAACTCAACAACTCTTGGCCGTGGTCATGATTCTATTCCTCACGTTCATCAACACTCGCGGGCTGCAAACAGGTCGGATAATTCAGAACGCATTCACATTCACAAAGACTGCCGCGTTGTTGGGATTGATCGCTATCGGATTACTGCTCGGCTGGAATCACAGCAGCGCGGCATACACGTCTTCGTGGTGGAAGCCGTGGGAGAATGGCTGGCATCCGACTTCGTCGCTGGTGGGATTCGAGCCGTCCGCGCAAGGACTTCTAGTGCTCGCGCTCGTCATGTTAGTCGGACGAGCGATGGTTGGACCGTTGTTCGCCCAATCAGCCTGGAACAACGTAACGTTCACTGCAGGTGAAGTGCGGGAACCGGGAAGAAACCTGCCTCGATCATTGTTGATTGGCTGTGGACTGGTCGTTGGCCTTTACCTTCTGGCAAACCTGGCTTACGTCGTAACGCTGCCGCTCGCTGGAATTCAAAACGCTCCGCAGAATCGGGTCGCAACAGCGTTAATGCAAGCGGCTCTTGGGCCAAGCGGCACCATCATCATGGCCGTGGCAATCATGATTTCCACGTTTGGCTGTAACAACGGATTGATTCTAGCCGGCGCGCGCGTCTACTTCGCGATGGCCCGCGATGGGTTGTTCTTCAAGCGGGTAGCAAGCGTTAACAGTCATCACGTTCCAGCAGTCGCGTTAATTACTCAGGGATTGTGGGCAGCGTTTCTTGTGTTGCCTCGTACAGTCACCATCCATCCACAGACTGGCGCAAACACATTCGGGAATGTTTACACACAACTACTCGAGTATATAGTCTCCGCTGATTTGATTTTCTACGCGTTGATGGTTGGCGCAGTGATGGTGATGCGACGGAAGGCGCCGGAGATTGAGCGGCCGTATCGAACGTTTGGTTACCCGATTGTGCCGTTGATCTACATTGTGCTGGCGGCTCTATTTATTCTGGATCTCGCCTATCTCGCACCCTCGACGTCAGGGATTGGATACTTGCTGGTGTTCACTGGGATACCTGTCTATCTGGTTTGGCGTCGCAAGTCATAATGACACTTGGATAAGGTCAGTACGACCTCGCGGTAGCGGGTGGGTGCGTAGCTTGTTTGATCGATTAGTTTGACTGCGTACCCACCCGCTACCGCGAGGTGGTACTGACCTCATCCAAGTCACTTCACCCATTCATCGGCGATCTCAGTTTCAACTTTCACAGGCACTGTCTTTAAATACTCTTCACCTGCTGCGCACATGACGCGTTCAACCTTTGTCGCAATCTCTTCCGCCTCGTTTGCATCCGCCTCGACCACAACTTCATCGTGAACGATATTCACTATCTGCGCTGATGAGTCTTTCAGTTCATCCTTCAAGAGCTTAAGTGCACGTTTCAGAATGTCAGCGCTCGTTCCCTGAATCGGCGTGTTCTTTCCGTTTCGCTGCGTCATGGAAATCTGTTGACGATCATTCTCGTCGTAACGGAAGCGAACCAGGCGTCCCGAAGCAGTGCGTGCTTGTCTGTCGTTAACAGCTCGATTCGCAGCTTCACGTAAATAGGTGTCGAGTTGGCGATATGTTCCGAAGTACTTTCGCAAAACATTCTCAGCCTCTGACTGGCTAAGTCCTGTCATTAGTGCAAACCGTTGCGCACCGATTCCATAAACCACGCCGAAGTTCAATCGCTTGGCAAAGTCCCGCTGCTCTTTAGTAACTTGCTCGAGCGACGTATTGAAGACTTGCGATGCTGTGACCCGGTGTAAGTCCGCGCCGGAATTGAACGCGTCAATGAAACCCTGGTCGCCGGAGAACTCCGCCAGGATTCGCAACTCGATTTGCGAGTAGTCTGCGATTACTAATCTTCGACCTTCAGGATATCCGCTGAAGCAACGCCGGTACTCAACTGCATGAGGCACCTGTTGAATGTTTGGATTGGTGCAGGCGAATCGACCTGTTGGCGCGCCAATCTGTCTGAAGTCAGCATGCAAGCGCTTGGTTACAGGATTGATCAGCTCGATCATGTTCTCGCCGTAACTCGTTAAGGCCTTCTGCACGGTTCTGTATTCGAGCAACGTTGCGATAATCGGATACTGCGCCGCCAGGGGCTGGAGTTTCCAATTACGAGTCGAATCAGGAACAGGAATGCCCAGACGATTCAAAGCCTGGGTCAACTGCTGATGAGAATCCAAATTGATTTCGTTGCGTTGCGGTCCGCCGAATAGTGAACCCTGCGACGACTCTTCCGCCAAAACCTCCTGCAGCTGTTCCGCCAATTCCCCTTGTCTTTTTTGGACGATTGCCAGCTGATCGAGCCAGCGATCCTTGTGCATGTAGAAGCCGGCTAACTCAATATCAACAACCGTCATCACGCACTCAAACTCGAGTTGTGCCACTTTCACGAGCGACTCAGCCTTCAGGCGTTCGATCAGTCGTTCACGAAGCGGCAAAAGTACTGCGGCATCGCGGGCAGCATACTCAAGTTGAGATTCTGATAATTCAAAATCCCAATTACTCAGACGCTCAGTCTTATCTACTGCTTCGTTTAAGTAACGAGTTGCAACCGATTCCAGACCGTGACGTTCCTCGATATCACCAGCTCCCACGAGCTGGCTGGCAAGCAGCGTGTCGAACAGTCCGCCAAGATCTATCCCCAGGTTATGCTTGATAAACTTGGCATCGAATTTTGAGTTGTGCGCGATTTTGATAGGACGCTGCGCTTCCAGCAGCTGACGAAGCGGAGCCAGCGCTTCAGTTTTTGACAAGTCGCCATTTCGAAAGGCGTCGAGATCGAAAATGAAAACCTTGTCGGGAGCGGCGAGCTGGATTAAGCGCAACCGCGACGTATAGGGATCAAGATCGGTTGTTTCTGTATCCAGACCAACAACAGGTTGGTTTGTGAGAGTTGCAATTGCGCGGGTTAACTCGTGAGGTGTTTTAACAACTTCGTAATTCGTCATCTTTTCGAACTTCGTGCCTTGTATTTTGTGCTTAGTATTTTGTGCTTGGTTGTATATGAACCAGACTTGGATCCAGTCAGTACCACCTCGCGGTAGCGGGTGGGTGCGTAGCCTGTTTGGTCGAGAGTTTTTGGCTGCGCACCCACTCGCTACCGCGAGGTGGTACTGACTGCATCCAACTTTGTCTCACTACCTCACAAACAAAGCACAAAGTACCAAGCACAATGCTCATCACTTAACCATCAACCTTTTCAGCATCAGTATCTGCCCTTTGTGCTGCGCCTCGTGATCGATCAGATGATGAAGAATCCAGCGGATACTGATTTCGTATATTTGGCCTTGACGTTCGACATTCACGATCCGATCCAGATCTTTGTCCGAGTGACCAAAAAGTATGTCGCGTGTCTGATTGCGAATCTTGTCCACTTCCTGCAGACAGAACTCAGCAGTGTAGCCCTTGTTCGCAAATCCTTCGGGATTCTCCAGAACGTCCCAATAAGGAGCCTTGGCGTCTTCAGGAGTCAGTTGATGACCAGCAACGTTGCACTTCATCCACCACCATTCCGCCTCTCCAATGTGCAGTACCAAAGCACCGATTGAATGCGCGCCGAGAAAGGCGGGTTTGCCTATGTGTTCTACATCCAGATCTTTCACGGCCGCGCGTACCTGTTCACGAACTTCTTCCATGCCGCTCAAGTAGTAGCCAAGGCCCGTTGCCAAACCCGGATGTGGAGTTAGAACATGACGACGTGACATACAACTCTCCTTTTCGCAACTACCCAGTCGGTGTCCGGGATAACCGAAGATCCGGTGGATTAGTTTTCACAAGAAGCAACAGCAACAAGGCTGCCGTTGCACCCAACGCTGCACTTACAAGGAATGCGGTTGTCGGCCCTTTCCAATCCCAGATGATACCCATCAAAAGTGAAGCAGGAAACACCGTAATTCCGAAAGCAAGATTGTAAAGGCCGTACGCCGTACCTCGTTGTGCAGGCTGAACGAGATCTGCGACTAATGCTTTCTCTGCCCCTTCGGCTAGTCCAAAGTAAATCCCATAGACGAGAAATAGAACCCAAATCGAGATCTGATGAGCTGCGAAAGCAAATCCGGCATACACGGCCGCATACAGAATCCAGCCGGAAACAATCAAGCGTTTGCGGCCCAATCGATCGGAAAGGTCGCCACCCCACAATGAACTAAGCACCTTCATCGCATGGTGCGCGGCCCAAAGTAATAACGAGTCCGGAATTGAGACTCCGACGCTGCGTGCTCGCAGAATCAGAAATCCGTCTGTGGAGTTTGATAGAGTGAATAGCGCAAGGATTAACAAGAAGCGTTTGAAGTTACCATCAAAGCCTCGCAATGACAGACTTCGAGTGCCGGCTGGTTCAACCGCGGCAAGTTGCGACTCGCGCATAAAGAACATCGCAACCAGCACAGCCGCGATTGCCGGCACAGCAGCCCAGAGAAAAACCCATTTGAACTCCCCACGCGATGGCGCATTGCGATTGCTAATCAAAAAATAAACAAGCACGAATCCAAGCAGAGGTCCGATTACAGCTCCACCATGATCCATTGCGCGATGAAATCCAAAAGCGATACCGCGTTGATCGACATCTACCGCGTCTGCAATCATCGCATCTCGCGGAGCGGTACGAACGCCTTTCCCGATACGATCGGTGAGTCGAATTGCCAAAACGTCGTGCCACGTAGTTGCGAATGCCAAAAACGGGCGAGCCAACGCAGCTAGTGCGTAGCCGGAGACCACCAGCAGCTTCCGTTGTCGCCATCGATCGCTGAGGTAACCTGCAAAAAGTTTAAGCAGACTTGAAATTGATTCGGCGGTTCCTTCGATGACTCCTATAGCGCGCGCTGAAGCTCCCAGTGAGGAAGAAATGAATATCGGCAGAAGCGGGTAAATGATTTCACTTGAGGCATCGTTCAGGAGAGAAACAAGGCTGATTGCGAAAACGTTCCGAGGAAGTTTGCGGTAACGTCTCCATAAGCCGGGCAGGCTTTCGTTGAGTTTGGCAGCATCTACAGACGCGTCGAATTGATCAGCAGCATCAGTATCGGTTTCCGCCATATTAGTGCTGGGTTGAAGTGGCGCGCCGGGTGGGAGAAGGGCGCGGTTCATTTTGCGACTGGCGATCCGGACGCTTGAGCCATAACCAGATACCGACAGCAATTGCCATGAGGACAAGCAGCAGAGCGAAAATCTTGAAGGCCCATCGCAACGCCGCTTTGACGATCACAGCGAGGATCACCAGAGCGACAGCCGCAATCAGAGCGTAGATCAAAGTGCTATCCATCGATTGGCCTGATAGATCATATACGTCCTTTTTGACCTATACCTGCTCTTGCCGACTACTCCTGCTCCTGTCGTAGCTCGCCCGAACGATCGTCTTGATATTTCCCCGGACATGAAAATCGCCTTCCATCTCAACTCGGAGTGGATCACAAGCAGCCACAAAGTCTTCAAGAATGATGTTGATTACATGCTCGTGGAAAACTTTGATGTTCCTGAATGAGTTGATGTAGAGCTTCAAACTCTTCAACTCTATACAACGCTCGTTCGGCACGTATTCGATGCGAATTGTCGCGAAGTCTGGAAAGTCGGAGAAGGGACAGATGGCGGTGAACTCAGTGATCTCAAAATCGATTCGAATCTCTTTCCCAGGGAACTCGTAAGGAAAGGTATCAAGCGGAAAGAGATTCATTTCGGCGCGAGGGGTGGAGCAAATCTCCAGACCCTGTTGGTTGATTGGAGGCAATTCAATCCTGCTTTTCATAGAGTGAATTATAGGTCGAATCGGACTTATAGGACCTATGGACTACGACGATCCTGCTCCTGCCTCCTGGTGCCTCCCCTACCAGCCCGCCGGCCCGGAAACCCGTGGCGTCTGATTTCGTCCGATCTCAAACACCTTGATAAATGTGAGACCAAAAATGAAGCCGCCAATGTGTGCGGCGTAAGCAACTCCACCTTGCTGCGAGCCACCGCCCAACATTCCCAGGCCACTGACCAATTGAAATACAAACCACAACCCTATCGCTACATAGGCTGGAACGTCAGTTAAGAATCGGAAGAGGATCACGGTAACGCGACGTTTCGGATAAAGTAAGATATAGCCACCCAGCACTCCCGAGATCGCGCCTGAGGCTCCCAGACTCGGAACCAACAAGCTGCTTTGGTCTGTCGCGAATGCCGCTGTTGTCAGCACATGAGCCAGCGAAGCGATCAGGCCCGAAATAAGATAGAAGAATAAGTAGCGAAAGTGGCCCAGCCGATCTTCGATGTTGTCGCCAAAGATCCACAGGAAGAGCATGTTGCCTGCAATATGTGCGATGCCACCGTGCATAAACATCGAAGTGAAGAGAGTGATGTAAACCGAGAAAGGTGTTTCCCCTAGACCAGGCACGACTAACCGTTGACCGGTAACCGGATGAATTAAAACCCGCGCCGGCGTCACTACATCGTGGCCAGTGAGGATCTCGAGTGGCACCGTTGAAAATGCATAAGTGAATCGGTCATTCGAACCTAGCTGTTGGAGAAAAACGAAGACTAAGATGTTTGCAGCTATGATGGCGTAGTTAACGTACGGAGTAATCGTCCGATCTGAATTATCGTCGTAAAGGGGTAAAACCATTTCAATTCACCAGGGAGCCAAACTAGACTCCTTCAGTGCCAATCCTGTTCCAAGTCGTTAAAGTTTGATTGCCGTTCAACGGTACGACAGGCTGTCAGCCTGTCGTTGCGCCCTAAGCCATGTTGGTGCACTAAGACGCCGCAAACAAACCACGACAGGCTGACAGTCTCTCGTACACATCAATCACCTTCAGCAGCGGCTGATGCAAATGCCGGCTCGCCGTGTTTCAAGTCCAACTTTGCCTCGGCTGGAGTTCCAAAAACTTTCGCTCGCTCATCATCAAACTCACCTTCCCAACGCGCTACCACAGCAGTCGCCATACAGTTGCCCAACACATTGACTGAGGTGCGACCCATATCCATTAGTTCATCGATCCCAAAGATAATCGCAACTCCCTCGATCGGAAGATTAAAAGTGTGGAGCGTGGCCAACAGGATCACCAATGCTGCCCGAGGTACAGCCGCGACCCCTTTGGAAGTCAGCATCAGCGTCACCATCATGACCAGCTGCTGACCCAGTCCCATGTGTTGTCCTGTGACTGTCTCTGCAGCCTGCGCAACAAACACTGAAGCCATGGCCAGGTACAACGTCGTCCCATCGAGGTTGAAGCTATAACCCGTGGGCATTACAAAACCAACAATACGCGGTGGCACCCCCAGTCGTTCCATTGCCTCCATCGCCTTCGGCAATGCCGACTCACTGCTGGTAGTAGCGAAGGCGATAACAAACGGCTCTCGTACGGCTTTGAGGAATTGTTTGATTGGAACGCGCGCAATAAGCGCCACTGCTCCAAGCACAACCACCACGAAAATAATAAGGGCAACATACAAAGAACCAATGAGCAATGCGAGGTTCTTCAAGACCTCCAAACCTTTCGTGCCGACCGTATGGGCCATTGCTGCTCCAACACCAATCGGCGCAAACATCATCACGTAACCAGTGAACTTGAACATCACCTGCGACAAGCTCTCGCAAAAGTTAAGTATCGGTTGTCCTTTCGCCCCCATCGCTGAGACTGCCATCGCAAACAAAACGGAAAAGGCAACGATCTGAAGCACATCGCCTCGCACCATTGCGTCGACGATGCTGGCAGGAAAGATGTGAACCAAGGTTTCAACGAGTGTTTTTGGATGTGCCTGCCCGAGTTGTTGTCCAACGTCAGCCGCATTGGCTGCTAATGAAACTCCGTATCCGGGTTTGATGATGTTGACGACCGCGAGTCCGATGAATAAAGCAATCGTGGTGACCACTTCGAAATAGAGGAGCGCTTTCACACCCATCCGCCCGACTTTTTTCAGATCTCCGCCACCAGCAATTCCGACGACAAGCGTTGAAAACACTAACGGCGCGATAATCGACTTGATCAGATTGAGAAAAATGTCGCGCAGGAAATAGACCTTATTGCCCCAATCGGGACTGAACCAACCAATCACCCCACCGACAATAAGGCCAATGAAGATTTGCGTAGTTAGCGACGGTTTGTACCAGGGGCGTCGAGTTTTGGACACGGTCGACTCAGGTTTGTTCATAAGGTTTGGGCGCGATGCGAATAATTTAAACGCACTGCTCACAAGTTTTGATTCGTGTGAATTCGTGTGTTTTCGTGGATCGTTTGTTACACCTAAAAAGAGCGATCCACGAATTCACACAAACCGGGTTCATCGTCCCCATCGCAGCTTGTCGCGCAGAACGTCGAAGTAGTTTCGATTGCTAGGCTGAATGAGGTTGAAAGTAGTTCGACTCTTTTGAATTACGACCCGATCACCAATTTTCAAAGGAAATCCAACCTGACCATCAAGCGTTAGTGCGACATCTTCCTGATCAGTTTTGAGTCGCAATTCGATGACCGCGTCGTCAGGAACGACAATAGGGCGATTAGACAAAGTGAATGGACAGATCGGAGTGATTACAATCGCATTCATGGAAGGGAAAATCACCGGTCCGCCGGCGGAGAGATTGTAAGCAGTTGAACCTGTCGGCGTAGAGACAATCAAACCATCCGCTCGGAATGAATTGACAAATTGGTCGTTAAGATAAGCTTCAATCTCGATGATTCTCGCCAGCGCCGACTTGTTGATTACCACGTCGTTTAAGACACGATTGCGATTGACGACTTCGTCGCCGCGTTGATGGAGGGTTCGTAACATGACTCGCTTATCGAGGCGATAATTACCGTCCAATATGGAGCCAAGCGCAGAGTAGAGCTCTTCAATCCGAAACTCCGTCAGGTAACCAAGGCCGCCGTAGTTGACACCCAGTATTGGAACTTCAAGGTCCTCGATCATTCTCGCGGTGGCGATCATTGTGCCGTCACCACCCAACACAAGAATCAGGTCAACTGCCGCGGCGAGTTTTTCGGTTGGAACTTCTTTGACTGCGCAACCGGTCTGGTGTTCGACTCGTTCGCGCTCGATGTCTGGACCACCAACGACTTCGATTTCTCGCTCCGATAACCACAGTGTGAGATCGCAGATTGTCTTTAGCGCATCGTGTTGATGCGGTTTTAGGACAATTCCGATGCGCTTGATCGTTGACATGGGCTTGAAAAATAGTGTGGTGAGGATAAGCGGCGGCGCTTTTTAGTGTCAACGAAGTGCGCCAGTGGTCAGTAGTGAGTGGTCAGTTGTTAATAGGTCCAATAAGTCCTATAGGTCCTATACTAGTGACCACCGACAATTAGCCTATACACCGCCAAAAACTCTACATTCCCTTCCGCCCCCTTAATTGGCGATTCGATCATTCCGATATTCTCCAGGCCAAGCTCCGCCGCGCATTGATTCACTTCCTCAATAACACGCGCTCGTTTCTCAGCGTCTCGCACTATTCCACCACTGCCCACCTCGCCTTTGCCAACTTCAAACTGAGGTTTTATCAACACGACAAGTTTGCCGTCAGCTTTTAACAACCCAACGACGGCCGGCAGGACCTTCGTCACAGAAATAAACGCTACATCGATAACAGCCAGATCAAATCTAACTTCGAACTCGTCCGGTCGAAGATATCGAGCATTTACTCCTTCTCGAACGACTACTCGATCATCATTTCGCAAGCGCCAGTCAATTTGATTGTGACCAACATCAATCGCGTAAACCTTTGCGGCGCCGTGCTGTAGAAGACAATCCGTAAAGCCTCCCGTCGATGCACCAACATCGATACACGTCCAGCCGGTGACGTCCATTTGAAACTTCTGCAACGCTGCCTCGAGTTTTAATCCACCGCGGCCGACAAAACGCCCTGTTGGATCCTCGCCGTGTTTGATTCGGATTTCAGCGGTAAACGGAAACTGCTCGGAAGGCTTGTCAACACGTTGATCATTGACGAGCACCACGCCGGCCATGACCATTGCCTGCGCTCTGGTTCTGGACTCAGCGAAGCCGCGCTCAACAAGCAACTTATCGATACGCTCGCGGTTCAAGGTGCGAGCACATTACAACATGAAGGATGAAAACAGATCTCAGATTTCAGATCTCAGATCCCAGATAGGATTATTCCCGGAGTTTAATCTGGGATCTGAGATCAGGCCCGATGTCGCGAAGCGTGGGTCAATGCGCGTGGAGTATCAGTTAATCGCAGCTCCGCAGCGCAATCATTGCAAAGCCAGACCAGAATGTGTGGGGCGTCAGCCCAAAAGAATGAGCTAACCTTGCTGGCAAGCTGCACCGCTTCATCAACTCTGAGTCGTTGTAAAGCCTGAACATAAAAGACGCCATTGTAGAATTCGCCGTCGGCACCCTCGTCTCGGTGGGTACACTCCCGCTCCCGAAACACTTGTCTGGTCATACAGATTCACCATTTCCTCGCGCCGCACTGCGCGAAATACTGAACCGTTCAAAAGATAGTCGGGGATTTACTTATTAGTGAGATCGATCGAGGCAAGCGATATTCAACTAGTCTTGGGACGACCCAAATCGCTTGGGGCCGATGATGCCATCCGTTTAAAGATACGTCAATATGTTGATCATTGCAGTTTCAATGCAATGGGAGTAGCAGTGATCAGTAGTCAGTCCAAATCGAATAGGTTCTACAGGAAAAATAGGTCCTATAAATACTGACCGTTGACGTACTACGGGTTTCGCGGTCGACGTCCTTCAAAAATTTCCTGGATCCTCAGCAGATCGCGATGATGGAGGTCATCGATCTCACGACGTTGACGTCGAATCGTTGTACGCCTTGGTCGACGCTCTTGCCACTCGTCAGCTAATTGCGGTTGAGCACTCGGGGAATCGCTATCACTATCTGGTACTTGCACAGCGGCGCTTTGGCGACGTTTCGAGGCTTCGGTTAAGCGCGAGGGCGTCTTTACGGGAGCGGCTTCTACCTCTGGCTCGATCGATGTTTGCTCTGGGGTGGACGGCTGCTCCTCAGCATTCTGCGTCGAATCATTAGGGACAGAAACGTCATTCGCCGTACTCATCGCAGGGACTTGTCGAAACCGAATTGAAGCCAGACCTACAACAACACCGAGCAAACCGGCACCCAGGAACGCCGCTATGAGCTTTAGCGTTCCTCGTACACCTTGACGTGCCTCAACTTGTTTTAGAGGAACAACAGGTCGCGCAGCCAGGACCGTCCATGCCTCCTCAAAGTGAGGCTCATCAATGAGTGAAGTTGTTTCTGGCTCTGACTCCAGAAATTTTTCCTTCTCCATTGCTTCTCCAGTAAGTCGAGGTTGGGAGCATCCTTAGATGTTGCAAGCACAAGGCCACAGCTGGAAGCGTGAGTTCTCTGCGGTTTTTTACGGAAAGGCGTGGATTATCTGAGACAATTCAGTTCATCATTACTCATTTGGTGCAGGAACGCTACGCGTCGGTTTAATACACCCTACGGATGAGGCGGGTTGTAAGAAAATAGGTCGAATAGGTCCTATAAGTCCTATTACTCACTATCGGCTTAAGAAACAACCCGTTGTGGCTTTGCGCGACGTTCGTCCAACACTTCAATACTTTCTCGGACGCGGTTGTAGATCCCGTCTGCATCAAGCCCGTACTTGGCGAGAAGGAGTTTGGGGTCTCCGTGAGTAATCAAACGATCGGGAACACCCATGCGAACGACTCTGACTTTGTCCTGGAGTCCGTTCTCTTCGAGTAGTTCCAAAATGGCCGCGCCAAAACCACCAGCGAGGTAGGCCTCTTCGACTGTGACCAGGAGTCGTTTGGTCCGAGCGAGGGCCAAAATCAACGGAGCGTCCAATGGTTTGACAAACCTTGCGTTTATCACCGTGGTTTCAATTCCATCTTTAGCCAGGTTCTCAGCGGCAGCAAGTGATGGGTGAACCATTGAACCGTAGGCGATGATCGCAATCTCGCCGCCATCCCTAAGCAGTTCAGCTTTACCAATCTCGAGAACTTCCGGCTCGCGACTTATGTCAACTCCGATTCCATTGCCGCGCGGATATCTCATGGCAGCCGGACCATGATGCTCAAGCATTGTTAATAGCATATCGCGCATCTCGCCTTCGTCTTTCGGGGCCATGAGGATGATGTTTGGCACTCCCCGGAGATACGCAATATCCAGCAAGCCATGATGCGTTTGGCCATCGCCACCGGCAATGCCGCCGCGGTCTAAACAGAACTTGACATTCAAATCCTGTATACAAACGTCGTGGATCACTTGATCGAAACCACGCTGAAGGAACGTTGAGTAAATTGCACAGACAGGCTTTAAGCCTTCACACGACATTCCGGCAGCAAACGTCACGCAGTGTTGTTCGGCTATGCCAACATCAAACGAACGATCCGGAAATTTTTCAAGGGCGGAGCAAACGCCCGTTCCATCCGGCATCGCCGCAGTTAACGCGACTACTTTCGGATCCTTTCCCATCAATTCGCAGAGCGTATTGCCAAAAACAGTTGTGTAAGTGGGTGTCTTGCTCGGACTCTTGATTGGTTTTCCGGTTTGCAGATCGAAAGGACCGGTAGCGTGCCAGCGATAGTAGTCAGATTCAGCCTGGGGAAAACCTTTTCCTTTCATTGTCAGGGCATGAACGATGACAGGTCCATCTTTTATCTGCTTGGCTTCGCGCAGTGCTGCAACAAGAGCGCGCGGATTGTGACCATCAACATAACCGATGTACTTGAACCCAAGCTCACTCACGAGCGCACCTGGCAGAACAGCCGCTGCGATTACGTCCTTCATGGTCTTCGCCGCGTGATGCAGGCGCTCGCCAACTGAAGGTATAGCCAACAGTTTCTCTTCAACTTCATCCTTGAACCGGTGATAGCCGTGCGCACCTCGAATTCTGTTCAGGTATCCGGTTAACGCACCAACAGCAGGCGCAATCGACATTTCGTTGTCGTTGAGCACGACGATCAATCTGCTCTTGAGATGACCAGCCTGATTAATCGCCTCCATGGCCATGCCGCCCGCAAGCGACGCATCGCCTATCAATGCAACTACGTGGTGATCTTCTCCCTTTCGATCCCGTGCTATCGCCATTCCCAATGCAGCAGAGAGCGACGTTGAAGCGTGTCCGGCGCCGAACGTGTCGTACTCAGACTCGTCTCGACGCAAAAAGCCGCTGATGCCTCCATACGATTTAATCGTCGGCAGCAATTCGCGACGACCGGTCAGAATCTTGTGAGCATACGCCTGATGTCCGACATCCCAAACGAGTCTGTCCGATGGCGTGTCGAAAGCGTAATGCAACGCAACGGCCAATTCGACAGCACCAAGCGAGGCACCGGTGTGACCTCCTACCCGAGACATAGTCTCGAGGATGTAAGTCCGAATCTCATCGGCGACTGTTTGAAGTTGTTCTGGTTGAAGCTTACGAAGATCGGAAGGTGAGTTAATACTCTCAAGAAGACTCATTGTGGCCGCATTGTACCGCATACATTAATTTTTACTACCGCACGCTTCCGCACACCACGTGCTACTTGGTATCACAAAGTACTCTGCCAGAGTCGGGATGTCAATGGAAAAGTTGGAGTGGGAGCAGGGGCAGAGGCAGGAGCAGGCTGCAGGAGCAGGAGCAGGAACAGGAGCAGCAAGACTACTGACTTTAATCGCCGGTCAACTTGTTCTTTAGAGTGTAGTGCTGCTGGTCCTGCCCCTGCTCCTGCTCCTGCCGCTGCTTCTGCTCCTGCTCCTGCTCCTGCCCCTGTTCCTGCCCTGCTCCTGTTCCCGCCGACTGCTCCTGAACTCCTATCTCCCGATCGAGACCGGTTCAGCAACATCACTCGTGCAGCAAATCGGACTTTCTTGTAAGTTATCTTCGAGTACGACAAATACCTCCCACTGATTACCATCCGGATCTTCAACCCAGGTTTTGTCTTGAATCGCATAACAACAGTTTGTCTGCATTTCATCCCGAGTTATCAGCCCGGCGTCCATCCAGGTTTGCCGCATCGCCATTACGTCGTTCGTTGAGTTCACTTGAATCCCCAGGTGCGATAGCGCGCCGGCTGTGACCCCTTTACGTTCGTTCAACGTCAGATTCAAAGGCGGATTCTGAACATCGAACTTTGCGTATCCGGTGCGGACTTTACAGGGTTCCAGACCAAGCATCTTGCGATAGAACTCAGTGCTTTGATTTACATCCGAAACGTTAATCGCTATATGAGCTTTTAACGCCTTCCCTTCGGTTCGGGTCTTGTTTTCCATCACTCACCTCACTTATAGTTACATTCGCTTTAGCGAATATGACCAAGACTAAGGCCAACGTTTCATATATGTCAAGGCAAATGTATTCACTAAGGGCGTTGGAGGTTGCTGACTGGGATGAGGTAAGGCGTATCTATCAACAGGGAATCAAATCGGGTCAGGCAACATTTGAAACTGAAGTGCCCTCGTGGGAGCGCTGGAACAATGCTCACCTGCCTTTTGCAAGGTTGGTTCTGACTGTAGAGCAAAAGGTTCGAGGATGGGCGGCTTTGAGTAAGGTATCCGCTCGGGAGGTCTATGCCGGTGTTGCTGAGGTCAGTGTATATGTGGCTACCGAATCTCAGGGAAATGGATTTGGTCGCGTCCTACTCGAAGCTCTCATTGCAGAATCTGAAGCGCACGGAGTTTGGACGTTGCAGGCAAGCATTTTCCCTGAGAATGAAGCGAGTATCGCTCTTCATCGGCGCAGCGGATTTCGCGAGGTCGGTCGAAGAGAAAGAATCGCGAAGCTCCATGGGGTTTGGCGCGATACCGTATTGCTCGAGCGCCGAAGCGTTTTCGATGGAACCAACAGCGAAGGAACTCAAAACTAGATAAGGTCGTATCTTTGACGAGACAGCATGGTCAATAAAGACTACAGCATTGAACTGTTCTTCAAGGCTCTTGCCGATCGAACTCGGCTACGTATCATTCACTTGATTGGCGACGACGAAGTCTGTGTTTGTTTTTTCGTTGAAGTATTGAAAACAAACCAGCCGAAGATATCACGGCACCTCGCTTACTTGCGCCGGGCCGGGCTGGTTTCAGCACGTCGTGAAGGTAAGTGGATGAACTACAAACTCGTCGAGCCGCCTGATGCTCACGCGGCAAGAATCTTTCGCGAGGTTAGAGACTGGCTGGCCAATAATCCTGAAATGCAGCGCGATAAGACACGACTCGCAAAAATCTGTTGTGCTCCGCAGCTGCCCGTGCAACTGCAACGAGCACCACGGCCGGCAAGCTTCGCGGCTTAGACGGCTCGTTTCAAACGCAACACGGCAATTTCCGGTCTCACACCAAACCTTATCGGCAATCCAATCACTCCGGTCCCACTCGATACATAAAGCTGTACGTCGTTGTGACGAAACAATCCTTGCGCGAACCTGAGATCCTTTGTGGCGAACTTCGCCGGAGTGCCCAGCCACGGAAGATTAATCTGTCCGCCATGTGTGTGACCACTCAGAATCAGTGATACGTTTTGAGTCTGTTCGAATTCTAAAACTGAAGGTTGGTGTGAAAGCAAAATCGTCGGTATCCTTTTATCGAGACCGACAAATGCTTTGGTCCAATCAGTGGCGTTCCACGTGAAGTCGTCGATGCCCGACAACTGCAGCATGTCAGAACCCCGACGTAAACTCGTGTTCTTATTGTTCATAACGACAATACCCCGGCGCTCAAGTGCTCGAGTAGTTAACTCAGCGTCGGTGTAATGATCATGATTACCGAGTACTGCCCAAACACCATCTGGTGCGCTTAAAGAGCCAAGTGCTTCCGCGCACGGTTCGATGTAACGACGATAGGAAGTTGAGTAGTCTCCTGTTAACACAAATATGTCTGGTTTGGTTTGTTGTGCGAGCTGGACAACTCGCCGCACCTCTTCAATTCCAAGAATTCGGCTGTGATGAATGTCTGTCAGTTGAGTGATGCGGTAGTTTTCGAAATGTTCGGGAAGCTCGTTGATGTAAACGTCTGTTTGGGAGATTCGATAGTTGTACGGTTCGATCATTGTTGCGTAGGCAGAGGCGGCGGAAATTCCTACTAGTGGGACAGAGAGTGCTCCACTCAAAAATTGTCTTCGGGTTACGCCAAACTTTGACATGGCTTGATTCTAATGTCCGACGAACTTTTTAGTTTGTCGCGCGCGTTGACCAGGCCTGTTTAGAACTTTGCTGCATGATCGGTTACGCACGACAAACTGAAGTTCGTCGGACGATTGTAAGCTACCTTGACAATCTCAGATCGCCGACTAGAATTGGTTCTCGCCTGAAACGGCACGGAGATGTGGCCGAGTGGCTGAAGGCGGCGGTTTGCTAAACCGTTAAGGGTCAAAAGCCCTTCACAGGTTCGAATCCTGTCATCTCCGCCAGAAAGTTTAAGTGGTCAGTGGTGACGAATAGGACCTATATGACGTATTCGACCTATTCCGACCACTGACTTTTTTCTTATGAGTGTTCGAGTACGTTTTGCTCCTTCACCAACCGGCTACTTGCACATAGGCGCCGCTCGCACAGCGCTGTTCAACTGGCTCTACGCCCGCCACGTCGGCGGCAAGTTTCTCTTGCGCATCGAAGACACTGACCTGCAGCGCTCTACGGAAGAATCTACTCGTTCAATCATTGAAGGACTGGAATGGATAGGTCTGGACTACGACGAAGACCTCGTCTTTCAATCTGCAAATGCCCAGAAACATCGCGACGCAGCGTATCGACTTCTCGAAGAAGGCAAAGCGTATCGAGACTTCACTCCGAAAGAGCAGCGTGATGATAAAGACGTAAAGCAGGGTGTTGCCGAGAGGGCACGCGCAGTCCAAATAGCGGAAGGCATCGATCAACGCAGCAATCCTTTTCGTGATTTGCCTCGAGAAGAGTCCGATCGTAGAGCGGCTGCCGGCGAACCGTTCGCGGTGCGTCTGAAAGTACCGGTCGACGGCTCAACCAAATTCCAAGACGTTGTTTACGGCCTTCAAGAGCGTAGCTACTCGGAGATCGAAGATCTCGTCCTGCTCAGGTCAGAAGGTAATCCTCTTTACAACTTATCTGTAGTCATCGATGACATCGAAATGGGAATAACTCATGTCATCCGCGGGCAAGACCACCTGACAAATACACACAAGCAGGTTTTGTTGTACGAGTCTCTGGGGGCGCTGGTGCCAACTTTTGCACACCTGCCACTGATTCTCGCACCAAACAAAGGCAAGCTCTCGAAAAGAAAACATGGTGAAGTTGTTTCCCTTACAACATATCGCGATCGCGGTTTCGTTCCGGCTGCGTTCCGAAACTTCCTGGCGTTGTTGGGGTGGTCACCGCCTGGAGGCAAGGAGATTCTTTCTAAAGACGAGCTCATTCAAGAGTTCTCTCTGGAAGGAATCGGTCGTGCCAACGCGATCTTCAACTTCAACGAGCATGATCCGCGTCGCTGGACTGACGATAAAGCGCTCTGGATGAATGCGGAATACATTCGCACCATGCCACTCGAGGAGTTATTGCCGATGGTCAAGGACGAATTACGAGCAAACAAACTCTGGCGCGAAGAATACGAAGATGAAGATCGTGAGTGGTTCGCAAAAACCGTCGATCTCATTCGACAACGGTATTTCACACTCAAGGACTTCTCCGGTCAGGGTCGTGCTTACTTTTCCGATGACTTTGATTTTGAAGAATCAGCAGTTAAAAAGAATCTTCTGAAGGACCCGAGTCTTAGGCAGTTACTACCGGAATTAGGAAACAGGCTGAGTAGCGTTGATGTGTTCAATGCCGAAACCGCAGAGGCTGCGTTACGAGCGTTTGCTGATGATGTAGGTGTGAAGGCGGGCCTGCTAATCAACGGATCAAGAACGATGCTGACGGGACAGGCAGTCGGACCATCAATGTTTGAGATCTTCGAGTTGTTAGGTCGCGACTGTTCGGTGGACCGACTCAAGAGCGGCGTGCCGTGGAATTAGAGTTCGTAGTCAGTTGTTTTCTCATAGGTCGAAGGTCCTATACTAGTGACAGCTTCTCCAATCGTGGAGGCAAGGAGTCAAGAGTCATGTTAACGAGAATAGTTCTTGTCGTCTGTTTTTCCTTGGTCGGATCCGCAATCACAATCGCACAAAACAGCAACTCATCGACGACGACCTCGAGATCTCGCACTACGAATTCGAATCAACAACCAAAGCCTGCAACCTCCAGTCAAACAAGCACGGAGAAGCCTGCAGTTTCTAAGACCGCGCCAAAGACAATTCCGCGGAAGCCAGTCGTCAGTACAGAACAGTCAGGATCCGATGGTGTTGTTGCCGCCTTCAATCATTTGCTGGACGGCATCAGGCATGCCGATGTTAATGCGGTGACCGACGTCTATTGGAACTCACCGCGCCTCTCGTTGTTTAACTACAACGGTTCTGTAACGAAGGGTTGGGATCAAGTTCGGGAGAACCGCAAGAGTTCGTATCCTGAAATCAAAGACGTGAAACTTGACGTGCGTGATGTGTCGGTGACGATGCTCGGACGCGATGGGGCTGTCGTAACTTGTCAGTGGACACAGTCTCAAACTTACAAGGGTAATCCCGAAACTGCCGCTGGAAGGATGACACTTGTGTTCAAGCGAGTCGGCAATGCGTGGAAAGCAATTCATCTGCATTCATCACCCGAGTCACCGAATCCAGCAAGCATTCCGCCATCTGAACAACTGCCCAAGGCATCACCAAGTCCAACGCCTTGAAGCTTGAGTGAAAGAACTCCGAATTAAAGAACAAGAAGGAAGGGCGGTTTACCCCCGCTGTGATCCCCAACGATTTAGTCGGGTGAAAGCGGGAGTAAACCGCCCTTCCTTACTTGTTCTTTAATCTGAGCCCGCGCTTTGGTGTGAAGTTTTTCCGAGACGCGAGATCGCAACCCCGCCCAGAATCGCCAGAAACGGAAAGATCTCGACGACGTATCTAGGCTCGGGGTTCTCAAGCGTCGAGAAAAATCCGATACGCAGAAAGACGATCAACGCTGCCAACAGAAGCCAGTGCCTGGACTCTCCTCCAGCCCTCCAAAGTAACCAACCACCGAGTACTCCCAGAAGCGTATAGAGCCAGGTTAGTCCGGCAAACAGAGGCAACCAATATTGCTGTCCGATGTCGTAGTCGAGATCTTCGAGCGGGAAAAGCTCACCATCGAATGGGTAGTACTGCGAGTGAGTATCAAACCAGAGTGAACGAGCTCGCAGCATTGGAAGTTTGACGTAATAACGAAAAGGCGATCGTAAAATTCGCTCGCGCGCAATCTGCGCAAAGGCGGCATCAATCTCCGGGGTCATCTCAACGTCACCCTGATCCGGACCGGATGCATTCTCATCACCCTCTTCATTTTCTTCGTCTGTGCTTTCTCCCTCTGAAGATTCATCTTCCTGGTCGTCACCCCAACCGCCCTCAGCTCCTGCTCCTTCAAACAAATCTCCTGGATAGTTGTATTTCTTCAACAGGTCTTCAACACGCGCACGCTCGTCCGTTGAGTCGAAAGCTCTTTTTGGAAACGCCTCAATACTTATCGGAGCGGTATCGAGACGCCACAAGACTGGTCCAATATAACGACCATCATCAAGCCATGTTCTGAGCCACATTAAGTAGCCGCGAGGCACAAATTCACCTGGCATCTCACCGTGCGCCGGAGACAACGGCTGAAACACTCCAAACACTCTGCGATTGCGAATTGTCCAGGGAACCAGCACTAAACAAAAAGCAACTGAAAACACTGCGGCACTGAAAACTGCCTTTGAGAACCGCCGGGAAAATTGTTTCCGAGTCAGCGCGGATAGAAGGATTGTCAATCCAACCGCGGCAGCAAACAAACCGCTGTCGGGTCGAAAGAAAACTGCCAACCCCGCGACCAACCCGGCAGGTATCCAGAACAAAAGTGAGCGGCGATTGTTCTTTGATTTCATTGCCAGCGTTGTGAACAAACACAAGAGGACTGCAAGGAAGCTGGTTGACACTTCCGTCAAGATCGTTGCGACATAGATGGTCGTAAACGGACACGCTGCGGCGAGAACAAACGCTGCATACGCGGCTCTCCATTTGCGCGCGGGATTTTCAGTCCATTGAAAAGCTACCAGCGCGACTAAGAGACACGTGAAGGTGTCGACAATTGCTTGTACTACTCTGACGGCCGTGTTATTTCCATGTCCTGCCACCGCATAAACCGCGGCGAGAAAGAAGGGATAGCCAGGGAGACGGATTAGAGTCGGTGTAAACGGCGGTTGCTCTTCGTGAGAATAGACGTGCTGTTCGAGAACGTTGCGAGCGATTTGCGCGTAAACCCTACCGTCGTCTGGCGTGTCATTGGGTAGGCGGAGAGCTACGAAGAGACGGAATCCAAACGCCAGTGCCAGCAGGATTGCCAGAACAACAATCCTCTTTCGATCGAGGAGACTGCGCATGACTGGACATAGTATAGGACCTATATGACCTATTCGACCTATTTCACGCCGGTCTCACCAGGGAGTTATTTCATTTGACAAACTCGCGCCCACGTAACAAATTACCTTTAGGTTAGTTGCTTCTTGGAGGTTTTGATGCGCTCTCATTCCCTGACCCTTTTGCTCGTGCTCTCCGGAGCAATTTTTTTCGCTGCCTGTAGTGCAGCTGGAAACAAGGTAACTAGAATCCAGCAACCAGGCACCACCACAACGCCGACAACTTATGCCGACGGGGCTCGTCGAATAACGATTATTGAACTTCAGGATCTCATTAAGAAACACGAAGCTTTTATTGTTGACGTCCGGAATGACATTTCCTACAACGCAGGTCATATTCCCGGGGCGAAACTAATTCCAGCCGCAGAAATTCTTAATCATCTGGATGAGCTGCCAAAGGACAAGCTCATTGTCACGTACTGTTCTTGACCAAACGAACATACGTCCGCCGGTGCGGTGGTCAACCTCAAAGCGAAAAACATCACGAACGTAGCAGCATTGTTGGGTGGCTTCAACGAGTGGCAAAAGGAAGGCCTGCCAGTCGATAAGGTCGAAGCAAAACAGTAGTTCTGTATGTCCGACGAACTTTTTAGTTTGTCGTGGCAGACCAACTCTAATGATCGGAATATCACAGTCGATCAAAGACGCCTGGTCGCAGAATCGGCGCTGACGACAAACTAAAGTTCGTCGGACAATCGGCAATATTTTACATCTGCGGAACGGGCTGAGCTACAAAGGCGGGTAGAGGTGTTACTACTCGCGCCGCCGGCACACACAAAACCGGGCACGGCGCATTTCTGATCACGCGCTCGATTTCCGATCCCAGCACCAACGTTCCACCAAACAGCGAATTGTGCACAGCGGTGCCAATCACGATTAAGTCTGCGTCAATTCGTGCAGCGCGTCTGACAATTTCCTCGTATGGTCGTCCTTCATCGACATGAGTCGTCACTGTCCGCGAACCATCTGAACGGGCAAACTGCGTCATTCGTTCTTCGATGTAGCCTCTTAAACGTCTCAAAGCGGCTAGTCCACCTTCCGGAAACATCGCTGATATCTGATCGAGGTAATCACCAATAACGTAAACAACGTGCAGTTCCGCTCCCATGTGATTCGCAATTTGTCTGGCTAGCAGTGTTGCAGCAACAGAGGATGGGCGGAAGTTGGTTGCCAGAATGATTGTTTTGAGTTCAGGTCGGATGTGATCGTCCTGGGCATTTACGAAATCACGTTGAGCGGGCCTGACCGCCAGCACCGCGCACGGTGACTCCGCCACGATCTCCTCAGCCATTGAACCGGTGAACGCACGCGACAGCTTTTTTCGACTTCGCGTAACAACCGTCACCAAGTCTATCTCGTGATCGACTGCCGTCCTCGCAATCTCCTGGGCCGGATCGCCATCAGCAAACAGAGTTTCGACGTCAACACTCGTCAGCACCGGATCGCGCAGAATATCTTGAGCACTTATGCGTAGTTCGTTTAAGAGTTGCGAGTCGGTTCCGTCAAAACTACCTTGAGGTTTTATTAATAAGTCGCCTGGTATCTTTGAGGGCTGCACATTGAGCACTACGACGCGTCCCTGGGAAGTGCGAGCGAATGCGGCAGCGTACTTCAGCGCCACGCGAGAGTTAGGCGAAAAGTCTGTTGGGAACAGAATGTTTCGGAACGGGTACATACCAATTTGTGCTTTGTGCTTCGTTCTTTGGACTTTGGACTTGGACTTTGGACTTTGGACGTTAAGAGTATCCTGCGAAACAACAAAGTACAAAGCACAAAGGACAAAGCACAAAGACCGTTTTCCTCTTTCCCTTTTGAGGCCTTCCATGCCAAACTCCGCAGGCATTCCTTCTGCCCACGGGGGCTAACTACAAAGTAAGCGTTATCGAATTTGACTGCTGGAGGCACACCTTGCTTCGAGGACTATTTCGTACCAAGAATCTGGACGACATTCTGGCCGCCGCTCAGGAAGAAGGTCACACCCTCAGACGCGCCCTGGGCGCATTCAACGTAACGCTAATTGGAATCGGAGCAATTATCGGCGCCGGCATCTTCGCAACTGTCGGAACAGCTGCTGCCGGAGACGCATCAAGACCAGGCGCCGGACCCTCGCTGATGATCTCATTTGTGATCACGGCAATCGTCTGCGGATTCGCTGCTCTCTGCTACGCCGAATTCGCTTCCATGGTACCGATATCAGGTTCTGCTTACACCTATTCATACGCAACACTTGGCGAACTCATAGCGTGGATCATCGGCTGGGACCTCATCATTGAATACGCGCTTGGTAACGTGGCAGTCGCGATCAGCTGGGCGAACTACTTTAGGACTTTAGTCGACAATTTGTTCGAACACCTCGGCATCAACGCCCACGTTCCTCTTTGGCTGGCCACGGATTATCGCACTGCAGCGAAACTCGCCAGCACGAATCCCGAACAGTATGCGAAGAGCTTCGGAGATGCACCTCACATCTTCGGTCACGCAATTATTCTCAACATTCTCGCCTTTGCGATCGTCGCTGGAATCACGATCGTTCTCGTCTGGGGCATTCGCGAGTCGGCTAATTTCAACGCAGGCATGGTGATCATCAAGATTGCCGTGCTGCTCTTCTTTATCGGCACTGCGATCTACTTTGTTTCGCCGTCGAAGATGGTTTCTAACTGGCATCCATTCCAACCGAATGGTTGGCATGGCACGTTCACTGGCGCAGCACTCGTCTTCTTCGCTTACATTGGATTCGACGCAGTCTCGACCGTAGCGGAAGAAACGAGGAATCCCGCGCGCGATCTGCCTATTGGCATCATCGCTTCGCTGATCATTTGCACCATACTTTACGTGGTGGTGGGAGCTGTGTTTGCCGGACTGATTCCTTACCCTGAACTCGTTTCAAAGTTAGCAAACGAACAGGCAGAGCCGTTAACCATGGCGCTGCAGAATGCGGCACCTCCAGGTGTTACATGGCCGGCTACTATTGTTGCGTTTGGATCCGTCATCGCTCACACCGCAGTGCTTCTCGTCTTCCAAATGGGCCAACCTCGAATCTTTTTCTCGATGGCTCGAGATGGATTACTTCCACCTGTTTTCGCCAAAGTTCATCCCCGTTTTAAGACTCCACACGTCACAACGATATTGACCGGCGTAGTTGTCGGGGCGTTCTCAGCATTTATGAGCATTGACGAGATGGTTGATCTTACCAACGTCGGAACATTGTTCGCGTTCCTGCTGGTGAGCATTGGCATCATCGTCCTGCGCTACAAAGATCCCGGACGAAAGCGACCATTTAGAGTTCCTTTGGGTGCGTGGTTTATTCCGGGTCTCGGAGTTATCTCGTATCTATTTCTGATGTTCTATCTACCACCCGCATCGTGGTGGCGATTCGTTGCCTGGCTGCTGTTGGGATTTGCAGTGTATTTGTCATACGGTTATGGTCGGAGTGAGATCGGAAAAAACCTGGGACGAACGAAGGGCGCTTCCTGGCTCAAGGCAATGGCAACGGGCTCTTTCCTCGTGGCAGTAGGATTACTTGTGATGCCGCACGGAGTTGGTCTGGGTGAGTTGCTAAGGCAATTCGGCAACAGTACGCAAACAACGATTGCGCTTGTCATGATCGCGTTTGGGATTCTGCTGGCGATTGTTGGAGCTTCGCTAGGGATGGCGCAGAGGCAAAGGGCATAATTGAATCCGTGCGGATCGGGGCAGTAACCTAGGGAGGGCTTTGATGACGAGCGAGCCCACGATGCGAGATAGCTCTCCTTGACAGGCGGGCTACTGCCCCGAGTCGACGTCGCAACAAAACCGTCATGTCAGCCTTACCAATCATCATCGGCGCGCTTTGTGTAATCGCAATTTCCTATCGCTACTACTCCGCCTTCATTGCCGCCAAAGTCTTAGCACTCGATGACTCGCGACCGGTGCCGTCGCAGACGATGTACGACGGTCACAACTACTATCCAACCAATAAATGGGTCCTGTTTGGTCACCACTTCGCCGCAATCTCCGGAGCGGGTCCGCTGATTGGACCTGTGTTAGCTGCTCAATTCGGGTTCTTACCCGGTCTTCTATGGTTGGTTATTGGTGTTTGTCTAGGCGGCGCTGTTCACGACTTTATGATCATGGCCGGGAGTGTGCGTCGCAAAGGCAAATCACTTGCTGAAATGGCACGCACCGAGATCAGTTCACTGTCGGGGCTCGTCGCCGGAGTAGCGATTCTCTTCATCGTAGTGATCGCTCTTGCCGGGCTTGGCCTGGTTGTTGTGAACGCTCTCGCGGAATCTGCATGGGGAACTTTCACCGTCGCCTTCACAATCCCGCTTGCACTTTTGATGGGGCTTTACATGTATCGCTTCCGTAAAGGGAGAATTGCCGAAGCAAGCGTTATTGGTGTCGTTGGATTGTTGTTCGCAGTGTATCTCGGTGGTCGCATCGCTGACTCGTCCTTCGGTCATATGTTCACGCTATCGCGCAACACGCTGATCGTGGCGATGGCTGCGTACGGCTTCGTCGCTTCGGTGCTGCCGGTTTGGATGCTGCTCTGTCCACGTGACTACCTGTCGTCTTATCTAAAAATTGGAACAATCGCTTTTCTGATCATCGGAGTAATTCTCGTTAACCCGACATTGCACATGCCCGCATTGACGCCGTTCAAGTCAGGCGGCGGTCCAGTTATTCCGGGCAAGCTCTATCCATTTGTCTTCATCACCATTGCATGCGGCGCAATCTCGGGCTTTCATGCGCTGGTCTCTTCAGGCACAACCCCGAAGATGATCGCGAAAGAAACTGATACGCGCATTATCGGTTATGGCAGCATGTTGATGGAAGGTGTGGTTGGTATCGTCGCGCTGATTGCCGCAACGTCGCTCTTCCCGGGTGATTACTTCGCCATCAACACCGCTCAGCGCACTGATGCTCAAAAAACGGCTTACGTTCAGATGGTCGATTCACACAGCGGTCAAGATTTCAATCTCAAACCGCAGGAGATCGATCGTCTCGAACAGGAATCAGGCGAAAAGAATCTGCGCGGAAGAACGGGTGGGGCCGTCACACTGGCACTCGGGATTGCCAAAATCTTCGACGGCATTCCAGGGCTCAGTGGTTTCATGAAGTACTGGTATCACTTCGCGATCATGTTTGAGGCATTGTTTATCCTCACAACCATTGATACCGGAACTCGTGTAGCGCGTTTTCTGGTGGGTGAATTTGGCGGCAGGTTCTATCGCAAACTCGAAGAGCCAAACTGGTTGCCGGGTTCCGTAGTAACTTCATTACTCGTCGTGGCGGCATGGGCAGCATTCATTTGGTCAGGATCGATCTCAACAATCTGGCCAATGTTCGGTATTGCGAACCAATTGCTGGCAGCGGTTGCACTATGCGTTGCCACCACCATGATCGTGAATTCAGGCAAGGCGAGATATTCATGGGTGACGATTTTGCCGCTGAGTTTTGTCGGCAGCACCACGCTCGTCGCGGGTTGGCAATCGATCACCGATATTTTCTGGCCACTCACGCAGAAGCCTGAAACTGCGGTCCAGGGCTACATAAACTCGGTCCTGACCGCGATTATCATGATCGCTGCGGTCGTGATCCTCATCGATTCAATCCGCGGTTGGCTTGGATTGCGAAAACGACCTGAACCTGTCTCGGATCTGGCCGAACCCGCTGCGACATAAACGACTATTCCACAGATTACGCTGGTTACACAGATTTCTTTTTGAATGCGGGAAGTAGTACGTAAACATCTCAGGAAAAATCTATGTAATCTGCCTAATCTGCGGACAACTCTCGCGAATTGGACAGTACCCTAAAAAATCGGCAATAATACGCGCTTTCTAAAAAGACCCGCGGCGGGTTCTATGTGTACCAAGGGTCAGTCGGGCGGTCGTTGAGCGCGAGTCTCACAGGCGGCCGCAGTCGTGAATCTCGCCATTATTTCGAAGAATCGGAAAGGATTATTTTCATCGTGGAACTATCGCTGATCTCAATTATCAGCCTGCTGATTGTTTGTTCGGCAGGGCTCTTCAAGAAGGCTGCCCGGCCCAATCGCGTATCGACCAGGTTCTCCAGGTTGAGGACTCTTCTAATCGCGATTGGCGCCGCCGTGACTACGTTTGCCTTCGCATCGCCGACTTACGCACAGCACGGAGGCGAGGCAAGCCTCGAGCTGCCAGACCTGAACTCGGTCAGCTTCTTTAACGGCAGCGTCACCGGGCACAATCTGCTGATGATTGGCATTCTGATCTCTATTCTTGGCTTAGGCTTTGGACTCGCAATTTACATGAATCTCAAGAAACTGCCTGTACATCGCGCCATGAAAGAGATCTCTGAATTGATCTACGAAACCTGCAAAACTTATTTGATAACGCAGGGCAAGTTCATTCTGATTCTCGAGGCGTTCATTGCGGTAGTCATCGTGCTTTACTTCGGCGTACTCTCCGCGCTTCCTTTCAATCGCGTCCTGATCATTCTCGCTTTCAGCTTGGTCGGAATAGCAGGCAGTTACGGAGTCGCATGGTTTGGAATCCGAGTCAACACATTCGCAAATTCCCGAACCGCATTTGCGAGTCTTGAAGGAAAACCCTTTCCGCTGTACGCAATTCCGCTGAAGGCTGGAATGAGTATCGGTATGATGCTGATTAGTACCGAGTTGCTGATCATGCTTTGTATCTTGTTGTTCATTCCCGGCGAATACGCGGGTCCGTGTTTCATCGGTTTTGCTATTGGTGAATCACTTGGCGCTGCCGCTCTTCGAATCGCCGGTGGAATCTTCACTAAGATTGCCGACATCGGTTCCGACTTGATGAAGATCGTCTTCAAAATCAAAGAAGACGACGCGCGCAATCCCGGGGTGATCGCTGACTGTACTGGTGACAATGCCGGTGACTCAGTTGGTCCCAGTGCTGATGGTTTCGAAACCTACGGTGTAACGGGCGTGGCACTAATCACCTTCATCCTCCTCGGTGTCAGGGATCCACACGTTCAAGTTCAGTTACTCGTCTGGATCTTCGTGATGCGTGTAATGATGATTATCGCGAGCGGTGCTTCATATTTTGTAAACGACATCATTGCTAAGTCGCGTTACAGGAACGCGAGAGTCATGAACTTCGAAGCTCCTTTGACTTCGCTCGTTTGGATCACTTCCGTTGTTTCGGTCGTGCTTACATTCCTGGTCTCCTACCTGACGATTCCGGTGTTGGGCAACAACACCACCCTATGGTGGAAACTGAGTATCATCATCTCCTGTGGAACTCTCGCCGGCGCGATTATTCCTGAACTCGTCAAAGTTTTTACTTCGACTGAGTCGCGGCACGTCAGTGAGGTTGTTATTTCATCGAAAGAGGGAGGCGCATCGCTCAATATTCTTTCGGGCCTGGTCGCGGGTAACTTCTCCGCCTACTGGTTAGGCATCAGCATTGTCGCGCTGATGGCGATCGCTTACGTGGTCACGACCATGGGTGCGACACCTGATCTGGCGCTCGGCACATTAATGGTTAACCCAGTTGTGGCGCCAGTCTTCGGCTTCGGTTTAGTCGCCTTTGGTTTCCTCGGAATGGGGCCCGTAACAATTGCAGTCGATTCATATGGTCCGGTTACTGACAACGCGCAATCGGTTTATGAACTGTCGCTGATCGAGCATGTGCCAAATGTAGTAACCGAAGTTAAAAACGACTTCAACGTCGATATAGACTTCGGGCGCGCCAAACACCTCCTTGAAGAAAACGATGGCGCCGGCAACACATTTAAAGCCACGGCCAAACCGGTTTTGATTGGAACAGCCGTGGTGGGGGCCACGACGATGATCTTCTCGATCATCATGGCTCTTACAAATGGATTGACGAGCAATACGGAAGGCCTGTCGTTGCTCCATGCTCCGTTTGTGCTGGGATTGATTACTGGCGGAGCGGTTATCTACTGGTTCACAGGCGCATCTACTCAGGCCGTTACTACGGGTGCATACAGAGCCGTCGAGTTTATTAAAGCAAACATCCGTCTCGAAGGAGTTGAAAAGGCATCGGTCACAGACAGTAAGAAAGTTGTGCAAATCTGCACCCAGTATGCGCAGAAGGGCATGTTCAATATCTTCCTGACCGTGTTCTTCTCAACACTGGCTTTCGCGTTTATCGAACCCTTCTTCTTTATCGGTTATCTGATTTCGATTGCCGTATTCGGACTTTATCAGGCCATCTTTATGGCTAACGCCGGCGGCGCCTGGGACAACGCCAAGAAAGTTGTAGAAGTTGACTTGAAGGCAAAAGGAACAGCGCTGCATGACGCAACGGTTGTGGGTGATACGGTTGGCGATCCTTTTAAAGACACGTCGTCGGTTGCGATGAACCCGGTCATCAAATTCACGACTTTGTTTGGACTGCTGGCCGTCGAACTCGCAGTCAGCTTAACGAAGCGATCCAACGGCAACGCTACGCTTACACAATTACTTGCGTTGGCCTTCTTTCTCGTTTCAGTATTCTTTATCTGGCGCTCGTTTCATGGGATGCGGATCGGGAACCTTGTTGAAGAAGAAAAACCGGCCCCTACGACTGCCGCGAAGACTGCGGTTGGTGACTAAAAGACGTGCTTTGAGCTTTGTGCTTTGTTCTTTGTAAGTGATAGTGTCGCATTGACGAAGCACAAAGTACGAAGTAGAAAGCTCAAGGGAGACTATGACACCCTACTCAAGATCAGAAACATTGTTAGGGACGGCGCTGGCGCCAATGGATTGGACGCGGTCAGTATCGCTGGTGTTCGCGTTTAGTTTGTTCAATGCCTTAGCGGCTCAGTTCTCACTTAACATCGGTCCGATTCCAATCACAGGCCAAACCTTTGCCGTGACATTAACTGGAGCGTTGCTTGGTTCACGCCTCGGCGCCCTGGCGTTGGTTGCGTATCTTGTTGAGGGATGTTCAGGACTTCCGTTCTTCCAGGGTGGCACTGGCGGCCTCGCTGTTCTCTTTGGACCGACTGGCGGGTATCTCGTTTCCTTTCCAGCTGCGGCGTACATCACGGGAGCATTTGCGGAGAATGGTTGGGACCGCAAGTTCTTATCAGCTGCAGCCGCAATGGCCATCGGATCGGTTGTCATCCTTGCTGCGGGTTACTGCTGGCTTCTGGTATTAAGAACCCCACCGGCTGCGGCGTTCACGTTTGGTATCAAACCTTTCATCATCGGCGACATCATAAAGGTCTTGCTCGCAGCGGCAGTGCTGCCGTCCGGCTGGGCAATTCTTAATAGAAAAGCGTCGCAGTCCAAGAACTGATCCAGTCAATTGAAGGCTCACACGAACATGCTGTCGTCTTGATCATTGTTAATTCAGCAACAATCAAGTCCAGCAACGCTGAGAGCCAACCACAAAGATCCAATAGAACAAGTCGGGAAGGGTGGTTTACCCGCCGCTTGGGCCCAATCTAAGCGGTCGGGAACACAGCGGCGCTAAACCACCCTTCCCGACTTGTTCTATGCGAATGTTTGTTTTTCCTTTTCGCGGTATGGTTTGTAGTGAGATCAACCGATGAACATCCATTCCTTCAGAGTTGGATACAAAGCTGCTATGGTGTGATCATGTTCACACTCAAAGTACGATCACACACCCGCGAAGAACTGGTTGAGTTTACCGATCAAGTTGCCGACAAACTTCGCGAGTCAGGTGCGCGTGATGGCGTCGTTGTGCTTTATGTCCAACACACAACGGCAGGCCTCA
>DATDFV010000167.1:0-44680 GCA_036522415.1 Pyrinomonadaceae bacterium | reverse complement strand
CCCCAAAGTTGCCAAACCAGCAATCCGACGGTCAGCGGCACCAGCAACAGAGAACGCCTGTACGCTGGCACCCAATGCGGCCGGTTACGTTGCAGATGTTTATCCAGGAACCAAAGAGCAACGAGTGGGTGAACGTAGACCAGGGTCAAGCCGAATAGCTCCGGTGCGATCCAGTTGAAAGCGCAAAGAGCAAACACGATCGGTAAGACCCACGCCGCATCGCTTCCTGGTTTTTGTTTGGATCGCAAAAAGACCAGTGTGCCCAACCATGCAAGAAGCAAAGTGTTCCAAAGAGCAATCGCTGTCAGCGATGCCTCGTATGACCAGGCTGTAGTCCGGTACAACAAAGGCAACGAGATGTAGGCAACTGTTAGACTAGCGACTCCAATAAACGCCGTCATAAAGAACGCGCGCGATCGACCAAAACGAACCGGCAGTCGCGTTATGAAGTACCGAAGCTCGAACCAGTTGTGAGGACCAGCGAACAGAAACACAGTAACGATTGATACCTGCAGCGGAAGGAATCCAGCCAGCGCGGCGGAGGCAATCGCGCAGAAAAATAGAGCGGCAACAAACACCCTCTTGCCTTGCTCGAAAGGTTTGTTGACAACCAGTGTCGTCAGGTTCAGCTCGACAGCTTCTTGCACGTTATTCGTCTTCGCCGTTCGGTTTCTGCTTCTTGAGTGGGATGGTTAGCTTCATGCCTATTGAAGAATTCGGATCGTCAGGAACAATCTCCAGAATCACTGGGCCATAAGTTGATTGACCTCCAGCAAGAGCCGTGGGAAGGTTGCGCCAACGATATGCGGGCGGTGGTCCTGCGTTTCCGCGTGTTAGGATTGCGGCTGCACCGAATGTCGCTACGGCAATTAGAGCGATGGCTGCGATCTTCTCTGTCCGTCGCAGGCCTTGACCCGTTCGGAACGCTCGCACAAACCAAACTCCTCCGAAAGAGACAGACAGAAACATCAAGAGTCCGGCAATGATCGTTCTCGTGCTGCTCCGAGTTATAGTTGCTGCGAGCGCCGCATTGCCGGGTTCACCATTGAGCGCCGCACGAAGATCGTTCAGTGTCGACTGCCGAATTTGCAACTTGGCGTCGGTGGCTTTTGCATCAGGAATAACTTCAATGCTGGTATACAGGGATTTGTTCTCTTGAGGGGTAGTCTTAGGCTTGGCTATATCGGCGCGAACCAAAACAACCGACAACACCAGTAGGACGATGCAAGCAGCGAATTGAATGACTTTCATTGAGCGGGTCTCCTTTCCGATTAAGAGCGCGAGAAGCTTATATCGATGGCGATACCGCAGCAATGATTTTCTGAATGATTTCTCAGTCCTCTTTGGTTCTTAGAGACTCTCTGCTCTTCCTCTGCGGCCTCTGCGTCTCTGCGGTTTAAGTTGGTTCAGTCCTTCTACAACGCAGAGTCACAGAGAACGCAGAGACGCAGAGACGCAGAGAGTTTCTAAGAGAACTGATATGTAGAGATACCCGGTTTAAAGATAGGTTGCTCGAAGAAATCGATATGGGAGATCTGCAATCTGAAATTCCGTGGATGTGCTGTAGAATCATCTCCAGAGGTAATTCAATTGGCCCGCGAACTTCCTGTCGTCAGCAATAACCAAAAAGTGCGTCAGCCTAAACCCGAGTGGCTCCGCATAAAGCTGGGCGACCCGACTAATCAAAACAATGTGCTGCAGCTTATTGAGGGTCTGAACCTTCACACGGTTTGTCAGGAAGCACGTTGCCCGAACATCTTCGAATGCTGGTCTGATCGCACTGCCACGTTCATGCTCGGCGGCGATATCTGCACTCGTCATTGCGGATTCTGCGCCGTGGGAAAAGGTAAACCCGGCGATCTCGACTCGGAAGAGCCTCATCACGTTGCCGAAGCAGTGAAACACTTGAATCTTGCTCACGCGGTGATTACTTCCGTTAATCGAGACGACTTGCCCGATGGTGGCGCAGCTCACTGGGCCGAAACAATCAGGGAAGTTCGCGCGATGAATCCCGATTGCAAGATCGAGGTCCTGATTCCGGACTTTAACGGCGACGAGGCGGCGCTGAATACGGTGCTCAATGCGAACCCGGACGTTCTTAACCACAACACCGAGACCATTGCGCGATTGTATCGCCGCGTTAGACCTGATGCTGTTTATGAGCAATCGATGACCCTGTTACGTCGTGCTGCCAGACGACGAGATGTCGAAGATCGAGGCATGTTGACGAAGAGCGGCATCATGGTTGGTCTGGGCGAGACGTTTGATGAAGTTGTGGATTTGATGCGCGACCTCCGCTCAGTATCTTGCGACATCATGACTATCGGACAATACCTGCAGCCTCACGCTCGTCGTTTACCAGTTGAACGCTATGTGACACCCGAAGAGTTCGCTCGCTGGCGGGAGATTGGGATGGCGATGGGTTTCCATCACGTAGAGTCGAGCCCGCTGACAAGGTCTTCCTATCACGCGAGAGAACAAGCTGAACAAAGAATGACGGTTGGGTAAAAGGTACCTGAGTCGAGCTACTTCCCAAACGAACACCACCAGGCTTTAGCCGGTGGTACTTCAACTTCACAGCTACGGGGAACGAAACGCCGGCCAAAGTGTCAATACGCTGTAGCAGGAAAGTTGAAAGACCACCGGCTAAGGCGCGGTGGTGTCCCTTTCAAGTTTACTACGTGGTTTTCATCAGTTACTTGCTGAGGATTCACCTTACAAGTGACCGTTCGTTTGCCTGTTTTAACTTCCTAACGTTTGCCTTAATCTCCATTCGATGTTCACAAGACTTCTAACTTTGTTTGTCTGCGCCCTCCTGCCTCTTGTGAACTCATGTCAACGCGTTTCGAGTCGTGATCGAATTAGCGAGAATCACCTTCCCCGGGTCATCCTCTGGGTGTGGGAGCGACCCGAGGATCTCGAGTTTCTCAACCCGGAAAAGTTTGGCATCGCTTTCCTTGCCCAGACGCTTACGATCAAAGGTAGTGACGTCATCTTCAATCCTCGACATCAACCGCTGAAAGTTCCGCCCGGCGCCAGGCTCATTGCAGTCACCAGAATTGAGTCGCAGAAGATCACACGGCAGCCAACCGTTCTCACTGATGAAGTCCGCACAAAGCTTGTGGAACGAATTCTCAAAACTCTCGAGCTAAATAATGTGAGCGCAATTCAAGTTGACTTCGATGTGGTTCCCACGGAACGAGCCTTCTATCGTCGATTGCTCGAAGATTTGCGTCATCAACTGCCTGATAACGTGCCCTTGTCGATGACCGCGCTCGCGTCTTTTTGCGTCGGGGATCGCTGGGTGAGTGACTTGCCGGTCGATGAAGCGGTGCCAATGGTATTTCGTATGGGTACGGATTCCGACCCAATCAAGCGTCTTCTAGCCGGCGGCGGCGACTTTAGAGTTGACTTGTGTCGCCGTAGTTACGGTGTCGCTCTGGATGAACCCTTGAAAACCAATTTCGCAAAACAGCGACGCGTTTATGTTTTCAATGCGAGGTCGTGGATACCTGCTGACCTTTCGGTTTTGGAGGAGCGCTTTGGACTCTAAGAAACTCTCTGCGCTTCCTTTGCGTTCTCTGCGTCTCTGCGGTGGTCCAGGTCCGCTTAGTCTCGATTCAGGTCAGGTTGAGAATCGACACGAAATACATAAAGAACACCGCAGAAACGCAGAGAACGCAGCGGAAGCGCAGAGGGTTTCAAGTGAGACACACAGAATTCGAAACAGGTACCGAGTAAAGACCCTGACCGTTCTGATCCTAACGATCGCACTTCTGTTTCATACCACTGTTCCGTCCAAAGCCTGTGGTCCTGAAACGATGGACCCAATATTCGTCTTCGAACATTCGCCCGACCTTCCATTCGATGAATTTGTGAAAGGTAACATTGGAGTCTTGCAGCAAACCTTTGGTCGCAAGACTTTGGTGATCGCATATCGTTATCTCTCAGGCGGTACTTTTCCCGCTGACGAGCAAACTAGTCTTGTAGAAGCGCTCAAAGGAAAAGCGCCTGAAGAAGATGATGACGTGGCAATTCGGGAATGGATCAAGGCACGAAAAGAAGTTCTGCCAGACGAAAAAGAGACGCCGTCAATCTATGACGAACGACGTCGTGCAGGATACGACTTCTTTCCTAATTGCACCCGCAATGCCTTTGAGGTTGCCACTCAAACACTGAAAGACCGCGCGACAACCTATGGCGCTGACAACGCCAACGTTCGCGATTGGCTCGCAGCGCAAGACATCGTGTTTAGAAATTGTGCAGAGGGCGCGGCCGCCCCCGCGCCCGCCCCAGGCGGCAGTCCCGTTTGGCTTCAAAAAGATCGCGATTATCAAATCGCGGCCGCTGCTTTTTACTCGCTTGATTTCCAGGAAGCCCTTAGACGTTTCCAGAAGATCTCGGAAGACTACGATTCAGTTTGGCAGGAAGTTAGTGCATACCTTATTGGTCGCACGCTCGTTAGAGAAGCGAGTTTAACGGCGGACAGAAAGAAAGAGCGCGCTCTATATGAACAAGCGGAAACCTCGCTTCTAAATTTAACGAGTCATGGAGGGAAATTCGAAAGGTCTTCAAAAGGATTGTTGGGGCTCGTTAAGTATCGTTTGCATCCGGAGGAGAGAGTCAGAGAGTTGGCCCAGGTGCTTGGAGAACAGAGCGGAAACGAAAACCTTCGACAGGATCTAATCGATTACACGTGGCTGTTGGATAAGTTTGACGCTGAGATCAAAAAAGCAGAGGAGGAACGTAATAAGTCTGAACTGACACCGAGTCCCGAAGCACAGGAAATCGATCCAGCGCGAAAGGCACAAAACGAAGCAATAGACCGAGGCGAAATCATTCTCCTCTATTTCACTCCGAGGAATTCAGCAGATAAACCGGATTACACGAAGGCTGGCTCTCTTATGCTGAAAGCTGATCTCAAAGACCCGGATGTGTTCGCTGCCGTCGAGATCAACCTGGGGCGAAAGCTCTCAGACAAAGAAAAAGAGGACGTCAGCCAAAATTGGAAATTCGGGCTCCAGAACCGACAATGGTCATTGAGTCCAAATCGGAAGATATCGAACGTGAATGCATATGAGGGCTGTGACTGGGACTGCAACAAGCCGACCTTGAAGTCCTTCCCCGCTTTTCTTCGCGCTGACGAATTAACTGATTGGGTTTTGACTTTTCAGTCACACGATGCGGCAGCTTTCACCCATGCGTACAACAGGTGGAGCGAAACTCATTCAACTGCATGGCTCGTCGTTGCAATGACAAAGGCGCAAAAGTCTTCGACTGCTCTCCCTCGATTGGTTCGGGAGAGCGAACGCATTGATCATGAGTCTCCCGCATTTCCCACGGTTGCATATCACCTGATTAGGTTACACATGGAAATGAACGACCCGGGCGCGGCGAAACAGTTACTTGATCAAATCATCGATTCGAAGATTGAGTCGCTGCCAATCTCTTCGCAGAATCTCTTTTTTGAACAACGACTGAAGCTAGCGGATAGTCTTTCCGACTTTCTGAAGTTCGCGAGTCGCAAACCAGCTGCCTTTTACGAGTACGGCTCCTTCGGCCGAGTCAGGGATCTGTTCCAAGCTCAAAAATCATTTTGGGACACCGGTTATGAAGTAACTAAGGAGCAGTTCGATCAAGAAGTTGAGGCTGAATTTGCGGAACTTTTGCCGTGGGACGAGCGGAAAATGTTCACCCAGAGCACAGCAGAAATTTTCAACTGGCACTTTCCAGTCGCATCGTTACTTAAGGCCTACAGGGATCCGGCTCTACCTGACTATTTGCGCCGATCGATGGCAGTCGCAGTGTGGACTCGTGCTGTACTCCTGAAGAATGACACTATTGCGCGTGAGGCTGCGACTGATCTTACTCAATTGGCGCCGGAGATGTCGTCTCTATTGAAGGACTACCTCGAGGCGAGCACCGCTCAACAGCGCAGTAATGAAGCGCTATACATTATCTTGAAATATCCGAACCTATCACCGTGGTTGAGTGCTGGTATTCCTGAATTCACAACGTCAGAGAAGTTGGAATACTACTTCGACACTTCCTGGTGGTGCCGTCCATCGGACACGGACTACACGGTTGACGGAATAGAAGTGCCTAAAGTCGTTCCGAGTCCGGGATTCTTAAGTGCTCAAGTTGTTGCCAGCGCTAAACGAGAAAGAACTGCACTGATTGCGATTGATGATGCGAAGAGTTTTCTGGGGAAACGAGTCCTCGAGTGGTCCAGACAATCACCTGATGATCCTCGTCTTCCTGAAGCCCTGTTTATTGCCGTCCGGGCGAACCAGGAATACAAGTACGGATGTGGAGGCTGGCAACACGATGAAGAGACGAGGATGGCGCTCGAAAAAGTGTTGCGTGAAAAGTACCCGAACAACCCGTGGACGGTGAAGCTGGACCCACCAGACAACCGCTGAAGATTTATCCGCAGATTACACAGATTACACAGATTTTTTCTGAAGGTTCGCTGATCAATTCCTCAAACAAAATCTGCGTAATCTGTGTAATCTGCGGATAACTGTCTTAGAATTACCCCATGAAAGCATCCATCTTCCGTCGTCATGGTGGACCTGAAGTTCTCGAGTATGCTGATGTTCCTGAACCACACGTGCGCGCGAATGAAGTACTCGTCGAAGTCAAAGCTTGTGCATTGAATCATCTCGACATCTTCGCGCGAAACGGTCTGCCAGGCATCGAGATTCCATTGCCCCACATTCTTGGAAACGATATTGTCGGTGTTGTTAAAGATGTCGGGAGTCTCGTCGGCTGGGTCAAAGTCGGCGATGAAGTAATGATTCAACCTGGCATTTCCTGCGGACACTGCGATGCTTGTTTGAGTGGTCGCGACAATCTTTGCCGCGAGTACGACATTATTGGTTATCGCCGAGACGGTGGCTACGCAGAGTTTGTTGCTGTACCGGGCGTGAATGTGTTTTCAAAGCCTTCAAACTTAACCTGGGAAGAGGCAGCCGCATTACCTCTTGTCACTGTTACCGCATGGCATATGTTGGTTACACGCGCAAAGGTTCAGCCTGGCGAGGATGTGCTGGTTCATGCAGCGGGTAGCGGAGTGGGTTCAGTTGCGATTCAGATCGCGAAATTGCGGGGCGCGCGTGTAATCGCAACGGCGAGTTCGGATGAGAAGCTTGCCAAAGCGCGCAGTCTTGGTGCCGATGAAACCGTCAATTACTCGACCGAAGAATGGCCGAAAGAGGTGCGAAGGTTAACATCGCGACGCGGTGTTGACGTGGTCGTGGAACACACGGGCGCAGCAACATGGCCGGGTTCGATCAGTTCATTGAAAAACAATGGAAGGCTTGTCACCTGCGGAGCAACAAGCGGCTACGATGCCCGCACGGATCTCAGGCAAGTGTTTTACCGGCACCTGACGATCCTTGGCTCGTTCATGGGCTCGAAAGCAGAGCTGTTGGAAGCGATGAAGTTTGTTGAAGCTGGAAAGATTCGGGCTGTTGTTGACAGAGTCCTGCCACTTTCAGAAGCACGAGCAGCGCATTCGTTGTTAGAAAGCAGAGCACAGTTTGGAAAGGTGGTCCTTAGGCCGTGACAATAGGTCCTATAGGTCAAATAGGTCCTATTTGATTTCTTTATTTCCCCGAGTAGTCCTCAGCCACAAACCTCTTCTTCAACAGCCCCAGATTTCCCTCCTCCAGATTAAAGTTCGTTCCACCAATCACCTTCTTACCTTCATCAGTAATGACCCAGTCTACGACTTGCGGCGCGTTGGTCCGCAAAAACTGACTGTCGTCTTTGTCCAGCGGTTTACCGTCCTTCCTTGAGAAGACCCATACATAGGTGTACTGACCATTCTTGATGTATTGAAGGTCCTTGGCGAACCCAACAAGCGGTGACACTTGTGGCTTAGGCGACGCAACTGGAGTAGTTTGAGTTGCTTCGTAGTCGGTCTTATGACAACCAATCAGAATGAGTCCCATCGAAAGCAAAGTGATCAGTATTACGAGAGCTCTATTCATGTAGGACGCTGGCCTCATTTTTTGGTCTTGTTCCCGTGGTTCTTGAAATTAAAACTCGGCCGTGGCAACGGTCAGTACCACCCCGCGGTAGCGGGTGGGTACGCAGTCTTGAGATCGCCGGCAAAATAGACTGCGTACCCACCCGCTACCGCGAGGTGGTACCGACCCGCTGCCACTGCGATTTTTTTAAGGCTCTTCATCCTTTTGCTCGGCCGGCGAAAGTCGTTCTTCGCGAATCCTCATAATAGTGCATTCTTCATCCTCGTACACGATTTGAAACCAACCGCTCGAGCGAGCATTCGCGAAAAAGTCGTGATGTTCGTTATCGGAAAAAACGTACGTTGCACCAAACCGATCACGGATCAAAGGACCAGGATCCTCTTCTTTCCCCAGAGTGATTCGTTCGTAAAGCTGCGACAATTGTGAATCTCGATCGTACAGGTAGCTGGGATCAAGCCCAGAGACATAAGAATGATTCGGGTCGTAGTAGAAGAGTCGCGGGAAATCGTCCCAATCTGTGTTGAAGATTATGTGTCCCTCGGGGACGTGTGCGCTGAGCCAATCGGCACCGCGTTTGTAATAGTTGTGCGGTTCGCTTTGACGAATGTCTCGGATTGTTGCTCGTAGATTAATAAACAAAGCAATACTGAGGAACAGTGCGATCACAACTACCGCAATTGCTTTGGCTACTTCTCGGGCGTTCCATTCATCGTCTCCCTCTGTAATTTTACCGTGATCGAAGAAAGGTTCGAGTTCGCTCATAATCTCCGGCGGTAATCTAGACCACGCGGACCGCGTTCCGGCCAACCATGTTTGTAGAGAAAAGGCAGCAAACATGACGGCGAAGGGAGGCCAGTATTCCGCAATCCGTCGCCATTTAGCCATCATGATCATCAGTGCTGTCGCGAGAACCGCGAAGAGTAATGGATACTGACTGTTCTTCCGTTCGGACGGATCGAGAGCGACATAACCCACGATCATCGAGATGCAGGCAACGAGTGCGTTACCGAGAAATTCCCATGAGTCATATGGGTACCATTCACCGCCTACCTTCGTATCATAGTCTCTGAGCGTTAGTTTGATCCGTGCATGCTCGTACATCAATTCCAGGTTTTGCGGGAAGTACGGATTGATTACGAGTCCCGCTACGATGCCTAGCGAGACCCACAATAAAGGTCGCCATTCAAAGCGACGTTCCGTCCAACCAACAACAGCCACCCAGCTAAGTGCCGTGAACAACAGCAATGGAAACAGATCGTATGTTTCAGTGAAGAGGAAGGCGATCGGCAGGAGTGGCCAGTATCGTTTTTTGAAAAGGAAGTGAATTGCTAAGACGAGGAAGATAATCGCGAATGGTGGCGCCTTTGACATGTTCAGGCGAAATAAAAAAGGCGCGGAACAGGCAAGCAGTGCAATCAACCAGACCAGAACATAACGGATGTGGTAACGGATCAGTAACCAGTAACAGGAGACCAGTGCGAGGCCGCCAAAGAAAGCTGCGGCAATCTTTGCGCCGAGGCGTGGATCACCAGAGTGGACAAACGGAATGAGAAACACGTGAAAGAGGAAATGATGATCAACGTACTGTTTAGGATTAAGAGACGTTAATGGGAGCCAACGAAATGTGGGAATTGTATGGTGACTCTTAAGTGATTCCCACAGAATCTGAGTCCACTTGATGTGGTAATAGCCATCGAAGTCGCCACAACAAATAGCATCAGTGGAAAACTGAAGTCGCCAGAAAACGACGCCGATGGCTACGATGCCGACTACGAATTGAATTGTGCGAACAACTGAATCTGACTGAAGTGGGGGAGGTGTTGCGGAGGGTTTCATCAAGATCAGTCAGCTTCGTTCTATTGATAATGAGCCTACAGGTGTTCGATTAAATCAAGCAGAACTCTTGGATCAATTGGCTTTGTCAGGTGGGCATTGAAACCGGCAGTCAAAGAACGCTGTTTGTCGTCGAACATCGAATAGCCGGTCACAGCGACCATGGGGACGGTTGCATATTCCGGTAGTTGCCTGATCTCCCGCGCCAGTTGATAACCATTCATTTCGGGCATTCCGATGTCAGAGATTATCACGTCGAAGTGTTGCTTGTGCACCGCTTCTAAAGCAGCACGTGCTGACGAAGCGCTGACAACTTCGTAGCCGGCATGACTTAGTAAGACGGAAAGCATTTCGGTGACATCGGAAACGTCGTCTACGACGAGTGCTGATCGGCCCACAGCAAAATCCCTTTTCAATGATTCGGATCTGGGCGACGGATCCGAGATACTCCCCAATGGGGGTATCGGTTGGTTGAACGTTTTATCCGGGTAAATATGAGCAAAAGACGAAGACCCCTTATGAAGCATCGGAAACCTTTCCGTCCGGGCGAAAGACCAAGTACAAATTGTAAATGGGAGTGGCGCTACTGTAGCCGAAAGAGATGTGCGTGTCTATCGTTTCATTGACAGTAGTTAATAGGACCGATAGGACTTATATGACTATAATCGAACTACAACATTCAGGCGAATATGTATCCCGCAGGTAACCTTTTAATTCCCGTCGATCATGGACACCTCGAGGCAATCCTGAAAGAACCTCGCATGGCCCCTGCGCAGGGAGTTGCTTTGGTACTTCATCCTCACCCACTCGGCGGCGGCACTATGCACAACAAAGTCGTCTTCAGAGCCGCAGCCGCACTTAACGATGCGGGACTTGCAACGCTGCGAATAAATTTCCGTGGCGTCGGGCAAAGCACCGGTACACACGATTTTGGTAAAGGCGAACTTGACGATGCGCGGGCAGGGCTTGATTACCTTACCGAGCATTATCCAACGCAAGCGATAACGGTGTGTGGATTCTCGTTCGGAGCACTGGTTGGGCTAGGAGTCGGATGTGACGATCAGCGGGTCAAACAGTTGATTAGTATTGGCACGCCGCTGAGCAAATACAGTTTTGACTTCCTCACCCATTGCAGCAAGCCGATGCTTTTCGTCCATGGCGAACTCGATGAGTTTGGCGATATTGATGCCTTGCGTCAACTCGTAGACCAACTCAAACAAAATGCTCCAGTGAAGCTGGTGGTTGTGCCGGGCGCCGGTCACTTCTTTGAGAACAGTCTGGATCAACTAAAAAACGTAATCACTGAATGGGTTACAAGCCGCAACAGTTGAGATGGTTCACCGGCCAGCTTCTTCGGTCTTCTCCTGTTTTGAGCTGATGCTGATGAAGTTGGACGTCTGTGGGGCCTTTTCCCTTAGTCTTAAACGAACGAAAGCGAACCCAACCGCGAAAACAACAGCGGCTCCGAATCCAAGTAGCATTAGTTTTCCAAGGTCGTTGAAGTCTGTCCCTGTTTCATCAATTAGCGCGAAAACACAGATCCAGGCTTCTAAAAAGATAAACATAAACATCGCTGCAACCTTTCGAGTCTTTACCAAACACTCTCGGAGACAGGTACTTAGACACCAAAGAATCGTGAAGAGTTCCTAACGGTTATTGCTTTGTGCTTTGTACTTTTGTGCTTAGAGCTTTGAGCTGGGTAGCGGGCAAGCAAAACGCAAAGTACAAAGGACAACGCACCAAGCTCAAAACACAAAGCACAAGGGCCATGGTTTACAATAGTAGGCATGCCTGAATACACCGACCCTGCGATACGCATCACGCTATTACCTCGAGACACAAATTCACGCGGAACTATTTTCGGTGGAGTAATCCTGAGTTACATCGACACCGCCGGCGCCATTCACGCCCATCGCCACACTCACATGGAACGTTTTGTTACCGTGGCAATGAAAGAAGTGATCTTCCACAAGCCTGTGTTTGTCGGTGACCTTGTTAGCTTCTATGCGGAGACACTCAAAGTAGGCACAACGTCGATTACAGTAAGGGTGATTGTTGAGGTTGAGCGTCTCGGCAAGAGCGAGCGAGTGCGCGTAACCGAAGCCGAAGTGATTTATGTCGCCGTGGATGAGAAGGGAATGAAGATTCCGATAGTAAGTGGTCAGTAGTGAATAGGACCTATATGACCTATTGGACCTAATAGCCACCGGACCGCTGACGCACAATCTTAAATTCAGTTCACCTTCGCCTGCATTCTTCTCAACGCTACCGCCGCTTCTGTGAACTGCGGATTCTGTTCGAGTGCCAGGCCATAATGCTTTGCAGCAGCGAGAAACATCTTGCGGCTCTCGTACACCCGACCAAGATTAAAGTGTGGAAACGCGTACGACTCGTAACGCGGAGCTAGAAGTGCGCGCTTAAACCAGCGCACCGAACCGTAAGAGTCTCCCTTAGCAAGCAAATAACTTCCAATATCGTTGTACGGATTGCCGAGTGTTTCATCGACGCGAATTGCTTCCAGACATTCAGCGATTGCTTCGTCGTATCGATTTTGAAAACTATAAACCCAACCAAGAAAAGTATGCGCCTCAGCCGTGGGATAGACTTCGATCGAGCGTTTGTAGAGTTCAATAGCTCGATCATAATCATTCGACACCTGAGCCTCATAAGCTTCATTGAAGAGTTCTTTGGCGTTCAGTCGTTTTCCTGAAGCTATATCGTCGTCTTCCCACATCGTCTTAAATCTTTGGCCTTGGATTTTACTCTCTGAAGGATTCTCGAAGATCAAAGACCGAAATCCAACGAACGAAGACCAAAGTCTTACGGACATCCTGATCGTGTCTGTTCCGCTTTGTCTAATCGTAGAATACGACCTTCAATCTTTGGCGCAATCGGACGCGGTTGTGCAATCGCGCGCCGGAGAGCCTCTGAATCGAGCGGTGATTGTTCGGGTGCAGTAAGGATGCGCGCGCCTTTTAACATAGTGTAGCCATCGCCACCATCCAACGCGACGAACGTGGTTGTTGTTAATGAATAGTTTCTGTTCATTGACAACGGTTGTCCATTCACCTTTATGTCAACAACTCTCGCGCCCTCAGGCTTTGAGGCGTCGTAGGAGAACTGGATTCCCGACACTTGTGGAAACCCACCAGGCTGTGCGTTGTTTGCCACGCGGCTAACCCCGTGTTCCAGCGTTTCTCGCAACAAAGCGCCGCTCACTTCGATCTTAACGAGCTTGTTTTTGAATGGCAGAATCGACAACACGTCTCGCACCTTGAGCCTTCCCATGGGAATGATTTCATCGACTCGAATAGAACCGCCGTTTACTAAAGCCACGTCCGACGCAGTTGCCTTTCGAAATGAGTCGGCGACGAAGTTTCCGAGATTTGTCTCCTGAGTGCGGTTTTCTGCGCTTCTTCCGTCGAGAGGCACATTGCTGCGTCCAACAGGTCGATCGAGCTCTGCCAGCAGTTTCCCGTATTTGCTGTAGATGGAAGAGAACAGTTTATCTTCCGGTGTTTGACTGGTAACCGGGATGACTTTCCAATCGATGCTTGCGAGTTCTCCAGTAGTCTTTGAGATGTTGAGATCTATCTGTCCGAGTTCACGGGCGTCGGCCGTCATCTTAAAGATCGGCGCACCCCCGGCTGACGATTCAAGCAATGTGTGTTCGTGACCACCGATGATTACATCAACGTTCGCACACCGTGCGACCTCCTTGTCTTCGCGCATTGACAGGTGGGTGAGGGCAACCACGACCTTCGCACCACGTTGATGAATCTGTGGTACCACCGTCTTTGCTGTGTCGCACGGGTTTAGAAAATCAACATCAGGACCAGGTCGTGAAGTCGTCTTGGTCTCGGGAAGCACGAGGCCAAAGATACCGATTTTGACCCCACCGAATTCTCGAATCACAAAAGGCTCGGCTCCCGCGAACGTTTGCCCGGTCGATTTCTCAATTACGTTCGCCGCAATCCACCCAAATTTCGACTCCCTGATTCGCTCTTTGAGAACGTCAGGTCCAAAGTCAAACTCGTGATTTCCGAAAGTGGAATAGTCAAGTCCGGCAAGGTTCCAGGCTTCGATCATCTGCGAGCCTTTGTAAGTTATAGACTCAACAGAGGGAGAGATCGTGTCGCCGGCAAGGAGAAAGAGAGTATTTGGATTCTCCTTTTGTATTGACTTGCGCAGCGTGAGGACGCGTCCGATTCCACCACGAGTACCCTGGTCGACGGGAGTGAATTGATAGACATCGTTAACCTGGAGGAGCGTGACACGAATATTACAATCAGTGTTCTGTTGAGCAGTTGATAATGGCAGAGCGGAGAGGAAAAGAACCAATGCGACAACGAATCGAGTGCATCTCATGACGATGTCTTCCTTTGACTAGTTTTTTTGAGACGATCACTTGCAGGGCCCGGATAATATACTCTTTTCTCTGCGCCTTCTCTGCGACCTCTGCGTCTCGGCGGTTAGGGTTTGGCTCAGAACCTCTAAAACGCAGAGACGCAGAGTACGCTGAGATTCGCAGAGACGTTAGATCGCTTTCAACGTTTAGCATGCGCCGAGACGAAACGTTTTTCATCACTGGTTTTCCCGGATTCATCGCGAACCGATTGGTCGAGAGGTTAGCCAGATCAACCGGAGAGCTGATCTTGCTGGTTCAACCATCACTACGAGAGCGCGCGGAAGAAGAGCTATCGAGAATCGGTGCGTTAACCGGACGCGAAGCCTCGACATTTCACACCGTAGTGGGAGATATCAGTTTGCCCGAGCTTGGTTTGAGTGAAGTCGATCGGCAGTTGGTACGTACGGAAACGACGAGAGTTTTCCACCTGGCAGCAGTTTATGATCTGGCCGTTGCGCGGGAACTTGCAATCAAAGTGAATGTTGAAGGCACGCGCAATGTAAGCGTCTTCGCGCGGAGCTTGCCGCGTTTGCATCACTTCCATCATGTCTCCACCTGTTATGTTGCCGGAAAGCGAGAAGGTCGAATTCTCGAAACAGAACTGAAGCATGACGCGGGTTTTCGTAATTTTTATGAAGAGTCGAAATACTTGGCCGAGCTCGAAGTGGAGAGTCTCAAGCGCGATCTGCCAGTTACAATTCACCGACCGGCTGTTGTTTGTGGTGACTCGAAGACGGGCGAGACTGCGAAGTACGACGGTGTCTATTACTTAATTTTCTATTTGTTGCGCTGGCCACGCGGCTTATCGATGCTGAACATTGGCAATCATGAGGTGGCGCTCAATCTTGTTCCGGTTGACTTCGTGGTCGACGCAATGGCGGCACTGGCGTTCGAGGAACACGCGATTGGTAAAACTGTGCAATTGGCAGATCCAAGTCCGCTGACAACAAATCAACTATTCAACGCGATTGCCAGGTCGATCTGCGGTAGGCAATCAAAGATTACAGTCCCGCCATCGTGGGTGGAGTTCTTTCTGATGTTGCCACCGTCACCAGCCATCACCGGCTTGCCTCACCACGGCGTGCCTTATTTCTTTGTGAAGCAAAGTTACGACATATCTGAATCAAGCGCATTATTAGAACCACACGGAATCCGCTGTCCGCCATTCGAAACTTACGTTGACCGAATCGTGGAGTTTGCTGCGGGTAACAAACTCTAGACTACTTCTGAATCGGTTCCGGCTATTTCCCCGTCGTCGAACAGAAGTCACATTCAGTAGGACACGAAAGCTCTTCTGTCGGAGCGCGGCCGTCCTCGGCCGCCCCCGTAGAGCAGTACCCTGGCAAATTAAAAGCGGAGTCGGGCGCAACCCTTCAACAATAACCGGGACTTGTCTTCGACGGGCGGCCGAGGACGGGCCGCGCTCCGACAGAAGAGCGTTCGTGTGTTAGAGGATGGCGGTTCTATTGGACGGGGCGGCCGAGGACGGGCCGCGCTCCGACAGAAGAGCTTTCGTGTGTTAGAGGATGGGGCTTCTGATCGAAGGGGGCGAGGGAGCCGTAGTCAGCCTCCCGCCTCGTTAGCGGCTTGACAGAATCAGCAATTTAGAATTAGTCTAAATCCATCTCATGAAGACGACACGAAAAAAGAGCGATGGCATGGCTGGTGAGCAGAAGCTGACGCCACAGCGAGACGCTGTGCTTCAGGTGATTCTCGCTAGGGAAGACCACCCCACTGCCAATGAGATCTTCGAAGCAGCCCGCCAGCGTCTGCCAACCATCAGCTATGCGACAGTCTATAACTCTCTGCGCTACCTGAAAGAGGCAGGGTTTGTTCACGAAATCAAATTTGGGGATAGCGCCAGTCGTTACGATCGCGAAACTGATCGACACGACCACGCAATCTGCAATTCTTGCGGCAAACTGGTGGATTTTGATCTGCCGCAAATCGCTGAACTTATGCAGGCAGCAGCCCGCAAATCGCGATTCAAACCAGAATCGGTACACCTAACCTTGCGCGGTCTGTGTGTGGATTGTCGCGAGCGTTAGCAGGAATCAATCGGCTTTAATCAACTAATTTGGAGGATACATGACAGCAGCAGCAACAGCAGTAGCAGAGAAGGCGATGGTCGGTCGGCCCGCGCCGGATTTTGATATGGCATCAACGAAAAATATCGAGAAGCTTAACGAGAACGTGAAGCTGGCCGATTACCGTGGCAAGTGGCTCGTGATGGTTTTCTATCCACTCGATTTCACCTTTGTTTGTCCAACTGAATTGACGACCTTCAGTGATCGTTATGACGACTTTGAAGGAATTGGCGCAGACATCATCGGCATTTCAACCGACTCAGTGTTTTCACATCGTGCCTGGTTGAATACGCCGCGCGATAAGGGTGGCGTTGAAGGGTTGAAATACCCACTCGCGGCCGACGCAACGAAGAAAGTTGCCTCGGATTACGGAGTACTCATTGAAGATCGGGGCATCGCGTTACGTGGATTGTTTGTGATCGATCCGGAAGGCGTGCTTCGTTACAAGGTGGTACACGACCTCAATGTCGGTCGATCTGCTGAAGAGACCTTGAGGGTGATTCAGGCATTGCAGACTGGTGGACTTTGCCAGGCTGAGTGGAAGCCAGGGCAGAAGACGTTGAACTAAGGAGTTGGGCTTGGGTCTTTGGGCTTTGGTCTTTGGAAATCATTCCAAGTTCAAAGGCCTACAACCAAAGACCTAAGACCGAAACAAGATGGCCATGAGAATAGGAACACAAATGCCCCCCTTTGAAGGTGCTACTGAGTGGTTCAACGGAACCCAGGCACATGCAGAGGCTGAGGTACAAGAGCACCCGACGCTGGTGCATTTTTGGTCAGTGAGTTGCGGAATCTGCAAAGACAACCTGCCGCGTGTTGCACAATGGCGCGATGAAAAAAGAGAGATGGGTCTGCGCGTAGTTGGCATTCACATGCCCAGGTATGAAGCTGATACCGATGTCGAAAAGGTACGCGACTTGATTAGTCAGCACAACATCACTGAACCGATCGCTATAGACAACGAGCATAAACTCCGTAACGCATTTCAGAACGACAACGGTTACGTGCCGGCGTATTACTTGTTTGATTCAACCGGAAAACTGAGGAGCTTCGCGGCAGGAGAACGGGGTCTCGATATGTTGAAGTCAGCAATTGAACGTTTGTTGGCAGCCCAGGCCTCGACGCTTGCAACTAGCTAGTTGCACCCGTCATCAGCCGAATTAGTTTAACTCCCAGGTAAATACTGACAATCGCACTTCCCAAGAGCAGTCCAACCAATACAAGTATTATCAAACCGACGAAGAGCCAGTCACTGGCTCTTCCTTTTTCTGCTTCAATCGCCGAACCTGGTGCGCGACGCTTCAGCAGTTCTACGTTCATCTTGTTTGACTTCCAATAAGCATCGAACAAATCGCCAACGACGGGAACCGAGCCCATGACATAATCAATCGCGATATTCACTCCCATTCTCAGAAGGGTGATCTTGGGTACTCGGTATCGAACAGCGGAAGCAAGAATATAGAGAGAGACTAGTGAAGTTGTAGTGTCGCCAAGTGCGGGAACAAGACCGATGATGGCATCAAGACCGAACCGCCAGCCGAGCACTGGGATTCTGAACAAATCATCCATGAGCCAACCGAGCCGCTCGAGGCTCCGATCGACGGTTGCTGGCTGTGTACGGGCGGGCCTTTCAACCTCGCGATCTTCAAGTCTCAAAGCACTTAAAACCATAGACTTATCCGACCTATCGGACTTATTAAAATCTCAGGCTCTTACCTAATCCTCGTCATCTGCTGCCAAAAAAACCTGCCCACCTTTGCCAGCGCCGTAAAGGCATTCTTGTCGCCTGATCGTTGCGGCGTTTGTTTCTGCGGAATCCCCAGAGACGCTGCTAACTCGGCGTCTGGCGGCGCTATATCTTCATCGCCTCTTCGAGACGTCAACCATCGTGTAAATGTACGTCCGACCATTCGTCTTTGTTCGATTGGTGCTTCCGCGACCAGCGCACTGCGGAGGTCTTCGAGCTGCGCGATTTCATAGATGTTGGCTTTGTAGTAGTTCCGGAGAGCGGCAAACACTTTGTCGTCGCCAAGCGCACGTTGCAGCTCAACAAACATTAGCGCGCCTTTTGCTGTCACGATTGCAGCGTACTGAAATGTGTTTCGATAATCACGCGACGGCCGATTTGCGTCCATATCATCACCGCCAAAGGTCCGATACAGCCGGTACACTCCCTTGACCTGATCATCCAAAACTGCTTTCGCGCGTTCCTCGCCGTACGTTTTCTGGTAATAGACGAGCGACGACCAGCATGACAACGCTTCATCGAGAATTGGTTCACGCGCAGGATCATTTCCAACTGCAGCTCCCCACCATTGGTGGGCCACGAGGTGCGCGACCGTCCACTCCAGACTCTCTTCCACCGAGGGACGTTGTTCTCGAATTATTTCCGGCAGGTTGCGGACAGCTGGAGCATCAAAATCGACATAAAAAGCACTCGCAATAACGTTGAATGCAGACAACTCCGTGCTTCCTAAGCCGGCTACAAGGGGCGCCTCCGCAATGCTGATGTTTTTGAAGGGCAAAGGGCCAAAGATGGAGGTGAATACCCGTAAACTATTTGCGGCGACAGTCAAAGCTCGCTTGCCCACGCGCTCATGTTCGACCAGATAGATCGATCGTAATGTCACTCCTTCTGCTTCCACTTGTTCAGAACGTAGACCGCGACCCGCAAGTATCGCGAAATCTCGAAGCGCGGACGCCGTAAAGGTAATTGCACCGGTAGCAGTCCTGTTTTCCGACTCCATTCCGGAAGTAAATACTTCGACTCCAGACGCTGTCGCTACACTTACTTCGTAGTCGGCAACTTCGTTGAAAATGATGTCACCCACCGAAGGTTCGAGCTTGCGGCGCCAATCGTCGCCATCGTGAACGGCCACCACAGGGTATGCAGTTCCCAGCAACATCACTCCTTTACAACGGAAATTAAGATCTCGTGCGCGTCGTATCTCGCGTTCACTGCGCAAGGCTGCACTAACCTGTTTCACCACATGAGTCGTCAGGCTTGTTTCGTCCGCGTCAATTTCCGGAACCGTGCCCTTGAACTTTATCAGGACCTCTGTAGAAGCGGATGGTGCAACCGGTTCACGAAGGTTCACGCGTAATGTTGTTGCCTGATCATCGAGAAAGAAGAACAAGGGACTGTCGCCCTGGATTGAACGTACCTCCGTAACGTCGAGCGCCGGCTCATCCGGCTCCGTCGATGAATGTGAGGTCACTTCTGATTCTGCAGAGCGAATGTTGGGATAAAGATGAAAGTAAAGAACGTTGATTGGTTTCTCACCTTTATTGATCCAACGGACCCGCTCAATTCCGGTGAATGAGAGGTGATCGAAGTCGATCCTGAGATCAATCTGATATCGATGCCGCTCAGGTATGGTCTGCTTCTCCTGTGAGCGAGTTTCAGCAGCCGCCATGAGCGCCAGGAAAAGCAAGGCGAGGAAGACGACTGAGTTTTTGTCTAGCTGATTCATAACTACTTTGTACGACGGGCTGTCAGCCTGTCGTTGGGCCTTGTGCTGTTCGTTTCGTATGTCCAATCACGGCAGACTGACAGCCTGTCGGACGTTCCTCACACGCGTCTCAGCGGATCGTGATCGCGCGAATCACGTCGCCCCGCACAATTGAGTCAACCACATCCATTCCTGAAACAACTTTTCCGAAAACTGTGTAGCCGCCGTCGAGATGTGGTTGCGGTGCATGGGTTACAAACCACTGCGAGCCGCCGGTGTCCTTTCCTGACAGGGCCATTCCTACGGCGGCCTGTTCAAAAGGAACTTCATTGATCTCACAGCGAATTGCATAGCCCGGACCGCCGTTCCCGTCACCGCGTGGATCCCCAGCCTGAATCACGAAATTCGGAACAACGCGATGAAAGACTATGCCTTTGAAATAACCGCGTCGTGCCAACTGGACAAAATTATCGACGGTGAGAGGGGCTTCGTTGGGGAGCAACTCCATCGTAAACGAACCCTTCGTCGTTGTCACAACCGCACGCACTCTTTTGCCGACCCGAGAGAGCGCACGTTGGTAATCATTGTTTGTATTTTTGGTGTGTACAGGACGTGTTGGCGACGAGTAATCGCCGGCACCGTTCTCCTTCAGAAGCTTGATTGCCCTTTGTCGCAGCAGGTAATCGTCAGTAGTAAGTGCGGTACGCTTGATCACAGAGTTTGCAGTCTCGCTCTTTTGTCTAGCAAGAGAGTCGAGAATCGACAAAGCGGCATCGTTCAAATCATCCTTCAATGCGCGAAAGAAAGCGGTCTCGAGCATGTCTGTGATTTCTGGTGAAGGTGGAAATTCGCCTAATAGCTCTGCAGCGGTTGCTCGAATTATTACGTCATTCTCCTTGAGATGACTGCTAACTACTTCAAACAGGTCTTTGGGTTTGAATGCTGCGTAAGCACGGAGGACGTCAGGCACGCCGTACTCACTGTGCAGCGGAAGTAATGAATTGATCTCCACGCCGGAACTTTTGTAATCGAGCATCGCTTTCAAAAGCGACTCTGCTGATTGCATCAATTCCGCTTTGTTCTTCACCGTGGGTGGCAACGCCGAGATCTCGCGAAGGGCCTGAGCAACACTGGCGCCGGCGCGCCAGTGAAGAATGAGTAACTCCTGAAGATTATGTTTTGCTGTTGTTGGGTCAGAACCAAAAGACGCTAAATATTTATCAGGAGAAATTCTGACCAGCGCCAGTTCGAGTTCCGGTGCTGAATGGTTTAATTCGACCTCACCCTTGTTCAACCAATCCAAAGCCGCTTCATTACCTGTACCGGCCAACAATCTGCCGAGAGCGGTGACGATCTCGAGCACCTCATTGAGTTCACTTGGGACGCCTTCGCGTTTGAGATCGGTATTCGCTTCGCCGCGTTTCAACAACACGTCCGCACCTCGAGTGTCTTTCAGCGAAACGAGTGCTCTGATTGCACTGACTCGTACGCGTGAATCTTTGTCGGTGGTACTAACAAGCAACTTGTCGAACGCTGATTTTTCCTCAGTCGCACCGAGTACTCGTGCGGCGTTGGAACGTACGACCGGATCAGGATCATTCGAAAGCAACTCCAGTAACTGAGTGTTGCCATCTTTCAAGCGAAGCCTGGCTAAAGCATTTGCGGCATCTGCGCGAATCCGTGCGTCCTGGTTAGTGAGCAGGAGAGCAAGAGTCGGACCAGCTTCAGCGGGTCTGGACCTGAGAACTGCCGTAATCCCGAGGAGCAGTATTTGACGACTGGGAGTTGATTGTTCGATTTCCGATTTGAGCGCACCCACGACTTCGGCTCCGATCTCTTTAGAACGGGCCTGTTGTGATGGAGGTAACGCGGCTGCGATCTTCCCCAAACCTTCAAGCGCGCGTGCCTTTACTTCGTCTGTCTCGGTGCTGCTCTTGAGTGCAGTCACCAAAAAATTGACACCACCAGGAGACTCTATCTCTCCGATTGCAAACGCCGCCATCGCGCGAACCGCCGGATCTCTATCCTGCCGAAGAATATTGGACAGTTCAGCCAATGCGCCTTCGTTTCCGATCCTCCCAGCGGCCAGTGCAGCACGAGTGCGTACCGCTGAACTGGGACTCGTCAGGAGGTATCTCAAATCCCCATCCCAACGCCGTTCATCTTCCGCTTTGACGATGCGAAGGAGAGTTGATTGCGGGAGTTGTCGAATTTGAGACTGGGCGACACCGTGAAACGGTAGTCCGCACGTAAGAATTGACAGGATCAAGTAGCGAGTCTTCATGTGCCTCTCGAGCGCCTTGGGTAATAGTGTCTGGGGCAGTAGCCACAGTTAAGGATGGCCATATCGTATCAAACCACTCGTGCGGCGGGTTCTCGCTTTTTCTCCAAAACTTGATGGACGTTGGTTCTTAGGGTAACGCCGGACGTGTGGAACCAGCTAGACAGTGAACCGAGCAATTAGCCAATGAACCGGTGAACCAGTCCGCACGTGAACCAGTGAATAGGTGAAAACAGGTGAACAGGTGAACAGGTGTTTACCTGCTACTCATTGTATAGCTCAGTATCATTCCGACGGATTGCCACACCCTTCTGAATCCCAAGGAATTCGTTATCAATTTTGCCTCGGTGTTTAGTTCGTATCCATCAGGCCTGCAATACCTTTTTTCAACTTCCAAGCAAAATTATGTAAGTGGCTATTTTAAAAGAGTTAAGTAGGCATCCCTCAGGGCTTCGAAATGCGGCACAGCAGTTGTAACTCAAACCGTCGAACGCGGCACTTTGAATTCGAGTTAGGTCTTCCCCGATGCTGACCAAGCTCGCCCCTCTTTTGGAGCAACGACAATGATCAACCTTTTATCAGCGGCCACCTCCACACCTCAGCACGTCTTCAAAACTACCGACCTGGTCGGCAGCATGATGCATAAACTCTCCCCCGAACTGATTAATACCATCAACACTCTCGGGGTTAACCAACGCTATTCAACGCTAGACAACTACCCGGACTTTTTACTGGGCAAACAAAAAAACGCGACGAGCTCGACATCACAACTCGGGGTAGATGCGACCAAACGTTGCATTCATGAATGGGGCGGAGATCCTTCACGCATCGGATTACTAGTGGCCGCAACTAACACGCCCGACCAAATGTTGCCGTGTTTAGCTTCGGAAGTGATGGGAAAAACTCACGGATTGCTTTCGCGTCAACTACGAACCGTCAACATGCAAGCACAAGGATGTTCTGTTTTACTGAAATCGATCGAGGTAGCCCAGTGGTACCTGGCGGCAAATCCCGGAAAGTTGGCACTGGTTCTTATGGCAGAAGCTCATACGCCATATGTTGCTCCACTTTTACGGGACGAGTATTTAGGTTTCCGAGAAATCCTGAGATTGAGGAAGGAGCAGAAGCTTGATCCCGAACAATTCGAACAACAAAGGTTGGATACGACCTTTGTGATTCAATCGATGCTATTTGGGGACGGCGCAGTGGCTTTGCTGGTTGGCGCTGAAGAAGGAAAGCCCGCGTTCGGACCAATCTCCCACCTAACCAACGATGACCCAGGAGATATGAACCTGCTGACGATGGTTAGCAACAGCTCACATCCATTCCTGAAAGGACGTCCACAGTATTTCATGCAGCCCAGCGTACCTGCGCGGGGAGCCCATTACGCAGTCACTACCGTCAAGAACGTCTTGTGCCATCCGGATTCACCGGTCAACGATCTCGAACAAGTAGATGACTGCATGATCCACACGGGTAGCAAGAAGATTCTCGACGGCGTTTGCAATCAACTCGATCTGTGCCCTGACTCGTCGAAAGTACACGGGTCATACAAAGTCCTGCAACAGTATGGAAATCTCTCCAGTGCTTCGACCGGCTTCATGTTGGCCGAGAAGCATGACTGGAAAGGACCAGCGATCGTGGTGGGCTTTGGAGTTGGGTTTACTGCGAGTGCGGGAATAATGAATTTCAATTAAGAAAGGCAGTTCAGATGTTTGGAATTGTGTTTGAAGTTGTTCGCAAGAAAGCAAAAGACAAACCCCGAAAACCAACGGCCAAATCTTAAGGAATCTCCCGATTCGCTTCACCAAACTCATCACCGCGCGGAGCACCCTCGATCCTTAAACGATTGGAGTCTCAGCTTGGTGTGTGGTGAGATTAGTGAGCATCGCACCAACCTGCGTGAAGTCAAAAGGTTTGCCGATGATGCCGTCGATGAGATCTTCTTCGCCATCCGGTGGATCTGTCGATGGGCCATAACCCGTAACCATCACTATTCGAATCTCAGGGAATTTGTTGCGTATGGCTCGCGCTGTTTCCCATCCATCCATTTCAGGCATCGCAAGATCCGTAAAGACCAAATCGAAATGACTTCTATTCAATTTGGCCATGGCCTCTTGCCCACTTTCCGCCAGTTCCACCTTGTGATCGACTGCGATCAGCATCTCCGCCAATGTCTCTCGAACGGGCTCCTCATCGTCTACCACTAAAATCTTAAGACGCGGGGTGCTATCGGGCACTCTAACGTCATCGGTTTTAGAGCCGTCCTCTAAAACGGCCGGAAGGTCGATGCTAAAGATTGTGCCGTAACCAGGTTCCGATTCAACTGTGATCGAGCCTTCGTGACGCTCGATGATGCTGTAGCTTACCGACAAACCGAGTCCGGTTCCATGTGCGCCTTTAGTTGAAAAGAATGGCTCAAATATTTTCTGGCGAACGTCATCCGGCATTCCCGTCCCGTTATCATTGAACTGAAGTTGTAGTCTGCCTTCGTTTCGCTGGCAGCTTATCGACAACTTGCCGCCGCGTGGCATTGCGTCAACCGCATTGACGATCAGGTTCACAAAAACCTCGCGTAGTTCTGAGGCACTGCCTAATGTTTGAAGGCCTGCTCCAGCCTCGAGTTTGACTTCATACTCAAGGCCTCTTAACCGCGCTTCGTTTTGCCAGCGCGTGCGAGTGATTTCCACTGCATCCTGAAGCAGGCTGCGAACATCGAGCAACTCAAATTCTTTCACGGGTGACTTGCGCGCAAATGTTTGAATTCGTCTGACCGTTGCCGCGGCATCCTCGGCGGCTGTTTGAATAATATCGAGGTTGCGTAAAAGCGCTTCGTCATGTACCTGACGGCGCAATAACTGGGCGCGACCAAGTATGGCCGCGAGAGAGTTATTGAAATCGTGCGCGACGCCTGATGCAAGTTGACCGAGTGCACGCAATTTATCGGCTCTTGCCGCGCGTTCGCGTTCTTCTTTTTGTTCCGTTATGTCCCGTGCGATGCCGAGCACGCCGGTCGTGCGTCCCTCGACAACAAGAGGCGAGTTATCAACTCTCGCATGCCGTAGAGTTCCACTATGCGCGAAATAGCGCATCTCATACGTTTGCGGAACGCCATTCAAGGCAGCGTTCAGCTTTTCCTGTACCAATTCACGATCCCCATCGTAAACCATCTCTATTAACGATCGTCCGATGAAATCGTGAAGTGTAAAACCCAGTCCCTTCAATGTCGCTGTGTTACACCACTTGAAGCAACCATTCGTGTCAACGGCATAAATCGATTCCCGCGCGCTTTCGAGAATGTTCGTCAATAGCGATTGATGTTCACGCGCGACTGCTTGAACGTTTCGCAGCTCAGAAAGATCACGCGCTGTACAAACAACTGCACTTGCACGGCCGTTTTCATCAAGGACAGGTTGGATCGTGACGAGAAGCGGCCGCTTGAGTTGTGTGGGAGTGATTTCGATCGTCACGCTGCGAGAGTCTGCCAGGGCCTGCTCTACAACGCATGTTTCTCCCTGTTCACTGGTGCTGAGAATCTGACAACACTTTCGTCCCAGCAAAGCTCGCGGATGCATCGCCTCCATTGCCGCACCGGCGCGATTTACTCGTTTCAACTGACCTGCATGATCAAAAATAAAAATACCGTCCGACATCGAATCGAAAGTCGTCTCCCATTCACTCTTGCCGCGGGCGACCATTTCAAACAACTCAGCCTGGGCTATTCCGATCGCCAATCGTTCTGCAAGTGCCTCTACCAGGGAAACCTCATCCTCCGTCCAATAGCGAATCCTATCTGTTTGATGAATGCAGAGAACACCGCGAAACTGTCCTTTAACGATCAGCGGATAGTTAATTTGAGATCGAATGCCAAGAGCACTAGCCTGATTGTGAATGTGGAAATTCAGAGTCGGGGAAGCGCCGTCGTAGTTGAGACAATCATCGATGATCAGAGGCTCGCCCGAAGTAAGCAAATAACTACCTATCGGATCCTCAAGACTGGCTTTGACATCCTTGATGTTCTCGACACCATCTGCCAGATATTCATGTTCCAGCGGTGCGCTTATTCCTTCGCTTTCGTACAGAAACAAATGAACTCTGGATGCTGAGATTGCGTTTCCGAGCTCGCGTGTTGCAGTAGCGAGAACCTCAGGAATTCTCAACGAGGCGCGAATGGCCATTGTGAGTCGATTAACCAGGGCCTCACGAATCGAAGTGTTTTCAGCCTTTTGGTAGAGACCTGCCTGCCTGATTGCAATCCCCGTTTGATCAGCAACGGCCTTTGCCAGTGCGATATCGGATTCATTCCAACGCCGGAGTTCTCGCGTGGTCGATAGAGCAAATGCCGCGGGCACGTCTTCACCAACTCGGATTGCCACGTACATGATCGACTTAACATTCGCTTTTGAGAGAATGTTGGCGTAGATGTCAGCGATTTGTGGATCATTGGCAGCATCGTTGAACGCCACCACACCAGTATGATCAAGTGCAGTTATCAACGTCTGGAAGTGGCTTAAAGCAAAATCCGAAGCGGCCGGTTCCACGCCGGTGGAATGATATTCAGCAACGTTCGTTGCGCGTACGCCCCGATCGTCGCGCATAAACAAGGAGCAGCGATCTACGTTCAGATAGGCGCCTAATTCCTTCACGGCCGTTTCGAAGATTTCATGGCTTTCGAGCGAACACCGAATCGCCTGCGAAATTCGATGTGACATAGCTTCGCGTTGTGCCTGTTGTGCCAGAGCATCTTCAGCCCGACGTCGTTCGCTTATATCGACACCAACACCCGCGACGAACTTGTTTCCGGCGGAGTCAATAGTTGGAAACTTGAATACCAGCCACTGATGCGGAGTGCCATCTTCTGTTGAAACCGTTTCTATGACTTCTTCAGGCATTCCACTGTTGAGGATTTTCAAGTCGTGTCGATGAGTCTCCTCAGCAAAGCCGTGCGGTAACCAATCGAAGCTTGTCCTGCCCTTTAGAAAGCTCAGTTTCTTTCCAAACAACCGCTCGAAGGGTTTGTTGACATAAACGTAGCGACCTTCAGAGTCTTTCATGAAAGCTACGGCTGGATTGTTGTCCATGAAGTTGTTGAAGAATGCCTGTGTTGCTTTCAGTTGTTCTTCGGTCTTTTTACGTTCGGTAAGATCGCGGCCGATGCCTTGAACCCCAATAGGCTTGCCATCGCGATAAATCAAACGTGTGCTGACTTCGAGCCGAACGCGGCGCCCGTCTTTTGAAATGATGTCAAGTTCATAAACTGTCGCAACGTTTTCTGATGCCTTGTGCGCGATCATCTCTCTCGCAAGACTTAGATACTCCGGAGCGATTACGTTAGCGACATTCATCGTTACCGCTTCTTCTCGCGAGTAACCAGTTAACAATTCGCCGCTGCGATTGAGTGAGGTAAAGTTTCCCGCGAGATCGTGGGTGTAGATAATGTCGTTGGCGTTTTCAAACAACTCGCGATAACGCTCTTCACTTTCACGGACAACAACTTCGGTTCGTCGCTGTTCGGTGATGTCGAGAGCGACACCAATCACACCAAGAATGTTGTTACTCTCGTCGATTAGGGGCGAGTACCGAACTTCAAAAATTAGATTGAATACTTCAACAGCGTCCGTGAATGTCTCGCCACTCAGCGCCCGCTTGATGTTGTTTCCAACCTGGGGATAACCTGCGTAAACATCGAAGACGGATTTGCCAACCAGTTCGCCTGGCGCTAACGAAAGACTTGTTAGACCTTCACCTTCGCACAGCGTAAATACTCCCTGCGTGTCAGTGGCGAAAAGAATCAGCGAAGCGCTGCCTACGACCGTGCGTAAGCGTGCCTCAGTTGTCTTCAGAGCTTCGCGTGCCCGTTTCTGCTCCGTGACGTCCTTGAAGACTGATTGAATGGACAGTTTTCCGCCGTGACTAAACGGAATGCCCATCACTTCCACATCTATCACCTCGCCATCCAGGCGAACGCAGCGTTGTTCACTGAGTGTTGAAGGACTTTGCAATTGCAGGATTTTGTTTATTCGCTCTTCGACTTTTTCGCGACCGGAAGGCTCAACGACGTCGAAGATCGATCTGCCGATCAACTCCTCCTCGCTTGATGCTCCCCAGAGTTTCAGCGCCGCTGGGTTCAAGTAAGTAAACTTTAGATCCGAATGAACCGCGATCGCGTGCGGCGATGATTCCACCAACTTGCGATACCGCTCTTCACTCTGTTTGAGTGCTTCCTCAGCAGTCTTCTGATCGGTGATATCTCGAACTACTCCGCGCACACCTATTTGTCTGCCGTGTCGATCGGTCTCGACCGTGATCACGCCTTCCAGGTACCGCCACTCACCATTCGCATTGCGGAGACGATACGTCGAGCGCAGAGCGTCATTTCCGCTGTGGCTTCGCGTCTCTTCGATATCCGAAACCGCTGCAATATGCCCGATCAATTCACTCAGGTGTTTTCCGATCAAATCCGAGGGCGAACGTCCAAAGAAACGGGCACCTGCCGAGTTAATGCTCGTGAGGAATCCGTTCATGTCGCGGGTGTAGATGATATCTACGGCTTGTTCTACGATTTCACGATAATGTTTGCCGATGCGATGCCGTTCTACGAGCCGTGCGACCTTGACGAGTACTTCGTCAGTTCGAAATGGAAGCTCCAGATAATCGTCCGCACCGGCGTACAAGCCAACTAGCCCATCATCGTCTGAGCGCTTCAAACCGCTCATCAGGAGGATAGGAATATTCGTCGTACGAGGATCGTCTTTCAACCTGCGGCACAGTTCGAGGCCGTCCAGCTCAGGCATCACTACATCGCTCAAGACGACGTCAGGCGCGAAGGAAACAGCAAGGCCCAGGGCCAGAGCGCCATCGCTGGCGGCAGAGACCTGGTAACCCTCTTCGGTGAGTAGGTCAACTAGTAAGTCGAGGACCTTATCATTGTCATCGACAATCAGGATGCGGCCTCGATCGGAGGAGCTGGTATTCATCGACTCGCAGTTCGGCAGCGCCGGGAGAATTGAAGGAGCTCTTGGGGTGGGAGTTGCTCAGTTTTTCCAGCCAAACACTCTGAGCCGGGAAGGAGTATAACAGGTTTGTTCAAAGTTTGTCACATTACTGTTTTGCAGGGGTTTACGGGCGGGCAGGAGCGGTTGGCAGGGCCAGTGGGCAGGAGCAGTCGGCAGGCGGAGGAGGAGCAGGCGCAGGAGAGCAGGACCACTCGTCACGAGAAAAACAAAAGGCAGCGATTGCTGCCTTCAGCGAACTTTGACTGCGGATCAATCGGTAACGAGCTTTTTCTGCTCCTGCTCCTACTGGCTCCGCTTCCGTCCCGTTTCCGGCGTGTCAGTCTTGGCGAAGTATCCGGAACGGTAATTGAGCTTCAGGTTCTGCTGCTTCAGGCCGGGGTTGATTAGCTGGATCTCAATGCGGCGATATGAGCCGTCGTGGGCTTTGTTGGAAGGAGAATAAGCCACTAAATACTGCTCTCGCAGGTCGCGTTGTATTTGGTCAAAGGCGTCGCGAAGGTCACGTTCATGCTTTGGGAAATAAGCACGGCCACCGGTCTGTTCAGCGATTTTTCGCAATGCTCCTTCATCAACGTGCCCTGAATAGCGGTCACCAATGCCGACGGCATAAATCAGAGCGTCAGCCTTTTGCGACCTTTCAATCGCCTCGTGCATTTTCATGTGACTGCTTGTGTCTTCCCCGTCTGTAAGGAGAATGATTGCGCGTCGTGTGTGTTCCGCTGACGTGCTGAGGAGTTCCTCAGAGGTTGCCCAGACGGCATCCCAGATTGCAGTCGACCCCGCGATGCCTTGATTGGTCCCCGAAATAGGAGGGGTACCGTTTACAACAACGCCTCCGCCTACATAACCTGACGGTGGAACAAACTCCACTCGATCGATAGCCCTTCTAAGTCTTTCCAGGCTGCCCGTGAATCCTTGTTCAAGCGTGGTATCGCCAGTGAATGAAAGGATTGCTGCTTCATCCTTCTGTGCTCTTATGACGCTTTGGAGAAAAGCCTGCGCGGCAGTCTTCTCATCGGGAAGAGTTCGTTCTTCAGAAATGCTGGTATCGATCAGAATGGCGATCGAAAGAGGTAAGTCGATGTTCGACTGAAATGTGAAAATGTCTTGCGGCTGTCCGTCTTCCAGAACCCGTATGTCTTCAGCTTTCAAGTCGGATATAAACCGACGGTTTTTATCCGCAGCAGTAAAAAAGATGTTGGTTAAGTTCGTTTCGGTCTTAATTACTTCGTCGGATTCCTGCGGCAACTCTTCGCGGTTTCGAGGTGTTGGTGAGGGAGATGGTCGCGCATTGGAAACCGCACCGCTCGTATTGTCGGTCTGAGCAAACAACGACGTTCCGGCAGTCCCAGAGCCAATCAATAGCGCCATGAATAGCAGCAACAGGGGACGTCTTGTTTGTTTTTGACTCTTCATTAATTTCACACTTCTCTATGGTGCATCCAGAATTGCTTTGTAACCCCGTTTGGTTCGAACTTTGAGATCTCCTCGACCCTGCGCAAGTTTGACTTCGATCTTGCGGAAACTACCGTCGTAATTCTTGTTTGCAGGATCGTAAGTGACCAGATATTGGGCGCGCAGTTCTTTGGATATCTTGCTGAACGATCGTTCAAGTGAAAGCATGTCGCCAGTGAAGAACGCTATCCCGCCGGTTTCCTCGGCAATAGTTTGCAGCACGCGATCACTCTCACTTGAAACCTGACCTGCTTCGACTCCCGGCACGGTGCTCAGGAAGCCTGCTTTCGTTGAAATTGTGAAGATGGTCGTCTCAGTTCTCTGAGCGATATCGATCGCATCGCGCATGTTTGCCCGGCTGTAAGTATCGCCGCCATCCGTAACGAGCACGAGAACTCGTCTTCCTGGTGCGGCGCGCATCTTCTCATCGCAGAATTGCCACACTGCGTCGTAGAGCGCGGTGTGGGTACCGGTTTGCTTCGTCGCGTAGACTGCACGATCCAGCAAGTCCAGTTTATCTGTGAAGTCCTGGCGCAGTTTCACTTCATCATCAAACGTGCCGTACAGAACTCGATCCTTCCGCGGTTTGATAACGGTTTGAATGAAGTTCATTGCCGACTCTTGTTGAAACTTAAGTTTGCCGGCAGTTGACGCTGACGTATCAATCAGAACACCTACATAGAGTGGTGTGATCTGTGAAAGATCGTCAGAAAACGTTTCGATTACCTGAGGAACTTTATCCTCGAGGATCACGAAGTCTGACTTTGTCAGACCGGGAACGAAAGAACCCTTCTTATCCGTTACGGTGATGGGAAGTCGGACGCGTCGAATATTTGTGATTACTGATTGCCCTTCGTCGATTGGCGTTGGGCTGGGAGAGGCCTTTGGCTTTTGGGCACTGGCGACGGCAGCTGCAATCAACAGGATCGCGAGCAGCGACATCCTTTTGAAAAAATAAGGAGCTAAAGCACGTGACATAGGCTCTGGATTATAGTTCAGGCGATCTCTGGAGTCTGCTGAATGCCAGCGATTCGATGCTCTTGAGTGCAAACCTGTTGCCCTTTCTTCATGACTTGATGCGAACTTAGCCTTGAGACTGCGTGGTGTTCCAATGAAGTTTTCTCTGCGCTAACTCTGCGTTCTCTGCGTCTCCGCGGTTAAAATCCGGTGCAAACTTCTCACCGCGGAGACGCAAAGACCGCAAAGTTAGCGCAGAGAAGTGCTTGTAGTTCAATTTTCTGAGCCGGTGATACAATGCGCCGGACACCAAACATGGCCTGAATCGTCGCGCAAATGCCCGACAAACCTGTCAAACCAAACTCAGGCAACAGTCCCGCGATACCGGAAAACATTGCTCATTATCGCATCTTGCAAAGACTCGGCAAGGGCGGGATGGGTGAGGTGTTTCTCGGCGAAGATACAAGGCAACACAACCGCCGAGTCGCATTAAAAATTTTGCCTCCGGAACTCCTCACGGAGGAACGACGCGTGCGGCGCTTTCGTCAGGAAGCTCGCGCGGTGTTAGCACTGAATCATCCGAACATCATAACGATTTACGAAATCGGTGAGTCGGGCAATAGCTATTACATTGCGTCTGAATTCATTGAAGGCGAAACGTTGCGGCAGCGACTCTCGCAGCAACAGCTAACGCTCGATGAAATTCTCGGTATCGGGATACAGGTGGCGATGGCGCTCGAGTCTGCGCATGCTGCTGGAATAGTGCATCGTGATATCAAACCTGAAAACATCATGTTGCGCGAAGATGGGTTTGCTCGAGATCGGTTTGTGAAGGTGCTCGACTTTGGTCTCGCAAAACTGACTGAGCCGGAAACCGCCGGGGCAGATCCCGAAGCAGTGACGATTCCGATAACCGCTACAAGTCCGGGAGCTGTTATTGGCACAAGCGGATACATGTCACCCGAACAAGCGGAGGGAGATGCGATCGATTCACGTTCAGATATTTTCAGTCTTGGGGTCGTACTTTATGAAATGGTTGCGGGCAAGCCTCCATTCAAAGGTCGGACTGACAGCCACACCCGAGTTTCAATTCTCGATCACGAACCAACATCGCTCCTGGAGTATTCCGATGATGTGCCGCGACAACTCGAACGGATAGTGTCCAAGGCACTCGCAAAAGATCGATCAAAGAGATATCAAACCGTAACGGATCTAAAACTCGACCTCGAGCAGCTGCGCGATGAACTGCGTTCGTCGCACTCAATCACGCTTACGTCTGAACGGGTTCGTCCCAGTCAAGCTGAGACGTTTGCGATTGCTAGTGTTCCAACGCACAAACGTGAACCCATCGAAACGCTCGCGGAGGGAAGCGTACCGGTCAGTTCTGTAAGTCAACCAGTTCGTCGGATCCTGGTACTTGCTGGGGCCGGTGTGATCCTGGCGCTGCTGATAGCGGCACTCATTTATTGGCGGTCACTGCCTGCGCCGATTACTTCAGTTGCGATCTTACCGTTTGTTAACCAGAGCAACGACCCAAACGCGGATTACTTGTCTGACGGCATAACCGAAAGCATTACAAATAGTCTTTCACAGTTGCCCGGATTAACAGTGATGTCGCGCAACGCAGCATTCCGGTTCAAGAACGCGAAGCAGGACCCGCAGGAAGCCGGCCGAAGCCTTAATGTTGGCGCGGTGTTATCCGGAAGGTTAGTCAAACTTGGAGATCAAGTGATCATCAAGACTGAATTGATCAAGGTTTCCGATGGAACGCAGATCTGGGGTGACGAATTCAAAGGCACGCTCGCAGATATCTTGACGGTCCAGGAGGAAGTATCGAAGAAGATCACAGAGAGTTTGCGAGTAAAGTTGACCGGGGAAGAGGAGCAAAAACTCGCGAAGCGATATAGCAGCGATGCGGAAGCATATCAGTTGTATCTAAAAGGCCGTTACTTCTGGAACAAACGAAACGAAGAAGGTTTTCGAAACAGCATCGATTATTTCAAACGCGCCGAAGAAAGGGATCCGACTTTCGCCCTGGCTTTTTCCGGACTTGCTGATTCCTACGCCTTGCTTTGCGATATCGGAGTCGTGGCTCCGGTTGACGAAATGCCAAAAGCCAAGGCAGCGGCACAAAAAGCTGTCGATGCCGATCCGAATTTGGCTGAGGCGTACACATCGCGCGCTTTTGTGAAACTCTCGTACGATTGGGACTGGCCCGGTGCCGAGAGTGATTTCCAGCAAGCGTTAAAGTTGAACTCGAAATATCCAACAGCACATCAGTGGTACGCTTCATACCTGATGCAAATGGGAAAATTTGCGAGAGCCAAAGCGGAACTTGAAGAGGCACACAATCTCGATCCGCTGTCACCGATCATTAGTTCCAACACCGGACTCTATTCCTACTACGAACACAACTACGACGACGCAATTGCGAAGTACAAAGTGACGCTCCAAAGTGATCCGGATTTCTGGGTAGCTCGACACTATCTGGGGCTCGCGTACGTGCAGAAAGGAATGTTCAACGAAGCTATTGCTGAACTACGCGCGCTGATCAAAGCGCCTGCGTCTGGTCCACTGCCGGATGAAGTTGTCGCAGATGAAACCGAAGCATCGGCGTCACTCGGATTCGCGTATGGAATGGCGGGAAAGCGCGCGGAAGCAGAAATGATCCTGAATCAACTGCAAGCGCTCTCGCAGCGCCGGTATGTTTCAGGAATTTACTTCGCCGTCGTCTGTGCGGGACTGAAGGACAACGATCGGGCGATTCAATACCTGAACAAGGCATTTGAGAGCAGGCATCCCGGTTTGGTGCTAATTCGGATCGAACCGATGTTTGATGGGCTGAGGAATGATGAGAGATTCAAGCAACTAATCAGGAAATTCGAACCGATACCTTAGACCTACAGACCTTCTCTAGAATCTAACAAGTAAGGAAGGGCGGTTTAGCCCCGCAGGTGGCCGAATCAGATCTCAAGTAATAGTTGGGCCGCCAGCGGGGTAAACCGCCCTTCCTTACTTGTTCTATCTCACGCCTCGCTATCCAATTGGGTCAGTAAGTTCGACAGTTCATTTGGCAATGTAGCGTGGAATTCCAATCGTGCACCGGTCGTCGGATGCGTAATCGCGAGCCTTTCAGCGTGCAGAAAGTGCCGGCGCAGGTTCCGAACCATACTCCTCAATCGCGCATCCTGAATATTATTGTCGCGCCCACCGCCATAAGTTTCATCGCCAACTACAGGATGATGTAGCCACATCAGATGAACACGAATCTGATGTGTGCGGCCCGTCTTTAATTCCACGTCCAACAGCGTGAATCGATGATAGTGCTTTCGCACTTTGTACAACGTTAGTGCGCTGCGTCCACTTCGCACTACCGCCATGCGCGTACGATTACTCGGATCGCGCGCCAGTGGTTGATCAATACGTCCCGACGCGTTATCGACACGGCCGTGAACGAGCGCAATGTAAGATTTAAAGACTGTGCGATCGCGAAACTGTTCAGAGAGGTTCTCGAGCGCTTCTTCAGTTTTTGCAACTACAAGCAGGCCGGATGTGTCGCGATCCAAACGGTGAACAATGCCTGGCCTGATCAAGCCTGCGCTCGCGGGTAGGTTTTGCAGGTGAAACGCAAGCGCATTCGCAAGCGTGCCGGAATGAATGCCGGCAGCCGGATGCACCACAAGTCCCGCTGGTTTATTAATGACGATCAAGGCGTCGTCTTCATGGACGATGTCGAGAGGAATGTTTTGAGGTTCAAAGATCTCTGCTGGCGAAGCGACGAGTTCGACCTCTACTTCATCACCCTTTCTCAGTCTGTAAGAAGCCTTCGCACTTCGGCCGTTCACGACAACGTCTTCGTTTTCGATCAGACGTTGCAGACGGGCACGACTCCAGGTTTGAATTTGTGAGGCGAGATAAGAGTCGAGACGAGAATCAACACTGGTGTCATCGACTTTGAATGTGAGGGTCTCGGAGTCCATGATTCGATCTCAGATCTCAGATCCCAGATTCCAGATCCTTCAAATTGCAGCGCCTAAGTTTTGAGATCTGAGATCTGGGATCTGAGATCATCCGTTCTTCCGCTCAAACTCCTTCATGAACGATACCAGCGCCTCGACGCCTTCGCGGGGGAAGGCGTTGTAGATGGAAGCTCGGATGCCGCCAACTGATCGATGGCCCTTCAAGCCATCTAATCCTTGTGCGGTCGCTTCAGCTGTGAACTTCTTCTCAAGTTCTTCAGAGGGCAAGCGATACGTGACGTTCATTGTCGATCGAGCATCGGCATCAGCATGCCCGCGATAAAAGGATGAAGCATCGATAGCATCGTAAAGCAACTTCGACTTCTCGTCGTTCTCTCGCTCCATGGCAGCGAGTCCACCTTTGTCCTTTAACCACTTACAAACGAGATCGATGATGTAGATGCCCCAGGTGTTTGGAGTGTTATATAGCGAGTTGTTTTCGACGTGAGTTTTGAAATCGAGCATCGTGTGCAAACCTTCGGGAATGCGCTGCAACAGATCATCGCGAAGTATTACGAGAGTCACGCCGCTCGGACCCATGTTCTTCTGGGCACCGGCATAGATTAGCGCATACTTCTCCACCGGAATTCGATGCGAAAGAATGTCTGACGACGCATCTGCAAACAACGGGACGGAACCAACGTCTGGTTCAGTTTTCCACTGAACTCCTTCAATCGTTTCGTTCGTGGTGATATGAACGTAAGCTGCTTGCGAATTGAGAGTGATTTCGTCATTCGCTGGAACGCGAGTAAACCCACCGTCGGCCATGTTGGCGGCGACATTCACAGCTCCCACCTTCTTTGCCTCTTTCAATGCCTTCTTTCCCCAGCTGCCGGTAATGATGTAATCAGCAGAACCATCAGGAGGGAGGAAGTTCATGGGTATCATGGAGAACTGCAGACTCGCTCCACCCTGCAAAAAAAGAATTCGATAATTTTCGGGGATGCCAAGGAGCTCGCGCAGACCTGCTTCTGCGCCGGCAATGATCTTGTCGAATGTTTTCGAACGATGACTAATCTCCATAACTGACATGCCAACCCCGGGAAGACTCAGCATGTCGCGTTGAGCTTCTTCAAGCACCGGAACTGGGAGGACCGCTGGTCCAGCACTGAAATTAAAAATGCGTTCGGTCATAAAATTGTCTCCTGATAATGAGCAATAGGACCTATTTGACCTATAGGACCTATCCAAACCTTCCCCTCAAAACTTTCCCCGTAACCTTCAACACAATGGATCGTGGCAAAAATCGCTCGGCAAATACTGTGAGACGATTGGGCCAGCCTGAGATGATCACACTCTTCTTTCGTTTCAATCCGCGTATCGCGGTTTCGACCACTTCTTCGGGCGATTGCGACCCGCGCATGGGTGGGCGATCCATTTTGGCTGCCTCGAAGAAGTTTGTTTCAGTTACACCCGGACATAATGCCATCACGTGAACTCCAAAAGGTCTGTTCTCCTCCCAGAGTGCTTCTGAAAAAGTAAGAACGAACGCCTTGGTGGCTGCATAAGTCGCCATAAACGGAACTGGTTGAAATCCGGCAGTTGAAGCTACGTTGATTATTGTCCCCTGTTTTCGTCCGCGCATCGGCAAAAGAAACCGGTACGTAAGATCGACAAGTGCGGTTACATTAAGCTTAATCATCTCGACCTCACGGGCCGGGTCAAGTTTGTCAAAGTAGCCCATGGATCCGAAGCCCGCGTTGTTCACGAGCATATCGATCTCAAGTCCACGTTTCTTCGTCTCTTCGAAAAGACGTGCGGGGGCGTCCGGCTCAGTAAGATCAAGCGCAAAATACTGAGCGCGAATTCCACTCATTCGTCCCAGCTCATTGCAGATTGTGATCAGCTTTTCTTCAGAACGAGCGACCAGGAACACGTTACGACCCAACGCTGCGAACTTACGAGCAAAGGCCGCACCTATTCCGCTCGAGGCCCCAGTTATGAGGGTTGTATTCATTCAGCCGCTAGCCGTATCAGATTCAACTCGATTATGTCGGGGCATTGAGAACGAATGCGATCAAGCATGCCGGCGGACGGTGCGTTATCGAGATTAATGCGCGCCACCGCTGCAGCGGCTCCTTCAAACACGATGTTTTCCATCTCCTGGACATTGATCTGTTCAACTTTTATCGCATCGAGTACACCGGCGAGCACTCCCGGTCGATCGACATGTCGAACGACAAGCCGATGTGTAGCGGGAGTTTGTCGGGCGAGGTTAACTACGTTTGGTACTTTCCCGGTTTCCTTAAACTCTTTCACGATGCGCACGGTTTCTGCCGCGATGGCTTCCTGTGCCTGATCCGTCGATGCGCCGATGTGATGAGTACCGTACAGGTGCTCTTCTTTGCCAATGGGATCGAGGAACTCGGCGACTGCACTAGTAGGCTCGACGGCATAAACATCCAGACCTGCGCGGATGCCGCGGTTCTTAATTGCGTCGACCAATGCGGTTTGGTCCACGACTTCACCACGTGCCGTATTGATAAAGTAACTTCCGGGTCGCATCACACTGAAGATATCCGCGTTAACCGAGTTTCGTGTCTCCGGGTTGAGTGCCGTGTGAACGCTGACGACATCGGCAGCCGCGGCCACATCTACCGGGCTTTGTTTGTAGTCGACGCCGAGCTGCGCAGCCCGTTCCGGCGTCAAGCTACGACTCCACGCGATCACGGGCATCCCAAAAGCTCGTGCGCGCGGGATCATTTCCTGACCGATCTTGCCGAGACCTATAAGTCCAAGCGTGCGACCAAACAGGCCGCGAGCCTTTGAGAATTCTTTTTTATTCCACTGCCCCTCTCGTAATGCAATTACGTTATCCACGACGCGCCGATCGAGTGCGAGAATCAACGCAAATGCCAGTTCCGCCACAGCTATTGAGTTTTTCCCAGGACAATTCGAAACGTAGATACCTCGTTTCGAAGCGGCTGCCACATCGATAGTGTTATAACCGGCACCCGCGCGCACGACCAGTTTTATTGGCCCAGCATCAAGCATGGGTTCAGTGACCTTTGTGCCGCGAACCACCAACACGTCGGGAGATGTTTCTTTGATTGCGCTGACCAGCGACTCGTCTTTCACATCAGGCTGATACGAAACATCGCAGCCGATTGCCTGCAAGCCATCACGTCCTGACTGTTCGAATTTGTCTGCGATTAGGATCAACATATCTTTGGTCTTGGGCTTTTGGCCTTTGGTCTTGGGTTCTTTGAGTCGTGGATCTTCAGTTTGAGCGAAGAACAAAAAGCAAAGACCAAAAGCCAAAGACCTAAATTTGGTGGATCAATAGTCCGTCCCTCAATTTAGGTTCGAACCAGGTTGATTTGGGCGGCATGATCTCACCCGCATCCGAAACTCTTAAAAGCTCTTCTACCGTTGTCGGAAAAAGAGAAAATGCAACTGCTGCTTGACGCTCTTTAACTAGCCGTTCGAGTTCCTTTGTTCCGCGCAGCCCACCGACAAAGTCGATGCGCTTATCTGTTCTTACATCATGAATACCAAGAATCGGGTCCAGCAAACGATCCTGAAGAATGCTTACATCGAGATGAGCCACTGTGCCAACTGGCAGAGTTGCGTGAGCAGCAAGCTCTAGTGCGTACCACTCCCCATCCAGATACATGCTCCACTGACCTCGTGAGACTGGCTCCGGGGTGGCGCCGCGAACAATGGTGAATTGACCTTTTATCGCATTGAGAAACTCTTCTTTCGATAATCCGTTCAAATCCTTAACGACGCGGTTATAGGCGAGAATCTGTAAATGCGAGTCCGGGAAGACTACTGTCAGAAAATAGTTGTAATCCTCTTTGCCCGTATGCCCGAAACTCTTCTCCTTCAACTCCGAGCGGGCCCGACTGGCACTGGCAGCCCGATGATGACCATCAGCGATATACAGCAAGGGCACCGCTTCGAAACTCTTCACGAGATTACCGGTGTTCGCAACTCGCCAAATTGTATGTCTGATGCCATCTTCCGCAGTTAAATCAAACAATGGCTCGGAGGAGAGCGCAGCTGTTACTTCATCATCGATCTCTTTACGATGCCTGTAAGTCAGAAACACCGGTCCCGTCTGCGCACTCAGCATCAACATGTGTCTCGTTCGATCGTCTTCTTTGTCACGGCGCGTTCGCTCGTGTTTCCGAATCGTATTGTCGTCGTATTCATCAATAGAACAGCAGGCAACAATCCCGACTTGTTCGTGTTGGCCCATCACCAGTTTGTAAAGATACAGACTCGGTCCATCTTCGATTTGGAGTGGCGCATTCTGGATTAACGCCTGAAAGTTTTCGACGGCTTTACGGTAGACAGCATCGCTGTAGACATCGGTGCCCGCAGGTAAATCTATTTCGGGGCGCGACACATGAAGAAAACTCAGCGGATTCCCTTTGGCGAGCTCACGAGCTTCATCTGTGTTCACCACGTCATAGGGAACGCTCGCTACGGCTTTTGCTTGCTCTGGATGTGGACGTAAGGCGCGAAAAGGACGAATAACTGCCACGGAGCCTCCTGTTGTGCTCTGTACTTAGTACTTTGTACTTGGTGCTTTGTATTTTTATCAGATCTCGACCGCTTGGCCCTAATCCAATCACCTTGCAACTGCAGCAAGGAGTTTATTGGAGACCCCAAACAATTGACCCAAAGAATTGAAGCGAGGAACTACAAAGCACCAAGCACCAAGCTCACTGTATTTCGTCAATCTTCGCTGCGAGAATGAAATCGCTCTCAGTAAGCCCGTTGATCTTGTGTGTCCAGATCGTGATCTCGGCCTGGCCCCAACCGAAACAAATGTCTGGATGATGACCCTGTTCTTCAGCGATTTCGCCGACCTTATTAACGAATGCAAGGGCCTCTCGGAAGTTGGAGAGTTTATACACCTTGCGCAGATGATGTTCATCAACGACTTCCCAACCTTCAAGTTGATTCAATAACGGTTTGATTTCATCTGCCGTGAGAGGCGGGACTCCTCCACGGCAGGGAACGCATTGTTTGCTCGATAGTTCACTCATAGATTCTCGCTTACGAAGTAGCGACTCCTTGTAATGCTTTCTTCAAAATTGCAATTTGTCCGGCGTGATAGAGATCGTGTTGTACACCACCATGCAGAGTCACGTAGACACTGGAGAATTCCGGATCTCTATCGCCGATAATCGGCAGATCAAGTCGCGATTCGTCTGTTGATGAAATCGCTTCCAGCAACTGTTCGTGAATGTCCATTAATCGTTGTTTGGTCGCTGTCCAGGAATCCTCGCTGTGATCATTAATGCCGGGCCAGTCTTCCTCATTGCTAAGTTGCGCCGGATCACCTTTCAGTCTGCGCTGGCAAGCACTTTCCCAGGCGGCGATGTGGAGAGTCAACTCCCAGATCGAATGCGCACCGGGCACCGGATGTGCAGCGGCTTGCTCTGCTGTTACCCCGGCAAGCAGCGATAACACAGAAGGTCCGTGCCACGCCTGTCCATTAAATGCGCGTTGAAATTGATCCGTGATTCGCTCAAGTTCCTTCATTGTTCGCTCTCCCCTCGGATCTCCTCTAACTTCTCAAGAAGCTCTTGACGTTCGATATACAAGCGAGCCAGGGCTGCCGGTAGTGCAACGTTGTCGGCCTGTTCAGGATCGAAACCCCGAACGCGCATCTGTTGCTCAAACTGTTGTGTGATCTCCAGCAGCCGGGCTTCCACTTGTTTGATCGTAGATTCCATTTAACGATAATTCGAGGAGGAGTCCAAGTGGCTTGAGTAGTCAGTACCACCTCGCGGTAGCGGGTGGGTGCGCAGCCTGGCTTTGGCGATTCACTTTGCTCCGCACCCACCCGCTACCGCGAGGTGGTACTGACTGCATCCAAGTAAAGCTTCTCAATCTCATCCACCATTCTGGTCAAACTGAATCGCGATCGCGCATCCGCTGCAGCGTGTTCGGCCATGCGCTTTCGTATTTCAGTGTTCGTGAGGAGTTCAATAATAGACCTCGCGAGTCCTTTCACATCACCAATCGCCACCAGTAAACCGGTTTGCTGATCGGTAACAACCTCCTGCGCTCCTTCGGTTCGTGTCGCGACGATCGCAGTTCCCGAGGCCATTGCTTCGGCGATAGACAAACCAAATGACTCAGTCTCTGAAGCCGAAACAAACACGTCCGTCGCACATAACAATTGCTCCGCGTCATCTAACCATCCCAACAGATGCACCCGCTTGGATAAATTTAGTTCATTGACGAGATCTAGAAGTGCTTTGTGATTCTCGCCGTTCGGTGCGGTATCAACACCGGCGATCACAAAATGGACATTGTCTACGCTGCGCTGAACAATCGCTGCCGCTTTGATCAAGTGGTCGTGTCGTTTCAATCTCCTTAGTTCGCCGATGCTCGCAACCAGAAGACAATCAGCGGGTAGGTTTCTGGCTTTCATTAGATCGACACGATCGAGATTTTGACACGCGTTTACAAAACGATCTACGTCGATGCCATTTTGAACAACCACGATCTTCTCATTGGGCACAATCTGTTGCTCGTTAACCTGCCTTGCAACCGCTCGCGAAACGGCGATGACTTTTGTTGCCCTGGAAAGCGTGCGGCGATGTAACCTGCTCAATGGAAACAGCACGTGGCGCGTCACGAAAAATTTTGGTCTCGGATAACTGCGAGCCGCGTAAGCAGCAAGTGAATAGTCGCGTGCCATATGCGCGTGAACTACTTCGATGCCATTTTGCTTAACGAGACGTGCGAGGCCCTGGGCGCTCCTCGCATCGAGCGCGTTGCGTAGAGGCAAAGTCTTTATGTTTTGCGGCTGAACGCGAAGCTGATTTTGCAGCGGAGAGTCAGGTCGTAAGGCAATGAACACTTCGTGACCACGCTCTACTAAAGCATTTGAGAGATCAACGAGGTAGCGTTCACCACCACCGAAGGATGACGCCGAACTGATTTGGAGGATGCGCATCGCCGATCTCAGATCCCAAATCCCAGATCTCAGATTTCAGATCTCAGATTCAATTCTATTCCCAGGCTGCTGAATCTGAGATCTGGGATCTGTGATCTGAGATCGTGCCTGGCGTACCAAACTCAAACAGGCCATTCCCAAAGTGTTTTGATTACCACTGACTTCGCCACGAGAAGTCCAGCAAAATCGAGACTTCAAACAGGCACAACGGTTGCCACTTCAATTCCAAAGCAACTCTGTTTGTTGGGGAGGAAATTGTATGGCTAAGGCGAGATTAGTGACAGGACTTTTTAAGAGCAAGGTTGCGGCTGAGGCAGCGGTGGACGCCATCATGAAGAATGGCTTCACGCGCGATGACATCAGCGTGTTGATGTCTGACGCGACGCGGAACAAAGAGTTCGCGTTGCAGACGAGAAGTCATGCGGCGGATGGACTTGGTATCGGTGGAGCGATTGGCGGTGCGGTAGGGGCAGTGCTTGCCGCAATCGTCGCAGTTGGCACAACACTTTTTCTGCCAGGCATCAATCTTGTCATCGCCGGACCGATTGCGGCCGCGCTGGCAGGAGCTGGGGCTGGCGGAGCAACTGGCGGACTAATTGGAGCGTTGATTGGCGCGGGTATTCCCGAGTATCGCGCAAAGGTCTACGACGCCGAAATTCGTGGCGGCGGAATTTTAATCGGGGTCGAAGCTCCGACAGACGAAGACGTCGACCGACTTGAGGATCTTCTGTCAGATTTAGGCGCGCAACATGTTCGGACTGAATAGGGCGTGAGAACAGTGAGTGGTCAGCTGGTATAGGACCTATCGACCGATAGGACCTATACAACTGACCACTGTGTGTGGGCTGAGTCAGCGCTTTAAAGCGTCTCCGACATCTTCAATCGCTTCACCCACTTTGCGCCGAGCTTTACCGAAGCCTTCCTGGACTTTGCCTCCAGTGTGCTCAGCGGCGCCTTCGTTCTCCATCTCACGATCGTCAATAGCTCGGCCGACAGTTTCTTTTGTTTTACCTTTTGCTTGATCGAATTTGCCTTCTACTTCGTCTCTGTTTGGTAAACCCATTTGTATCCTCCTCTGCGTCGATTTTCATCGTCTTAGGTTCGTCAGTAGTCAGGGGAATAGGACCCCTGGGTTGCATAGGTCCTATTGGGAAAACTGCAAGCAGCATTCCCTACAAAGAGGGCTTAATAAAACGTGCAAAATGAATTGGGATGTACGCTTTCGGACAGGAAGTGAGCGGGTTCAGAACGCGCCAGGATCAGAAGTTCACGCCTAAAGCAGCCAACACCGCAAGAACGACAGCAAGGATCGCTTCGCCGCAGATTAGCCCAGACGCAAGTGGTATTCGGAGATCTTCTTCAGACTTCGGTGAAGTCCTGGCCCAAATCAGTTGGCCAACACCACCGGCGATGAATGTCATTAACACGGAGGCAGGTATTAACATCCCAATCCCAATCGCTGCTGGTGAAGGAGTCTTCTCGCTGAAGTATTGAGCAAGCAGCGTTAGAATTATTCCGACGGCGATTCCGATAGCGAGACCAACCAAACATCCCGGCGGCAATGCGCCCAAGCCTTTGGTCAGCAACTCCGCAAACCCCGCCCACTTAACGCTGATTGGTGAAGATAATCCCTGTGGCCCAATTCCAAACTTGTCTCGAAGCACTGGGTAAACAATCGCAGTCGCCATCGACCCAACGGGAGCGGCGATTAACTGAGCGATAGTCAAGTTTCGCGGATTTGATTTAACCAGCTGACCAGCCTTGAAGTCCTGCATCAATGCTTCAGAGGTGACGGCGATGGTTCCAGTCAGTCCACTCGAAGACATATTCACTGGAACGTTGCCAGGAGAGATGAAAGCGAAGACCGCTTGCATCATGTTTGACATTGCGCTTATTGGACCCCAATTCGTTTCACCCAGCACGCGCAACCCGACGAGCATTAACGGCAGCGTCAAGAGAATGGCGATGAACGACAGCCAAACAGGAATTCCCATGCTGAAGAATTGAACGAGGCAGATGATTACAGTCATCACGATCGATCCAATCAACACCCACTGCATCGGAATGTCGCGTCCTTCCAACTTGCTGGCGCTCAGCCCGCGAAAGGTCTTCACAATCAGGTTCCATTTCAGTGCCAGCGATGTCAGGCCACCCGCCACCATCAATCCCGTCGCCGGCCACATCACCCAACGAAGAGTCATGGGATAAGTTTGTTCGGGAATCATTCCATGGGCCACAAGGTAGTGAGGC
>DATDFV010000166.1:0-41929 GCA_036522415.1 Pyrinomonadaceae bacterium | reverse complement strand
TTAGTGGTCACCCAATATAGGACCTATTCGACCTATAAGACCTATTCGACTCACGACTGCCCACTCTCAAAGCACGAAGCAAAAAGCACAAAGAGCAATAGAGATTATGTCTGATCAAATCACAGTCTACGAAAAACCAACGTGTACCAAATGTCGCGAGATGGACAAGTTTCTCCGAGAACGCGGAGTGGATTTCTCTAAGGTCAATTACTACATCCAACCTCTCACAAAGAAGAAACTTACGGAGCTGGTAAGCAAGATGAAGATCAGTCCTCGCGATCTCCTCCGAAAGAGCGAGCCGATTTATCGCGAACTGGGACTCGCAACGAAGGAATATACAGATGCCCAGTTGATAGCACTTATGGTCGAGCATCCTGATTTAATGCAGCGGCCTATCGTAGAACGCGGAGGCCGGGCGGTGCTTGGTCGTCCGACTGAGAATGTCGAAGAGTTGCTCTGATGTCCGATAAACTTCAGTTTGTCGTGTGTTAAGAAAAGATCCCTTTTCGAGCAGAAGAGCACTGTAAACGAGCTCATGCAACTTAAGTTCTTGTTTGTCACCTCACGACAAACTGTGAAGTTTATCGGACATGAAAAAAACCGACACCATCTTTGTTTGCCAGAACTGTGGTCACCAATCGCGTAAGTGGTTGGGCAAGTGTCCGGAGTGTGGCGAGTGGAATTCACTGGTCGAGGAACGCGCGCAACCGGTAAAGAAGGGAAGCGCGCGGAGCAACTTCAATCTTCGGCAGGTGTCAGCACTTCCATTCACTGAAATTGAACCGCAGGATGATGTTCGCGTTCCCTCAGGCCTCGATGAATTCGATCGAGTTTTGGGTGGAGGCATCGTTCCCGGCACACTCGTCCTCATAGGTGGCGACCCTGGCATCGGCAAAAGTACGCTCCTGCTGCAGGTGGCGGATCGACTGAGCCACTCCGGCACAACTGTTCTTTACGTCTCTGGCGAGGAGTCAGAACGTCAAATCAAATTGCGTGGCGAACGACTCCGTGTTGAAGCCAGGAATGTTTATTTACTCCCGGAAACGAACCTTGAAAACATAGCCAGCGAAATTGATCGACTAAAACCTGGGGCAGTAATCGTCGATTCGATTCAGACCGTGTTTTCCAGTTTGCTCGAATCCGCACCGGGCTCTGTTTCACAAGTCAGAGAAGTAGCGCAGCAGTTTTTGGTGCTTGCAAAGAACCGCGGTGTGCCCGTGTTCCTTATCGGACATATCACGAAGGAAGGTTCCCTTGCTGGTCCCAAAGCACTCGAACACATTGTAGACACGGTGTTGTATTTCGAGGGCGAGCGACATCACAACCATCGAATTGTGCGTGCGACGAAGAACAGGTTTGGCGCGGCAAACGAAGTCGGTGTTTTTGAAATGACGGGATCAGGCCTGGTACCGGTTGCGAATCCATCGCAAATGTTTCTTCAAGAGCGTCCTCAGAACGTGGCGGGCTCAATTGTTACTGTTTGCATGGAAGGAACCAGGCCGATGTTGGTTGAGATTCAGGCTCTGGTGTCAGGAACGAAATACGGTACTGGCCGGCGAATGACCCAGGGCGTGGATCAGAGCCGCGTGGCTCTCTTGATCGCAATGCTCGAGAAGCGTGCCGGGATGCAGCTCACGGGCGATGATGTTTTCGTAAATGTGGCTGGAGGGTTGGAAGTCGATGAGCCAGCTGCCGACCTTGGGTTAGTGACAGCGATTGCCTCGAGCTTTAAGAACGTCATGATCGATCCGCAGACTGCAGTTTTTGGAGAAGTTGGTTTGACGGGCGAAGTGCGCGGCGCAATGCAGGCTGCAGTACGTGCGCGCGAGGCACAGGCACTCGGATTCAAGAAACTGGTGATGCCGGCGTCGAATGTAAATGGACTTGAAAGATTATTGGGACTCCGGGTAGTCGGTGTGCGATCGGTCGATGAGGCATTGCAGGAGTTGTTGTAACGTGGTCTTTGCTTTTTCTGAGGATCCCTCTGATAAATAGAACAAGTAAGGAAGGGCGGTTTACCCCCGCTCCGATCCGGACTGAGTTTTGGGATCCAAGCGGGGGTAAACCGCCCTTCCTTACTTGTTCTTTCCTGGATACTTCTTCTTTCCTTGATGCTTGTTCTTCCTGTTGATGCTTGTTAATTACCGTCGTTCGTACGTAACTACCTTCAAGTCATCATCGAGCTTCTTTGTTGCGACACTCTCGAACCCGTCCAGGAATCCCTCCGGCATAAAGGCGTCGGCATCTTTAACTTTCATAGGAACCTGGGTTATCAACCATTTTTCTATATGTGGTAAGAACTCTCGATAGATCTGCGCGCCGCCAATCACAAACAGATCCGTTGTCAGACTCTTGCTGAATGATATGACTGAGTCGACATCGTTAAGAACAAGCAAAGACTCTTGAGGTTCAATAGACGAGTCTCGCGTCAGCACAATGTTGAGACGATTCTTAAGTGGTTTACCAAGCGTCAACCATGTCCTGCGTCCCATCACGACAGCATGACCGGTCGTTGTCTCACGAAAGAATTTCATGTCGGCTGAGTAGTGCCATGGGAGTTTGCCTCCCTTGCCGATTGCATTGTTCGTGCTGACTGCGGCGATACCTATGATCATTGGACTTTGGACTTTCGACTTGGACTACACTGCTACCGGCGCCGCTATTTTTCCGTGCGACGTATACCCTACCAGATTCAACTGCTCGTATTTCACATTCAACAAACCTTCAAGTCCTCGCAATCGTCGATCAGGATCATTGATCTCAAGAGTCGGGAGTGGAAGGGGCTGCCGCGATAACAACTCGTTGACCTGCTCAAGATGATTTCGGTAGATGTGATAATCACCCAGCGTATAAACGAAATCACCGACCTGTAATCCACTGACGTGTGCGACCAGATGAGTCAATAGCGCATACGAGCTTATGTTAAATGGAACGCCAAGAAACGCGTCAGCCGATCTTTGATAGAGCTGGCAGTGAAGAATTCTGCGATTCTCTACTTTGAATTGAAACAACGTGTGGCAGGGAGGTAGATCGACGTTGTCAGCCTGTCGTGGATCCCAACCAGTCACAATCAGACGTCTGGAATCAGGATTGGTATCTATTTGTTCGATCAGTCTGGCAATTTGATCGACGCCATCTTTCACCGGGTAATGACCCCCAAACGAGCGCCAGAGGTAGCCATAGACTGGCCCGAGATCGCCAGCCTCTCTGCCGAACTTTCCGGTGTGATCTTCATCAGCCCATTCTGCCCAGATGTCTACTCCACGCGCACGCAAATTTCGCTCATCGGTATCTCCTGAAAGAAACCAGAACAGTTCCTCGGCGATCCAACGAAACGGAACCTTCTTGGTTGTAACGATCGGAAATCCTTGGCGCAGATCGAATCGCGTTTGATAACCAAAGTGGGAGATCGTTCCAACACCGGTCCGATCCTCGTGCTCTGTCCCATTCTCCAAAATCGATCTCAGCAGTTCGTGATATTGTTTCATCTATCTGACAGGGTTACATGATGAACAAGATTGACGGAACTATAATAGCGGAAAGGCACGTGAATGACGGAATACAAACTCTGTTTTTTAGGTTTCGGTAACGTCGGGCGAGCATTGGCACGCTTGCTTGTTGCCAAATCAACGGACCTCCGCGAGAAACACAATATCGATTGGAAGATAACCGGAGTTGCAACGCGCCGCCTCGGTTGGCGCTCGCAGGGGAATGGATTCGACGTCAATGCGTTGCTCACTGGTAATGATGAGAGCTATGAAGTTCAAAACGATCTCGACGATTGGCTTCGAGCGTCGGCGCCTGATGTTGTTTTCGAGACCACCTCACTAAATCCTGAAACCGGTCAACCCGCTATCGATCATTTGAAGTCAGCACTTGAAGCTGGCGCACACGTTATCACTGCCAACAAAGCTCCCATCGTTTACGCCTACGACGAACTCCAGCAGCTGGCATTAAGCAAAGGAAAGCGGTTTCTTTTTGAGTCTACCGTTCTGGATAGCGCGCCGGTGTTTTCACTTTTTCGCGAAACCTTGCCAGTTACTAAAGTGCGCGGCTTCAATGGGATCTTCAACTCAACCACGAATGTGATTCTGGAGACGATGGAAGCTGGTCGAAGCTTTGAGGAGGGAGTAAAAACCGCGCAGGAATTAGGCGTGGCCGAAACGGACCCCACAAATGATATCGAGGGCTGGGATTCGATTATGAAGGTCTGCGCAATAGCTAATGTGATTCTAAAGACCAAACTGCGACCAGCTGATGTCCGCCGCGAAAGCATACGAGGATTAACGCCTGCAGCATTACAAACGGCTCGTTCGGAAGGCAAACCCTATAAACTTGTGGCGCGCGCAAAGGTTAACGAAGACGGATCAATAACAGCTTTTGTTCGACCTGAACAGATTTCAATGTCCGAACCTTTGGGAAGTATTAGAGGAACTTCGCTAGGTGTTCACTTTGAACTCGACATGATTCCTGGACTAACAGTGATTTCGCATCGTCCGAATCTTCAGAGCACTGCGTATGGGTTGTTGGCTGATTTTGTAAGGGCAGTCAGTACCACCTCGCGGTAGCGGGTGGGTACGAAGTCAGCCCCCAGAGCTGTTTAGGTCTTATTCATGACTTCGTACCCACCCGCTACCGCGAGGTGGTATTGACTACTTGCCCCTATGAGTTTGAGATCTGACCCAGTTCTTCAACCCCTTCGATCAATCTTTCGATCTCGTCTTCCGTCGTGTAACAAGCGCAACCGGCACGCAGCAATCCATCCTCAGCGAGACCCAAACGTTCAACCACAGTCGCTGCATAGAAGTCGCCATGCGATAAAAACAAGCCCTTCTCCGCAAGTCGTCGTGCAGCTTCATTCGATGGGCAACCAGCAATCGTAAAAGAAACAGTTGGCGTTCGAGGTTGGTCCGGCGATGGTCCATAAAGCGTCACTCGATTAATCGAACCCAATCCATTCCATAAACGCTCAAACAAATTGGCGTTGCGTCTGTCTGTTTCGCTGAAGAATGCCGATAACCGTTCGCGTCGAGTGGAAAAAGGGCTGAACGACGCAAGGAAATCAACTGCAGCTCCGGCGCCCACCATCCCTTCCTGGTTTTGAGTTCCTGTCTCGGCGTTTTCTGGAGCGTAATCGGGTGCTGGAACGAGTCTCGGGAAGTCAATCTCTTCGTACAGCGCTTTCTTTGCATACAACACACCGATGTGTGGCCCATAAAACTTGTAAGCTGACATTGCCAGAAAGTCACAATCCAGTTCTCGCACATCGATCAATGCATGAGGGGCATAGTGCACAGCATCGATGAACACCAATGCGCCTGCGTCGTGGGCCAGTGCAATAGCTCTCCGTATGTCATTAATTGTGCCGAGTGAATTTGAGGCGGCCCCGATCGCCACGACTCTTGTTTGGGAACCAACGGAACGTTCCAAATCTTCCCAGTTAAGCTGACCCGTGTCTGGATCGAGTCTGACCGTGCTAACCGTAACGCCACGCTCCTTTATAAGTCGTCGCCACGGATCGATATTGGCGTGGTGGTCGAGTTCTGTGACGATAATCTCATCACCTGGTGAGAACTTAAGACTCAACGCGCGCGAGAGATGCAGAGTCAGGGTCGTCATGTTTGACCCAAACGCGATTTCATGTGGCGACGCGTTTAGAAAGTCTGCGAGCACGACGCGGGAATTTTCCAGGGCCGCATCTGTTTCGGCACTCGTCGGATACTCCCAGTGCGTGTTGGCATTGTGTTGATAGAGATAGTCACTCATCTGCTCGACCACATAACGCGGAACCTGGGTACCACCGGGGCCATCAAAGTAAGCGACCGGGAAACCGTTATGTATTCGCTCGAGAGCAGGGAAGTGTGAACGTATTTCAGTGACTGTGGAGATTTTGGGTATAACCTGGGGAACAGTTGTCATGATTCCTCATCATAGCATCTGTTATAGAACCGGCTGAAAAAGGTGTGAAAACAATCAATGACCATCGTCCTGGGACCGCAGGCGTCCTCGCCTGCCCGCGTCGAGAAGAAACAAGCTGAGGCAGTTGATGAAAACAGGTTGGCCCTGTTCGACGCGGGCAGGCGAGGACGCCTGCGGTCCCAGGACGATGGTCATTGATTATTTTCAGAGCTTCTTCAGCTGGTGGTATTTGCATTAACAATTCCTCTCCGCACATAAAATCTCTAAATTCTCTCGTTGCCCGGTTGACTACGACCCAACTCTTATGCGATAAGCGTCCCACGTTTTTCTTTGACATTCATGTCGTGGCGATTTAAGGCAACTTGCTCCACGTAAAAAACTGCTAAAGAGCCGTGAGGGATATCAAGCAATCTTTTGAACCCCGCGCACTCTGAGGCGCGGGGTTTTTTCTTTCCGCGCAAAACGCGTCCAGCCAGTACTTGCCTTAGTTTCCACAAACAACTTGTCCGACGACCAGCTGTGTGAGCTTGGTTCATCGGGCCAAAACTAAGGAGGACTGACATGGCAACTCGTACAGTAGAACTCGCTGAATACCAGAAAACCAGGTTCCATTTTGAGACCGCGCCACACAGCTTCGATACCCTGGCGCTGCATGCCGGCTCCATCGCCGATCCAACAACCGGCGCTTTACTGACTCCGATTTATCAGACTACGACGTATCGTCAGGAGGCCGTCGGCAAAGATAAAGGCTTTACTTACAGCCGCTCTGCCAACCCGACCGTTTCCGCACTCGAAAGACGACTTGCTGCACTCGAAGGTGTTGACCATTGCACGTGCTACGGGACCGGGCTCGCCGCAACAACGGTGCTCTGTCTTGCTCTGCTACGATCAGGCGATCATGTCGTCGCTTCGGAAGCAGTCTACGGAGGTACAGTTAGATTGCTTCAACAGGTATTGGCACCATTTGGTGTTACTGCCGAGTTTATCGACAGCTCTGATGAGAATGCACTCAAACAGGCCGTCGCAAACGAGAAGACACGAATTGTTTTTATTGAGACGCCTGCTAACCCAACTCTCAAGCTGACGGACATTCAGTTAGCAGCGCAGATCGCTCATGAGTTTGGCGCTCTCCTGATCGTGGATAACACGTTGCTTACGCCTGCACTTCAACGACCGTTTGAAGTTGGGGCCGATGTCGTATTGCACTCGACTACAAAATTCATCGAAGGTCACAACGCTACCGTTGGTGGCGCGTTGCTCGCGCGCGATCAGAAGCTGCACGAACGCTTCAACTTCATTCGCAATGCGATTGGAGCGATCCAATCACCGTTTCCCGCGTGGCTGACAATCCAGGGTGTAAAGACTCTTGGTTTGCGCATGGCGCGTCATTCCGAGAACGCGTTGACAATCGCGCGCTTCCTCGAGCGTCATCCGCTCGTTACGAAGATCGCCTATCCCGGACTTGAGTCGTTTCCCCAGTTCCAACTTGCCCGCAAACAACAGACCTCCGGAGGTGCCTTAATCTCTTTCGAAATTTCCGGCGGTGTAGCTGCTGGTATTCGTCTGATGAACAACGTTCAGCTGTGTGCACTGGCCGAGAACCTCGGATCGGCAGAGACATTAATCACACACCCCGCATCAATGACACACGCCGACGTCCCGATTGAACAGCGGCAGGCAGCGGGCATCACTGACGGATTAGTGCGCTTGTCCGTCGGACTCGAAGATCCGGTTGATGTGATTCGCGATCTTTCTCAAGCATTGATTGCAGCAGAGGAGGTGGCGCAATGAGTGAACCTAAAGTCGTCGTTTTGAAATTTGGCAGCTCGGTGTTGAGGACCGATAAAGATATACCTGCTGCGGTCAATGAGATTTACGAATGGTGGTTACAAGGTTATCGAGTCGTAACGGTTGTTTCCGCTCTCGGAAATACGACTGATCAACTCACGGAATGTGCCCATTCACTCTGCGCGGAACCGGATCCAACTTTACTTGCGGCGCTACTCGCAACGGGCGAGGCTGCATCGTCTGCGCTTTTGGGATTGGCACTTCGACACGCTGGAATCCCGGCAACGGTCCTCAATGCCGAACAGGCAGGATTGATAACACTTGGACCCGTGCTTGACGCAGAGTTAATTGGTTTGGACAAGCGAGGACTGCTGGCCGCACTGCAAAAGGCTGTGGTTGTTCTTCCGGGGTTTGTCGGACGTGCGGATGGTGAAACGACATTGTTGGGACGAGGCGGCTCCGATTTGACAGCATTGTTTGTTGCACATCAACTAGACGGCCAGTGCATCCTGGTGAAGGACGTCGATGGTCTCTATACAAGCGATCCAAACTGCGAAACCGGTACAACTGCCACACGTTTTGTTGAAGTGTCTTATGAGACTGCTCGCAAAGTCGGTGGCAGTGTTGTGCAGGCTAAAGCCATTGATTTTGCGGAAAGACAGCAACTTAGTTTTACTGTTTCGAGCATTGGGTCCGATGTTTCAACAAAGGTAGGACCTTGTCACGACTATCTCGAAATAGTCGAGGAAGAGGAGTGTGCGGCATGAGACCAGCAACTCTGTGTGTACAACTGGGAACCACAAACGATAAGAACGGCGCGATCGTGCCACCAATCTATCAGACCGCTACTTTCGAACAACCAAATGCTACGGAATTTGGTAGCTACGATTACACACGCAGCGGAAATCCAACGCGAACACTTGTAGAAGAACAATTGGCGCGACTGGAGAGCGGCAAGTATGCCAGTGCGTTTGCAAGTGGTATGGCGGCGCTGGCTGCATTAACCCATGGTTTAAAGCATGGCGAGGAGATCATTGCTGGTGATGATCTGTACGGTGGAACAGTTCGTTTGTTGGAGCGAGTGATTTCAAGTCACAACGTAACAGTGCGCTATGCAGACACAAGTGACATCGATGCGGTGCGGCGATTAACAACTGCGCGAACTCGTCTGATTCTTATTGAGACACCCAGCAATCCGCTATTCCGTATTTCCGACATTGGTCAACTAACAGAATTGGCACATAGCGTTGGTGCAATTCTTGCCGTTGATAACTCGATGCTCTCGCCAATCTTTCAGAAGCCATTGAATCTTGGAGCAGACGTTGTCATTCACTCAGCAACGAAATTTCTTTGTGGGCATAGTGATGTCACTGCGGGCGCGGTGATCTCGAATGATAGCGAGTTACACGATGCGGTGGCTTTCCAGCAAAACGCACAAGGGGCTGGACTCAGTCCGTTCGAGTCCTGGTTGCTACTGCGAGGCTTGAAAACGCTGTCTTTACGAGTGGAGCGCCAGAATCAGTCGGCGCGGAAAATCGCCGAATTTCTACAAAAGCAGCCTGCGGTCTCGAAGGTTTTCTACCCCGGGCTTGAAAGTCACGCCGGGCATGCTATCCACCGGCGACAGGCAACAGGTGATGGTGGCGTACTTAGTTTTATGACTGCTGATCCTGATTTTTCAGCACGTGTAGTGGAAGCGACTCGATTGTTTCGTATAGCCGTAAGTTTTGGATCCGTTGGGTCGACTATCAGTCTGCCTTGTCGAATGTCACACGCAAGCATTCCGCCGTCGCTGCGCAATCGACTGGGGCCGCCTGAGGATCTGGTGCGCGTTTCGGTTGGGATCGAAGACGTGAACGATCTGATTGATGACTTGGGTGAGGCGTTTAGAGTGACTGAGACTGTCCGACGAACTTTAGTTTGTCGTGCGTCGGTCGGAGAGCCATCGAAGCAACAGAGGGCCAAATATGCTCCGACGACAAACTAAAGTTCGTCGGACATTTCAGGCGTTGGTCTTTAACATCCTTGCCATGACGACGAGTGCTCCGAGGTGGTAGGCGTTGTGATCTGCGACGAGCAGTGCCTCGCGCAGGATTGTTTGTCCATCACCATGCGGAATGCGAGCGTACAGATCTGTAGAATTGTTTAAGACCAGTTGCTCCATTTCCTTCAACTCACTGTTGAATTTGGTAGCACTCTCTTTCCAAAGCTCGACTGTTCCTGCGTTTTCTGTTGCCGGCCAATACCCTTTGGGAAACGCAGGCGAGACGTGTTTCGGATTGCGGCTAAACTCCAGAATGTCCCATTGAGCCAGCCGCATGTGTTCAAGGACTTGCCAGCATGTGTATGGCAACCCCGGAACTTTCTCAGCACACAGCTCTGCTGGAAAGTCGGAGATAAAATCATCGAAGGACATGTGAGCACCGCCTCCACGTAAGAGATAAAGCAAATGCTCACGGAGTGATTGATCGTTGGTTGACATCGGGGCCTCCGTCTCAGATTTGGACTAGTTACTTGGATGCAGTCATGTTCCGATATTACTACCAGAATCTAACAAGTAAGGAAGGGCGGTTTACCCCCGCTGTTTCACGATCATTTAGGTCGGTTCTGAGCGGGGTAAACCGCCCTTCCTTACTTGTTAGATTCTGGTAGTAGCGTAGGGTGGTGATTGCATTTCTGTGGCTATCTCAAAACCGGAAACATCACCACATTACCTATTTAATTCAACTGACAAGCCATAGTTTAGTACGGTACAGGCCAACCCGACGGGTACTGATCTGTCTGGATTCGCTTGATTACGCCTACCAACTCTTGCTTTTCGTGACTTCTCATTTCGTACTACTAAGAAGCTCTGGTTATCAAAAACCCCCTGAGGTAATCGGCTGTTTGTTATACAGACTCATAGTTTCGTGTTACTACTGGCCAGCCGTTGAAGGACGTCTCCGGCTACGCGCCCTAAACATACGAACAGACAAGAGACCGGGATCTACGCTGGATCATGCCAAGGCCGCGCCTGATGCGCGAATGAACACACCTGCATCATCAATTGAACGACGTCGCTCTCAACGATTCAACATCAGTTGTGAGGCTGAGCTCACTGCAAATCTCACGATTCTCGATTCTGACGCCACGCCTTCCGTAGCTTCATTGGTATTCATGGGGCGGACCAGGGATTTAAGTGCCGGCGGTTTGGCTTTCGTGCTGCCCTCTCTACAGATTGATGAACGATTCTGTACTGAGACAAGTCGCGTCGGGCTTCGTGTCTTTCTTCCTAATGGCTCAGTGCAGCTTGAGGTGATGCCTGTTCGATGTGAGCCACTCAATCCGGACAACGTGGCGAGAGGTTATTTCATCGCGGCTCAAATTCTCAGTATCGACGATCAGCGAGACGTGTACGATAACTATGTGAGATCGGTGGCCCGATAAGATTTCAGATTTAAGATTTGCCCCCGGTCAGTGGTCAGTAGCCAGTGGTCAGTGGCATATGACCTATAGGACGTATTGGACCTATCCGCTACTGACCACTGGCTACTGACCACTGATCATGCGCAAATCTTAAATCTGAAAACTTCAATCTTAAATTCCCTCATTCCGCCTGCGCGATAAACTCCTTCACTCTTGGATCCTTTGGAGAATTGAGAACCTGATCGGTTGGGCCGTGCTCAACGACAAGCCCACCTTCCATATAAAGCAAATCATCTGAAACGCCGTCGAGAAAGCCGATCGAATGCGAGATGATAATCAACGTGTGCCCTTTCTCGACGAAGCCCCGCAACAAGCCGCGTAAACTAGCGATGCGTCTGGGATCGAGCGCGCTCGTTGGCTCGTCCAGAAGCAAAAGTGCTGGATGCATCGCAAGTGCGCGGGCAATCGCGACCCTTTGCTGTTCGCCTCCTGACAACGATTCAGGATAGCGACGAGCGGCATGTTTCATTCCTACGGAATCCAACAGCTCAAAGGCCTCGGTCTCTGCTTTCTTTTTTGGCGAATGTAATACGTGAACCGGCGCCTCGATGATGTTTCCCACTACAGACAAATGCGGAAACAGATAGAAGTGTTGGAAGACAGTGCCCACCTGGAGGCGTAAGTCGCGCACTCGGCGTTTGTAATCAGTGTGCGAAATACCAGCTTCGAAGCGCACGTCACCGCAGGCAATCGTTCCTCCGTCGATAGTCTCCAAACCATTCAGACAACGTAGCAGCGTCGTCTTCCCGCTTCCCGAAGCTCCTATGATTCCTAAAATGGTTTGGCGTGGCACCTCGAAAGAGACGCCCTTGAGGATTTCGTTCGAACCAAATCTCTTCTTCAAGTTCGTGACCTGGATCATGCTGCTACCTCCGCCTCTTCAAGTCTCTCTGTTGAGCGCTCGCGCAGCCGTTGTTCCAGGAGACGGGCAACGTGAGCCATCGGCAAACTCATCGCCAGATAGAAGAGCGAAACAATAACTCCCAACAACAGAAACTGACCGGATGCGTTGGCAAGTTCGCGATAAGCAGTAGCTAATTCCCAAACAGATATTGCGAATGCGACCGAGGTGTCTTTAAAGAGCGAGACGAAATCGTTCGTCATTGGTGGCAAGGCGATTCGAAAGGCTTGCGGCAAGATAATGCGACGAAATGCGAGTAGCGGCGACATGCCTAACGAGTATGACGCTTCCCACTGGCCCTTTGGAATTGCGTCAAGCGCCGCACGATAAACCTGCGATTCGTAGGCAGCGTAATTGAGGCCCAGGCCAACAATTGCGGTAAGCATGCCGGGCATGGCGATGCCCAAAACCGGAAGCCCGAAATAAAGAAATAGAAGTTGAACGAGTACAGGTGTTCCGCGAAAGAACTCCACATAAAGTGTGCAGAGTGATCGAAGCCAGGACGGCCCTTTCCATTGTCCAACAGCCAGCGGCAGTCCCAGCACGACGGCGATGATCATTGAACCTAAAGCGATGAGAACCGTGTACATGGCCGCGCGTGTCAGTCGTAATAAGGCGTCGCGCCAGTTGAACGTCGCGTTGGTCATTTCGATCACGGCGGTGGGTTGCGTATGAGTCCGGATTGAACTTTGAAATTCGACCTGTGCGTCGTTCCAAAGTTTCCACTTCTTCAATATCTGCTCGAGCGTGCCGTCCTGGATTATCTTCTCGATAGCTTTATCAATCTCCGCTTTCAATGCGTCGTCACCCTTGCGCAGACCGATGACGTAATAACCTTTGAAGAAGGGTGGGCCGGCCGGTTTCAATTTGGGGTTATCTCGTGCGTAGAAGGCTTCGGCGGGAACATCCATTACTACTGCATCAATACGCTTTAGTTCCAAATCGCGATAAGCACCGACAGGATCTTCATAACTACGAAACGGAATATTTTGTTGTTGAAGTAACCGAGAGGCGGCCGTGTTTCCGAGCGTCGCGACGGTTCTGTTTTTGCAGTCATCGAGCGAATGGATTCGATTGTCGTCGCGACGAACTGTTAGCTGAAGTTGGAAAATGTAGTAGGGATTACTGAATGCGATTTGTTGCGCGCGATCGCCAGTTGGTTCAAGTCCATTGACAATCACATCGAAGGACTTTCGTTGTAGTGCTGATACCAGTGTCTCCCAATCACTCGGCACAAACTCCGCTTGTCTGTCCATTGCCGCTGCCAGCGCATCAACCATCTCTTTTTCATATCCAATGTAACGTTCGGGATTTCCTGGGTCAGTGTAGACATAAGGCGCGCCACCGCTTGGATCGGCACCCCAACGCAAAACACGTTGAGCATGGGTTGTGCTGATTGCAACCAGGATTAGGCAAAAAGAATTGCGAAGAAGCTTCAATTGGGAAGTCCTCCTTTTGTTTGGAGCAGGTCGAACGTCAACAGGTCGAGGATTGTAGAGTGATGGCTATTGGAACGCTACCCTCTAATGGAGCTGCGAAATTGATCAGGAACGATCATCCTGTGACCGCAGGCGTCCCCGCCTGCCCGTGCCCCAAAGAACCAACTCCCTTTTATCGAGCGGCAGAAATGTTATTGGTTTACCTGGACGCGCACAGACGAGGACGCCTGCGGTCCCAGGAGGATCGTTCCTGATTAATTTCGCGGCTTCTACCGCGAGGTGGTATTGACTGCATCCAATCCGCGCTTCAACTTATCGAAATCAAGTTCAGACGCCGGCAGAACAGTCGCTTTGAGGATCTCCTTCATCTGTTTCAATGCGTAAGTATTTTCTTCCTCAGTGTTCGAAACTACGCAGTCTGAAGGAATGAACAATTTGTAGTCTCGCATGTAAGCATCATTCGCTGTGAACAACACGCAATTGTTCCCCGCGATACCGGTGAGAATCAGATTGGTCGCAGTTAAGTGGTTTAGCAGAAGGCCGAGACTCGTTGAATAGAAACCTGAATGTTTTGGCTTCAACACGAAATAATCGTCTTCATCCGGTAGTAAGAGTTCGACAAATGGTTTACCGCGAACGGAACGGCAGTGATCGACGATTTTTCTGAAGTCAGACTGCCACTTGCCAAAGTTGTCATTCACATAAATCGACGGGACTTTTGCTGCCTTCGCCCGTTTTCTTAACTCAGCAATGTTGTGGGCCACGGGTAATGCGAGCTTGAGTAACTTCTCACCACCCTCGAATTCAAAGTCATTGATTACGTCGATCAAAAGAAGTGCTGTGCCTGATGTGTCAGGAACGAATCCATGAAGATCTTCACTTCGAATCGGCATAAATGCTCCACTTCGATACGCGCGCAGAGGTTCTTCGTACGCCTCCCGTTCGATAGAACTGGCATGTACGGATTGTTCTAACCACGGCAAGCTCAATGCCGCTCTTAGGATCTTTTCTGCGCTTCTCGGCCGCCTTTACCTCATCGATCAGAAGCCCCTTAACCGGATACACGAATGCTCTTCCGTCGGAGCGCGGCCGTCCTCGGCCGCCCCCGTGGGAATAGAACAAACTAATTCTTAACTGAAACTGCATGGCAATCGACAAACAAACGATCTAGCGGGACATGGGTTCTATTCGACGGGGGCGGCCGAGGACGGCCGCGCTCCGACGGAAGAGCATTCGTATATCCGGTTAAGGGGCTTCTGATCGACGAGAGGGCGCTATCGACACACAAAAATAGATAGAGAAGATCAATAAGGCTTTACGTCGTTTCCCTCGGTCGTGTAAATTCACTTTGCAATTCATTCCATTCAAAGGATTCCCCCAAATATGTGTACCGATAGAAGAGATTTCTTGCGTTTCTCTGCTGCTGCCGCTGGATTCTCGTTACTTAATGGCGTGACCCCTGAAGTGTTCGCCGAGGCACCACAAGCAACTCAACCCGAGGCGATTCGCCGCTTGCGACGTATGACTGATGGTGTCGCTCCAATTTCAGCTGGCGAACGTCAAACAAGAATCGAAAAAGCTCGAAAGCTCATGCGCGACAATCGCATCGACGCAATCTACATCGAGCCAGGTACATCGATGCTCTATTTCACGGGGATGCGTTGGGGGACGAGTGAACGGATGTTCGCTGTGGTGATTCCCGCAAAAGGTGAGATCGCCTGGGTGTGTCCAAAATTCGAAGAAGAACGTGCGCGGGAATTGATCACGATGGGGAACGACATTCGTACCTGGGAAGAGGATGAGAGCCCGTACCAGCGAGTTGCCGAGATTCTACGCGATCGTGGAGTGAGCACGGGCACTGTCGGGATCGAAGAGCGGGTGCGGTTCTTCTTGTACGACGGCATTCGACAAGCAGCACCCGCCTTGAAGTTTGTCAGCGCCACACCGGTCACTGCAGGTTGCCGCATGTTCAAGTCACCGGCTGAAATTGCTTTGATGCAACTTGCCAACGACATCACGATCGAAGCATACAAGGCAACTCGTGCGAGCATGACAGAAGGAATGACGCAGGGTGAGTTCGCGGGAAATTGTGCAGCGGCGTTTCGTGCGCTTGGTTCCCCAGGCGGCATTTTCGTCAGTTTTGGAAAGTACACGGCATTTCCACATGGCAGTAGCACGCCACAACGTTTGAAAGAAGGCGATGTGGTTTTGATGGATGGCGGTTGCACGGTGGAGGGTTATGAGTCAGATATAACGAGAACCTTCGTCTTCGGAAAGCCTACCGATCGTCAAAGAAAGATCTGGGACCTGGAGAAGAAGGCCCAGGATGCGGCATTTGCCGCTGCGAAAGTTGGTGCTCCCTGCGAATCCGTTGATGCGGCTGCGCGCAAAGTAATAACGGACGCTGGTTTTGGACCAGGTTACAAAGTTCCTGGTTTACCACATCGAACCGGACATGGAATTGGAATGGATGGTCATGAATGGACAAACTTCGTGAAAGGTAACAAGAGGCCAATACAACCAGGCATGTGTTTTAGCGACGAACCTACGATTGTGATCTATGGCGAGTTTGGGATCAGGTTGGAAGATTGCCTGTACATAACTGAGAACGGTCCAAAGTTTTTCACGAAGCAGAGTGAGTCGATCGACGAACCGTTCTGAGGTGACAGTCAGGACCCCAACTTCGCTGGGGTCCTGACTTGTATTGAGAATCAGTCTCCCGGACCGGTTACATTAACGACTGCTGTGTCGGACGCGCCGCTCGAGGTTCCTGCCGCGGTTGTCACGGTAAACTCAACAGTATTGTTGGGGCCGTTTTCGAGGTCGTCAGAAACGTTGTGTAGGGTTGCAGACAGCACTCCTTCTTTGCGTGATGAGACGTCCATTGTATAGGTCTCATCGGCCTCTTCTGTAACCTGTCCATCAACGTGAACCGTGATACCTTGCGAGTAAACGTACATCGCGCCCGCACATACGCGATGTTCACCGTAAGGTCCGGTTCCTTCTGCCTGACACCAGATCCAAAAACCAACCGGACCTTGCCAGTCTCCGTTACCAGCAAAGCCAACTCCACTAAAAATGACCTGTTCCGATGGTCCACTGGCGCTGCTCCTTTGCGCCGGTGCGGCCAATATCAAACCAATAATTAATATCATCATCGGTACGATTAGACGCCGACGTATTCTGGGCTGCATTGGATTCTCCCTTCAAGACATTGGGCGATTGTGTTAAAGCCGGATGCCAGAGCAACTGTGGCCAGACGATTAATCCACTGTCTGCGCGGTTAACCTGGCAAGTGAATGCGGAAGGACACCTTTTTACTCGTCTATTGAATCGATGTCAAACAAATAGTTGTCACATTTATTCGGTATTGTTGTGTCATGTCAGCAGTGATCTCTGAGCCTTGCTCGAATGCTGCGGTTCTGTCCAGACCTCCTGCCAACGGCTGCGAGGCAAGTGTTGCCCGTTGGGTGCTCGCTGCAACGATTCTCGCCTCAAGCATGGCGTTCATCGACGGAACTGTCGTGAATGTTGCGCTTCCATTTTTGCAAAAAGAACTGAACGCCACGGCAATTGGGGTGCAGTGGGTAGTTGAGTCTTACGCCCTGCTGCTCTCAGCTTTACTACTCGTTGGAGGAACCCTCGGTGATCGTTATGGTCGACGTCGAATCTTTATTGTGGGAATTGTGATTTTCGCGCTGGCTTCAGCCGCTTGCGGGTTCTCAATGAACATAACTCAGCTCATCGTCGCTCGCGCTGTGCAGGGTGCAGGCGCCGCGCTGTTAGTTCCCGGCAGCCTTGCAATCATTAGTGCTTCCTTTAATGAAGACCAACGGGGACGAGCGATTGGCACCTGGTCAGGATTTTCTGCAATCACGACTGCGATTGGCCCGGTGTTAGGTGGTTGGCTGGTAGAACATCTGTCGTGGCGCGCAGTTTTCTTCTTAAACTTACCGCTCGCAACCGCGGTGATAATAATCTCTGTTTGGCGTGTTCCCGAAAGTCGCGAGAAAAACAAACGAGGCACCATGGATTGGATTGGAGCAACTCTCGCAACTCTTGGACTCGGTGGGCTTGTCTATGCGCTGATTGAATCATCCCGGGTTGGATTTACAAATCTAGTTGTAATTGCGTCGTTGATTTCCGGTGTGGTGCTGTTGGCTCTATTCACGTTCAACGAAACAAGAGCCAGTGATCCAATGATGCCTCTCGGACTTTTCCGCTCCAGAGACTTCGCTGGAGCAAACCTCCTGACACTATTCCTTTACGCAGCCCTCAGTGGCACCTTCTTCTTTTTTGCGCTCGATTTGATCCAGGTCCAAAACTATTCCGCGACAGCAGCGGGATCGGCCCTGCTACCATTTGTAATCGTGATGTTTGCCTTGTCTCGCTGGTCGGGAGGCTTGATCGATCGATTTGGTCCACGAGTACCGTTAACTGTCGGGCCGCTCATTGCCGCAATTGGTTTCGCTTTGTTTGCGAGACCATCAGTTAATGCAAACTATTGGAGTGGCTTTTTCCCTGCGTCGATAACAATGGGTTTGGGCATGGCGATCAGCGTCGCCCCGCTAACCACGACTGTTATGGGCTCTGTCAGTTCCGAACAGGCAGGTGTAGCTTCGGGAATAAACAATGCCGTTTCACGAACGGCAGGTCTGATCGCCATTGCAGTTTTTGGTGTGATAATGCAGCAGACGTTTGCCACAAGCTTGCAGAAGAAATTGGCGGAGCTACCAATTCCAAATGACGTTCGATTAGCAGTATCTGAACAACGTGTACGACTAGCGGGAATCGAAGTGCCGAAAACTGTAGATCAACAGACTCAAGAGTCTCTGAAGCAGGTGATCAGAGAATCGTTCCATTCGGGGTTTAGAGTTCTGATGTTTGTGTCAGCGGCGCTGGCGGTGGGCAGTTCTGTAATGTCCTGGTTAATGATCGGAAAGTCCGCGAAGAGCTTACGTTCCCAGCCCGGTTAACGAGCAGACGACCCAGACGAGTAGAAAACCCAGGCCTGCAACGATGGCACTCAACATGTAAATCAATGACGTCTCGAGGAACTCCGAAATCTTTTTTTCATCAATCATAGGGAGACACCTGCTCAAGGTTGACATTCCAGTTCTCGCTAGCTCAAAGAATTTTGGGGCGTTCTGTTCGAAAGCGAAGCAATCATGATCTTCATTTTGACCGAGCGGTTACCACTTTTGGAGCGCCGTTGCTCGTGTTCAGGGGGTTGCATTACAATCAACCCGCCTTCGACTTACCGATTACCCTGATTGTTCGAAAGCATGGTTTGATGGATGTTGAATCCTAGTGATTAGGGTGTGGCAAGTCCTCAGAACGCACTCAAGAATTCCTCAAAGATATTTCTCAAGGCCGGGTTTTAAGGTGCAACACGATAGTCACAGTTACGATTTCGGACGCTTTCGCTTGAAGACCGCGGAGCGTGTTTTGTTGCGCGAAGGGGAACCGGTTCCACTCACGCCGAAAGTGTTCGACATCCTCATCACGCTGGTCGAGAACCGCGGACAAATTGTCGAGAAGGATGACCTGATGAAAAAGGTCTGGCCCACGACGTTTGTCGAAGAGGGAAATCTGACTCAAAACGTTTCACTGCTCAGGAAGGCTCTTGGTGAAAGTGCCGGCGGGATACAGTTCATCGAGACGGTACCGAGACGTGGATATAGATTTGTCGCACCAGTAATTGAAACCTGGGACAACCAGATTCTGCCTGTTCAGGAGGAAGTGATATCAGCCGCTGGAAATGGACATGGCGAAGCACTCCCACACGGCCTGATTGCTAAATCAAGTTCAGGTCTCATGACTGAAAATGGTCGCGAGTCTAACTTGCAATCAGCCAGAAGTCGTTTTGGAATTGTAGTGACTGGTGCCATCGTCGTCGTAGCTGCCGTTGTATTGATCTATTTCAGCACCAGAAGTAAAGCCGGCGATCTGGGCCCTGATGCAATTCAGTCAATCGCAGTTTTGCCGTTCGTCGATGAAGCAGGCGATCCGGATGCTGAATACATCAACGATAAGATTGCTGAAAGTCTTATCAACAGCTTGTCGAAATTACCGCAGCTGCGGGTCGTGCCACGAAGTGTAGTCGCCAACTACAAAGGACAATCCGTCGATCCTCGTAAGATCGGTCAGGAACTCAACGTTCGTGCAGTTGTGACCGGAAAGATGAGCAAGCGCGGCGATATCATCAGTATTCAGGCCGACCTCATCGATCTTCAAAACGTCGCTCAACTTTGGGGCCAACATTACGATCATAAACTCGCGGACGTAATGCTTGTTCAGGACGACATCTCACGTGACATCTTCGAAAACCTGCGGCTCAAACTTAACGTTGAAGAGAAGAAACAACTCGACGCTTATCGTCTCTATTTGAAAGGCCGCAACTCATGGAACAAACGCACTGCTGATGAGTTGCAGCAGGCAATCGAGTTCTTCAATCAGGCGATTGCGATCGATCCAAATTATGCAGCCGCATACGCGGGACTTGCGGATTGTTACAACATGCTTGTGGTTTATGGCGCCTTGCAACCAAAGGACGGTTTTCCGAAAGCCAAGGAAGCAGCGATGAAGGCGCTCGATATAGACGAGAACCAGGCTGAGGCCCACTCATCTTTAGCATTCATCAAGTTTCGCTGGGATTGGGATCGTGCCGAGAGTGAACGCGAATTCCAAACTGCTATCAAACTAAAGCCGGCTTATGCGCCGGCACATCAATGGTACAGCTCTTACCTCGTGGCCGTGGAACGCTTTGATGAGGCAATTGCCGAGGCCAAGCGCACTGAAGAACTCGAGCCGTTGTCGTTTGTCGCAAGTTCTCATCTGGGTTGGATCTACTATCTGGCAGGTAAGAACGACGAAGCCATCGAGCAATGCAAGAAGATTCTCGATTTGGACCCCAACTCATTCCCCGCACGCAGATATCTTGGGTTGGCGTATGAATCCAAGGGTATGTACGCCGAAGCGATACATGAATTCCAAACAGGTGTAAAACTCTCTGGTAGTCCATTGATGCTTGCCCTGTTAGGTCACGCGTATGCTGCTTCCGGTAAGCGGGCCGAAGCTCAACAGGTTCTGAATGATCTCGAACAATTGCAGGCACAACGTTATGTCTCACCTTACACGGTCGCCGCAATTTATGCAGGGCTTAATGATCAGGATCAGTCATTTAACTGGCTGGATAAAGCTGTAGCCGAGCACGATATCTGGCTGATGAACCTGAAAGTCGATCCCGTCTTTACCAGGTTGCGAACCAATCGAAAGTTCACTGATCTGCTCGCTCGCATCCGGCTGCGGCCTTAGCTCGAGCTGTCTAACTTGGATGAAGTCAGTACCACCTCGCGGTAGCGGGTGGGTACGAAGTCATTTTGCGATGGTTCTCTACTTCGTACCCACCCGCTACCGCGAGGTGGTACTGACTTCATCCGACTGCGCAAAATGAAACTGTACCGGCTCACTGACGCCATCATAATCGACGACGGAAATCGCACTCGCCTGTACCGCGCCGATTGGGACGAGTTAATAAATCGAGATGATCTCCAGTCGTTTCTCACTCCGCTAACTAATAATCTTGATGACGCTCCTGGTGGGTGGATCGATCACATCGTTGCTCCGCTTGTTAGTCAGGAGGTATGGGCGGCGGGCGTGACGTACTATCGCAGTCGCACTGCTCGTATGGCCGAATCGCACGATGCGGGAGGCGACAGTTTCTACGACCGCGTCTACAACGCCGAACGACCCGAACTATTTTTCAAAGCGACACCACATCGTGTTGCGGATCCGTACTCAGGTGTTCGGATAAGAAAAGACTCACGATGGAATGTACCGGAACCGGAGTTGGCCTTGGTTATTACAAAAACGGGCAAGATTGTCGGTTACACGATTGGCAACGACATGAGCTCCCGCGACATTGAAGGCGAGAACCCACTCTATCTGCCGCAAGCGAAAGTTTACGATCGAAGTTGCGCGCTTGGACCTTGTGTGTTGGTGACAAATGAAATGCCGGGTAGTTCCACGGAGATTCGTTTAGACATTCACCGACAAGACGAAATAGTGTTTAAGGGATCCACGACGCTCGCTCAACTCAAACGCACGCCGAAAATGCTGGTCGAGTTCCTCTACCGCGACAATTCATTCCCGCAGGGTTGCATTCTACTCACCGGCACTGGAATCGTACCGCCTGATAACTTCACGCTCGAACGCGGCGATGAGATCCGGATCACTATCGAGCCGATAGGAATTTTGGTTAATGTGGTTGAATGATCTCAGATTCCAGATCCCAGATCCCAGATCGACCTCTGGAAGTGCTTCGTAGTTTGAGATCTGAGATCTGAGATCTGGGATCTATTACCGCTTCTCACTCACTTCCAGTAACTCCTTCAAGTAGTCCTGCCAGATTGCGGCAATTGTGTGCGTACCATGTCCGCGAGTCTGATCAGTTATCGGCAGCAAAATATATCTGCCTTGTTTGACGTGCTTGATCTCACGTTCGAGGATTCCCAATTCAGGTGGGTTGATGAGATCATCTGCCGAATTGATTGCGAAGAGTGGCGCTTTGATCGTTTCGAGCTTCGGCGCTGGATTGTATTCACGTGATGAGTCGAAGTAATAAAGCATGTCGTTGGCGTCAGCCCTGGCCACGCCTGCTTTAACCCGATCCTCATAGAACCTATCCGCCGAGTCGCGCGTTCCTGCCTGTTTGTGCCAGGGAAGAGCAGCACTTCCCATCAAGAGCAAAATGTTTTCAGCAGCGGTTAACCCTTGCATAGGTTCTGTTTTGTATTCGCCATTATTCCAGGTGGGATCGCTTCTGATCGCGTCCATTATCATCTTCCGCATTATTCGATTGCGACCGGCTATTTCCACGGGGGCGCTCGCAAGTGGCATCAACGCGTCCATAAAGTCTGGATAGGTTTCACCCCAGATCCATGTGTGCATCCCGCCCATCGAGGTGCCCATGACAAGTCGCAAATGGTTGACTCCGAGTTTTTCGGTGATCAATCTGTACTGGGCCAGCACCATATCGTCGTAGGTGTAATGCGGGAACTTTGTGTGCAATCCATCGCTGGGTTTACTTGAACCTCCATGGCCTATTGCGTCGGGTAGGATGATGAAATACTTCGCGCCATCAAGTAACTTTCCCGCACTGAAGAGCAGAGGTGCGAACTGCGGCGCTAAGAATTGTGATCCTGTTCCGCCCGTGCCGTGCATAATCAGCACGGCGTTTCGAACGACCCCGGCGCTGTCTTTTTGAGGTGTGCCAATTGTTCGATAGTGCAGTCGCAACTCCGGCAGAGACTCGCCAGATCGAAACTTGAAATCCTTGATGACGTAATCGTCTTCGACCGGGGCTGGGTAGGGTGGAGTTTGTGCACGAACCGCACAGCAAAGCACCAGAATCAATATGATGGATGGAATAAGGCGCGTATTGAAAATATTCATGTAGCCTCCACCTGTACGACAGGCTGTCAGCCTGTCGCGCTGCCCAATTAACACACGACAGGCTGACAGCCTGTCGTACGAAACCTACCTAATCCCAACCAGTCCCTGAACCGACTGAATCAGCTTTTCAGAGTCATAGCCGACACCGTCTTTGAAGACAATTTCCACTTTCTCGATGTCGTTAATTGTCATTGCAGGATTTCCTTTTACAACCATCAAGTCAGCTTGTTTACCGGGGCTGATCGAACCTATGCGCGCATCCTCACCGAGAAATTTTGCGCCGTTCAAAGTAGCGATCTTAATTGCTTCAACCGGAGTAAACCCGGCTTCAACCAATAGCTCGACCTCCCGAAGATCACCAAAGCCGGCGACGATGCCACCATTTCCAGTTGGGTCGAGGCCGGCGATCAATAGACCACCTGCTTGCACAAAAGCCCGTTCGAATTCCATGGCTTTGCGAAACAACGTATTGAAGTTTCCATCCGATGGTACCCGTGCACGAGCCTGCAAGTAACGAACTCGCGCATCTGTTGACATCACATTCAGCACACGTGGATTCAGAAGAGCGCTTGCAGCTCCGACTCCTGTTTGTGTCAACGGTGCGCCAGCGGCTTCAAATACCGGTAGCGTCGACGTCACCGCAACATTCCTGGCGACCAAAGTTCGGATCATGTCTTGTACCGGTGCGCTGCTCAAATCGAGTTGTCTGAGATTATTGCTGACTCCCTGCGGGCATTGGTCGGGTTGTTTGTTTGGCACAAATTCGGAGTCAGCGAGCAGTCCGTGTTCGAGATCATCGATCCCGATTTCCGCTGCTTCCTTGTAACCAATTGAACAGAGATGTCCGGTGATCTTGAGTCCGCGCTTGTGTGCTTCTTCAACCGCTGCGCGCAGTTCATCGCGTGTAATGTTCATGTAGGCCTTGAATGAGGTAGCGCCCTGATCTGCCCAGAAGTTGACCATTTGTCTCGCATCGTTAGCATCCCTGAGAGTGTGCATCACCGGTGTAAACGAACCCTTGCCTTCGAGATATGGTCCGGTGATATGCATCTTTGGTCCGATCATTTGGCCTGCGTCGATCAACTTCTTGATTTCCAGGTCGGTATATGGAGCGACACTTCCCGTGGTCCGAATCGTTGTCACTCCATTCGCCAAATACAAACGAGGGAAACTGCTTCCCATGTTGGAGTACATAGGCGGCGAGCCACCCATCGGAAAAAACATGTGGTTGTGCATTCCGACCAGACCAGGTAAGACCGTATAACCGGTTAGGTCGATCGTCTGCGCGTTGGCAGGGATCTTGGCACTTGCGCTCGGTTCAACTGAATCGATCTTGCCGTTGCTGATGACGAGCGTTTGATCTTCTTTTGCCGCTGCTCCTGTTCCGTCGATGACGCGAACATGAGTCAGTGCAACCAGCGGCGCTTCCGTGCGAATGAACTGTTGCCGATCGGGCGTTTGGGCCAAAGAGACGATCGTTGAGAAAAAGAGGATCAGGCTGGCGAGTTTCGTTTTCATGAATTCTCCTTTTGGCGGCACAGAAGATAACAGAAAGCAACAGAGTATCCACAGATTACGCAGATTAAGCAGATTTCTCTGGACCTATTTAGAATAATCTGTGTAATCGGCGTAATCTGTGGATAAATTTCTTCGAGGTCCTATGACATTAACACTCTATTTTCTTCGGCACGGACAAACGGAACTTAGTCGGGATGATACGTTCTGCGGTTCCGGACTCGATCCGGAATTAACTTCAGACGGTCGGCAAATGGCCCAGGCTTTTGCCGAGGCCTACTCAAGTATGCAATGGCAGGCGATCTATACAAGCAGCCTTCGGAGAACGATCAGCACTGCTCAACCATTATGCGAGCGCTCCGGAATGACTTCCATACCACGCGCGGAGCTCAACGAAATCGGTTATGGCGAGTGGGAGGGTCTGACGAAAACCGTAGTCGAACAAAAGTTCCACGACGATTACATTCGCTGGTTAGCGGATCCAGCCTGGCATGCTCCAACCGGCGGCGAGTTGGCAGTAGCAATTGCCAGGCGCGGAATGCAGCTGATTGAAGAGATTACGGAACACTGCAGCAGCGGAAACGTTCTTATTGTGGCGCACAAAGCGACCATCAGGATCATATTGTGCGCTTTGTTAGGTGTTGATGTTGGACGGTTCCGTTACCGGTTTGTTTGTCCGACCGGATCGGTGAGTGTTGTTGAGTTTAGCGCCGAGGGTCCTTTGCTTCATGCGTTGGCGGATCGATCACATTTTAGTGAGGACCTCAAGACGTTGCCGGGAACGTGACGCTCAGATGTTCAGGAGTTTAAGTGTCGATTCATTTTCCATATATCATTTGACATTTTTCAGTTGGTCATTTGCCGGATGTCCGACGAACTTTCGTTTGTCGTGCGTCGATTAAGAGCACCTGATTTTTTCAAAGGGGACTATTAAGGTAACACTCGACAAACTAAAGTTCGTCGGACATCCGGCAAATGTCAAATGATATATATGGAAAATGAATCGACACTTGAATACTAAACGATCTGAAGATCTGAAATTGGCATGAGCATTCCGTTCGTCATATCAGTCGCCGTCTTAATTGGCCTGTTTCTCTTCTTGTACCACGAAATTCGGCGCTTTCCTGGTCCTAAAGAATGGGGTCACGCTCCAAAGTGGCCAAAACGGATCAGAGTCACACTCGCCACCATCCCGGTCATTATTGGTTTGCTCGTATTCTGGGGCTTCTTTATTGAACCGAACTGTCTCGTCGTTAAATACGAAACGATTGAGATCAAGGACTGGCCAACACCACTGAAGGGTTTGAAGATCGCTGTACTTGCAGATATCCACGCCGGAGGCGCATTCATCGATCAAAACAAATTGCGCCTCATCGTTAGACGTACGAATGAGCTTAATCCCGATATCATCATCATACTTGGTGACTATATATCTGGCGGGCGCGGCGGGACGCCAATGGAGCCGAAAGTGTTCGCCCCAATACTGAAGGATTTCAAGGCGCCCCTGGGTGTCTATTCAGTACTCGGAAATCATGATTGGTGGTACGACGGGAATCGAGTACGCGGTGCGCTGGAAACCAACGGCATCCGAGTACTTGAGAATGAAGTGCTCGAGGTGCACACACGCGGAGCTACGTTTTGGCTGGCAGGTCTTGCCGATCTCTGGACAAGGCCGCAACACATCACGCAAACAATTGATCATGTTCCCGCGGATCAACCGATCATCGCACTCACGCACAACCCTGATATCTTTCCGCAGCTTCCGCAACGTGTCCAATTGCTTCTCGCGGGACACACGCATGGTGGCCAGGTCAGGTTTCCATTTATCGGATCTGTAATAGAACCCTCAAACTATGGTCAACGTTACGTTCGTGGACATGTTGTAGAGAACGGACATGACCTCTTTGTGACCACTGGGATCGGTACGAGCATTATTCCTGTGCGCTTTAATGTGCCGCCCGAGATCGTGCTGCTGACGTTAAAATCTCAGCCCTGACACCACCAGGCTTTAGCCGGTGATGCTTCAACTTCACAGCTACCAACAGAATCCAGCCCGAGTCTGTCGTTGGCGTTGTCTTTAGCTATAAAGTTGAAGTACCACCGGCTGAAGCCTCGTGGTGTCCGAAGGGAGGAGAGAAAGTTACGGTGTAGCTACAAAGTTGAAGTGCCGGCTGAAGCCTGGTGGTGTCCGAAGGAGTAGCGAACGTTCTGGCGTCGCTATAAAGTTGAAGTACCACCGGCTGAAGCCTGATGGTGTCCTAGGGAGCAGAGGAGGTTTCGGTAGAAATTCCCTTTGGAGCCAGGGGAAGTGACCGTAAGCGAATCCCAGTCGCGTTGAAGATCGCATTCGCCACCGCTGGTGCTAGTCCGACAATCGGTGTCTCACCTGCACCCGCCGAAGGAAGGTCTTTGCGATCAACTAAAACTACCTCTATTGACGGAGTGTCGCTGAATCTTGGCACTCGATATTGGGCGAAGTGCGGATTCAGGATGTTTCCATTCTGAAACTTAATACTTTCGAACAGCGCACCGCCGATTGACTGCACAATGGCGCCTTCGATCTGATTCTTGAGATGTAATGGGTTCACAATCGCACCACATTCGAACGCTTCGACGACCCGGACAATTCGGACCACAGGATTTCCCTTGCCAGAGCGATCAATTGCTACTTCAGCGCAGGTTGCCACATAGCCACCCTTTTCAAATCCGCATGACAATCCGTAGCCTCGATCCTTTGAGGGCTTTGTTTTTCCCCACCCAAAGCCCTTAGTCACCGCTTGCAGAATATCACGCAGCCGCTCGTCTTTAATGTTCTTAAGACGGAACTCCAAAGGATCAATGTTGACCGCGTTTGCCAACTCATCGATATGACTCTCGCGTGCGAAATGATTGGCAGTGGCGGCGAGCCCTCGGTACGAGCCCTGCCGCAGCGGTGAGTTGGATTGATGAAACTGAATGTCGGTGTTTGGGATGTCGTACTTGATCTGGATTCCGGCGCTTCCTGAGTTGTAGTTATGAAACTCCCACGCTGTGATCGTTCCATCTGTCTTCACGCCGCTCTTGACGTCGATCACACCAGCAGGACGGAAGTATGCCCAGGTGAACTCTTCAGCTCGTGTCCAGACAAGTTTCACTGGTTTGTTTGCGGCACGGGCGAGCCGCGCAGCTTCAATAGCACATTCACCGCTGTGTTTGCCTCCGTAGCCCGAGCCAGTGTCCGGAACAATCACGCGCACCTTGTCTTCAGGAATATGAAACGCTTCAGCCAGTTCGCCTCGAACTCCAAACGGTCGTTGAGTTCCAGTCCAAACGGTAAGCTTGTCGGCATTCCATTCCGCGACCGCAGCGCGTGGTTCGAGTGGTGCATGTGCGATGTAGGCTACGGTGTACGTCTCCGATAACTTCTTATCTGCGACGTTCAAACCATCGGCTATGGATCCCTGCGCTCTTGAACCTCGACCGCGCTGTTCCATTGTCTTTCGAAGCAAATCAAATAATTCCGCATTTGACGGCTGTCCTGGTGATTTCCAATGAACTGTAATCGCATCCAAAGCTTTACTTGCCGTTTCGGGTGACGGTGCTGCGATACCGATGAACTCTCCGTCGACAACAGTTTTTACTCCAGGGATAGCCTCCGCTGCTTTTGTATCAACCGACACAAGCGTCGAATTGAAAGCTGCGGGTCGAAGAATTTTGCCGTAAAGCATTCCGTCGCGTTTTAAATCGGATGTGTAACGATGTCTGCCAGTCACGAATTCACCGGCATTCACTTTGGTCGCAGGCCTTCCAGCTGTCGTCCAATCGTTTGCCTTAGTGATCGCGATGTTTTCTGGAATTACTTTGACGAGCTTTTGGCCCTTTGCAACTTCGGCGAACGTCAAAGTTTTCGACTTGTCGTGATTTACAAAGCGAGCATCGACGATCTGCAAATCAGCGGGTTGAACCTTTAGCTGTTCGGCCGCCATGGCAATCAGTATTTCTCTTGCGGCTGCAGCGGCTTTTCGGAGTTGCGGCGCCATCATCGGCGTTGTCATGCTTCCGAAGGTTCCCATATCGAATGGAACCAGATCCGTGTCGCCCATGATCAAATGAACCAGCGACATGGGAATATGAAGTTCATCGGCTACTGCCTGTGTCAGCGATGTCCGCACATTCTGACCAAACTCAACCTTGCCCGTGAGCACTGTCACGGCGCCGTCTTCATCGATGTGGATCCACGCACCGACGTCGTTCGGCACATTGTTGCCTCGAGCACGTCCGGATTCCTCCTGCCCGCGTTGTTGAGTGAGAGTGCGGCCAAGAGGAACGATGAAGAGAATCCCGAGTCCGAATGTTTTAATGAAGTCGCGTCGATCAAGATCGAAGTTGTATTTCGACGCCTCAAACAGTTCGTAGCGTTCGGGCTCGATCGAAATCTTTGAATCAAACTCGTCGTTCATAGTTTCGTTGTCCTGGGACCGCAGGCGTCCTCGCCTGCCCGGTTGCCACTCACGCCCTCGGTATCGCAGCGAGCAGGCGGGGACGCCTGCGGTCCCAGGACCTGCGGTTCCAGCACGGCGACTTGTTGACCAGAAGCAATTTGAATGGCTTCTACAATTCGCTGATACACACCACAGCGACAGATATTCCGATTCATGCCCTCTACGATCTGATCGCGATTTGGACGAGGAGTCTTTGCCAGCAGCGCACTCGCCGACATGAGCATGCCTGACGTGCAGTAGGCGCATTGCATCGCATCGGCTTTGATAAAGGCTTCCTGCAGCGGCGTCAGCTTACCGTCCTTCTCCAGGCCCTCAATTGTGGTGATTTGTTTTCCCGCGGCCCGTCCAACTTGAGTGACGCAGGATCGCGTAGGTTCTCCGTCTAACAAAACTGTGCACGCGCCGCACTGACCTTCACCGCATCCGTATTTCGTGCCAGTTAGATCGAGCAAATTGCGCAGTACACTTAACAGACTGACGGCTGAATCAACATCGACTTCAGTCTTTTTCCCGTTGATGTTGAGAGCTGTGACTCTAGCCATAACGTGTAGCCAGATTATACTGCCAGGGAGATGTTATCCACAGAACACGCAGATTACACAGAATGTTTGCGTATCTTCGCTTTCAAATTTGAACATAGGTCTATTGTTGTAGTAAGAAACCGCCATGGCAATCGCGATAGACAGCCAGTTTGTACCACAGTCGAGTGATGCGTTGTCTCAGATTAAGCAAACGGATTTCGTCGACCATAGCTCAATCGTTAGACGAATCTGGGGCGATCCTGATCTGGTGCTGCTTATCTTTGCGGGATCGGCTGCGGAGTTTGCGCTTAATCGCTCGGCTGATTGGCTCTTCTTCACTGGCGAAATTCCGCGTGATCCCATTGGCCGGCTTTTCTCTACCGTTCGCTATGCACAGGACATCGTTTTTGTGGACGAAGAAAAGGCACTTCGTACACTTCACCGAATCAACGCGCAGCACCGTCATGTCGAAAACGAACGACAGCAAACAATACCCGACTGGGCGTACCGTGACGTGCTTTACATGTTGATTGATTACTCGGAGCGTGCTTATGAGCTCCTTTATCGACCGCTGTCAAACTTACAAAAGGCGGATTTGTTTTCCGTCTTCCTCCGGATTGGAGAGGGATTGAATGTCACGCAGTTACCGGAAACGTATGGCGAGTGGCAGGTGGATCGGCAGCGTCACCTGCTTCGTGATCTGAGTTATAGCAAGTACACAGCGATGCTGTTCCAGGCGTATCGCAGACACTTAGGAGTGCTGCGTTATCAATTGCTGTTACAGGTTCAAGCTTTGTTGGTTCCGAAGTCAGTGAGTCGCTTGCTTCAGTTGAAGCCGAACCTCATCGTCTCTGGTTTGGTTGATACTTACGGTTTGGTCAGCAGCTTGGGATTACAGTCGCTGGTGCATGGACTGTTAATTCCTCCGCGGCATTGGGACGATGTTCGGAAGTTTGATAGGAGGATCTAAGGCCGCTGCTAAAACTTCTTATGAGATCCCGGAAAAGACGGTATCCAGCTGTTCGCAGAAGCCGGGTAGCAAAGGGCTTTCGAGCAAGTCTCCGACTGTAAGGGTCGCGAAAAGTCCAAGATGAGCGTTCGGGCGCCGGTAGATTTCAATGGACTGCGACCGCCAGTCCACAATCCAGTACTCTAGCACACCACGTCGCGAATATAGTTTTAGTTTAGCTTCGCGATCGCGCCGTAGGTTTGTCGGGCCTGGTGAGAGGACCTCAACTACTAAATCGGGAGCCGAATGTAATTTTCCATCGTCGCCAAGCGCAACCGACAATCGTTGTTTGCTGAGCCATGCAACGTCGGGAACGACGTCATCATCGTCGGCGAAAATAAGACCCGGCGCGATAATCGCTTGTCCAAGGTTGGTCTTATAGTTCCAGTTTTCGAGCATCCAGTATATTTTTCCGCAGACTTGTTGGTGATAAAAGTGAGGTTGTGTAGACACGAAGAGTTCTCCATCGATGATTTCGTAGCGACTGCCATCGTCTGGAAGTGCATCGAGATCGGCTGAGGTCCATCGTTGGGTTGAGGTCATTGTTGTTAAACTCCCTGCGGCGAGTATAGCTACTCCTGTAAAGTGGTAGCAAGGCACCTTAATGGAGGGAATCTCATGAGGCGGCGGGTCATCGTATCGTTATTTTTGTTGACGTTAGTGGTCGCTTTGCGTAACGAACAGATCGACGCACAACCTCAAGATCGTTTAGGGTCAACACTCGACTTACTCAAGAGAAAATTGGAGACGCATTTGAGTTATTCACTGTCGGAAGGCCAGGGTCCTGAGGTTGGAAGCTCAAAATTCGAAGCAGTAAGTTTTGAAAACTGCCGTGTAGCCTGGAGGAGTTCAAGCGAAGTCGCGCAGGATAACACCAACATACCTCCGGCCCTGCGGAACGTTAGAATCGTGAACAACACGAGCGTCGATTTGTCATGGATCGATCCTGACAAGTCACGCATCTATACAATAAAGGAGATGGTGAAGCGGAACCTCCCGCGGGCTCTGGTTCTCGAGTTAAAGATTCGCTCTGGGAGTCCCGGATTCAAACAGCAGCTGGTGACAACTGCTGGCGGTCGTGTCACTCGAAACGCGCTGGAAGAGAAATCTTACTCCTTCTTTTTCAACACAAACGACCAGCCAATCGCGGAAGAAGTTTCGAAAGCCTTTGCTGAAGCCGTCAGTATTTGTCGATCCAGAAATAAGCAGTAAGAGGAACAAGGCCGATGAGCGAACATGCAACCGCGACATTCACGTTGAAATCCTGGGACGAAAAACCCTATGACGAAACGCCGGGCTTGCCAAAGCTTTCAAGGGTCAGCGCCAGCAAATCATACGAAGGAGACATTGCCGGTGAAGGTCGCGTGGAATACGTGATGATGTACCGGAGTGATGGATCTGCGACTTTCATCGGACTCGAGCGAGTGGTCGGCTCTGTTGGAGGTCGTTCTGGTAGTTTTGTATTTCAGCATCGCGGAACCTTCGAGAATGGAATTGCTAAAGCTGACTTGTCAGTAGTCTCCGGGTCTGGAACTGAGGCGCTCGATGGATTACAAGGACAGGGCGAATTTGCTGTCGGACACAAGCCGCCTTACAAGATGACGCTCGATTATGACTTCGTAAATCGTAAATCGTGAATCGTCGCTACAGCTCGGCGCAATTCACAATTCACGATTCACGAACCCGAGGAGAACGAAATTGATTGAAGAAGATTTGCGGCCGCCCGTTTGGATTGGTCATGTGGTGATGGAAACCAGTCGTCTGGAAGAAACGGCAAGCTTCATGCGCAAACTAGGCATGCGACCCATCGTTCAGCGGCCCGAGGTTGCAGTCCTCGAACTTCGCGGAGGGACGCACCTCGTGCTGTTATCGAATGCGAACGTAATGGCAGGCGATGCGCGGTTCGATTTGATGGTCGAAGACTTGAACGCGACACACAAACGGTTTGTTGAGTTAGGGCTCGAGCCGACGGCTATCGAAAGAATCTCACCCGAGCACGAAGGTTTCAAAGTTCGAGAGCCTGCGGGCAACGTGATCACGTTCTATTCAAATCATGTTTCGGGCCAGCCGGTCTGAGCTTAAACATTTCCTAAGGAGTACGAAGTGATTAAGACGATCTTCTGTTGTTTATTGCTGCTCACGTCATTTGCAGGAGTGCTCGAAACAGCACAAGCTCAAACTAACGAAATCAAAGTGACTCTGCTGGGCACGGGTTGTCCACCTCCAGTCATGAACCGTTTTGGACCGAGCATCCTGGTAGAAGCAGGAAACAAGAAATTTCTGTTCGATGCGGGACGCGGCGCTATGCAGCGACTTCTGCAGATTGGAGTGCGCTGGCAGGATGTTGAAGGGGTGTTTTTTACGCATCTTCACTCCGATCATGTCGTGGGCTTTCCGGATCTATACCTGACCGGTTGGCTTTTTGTACCCGGCCGAAGTTTGCCACTTCGTGTATGGGGGCCGCGCGGAACCACCGACATGATCTCTCACATTGAGCAGGCATTCGCGTTCGATGTTCATATTCGCGAGCTTGATGAACACGTATCGCCTGAAGGTGCCCGAATTATAGCGAAGGATATCGAAGAAGGCGTGGTCTACGATGAGGGTGGCGTGAAGATCACAGCGTTTGAAGTTGATCATGGCCTTGTAAAACCAGCGTTTGGCTATCGAGTTGATTACGGCAAGCGTTCGATCGTCCTATCTGGAGACACGCGCTTTTCCGAGAACCTCATTGAACATTCGCGCGGAGTTGACTTGCTAGTGCATGAGGTTATTGCTCCCGATAGCCTACGGCGGCTCGGTATTCCGCCGGAGCGCTTAAAAGCAATTGTGGCCCGGCACACAACACCAGAGAAGGCTGCCGACGTCTTTAACGCAACGAAACCAAGGTTGGCAGTCTTTTCACACATTGCAGATCCAACTGCGAGTGAACAGGAGATTATTCCGCCGACGCGCTTGACCTATGCGGGTCCCTTAGAGCTAGGTGAGGATTTAATGGTAATTGAAGTCGGAGAAAAGATCTCAGTACGCAGACCAAAGCGAGCTGCGACCACCTTGAATTAACTGAAAGACTCGATGTGCAAGGCATAGGATTCCGGAAGGTTCAGGGCGCGTACGCAGGCGGCAAGTTCCCGCACATATTCTGGGTCTGGAGCACCAGGCTCCATCTGCGCAGTTATGAAGCAGAGGACTGGTTCGCTCCGTGCGGTCCTCTCGATTGGTTCTGCCAAAACAGCCTCAGGCAAATATTTTAAGCCGAACTGTTTCTCCAAACCCTGATAAATTCTGTCCAGCTCTTCATGCGTCACACTCACAACGCCCCCGTAAACGCTCGCACCATTTTTGGAAATGAGGTTGACGCGCGGCCGAATGTATATTTCGAAGTTTTGGACTCGCGCAGGAGTCACATTCTCGACGTTGATGCCATAACGAGCGAGCACTTCCGCATTCATGAAAGTGCCGTAAAAAAACACCCGAACGCGCCGAGGCTCTCGTTCCCCTTTGTGCTTTCCGTCCATCATATTTCAACTTTCTATTTCGTTTCCTTCAGCTTGGATGCAGTCAGTATCACCTCGCGGTAGCGGGTGGGTGCGAAGCCAAAGATCAATCGACAACGGCAAGCTACGCACCCACCCACCACGAGGTGGTAGTGACCGCATCCAATGCCGTTACTGAATCCTTGCGACACCGTTGCCAGGCTTTGGGAACTTCACGAATACTTCAGGATCATGGCCGGGAATAATCAAGTCTGCACGCGAGGCAATCTGCCTCATGCGATCTTGAGCCTTGATGTTCGAATCAGCATCGAAGGTTTGAGCGATCGGCGCGTGCTTCTCCAGGTTTTCATAGAGATACATGTTGTCTGAAGCGATCACTACTGTACCGTTGGCGGTACGCACGCCAACGTATTGTGACGCAAACGTGTGACGTCCGCCTGTATAAACGCGGATCCCGTCAAGGATTTCCCGATCGTCCCCATCGATCAGATTCACTTTTTGCTGCGTATTGAGTCTTACCAGCGTGAGAACGTCGTCAGGTTCGATGCCACCGTGTTTGCCGCCGGGCTGCCAGGCTGCGCCTGTGTAGTAATCGTATTCCTCTTTCTGAATCCAAATCTTTGCGTTTGGAAATAGATCAATACCGTCAGCGTGATCCCAATGCATGTGGGAGATGATGATGTCAGTGATGTCATTCGCTGACAGTCCAACTTTGACAAGAGTGTCGGATGGTTTGATGAAGTTCGTAATGCCTTTGAACTGCGCAATCGTGTCACGGTAGCAGCCAGTGTCAATGAGGATCCTCTTACCATTTGATCCCTTGAGTAGCCAGATCATCATTTGGAGATCCATCTTCCGATTCTTGTCAACGCCGCCGATAAGAGCGGAAACGGGGAACCCGGGATAGGTACCGTAACTCAGCGCATAGACTTCGTAGGTTACAGGAGGTTGAATTTGTAGCGGTTGTGCATAGAGAATCGACAGCAGCAAAAGTAAAAACGTCGAAGGTATCTTCATGTTGGCGTCCTACTCGAATGGCGCATTATCGGAAAGCGATAACAGATCTCCAATGGGTGCTCAGGTTGCGTCATTGTACAATCGGAATTGCAAAAGCGAATGGTGAAACGAGGATGGATTCAATGAGAAGATTCGTTTTGTTGTTTGCCGGCTTGATTACGGTCGCGATGCCAACGCTCGCGCAACAGCCATCCAACGGAGCACGCGCCCAGGTGTTGGTGCTCGGCACCTATCACATGGCCAACCGGGGTCACGACATCTTTAATATGCAGGTGGACGACGTACTCGCGCCCAGGCGTCAGTCAGAAATTGCACAGCTTATTGAAATCTTGAAGAGGTTCAACCCTACCAAGATCGCAATCGAACGCGATCTCTTAAGTCCGAACAATTCAACAACGAGTGAGCAAGCCAGGCAATACGCGGATTACGTTGCTGGGAAGCACGAGTTATCACGCGACGAAGTTGAGCAGATCGGCTTCCGTCTGGCGAAGGAATTAGGTCACAAGACTGTTTACCCTGTGAATGCCGATTACGATTTTCCATACCAACGTTTGGTCAATTACGCGAAGGCGAGCGGCCGATCTAAAGAACTCGATGAAATAAGTTCAGGCTTCGGCGCCAAGACTAAAGCTCAGGGTGAATACCTCGCCTCACACACAATCCTGGAAACTTTGCTTTGGCTGAATGACGATCAGAAAGCCGAATATGAGATTGGTCTCTATTATCGCCTGGCCCATTTTGGAGAGTTAGGTGATTGGGCCGGAGCAGACCTGGTTTCTGATTGGTTCCGTCGCAATATGCGTATCTTTAGCAATATCATGCAACTGATCGACTCATCGAACGAACGTGTGTTGGTAATCTACGGTTATGGCCACCTTGGCTGGCTACGGAACAATGTTTCGAGCGATCCAACAGTGCGCCTGCGCGAGCTGAGCGATTTCACGAAATGACGTGATACCGACCAATGGACCGGATGATGTTGCGAATGGACTATGAAATCAGAAAAGCAGTAGCTTCGGACGAGGTCGCGATAGCCGCGTTGATTCGCGCATCTGCACGCGGGTTGAGCCGAAATGATTACAACCATGCAGAAATCGAAGCCGCTGTCTCGTTTGTCTATGGAGTTGATTCAGAATTGATCAACGATGGGACTTACTTTGTCGCCGAAGTAGGTGTTGAGCTGATCGGTTGCGGTGGCTGGAGTCGCCGAAAAACTCTTTTTGGTGGTGACCACGCTAATTCGCGACAAGTTGGTGAACTCAATCCTGAGCAGGACGCTGCGAAGATACGTGCCTTTTTTGTGCACCCGAATTGGGCCCGACGAGGTGTCGGCAGCGCGATTTTGGAAAAATGTGAAGCCGAAGCACAGAAGGCAGGCTTTCGCGCCCTAGAGTTAATGTCCACGCTTCCGGGTTTGAACTTCTATCGCGCACTGGGCTATGAGGCCGTAGAGGAGACCCTTTATCCGGCTGGTAGCGAAGTATTGAAGTTCGTGGTTATGCGGAAAAAGGTTGATTACATCCCGGGATCATCAGCCGACGGTCCATAGATCGAGGGAACCTTGCTGCCCATCGGTCGTAGATACGCACTCAACTGGCCACGATGATGAATCGCGTCGAACATGAAGTCCCAAAGAAATTCTACCGTTGGTCTTTCCATGACTACTGTTCCCTTATAAAGAAACTGCGCGTTCCTCTCCTGGGCAGCATCATCTAACTTCGCAACCTTGTCGAGCAATTCAGTCGACCACTTCTCGTACATGCCGATCATCTCATCGAGGCCTGGTGGCGTGACGTCGACCCATTCGGATTTGCCGGTGTCTACCACATCGACCAAGGCTTTCAATTCACTGGTCACGGTCCAGGCTAGTTGCTGGGCCGACGGTGAACGATCGTGCGGTTTGTAACTGAGATCCTCAGGCAACGCCTTCAACACTTTTAGAAAAACCGGAAACTCCGCCTTTGCACGTTTTAAATAGAAATCCCGAAGCGTCATCTTTGATTCCTCCGAATTCAGCTTAACCATCATGAATGAGTGCCGGGGCAAACTGCGGCGACATTAAACAACTTCGAGAATGGATTTGCATCTCCACTGTGCTTTCATGTGATTCGTGTATTTCGTGGATCGGGCTTTCAGAACCTGAGCAAAACGATCCACGAATCGGCACGAAACACACGAAAGCACCGCAGAGCGGCCCTGCTTGCACAAATCAATCAGATAACAAGATGAAACTAAGAATAGAACAAGTCAGGAAGGGTGGTTTACCCCCGCTGTTTGCCTGCCATTTAGTTCGGCCTAGAGCGGGGGTAAACCACCCTTCCTGACTTGTTCTATTCGATTGTTTGTTTTTTCTCCTCAGGTTCTTGGGGCTGACTGTTTCTAGTGAGACGCAGAGAGCGCCGAGGAGACGCAGAGAGCATTTCGCAAAATTATTTCCAAACTCACCTAACTTTTCCCTCGTAACATGTCTCTATACAAGTGAAGGTTCAATTGAGCGTGGAGTATCGATGACAAACGTAGAGTCGCCGGACGAGCTGCTGGTGATCGCGGCGATTCTCGGCAACCTTGAGGCATTCGAACAACTTGTCATGCGATACAGGCCTGCGGTGGTTCGATTGGCACGAACAATTGTGGGCGCCGATTATGCAGAGGATGTGGCGCAGGAGTCTCTGCTGCTAGCGTTCAAAGCTTTGCCTTCGATTGAAGAGCCGCGCAAGTTTCCAGCATGGTTGTCGGCAATAACGCGTCATAGAGCTTTGCGATTTAGTAAGAGTGAAACAGCGCAGCTAAGTAAACGCGTGCCATTGGACGAAGCGCTGCTGGAGAAAATCGAAGCGCTGTCAAAACCCCTGCGCGAGCAGGAAAGGGATGAGTTGACGATCAAAGCGCTCGAAAGTCTGCCTGCAGAGTATGCCATGCCGTTGCGGCTCCGTTTTCTTGATGAGATGCCACTGGCGCGGATCGCAGCTTTCATGGGACTGCCGTTGTCGACGGTGAAGTGGAGAATTCATCACGGGAAGAAGTTGATTCGGGCGAAAGTGGAAGAGGAAGACCAAAAGGAGAATTAGATGGAACAAGAAACCGTAAAACTGCTTAATGTCTTGCGACGAATCTCGCGAGCAGCCGGATACACTGCCTGGACCAAACCAGGTCCGGACGCGACGCAGTTCCTCATCGCGCAGTACAACCGTGTACTAACTCGGCTAACGGAACTCGAGCCGGCAATCAAACCATTGTTCACGCCACTAAATGAAGCTGCGTCTCCGGAAGTAGTTCGTCTCGCTGCCAAAGAACTACTCGCTTACTTCGAAGCTGATGAGCCGGAGTTTGTTCGAGGATTTGGTCGTGGTTTTTATTTTGGTTGTGGCCCACGACGCAGGCGAGTCGGGTGTGTGCCTATGTCTGTGACATGCGAATAGGTTTCTCTGCGCAATCTCTGCGCTTTCTGCGTCTCTGCGGTAAAGAGATGTGCGACCCTGATCACCGCAGAGACGCAGAGAACGCAGAGAACGCAGAGACGCAGAGATAACGCAGAGATGATGAGAAAGTATTTGGAGAGTAAATATGGAACGAGAGAAAGAACTGGTTAAGTTGATCAATGTGCTGCGACGAACGTCGCGAATGGCACTACAGTCAGAATGGACTGGCGGTAAAGAGGACGCGGCCGCGTTTTGCACAGATCAGTACAATCGCGTGCTGATACGTCTTAAGGAGTTAGACCCGGGTGTTGGTGTGATTTTTGAAGCCTTGCCGGCAGGAAGTTCGCTGACGGTGGTAGCAATGGCGTCGCGGCAGCTTGCCGCTTATTACGAAGACGAGCTTGGCTCGGCAAGAGTTCATGGACGTGGATATGGCTTTGCTTTCGATCCAAAAGTGTTCAAGGAGTTCTGGGAGAAATCAGCGGGGGAATTTGAAGACCTGGGCGAGTTTATTCGTGAGAGCATTGACGAGTGGCTGCGACACAAGAAACAGGCGACCCGTGATAAGGAAGGTTCCAGCGGCAATCAGTGAAGCCCCTTTTGCGTTCGAAGCAAGCTGCAGAATAAAGCCGGGTCCCAGTGGATGGTGCCTTACTACTAAAACCTGCAAAAGGGCGACGCACTAAGCGTCGCCCGCTATCGCGACAAAAAGCTCCTCACTGAACTCTCGCGGAAACACCAGTTGGCGGCCGCGCGGACTGTCGCCGTCGAGTGAAGGGAATAAGCATTGGTACCGATCGGCGGTACGCCTCATAAGAGTCGCCATGCTCACGAACCAGGTCGCGTTCCTCTAGTTGAATCGCGATCAGGATATAGGCCGTCGTCGCAATCGAGAAGACCAGATGGGCCAGTGTCATTGTTGGTGTGCTCCAGAAAGCGAACAACCAACCAACGTAGAGTGGATGCCGGACCAGGCGATATGGTCCAGGTGTTCCAAAGTTCAGACTGGTGTAAGGCCGCGCGCGAAGGTACAGCCACACTTGTCGCATGCCGAATAGATCGAAGTGGTTAATCAGAAATGTCGATACGAGCACCAGCCCCCATCCGAAGGCGAACAAGCAACGGAGAACGAAACTTCCCACCGGATCTTCGACCGACCACACAACGCCGCCTAAAGGCCGCCACTGCCACAACAACAAGATCAAAGCCAAACTTGAAAACAGAACATAGGTGGACCGTTCCAGCGGTTTCGGCACCACCCGAGTCCACCAGTCTTTAAACCACTTGCGGGCCATCACGCTGTGCTGTACTGCGAACAACCCCAGGAGTGCCACGTCAACAGCGAAGGCCACAGCAAGGGGCCCTTTTGATGCGCCGTCCAGGGCCGTCGGCACACCTAAGTTGCCGACGAAAGCGAGGGCGTACAGGAAGGTCCCCAAAAAGATCACGTAACTAAGACTGCCATAGACAAAGAATGCTATTCGCTTCAACATTGATTTTCACTCCAATCTTGTTAACTGATCACTAAGTGTTTCTTGTTACACAGCCTTCCCCATCGCGCGATTGCTTCGAAGGTTGTTTCGACGTCTTCTCTCACAGTGTCAGCGGAAAAGACCCACATTCGGATGGCGATGTGGCCATTGAAGTACATCTTCGTTACCAGAGCAGGGCTCTCACGTTGGGCACTCTCCACTAGCTCTTCGTTCATGTTGTCGAGCAGTTGACGAACTTCAGGTTGATCTTTGTGTTCCGACAAATCGTTCGGCAGATACCGGAAGCAATAGAGATCGGCTTTTGGTTCGCAAAGCACTTCGAAGTCCGGGTGTTCGCGGACAAGATCATGTAAGTAAGCTACGAGTCCAACGTTCTGTGTCATGCGTGGCATGATGAGGCCGGCTTGAGGAGTTGACTATGGGCGTTTCGTCCCGGTTTGCATATACTTCGCGCCAAGAACTGGGACATTAGTCCTTGTACGACAGGCTGTCAGCCTGTCGCGCGCCGAACCGGAACCACGACAGGTTAACAGCCCGTCGTACGCCAAACCGAGCAACGACAGGCTAACAGCCTGTCGTACTTGTCATGAAGAAAGCCACTCAAAGAATTCGATATGTGCGGACGAATGACGGGGTCCAACTCGCCTGGGCAGAGGCTGGGGCCGGTCACGCAATGATCAAGGCCGCAAACTGGCTGACGCACCTTGAATACGAATGGGAGAGTCCTGTGTGGCGTCACTGGTTACGATTCTTCAGCGATCATTTCCGCTACATCCGTTACGACGAGCGAGGCTGCGGGATGACCGACCCTAATACCGGTGATCTGTCAGTTGAACGCTGGGTTGCAGACGTGGAGGACATCGTCGCGGCGGCCGATCTCCGCGAGCCATTCTCGCTTCTCGGTATTTCTCAGGGCGGTGCGATCTGTGCGGCCTATGCAGTGAAACATCCCGAACGGGTTTCGAAACTCGTGCTGTACGGCGGCTACGCCCGTGGACCGTTTCGACGCGGCGACCCTGATCGCGCGAGTTTCTACAAGGCGATGATTGATATGGTTCGGTTGGAATGGGGAAGCGATAATCCCACCTTTCGACAAGTGTTCACCTCACGGTTCATCCCCGGAGGAACTGAAGAACAACTCGGCTGGTACAACGATCTCTGCCGAAAGACTATAAAGCCGGAGACCGCTGCGCGACTTCTCGAGTCGCGCGCTGTTATGGATGTCACTTCGATACTCGGTAAGGTTCGTGTTCCCACTCTCGTGCTTCATGCGTCAGGCGACGCCGTGGTCCCCATCACTGAAGGTCACATACTTGCCGCTGGAATTCCGGGTGCGCAGTTTATTGAGCTCGAGTCGAAGAACCACATATTGCTCGAGAACGAGCCGGCCTGGGAACGCTTCTGTGAAGAGGTGCTGAAATTCATGGAGGTCAAAGGCGTGGCTCACGGTGAGGACCCTGCGTTCGCCTCGCTCTCATCACGCGAGAGGGAAGTGTTGACGCTGATGACTGAAGGCTTGGCTAATGCACAAATCGCGGAGCGGTTGTCGATCAGCGAGAAGACAGTCAGGAATCACGTCTCGAATCTGTTTGACAAGCTGGGAGTGTGGACACGCGCGCAAGCGATCGTGTTTGCGCTCGAGCGAGGATTCAAGACTTGATGGAGCGATCATAAGCTCGAAAATAATCAGGGACCTCGGTCCTGGGACCGCAGGCGTCCTCGCCTGCCCCGTCGGGTGATACCCTGATCGGGTGGTAACTATTCGCTGCCAGCATTAGAGCCGTGACTCAACTCACTTGGTTAGATTCGAGCGGGCAGGCGGGGACGCCTGCGCTCCCAGGACCGAGGTCTCTCATGATTCTCACAGGTTGATCTTCCTATTTGCTCCCACCTGCATTGAACTGCGCATCATCCAACGCCACGTTCTGTTTTACTTCGGTAATCTTGCGGCCCCAGGTCCGGCCCGGAATTGACCAGCTAATCAGAAAGGGTAACTTCACACCATCAAC
>DATDFV010000165.1:0-7822 GCA_036522415.1 Pyrinomonadaceae bacterium | reverse complement strand
TCCGCAAATTCAAAACGAAGCGCAGTTGGTTGCTGCGCTTTGTCGTGCAAGTAGTGACAAACAAGCAATCGACACACTACTTAGGTCACATGCACAGTTCGTCAACAGTCAGCTTGGGAGTAATTTGAATGACGCCGCCGCCGCAGCCTATTACGGACCCACCCCCGAAAGGTCCATAGCCATCTATCAGATCGCTATAGAGATTGGGTCTCGTTTGCAGGATTACCGACTGATAGGGATGACCTATTACAACCTTGGTAGAACCTATTCCGGGTTCAATCAGTTTTCAAAAGCCATTGAGGCATACCAACACAGTAAAGAAGCGTTTGAAAAAGCCGGACGACAACGAGATCTGATTTACGTTCTCGCCGATATGGGCGCGTTCTACTTCATCCTTGAGGATTATCAGAAAGCGAGGAACTATTCGGAGCAAAGTATTGCTCTTGCCGGCAAGCTAAAGCGTGAAAACCAGCCCGCAGGAGCCTGGCCGGATGATTTTGGTCGGGCGCGAGCGGTACAGACGCTCGGAGAGATCGCGTTGCGCGAGGGATCGCATACTTATGCTCTGGAGAAGCTACAAGAAGCTGTTGCTTTGTATGAACGATTGAGTGGAACTACCAGGACTTACGATTACTACCTTGCAAGTGTGTACGAGGCTCTCGGCAGGCTCTACCCGGAGCTCGGTGATTCGCGAAGAGCGCTCCTCTATTTCAACCAAGCGCTCGAGATCGCCAGGAAACAATCAGACCAAGGACTTATTGCAGGCCTGCATAACGACATTGGTTATCTTTATCTGGACCAGGAGGACTATGATCAAGCAAGGGCGCAGTTCAATGAGAGTCTCAGAATATACGTCTCGCTGAAGAATCAGCGAGAAGAAGCGAGAGAGCTCCAGAATCTGGGTGTCGTTGAGCAGCGCAACTCCAACTTTAAGGAAGCACTCCAATATTTCCGGTTGAGCCTTCAGGCCGCACAAGCGACCGACAGCATCGAAGTCCAGATTGCGGACTATGAAGGAATGGGAGTCGTGCTGACTGCCAAACGTGATTTCATACCTGCGAAAGAATCTCTCAATCGAGGCCTATTGATTGCTAAAGAAGCAAACGACAATATACGACAGACCGAAATCCTATGGCGGCTGGCCCAGACTGAATACGACAGCAAAAGCTTTGCGCAATCCGCAGCAATAGCCGAAACTGCTCTAAATCTCGCCCGCTCTTCGCACCTGCCGAAGCTCACCTATCTGGCGACAACTACTTTAGGTCAATCCTATGCTGCCCAGAACAAATTAGAGCTGGCTCGGCAAATGCTGAAGCAGTCGATCGAGCAGCTCGAAATACTTCGCCAACAGGTGGCTGGAAGAGAAATCGAGACGGGACTATTCCTCGAGAACCAGATTGCCCCTTATCAGGCACTCATAGATGTGTTGGTCCAGGAAGGCAAGATTTTTGAGGCTTTGGTTTACGCGGAACGTGCCAAGGGTCGAGTATTGCTCGATGTGCTAAAAGAGGGCAAAACGGATCTCGAAAGAGTTCTGACGGCGGCACAACGCGATGAACGGAGCCGCCTCAACCGGCGGATCTCAGAGGTTAATGACCAGATCACAAGCGCAAAGAACTCGGGGGCATCGTCACTCAAATCATTTTATGAACAGTTGGATTCAGCTCGACTTGAGTATCAATCATTTCAAGATAGTCTGTACGCCTTACACTCCGACCTCGGTGTTCGGGCTGGTCGGATTCCTTCGCTTGCTATCAACGATCTAGATCAACTTTCGCGGGATAACAATTGCGCGTACCTGGAGTATGTGGTCGGTAAAGAACACGTCGCGGTGTTTGTCGTAACTCCTAATCCAGGCGGACATGCGAATCTCAAGGTCTATCAGTTTGCTGTAAACAGTGAGGAGCTGGCAGATAAAGTCAATCAGTTTCATGACCTGTTGGCTAGTCGGCGCCCGGATTATGCCAGCGCGGCCCGTGGGCTTTACAACCTCCTCGTTGAGCCCATTACGCAACAGCTTCGGGGGATTACAACTCTTTGCATAATTCCGGATGGATGCTTATGGAATCTGCCCTTTCAGGCACTGATGAGCAAACGCGATCACTTTCTGATTGAAGATCGACCCCTTTACTTCGCTACGTCGTTGAGCGTCCTCAAAGAATTGGGAAAGAGAAAGAAGGGAAGCGACAATCCACAGACCTCGCTAGTGGCTTTCGCAAATCCATCTCTGAGTAAAACGGAACAGCAGAGCAATGACCTGTCTCCGTTACCCGAAAGCCAGAACGAAGTCACTGCCGTTGCCAAAACATTCAGTCGAGCAGCTAGTCGAGTGGTGATTGGTAGTGAAGCTACTGAAAGCGCTTTTAAAGCGATCGCGCCCGACTATTCAGTCATTCATTTGGCGACGCATGGCGTGCTCGATAACAGACAACCACTTTATTCGCATCTGGTGCTCGCGAGAAATGAGAGCGATTCAGAAAATGATGGCTTGCTGGAAGCTCGTGAAATCATGGACCTAAGGCTCCAAGCGCAATTAGCAGTGCTCTCGGCGTGCGAGACTGCTAATGGGAAGATCAGTCCCGGCGAAGGAGTAATAAGTATCGCCTGGGCCTTCATGGTTGCCGGATGTCGTTCGCTATTGGTGAGTCAGTGGTCCGTTAACTCTGAGAGCACTTCTCAACTGATGGCGAACTTTTACAAATTATTACGGTTTGATCCCTATTACTCGACCGTGACAAAGTCAATGGCGTTGCGTTCAGCGGTCCTGGAATTAATGAAGGAACAACGCTCTCATCATCCGTTTTACTGGGCCGGTTTTGTATTGGTAGGCAACAACTAAAAGCCACCGAATTTGGCTTGAAGTTTTGACGAGGTAAAATGCGCTCTGAATAGCCTTAGATAGTGGTCCAACTTCCGCCCCGTTGGTCCAAAATGGAACTCACAACAAGAACAGGCGCTAGCCTCACACAGCAATGGACCCGATCCTTCTGCCTTACGTTCAAGCTACGGATGAGATAGATAAGGAGAGTCGCCTTGAACAACTGCTACTTTTTATTGCCGCGCCGGAGATCAGATTTACAATGCGACGCATACTAGGGTTTCACGTCAGTCAACAGGGAATCAATCCGCAGAATCAAGATGCAGAGGACCTCTATCAGGAAGTTATGACCAAGTCCGTGGGGATCCTACGGGAGTTGGACGCCTCGTTGCCAATCGAGATTGAGAATTTCAAACAGTATGTCAACCGCATCGCCATCAATGAGTGCAACAATTTTTTGCGCAACAGCTCTCCTGCGCGATCGCGGTTGAAAACGAATCTGCGCCAGGTTCTCACCCACCAACGTGCCTTCGCACTGTGGAAGTTTCGTAACCAGACTCTAGTTGGATTGGCCACATGGCGAGGTATGCAAAAGAGTGAAAGCTGGACCCCAGCGGACCACTCTCTTAAAGATGAGTTAGAGAGATTTCGGGATGCTCGCTTTCCTGGCACGAACGTTAAACACGTATCGCTCAAGACACTCGTCTCCGAATTCTTTGAGTGGGCAGGAGGTGCCGTGGAGTTTGAATCACTCGTCGTTGTAGTCGCCACTTTGCTGGACGTCAAGGACGCGCCAGTGGAATCGCTCGATGCTCAAAATCGCGCCTGGATCGAGACGCATATCGAGCCCAGCGTCATACGCACCTCTTCACGTCTGGATGAAGAGGCCATGCTGCGGCAACTCTGGGCCTCAGTTAAAACGCTGCCACCGAACCAGCGCATTGCGTTTTGCTTTCGCTGCGAAGGTGACAGCGGCCAAGGGTTATTAAGTCTGTTACGAGACTCAAAGATTTTTACCTTGGCGCAGTTAGCTCGCGAGTTTGGTCGGACTGTGGAGGAAATGAGCGATCTCCTGTTGAGGATGCCGATGGACCCCACAGCAGTCGCTAGAGAAATGAAAACTACTCGCCAGCAGGTCAACAAATGGCATTTCCACGCGCAGAGGCAGTTGAGAAAGCAGTTGCTACAAGGAAATAAATCCTCCTCCTGAGGAATTTCGCGCCCAAACTTTCGTCTAAGATCTTAGACATCTCGGAGAACGCCAGCAGCCCCGAAGATTGACCTTATGAATGAGCACATATCGACGTATTGCATAGCGCGTTTCAGTGTCGGTTCATTGCCCAAACCCGAGCTTGATCAGATTGCTCGCCACCTCGGCACTTGCGCGATGTGTGACGACAACGTTGCCGAAGAACTGCGCCGACAAAGGGGTTCAGCACCACTAAGCTTTAACCTGGCGCCAGAGATTTGGATTAGACACGAGCATCTTGACTATGAACAACTGGTAAATATTACGGAAGACAGGTTGGATGATACTGACCGGGAGATCATTAATATTCATCTAGACCTCTGCTCTACCTGTCGCGAGGATCTACATAGTTTTCTAGCCTTCCTAGAGCAAGAAAGGGGTTACGAAGAAGCGGAAGTGAATTCGCTTCTAGTGCGAGGCATTGAGGGTTCCAAGGATCTCTTCAAATCGATTTGGCATGGTTTGCTTAGGAGTCCTGCCTATGCGATCAGCGTTATTGTGCTGTTGGGAGTTGCCTTGACAGTCTCTACGGTTCTAATGACAAAGAGAACTCGTGGTCTTCAAGCTCAAGGGAATGAAACAACTCAGATTACAGATGCGTCACCGGTTCGAACTCCGACGAAACAATCTACCTCAGCTTCAGATACGAGATCACCATTGCCAAACGATGATAGTGAGCTGCCACACCCGAAGATTTCCCATCGATCGCAGAAAAGCGTTGCCGGCGTAATTGCTATCTTGAATGATGAACACGGCACAGTCGCCATAGACCGTGGCGGTCGTGTGACTGGACTAAACGGTGTCTCAGTGATTGCACAGCGAGAAATTGAGGAAGTCTTGCGTGCGGAGAAACTCGAACGACCTGAGATTCTGCAAGATCTTGCGAGCTACTCAACTCCAGTGAGGGGAAGTAATAGCGATCGTACGTTCAAACTTTTATCCCCCGTCGGGGTCGTTACTAGTGCCGATCGGCCCACACTCAAATGGGAAGGCACGCCCAACGCCAGTAGCTATCGAGTCATTATCGGAGACTCATATGGTAAACAAGCCGCTAAGAGCGAAGTGCTGCCTTCAGACAAAACTGAATGGACTACGAATGCTCCATTGCAGCGGGGAGAGATCTATTCCTGGGTCGTTGTGGCAGTCGTCGATCGGAAAGAGGTCGTAGCCCCTGGTCCGACTTCACCCGAAGTGAAATTCCAAGTCCTCCCAACTAACCAGTGGCAGGAATTGCATCGACTAAGAAAAACGAGCTCGCACATTGCTCTTGGCGTTTTTTACTCCAGGGTCGGCATGCTCGACGAAGCAGAGCGCGAGTTTGAAGAACTGGTACAACTCAACCGAAACTCAAAACTAGCGAGCAATTTGCTTCGTAGTATTCGGTCAATGCGCATCAAACAGTAGCTATTGCCCGTCACAATAGTTGCTCCCATGAGGACTTCCGAATACAAAGTTGCACGTTAACGCAAATTAGCCAATTCAAATGCAAGCACTATCAACCAATGAACGCACTGAACAGTGCATAAGGTCATACGGAGAGTTTTTCTTGCCCATGATATAACCGTAGGAGTGGACTGGTGAGTATTACAAGAAATGTTTCTCCTATGTTAACGTTCGGCTTTCACTGTAGCCTCACGTCAGCGAATGGATTTCTAGACCATCTCATTTGTGACCCTCGCAAAGTCACACTGACAATAACGCAATAACTGGGTCAGCGCAGGCAAACCGCGTGGGCACACGACCGGGCTTTCGATTCGTCAGCGATCTCAACAATGCCCGTTGAACATTGAACCTCCTCTTTAACTAATATGAAAACTCGTAAAGACATAGCACGTAAGGCCGCGGAAGAAATGGATGCCGCTGGGTTATTGAGAGCGGATGACGCTGTGAGTAAGGAAGCGATCCTAACGGAAGTCACGGTGATCATAAACAAGCACTTTCCTGATAACTGTCCGAGGTGCGGCGGGTCTTTTACCGAAGATGGCGGTCGCCCTCAGGTTTGTGAGAAATGTTTCTGGGATCTTACGGATTTTGAGGAATTAGGCCAACTAGTTCGCAGTTATCGAACTAAGGCCCTAGATTAATTCACACGTCTGTCCAGTTCTGTGGTCCACAGATGCGCGGCATGAAACTCATCAGTCCTGGCGGGCGATCCGGACGCCGCCCGATGAACTTGGTTTGTCATGCATGGGACACAGGCCTATGAAATAAAATTATCGCTCGTGAGTTCGGGCAACTACAAACCATAAAGTTCGTCGCACAAGTGGTCGCCTCGTTCACGTTCTAATTTGCAACTAACCTTAACGTAATGAATTTCAGATTTCACACACTCAGAGCTATTACACTTGACTAGTTGCACACAGATTTGTACACATCGCACCGGTCAAGGTTGAAGAATCCAACCCTCCATTCGGCGAAACGAACCTCCATTGAAAATTGGAAGCAATGACCCCTGCGACTGTGGCAGCCGCAAAGAGTATTAAAGTTGTTGCCTGCCAATGGCCCAACAGCATTGGGATAAGTGATTGGACGAATCCATACCAACACGGAGGGTTAACGCGCCAAAACAGATCGCGAAGACCGCCGCTGGTCGAGATGTCGTGAGGCTTTGCTGATCTACTTTGAGCGGACAGCTGGCGAATCCAATGGCTCGACTCCGGATGTACTTCAACTAAGACTCAAGCTTCGAATATTGCCGGGTAAATTCAGCGAAAAGTGATCACAAGAAATCATCAACGCGCGCTGCCGTTCCCTTGTATCAACTCAAGATCTCGCTGAACGAGTCTGAACCGCTCATCTGGCGCCGTGTTGTTGTTCGCTGTGATATGCCGCTCAATCGGCTCCACGGTGTCATCAGAGAGTGATGGGTTGGACTGATAGTCATCTACATCTGTTCATTGCGGGCAGAACGATGTACGGAGTCCCTGACCCGGAGATGTTCGACGAAGATGAAGAGATTTTTGCCGAGAAACGCCACAAACTGGTTGACCTGGCGCCTGCTGGAGAAAGCAGCTTTATTTACCAATACGATTTCGGCGATAACTGGCAGCCGAGGTAGTCGTCGAAAAGATTCTGCGCCGGACCTGCATTTCGAACATCCTGTCTGTCTGGCAGGTGCCAATGCCTGTCCACCTGAGGATTGCGGCGGGAGAGGTGGTTACTTTGAAATGACGGAAATCCCTGCCGACGAAGCGCACTCCGAACGCGAATCTTTCAGCGAATGGCTCGGATAGAACTTCGATCCAACTCAGCAATAAAGTCTTAGGTCGGTTCAAGGCTTGAGCATTACATCTGTGAAGAGTGTTAACACCACGAGCTAAAACAAATGGGTAATGATCGTCAGGTTGATGGCGAAGCACCGGGGGCTTCATTGGCTCCGACATTCACTCCCGCCACTTGTATGCCAGCTTGTTTATCAATCAAGTAGCCGGTCTCATCGACTAAGCGCTCCGCACACCTGTTAGCCCTATATATAAAGGACTGCAGTCGCCTACGGCGATGCCTCATTACCCTTAGTCTCGCCCGTGCTTGCTGCCGGATCCACCTTTCCCTCAGCTGCCATGGCCGAATTAGGAATCGCGAAATTGATGAAAAGCGCCTGAAACCAGTTGGGCTCAGCTAAAACCTTCTGAAACTTCACACTATACCTATTGTACCTCGCCACGTTGGGTGCGGAACTGGCCTCGACAATGAGGGCCAGGCAAACCCTCCTTAAGTCCCGACACTAGCATGAGTTACCCTGAGGAAGACCGCTG
>DATDFV010000164.1:0-14024 GCA_036522415.1 Pyrinomonadaceae bacterium | reverse complement strand
GAATAGTCGCTGCCCACCTGGGTTGGTATTCCCCAATCACTCACCCGGTAGCCGGCGTCCGGAAACGTCAGCTTCACGTAGACCGACGTGTGACCACCAAATAGCCAACTCTTCATGTCCACCTGACTCGCATTCAGCGTCATTGCGATCCATGGAGCTCGCGGTGTGAACGTAACTTCGGGCGCATTGGTCAGACTAGTCCTCGGCTCTTCTTCTTTAGTGTGGGAAGCGATAACGTAGCCATCCTGGCTGCCACCGCCGATGCCCACTGTTGGCAGCAAATTCGTATTGCCTGTTCCGTAGCGCGTCTTGATCGTTCCATCCTTCCGCAACTCAATTTCGAAATTGATCGGGTCGCCTCCAAGACAATCGACGCCATCGAAGTTGCAGGGCACTCCTTGCCAGCGAAAGATCACTTGCGTTGAATTTGCCGTGGGAGTCACAAGCGCACCGCCAGGACCTGGGGAGCCAAAATAAACCCCAGCATCCGCACGCTTGGAGACGTCGAGGTCAAGATCTTCCCAAAGTCCGGCAATCATTTTGTACCCTCCGAGTTGTCTCGGTGAACCTGGAGAGTCGTCCGCGTTATCAAGATCTCCCGGCTCTAGATTTATTCGGAGTGGGGGATCAGAAAAGTAGAGGTTTCCGTTTGTCGAGAGGGTCAGATCTGTGAACGTATTGCCGAAGAATGGAAACGTGAAACCTGTCGGTAAGAGGAAATCGACGTACCGATCGTCTCCTACAAGTGGAATTCGAGCTCCCCCAGTTGAGAGTGCCGCAGCGGTGCCTTCGGATGGCACATATGGATCGCCGTCCAGGAGGGATATGTTGACAGACAAGTCAGCAGGAACACCCTCGTTACCTCTATTGTCAAACTCACGCATACGAAGAGTGCCGGTCGTATGCTGGTACGGAATTGTGACCGCGACGTTCTGCGCCGTTCCGGGAGCGGTAGGCAATATGCCCTTCAACGGGAGTTCGGCGCCCGAACTGCCATCGATGAAACTCAATTCATACAGCGACGCCGGACCGTTACCTGCTCCGTCGTCACCTGCAGCTGTCCAGCCCAAATTAATCGTTCGTCCAGTTTGAAAGTTGATGTGGTAATTCGTAACTGTTCCGGGATTAATGTTGTCGGCACTGTCGTTCACTAGTGCCTGAAGACTTTTGGCAACATTCAGGCGACGCCCTGTTAGTGTCTTATCAACGAGCCCGCTCTCAACGTCGCCATTGAACAGGAGTAAGCTTTTTACCTGCTGAACCGTTAAGTTGGGATTCTGAGCCCACAATAATGCGGCGGCGCCTGACACATGCGGAGCCGACATCGACGTACCGTTGAAGAAACTATAGGTGTCCTGTGTCGGGGTCGCGCCAACAGGGAAATCAGGCTGGCATGGATGCGTGTCGAGCGGACCCGGATTCGAGCAGGGCGGAGTTGTACTTAAAATGTTTTCGCCAGGAGCTCCAAGATCGACGCTAGTAGCGCCAAAGTGGGAAAACGATGAGAGGTTATCGGCGGCATTGGTGGCGGCCACCGACATCACATTTGGAGCGTTGTAACTCGATGGGAAATGCGGGACAAGATCATTGTCAGGTTCAAGACTTCCATTGTCGACGTTGCCGGCCGCAGCGACAAAGAGAATGCCGTTGGGCCCCGAATTCAATGCGTTAATTGCATTCAAAAAGAAGGTTGAATACGCCGGATCTCCGAAGCTCGCATTTACGACGCGCACATTGGCCCCTTTTGTATGGCCTGAACTCTCCCAGAGGTCCCGCATTTGTCTCGCGTAGGCGCACCCATCGATGGCACCACCAGTATCACCAAATCCATTAGCATCCAGAAACTTCAACGACATCAGGCCAACCGACCAGTTGACACCTGCGACTCCAATGCCATTGTTGCCAACCGCTCCGATTATCCCGGCGACGTGACTCGCATGAGTTTCGGAATCTATATTGCTGAAGATATTTCCGCTCGGAGGATTAGTGGTGAGGTTGACGCCGTGAACATCGTCAACAACGCCGTTACCGTCATTATCACTGCCGTCGGCGGCGTCGGCCGGATTCGTCCAGATGTTCGCTTGCAAGTCCTGGTGATTTATGTCGATGCCCTGGTCTAATACCGCGACCACAACCCGGCCGCTTCCCGTACTCCCGGTGGTGACGTCCCACGCTTGCGGGGCACCTATCAATCCCAATCCGTACTGCCTGTTGGCGAGAAATTGGGGGTCATTTGGAGTTGCGTCCATGTGGAGGATGTAATTAGGTTCTGCATAGAGCACATCCGGCTGGTTTCTCAGTGCCGCAACTGCACGCATCGTATCCTGCGGAGCGACCCTCATTAGACGAAATCCCTTGATGAGATCGGAGCCTTTCCGACGTTCAACGTCGCCGGAAACCAATTCGCCCTCCCTCGTTGCAATCACTAGTCTGCCCGTTTTGGCTTGGGCCATTGATTCACTTCGGTAACGCACCAACACCTGACCCGGTACGTATCGGGGCCTCAGTTTCTTTTTTGAAGCGGTAGATGATTGACCAGACTGTTGCTTCGCGCGCGATGGATTTGGAAAGTTGATGATGGCTAAGGCTATAAGGGCCAGGCAAAGGCAAAAAGTGATTAAGATTCGGATGTTCGCGATTCGGGAAGTAGACATAAAGGACCCTTCATTCAGTTCGAAGGTTGGTCAGACGATGATTTATCGAGAAGCAATAGTCCTGGACCGTTCTACTTTTCATGGAACGATCGAATTCCAGTTCAGTAAGAATTTCGTGATTGCACACGAAGTAATAAGTTCAGAAACAAACCTTACCGAGCTCCGATTATCGCGGCGGAAGTATTTTCACGACGAGTGAAGCTATTGGGAGGGAGAGCCGTCGTAGAAAGCTCGTACCCGGAATTTATGCCCAGACACTCGCGCCTCGACTGCCCAAATCTAAGACGAGCTCTCAACCGTGTCAATGATGAAGATCCGAAGCGATTGAGTTGCATGGGGCATTTAAGATTGCCGATTTCAGATTGAGGATTTGATTGTCGATTTGAGCCCCGAAAGATTTCGCAGTCCGAACCAAACTGCCACAGTCTATATGACATGAAGGACCCATAGGACGCTTAAGCCACGACCACCCAATCTTAAATCTGAAATCTTCAATCTTGAATCACTTGAAGTGTTGCCCAATCTGTTCGGTTCCAAATGTCCCGATGCCATTCAAACGGAAGCTGAACACTACGCGATTCTCTTTTCGCAGACCGACGTTGAATGTCGAAAACTGTGCTGTGACCGCGCAACAGTCCCAACTGTTACCCAATGTCACCGTCGAACTGATCAGCGAATTGTCGCCTCTGCCCGGTCGTTTCTGGAAATCAAAAAAGAACGAGGCGCCACCGAAGAGGCCGCGGTCTCGATTACCAAGAAACACCGAGGGGCTCCATTGAGATCCCCGCTGAGTTCCAGCTTCAAACCCTCGCGAATCAGCGTACTTGGCCAGGCTACCGATCAGCTCGATCGCTCTGGTGTAGTAGAAACTTTGAAAGATTTGAATCGCAGTTTTGGACAATCCGAACGTAGTTGATACCGATCGAACACCGCCGCCGTTTGTATCCAGATCGGTTCGGAAATCGGCAAACAGATCTCGCCGTGGCCTGTAACGCACATCAACATTGACGGGCGAAAATCTTCTCGGCACACCGCCGTAAACAAATCCTGAGAGCGTGTTGAGCGGATAGAACTGATTCCGCCGACCCGGAACAAGCGCTCCGCCAAAGAAAGGATCGAAAAAGTATTTTGCGCGCACTGTTATTGTAAGCGCTTCATACGGCTGTGTTGAGATTGATTGTTTTGACTGAGTTCCAGTTTGCCTGGTCTCCTTCTCGGAAACGTTTTCAGTGGAGCGTCGCGTGAAGAAACGGTTTGCGATCCCAAACTCTATTTCGTTTGTGTCCGCTATCGCATCGATGTAATCGAACCTGATAATCCGGTCGAAGTTGTTAATGCCCGCCAGCCTCCGATAACTGATGTAAGGCTCGATTACGTGCTGAAAAAAGAACGATCCCTTGTGGTGAAAATCTTTGGCAAAAGCTGGTGGACGCACGTCCAGTTCAAATTCCCCATAAGATCGAGTCACATTTTGACCGAGGACATTGCGCGTTGTCGGATCAACCGAATTCGAATAGAACGTCACGCGACCACTTGCTGACGCAGTAACGTTCCAGCCGGCGAAGGTGAGAGGCAATTCGAACCTTGGATGAACGTCAAGTCGCTGCACGATCGAAGGCGTAATGATCGGATTACCACCCACGTCGTTGGCGAACTGAACTTGATCTTCAACCGTTTCCTTGCGGCTTGTACCTTCGGCCGCGCCTTCAAACGAGAAGTAAACCGGTAACTTATCCAGGAAACTAAGAATCGTAGGGCGTTTATCGATGGTTACACTGGGTAACTCACGAATTCGGATGCGAACGTCAGGCAAGGAAGAGACTTGTGTTCGGGCGAGGAAGTTAAATGAGTATTCGTTGTGATCTTTGTTTACGAAAACCTGAGAAGTTTCCTCGGGCGAAATCGCCTGTTGAATGTTATCGGAAAAGACCTGTCTGAATGCCAGGTTTGAAGTTATGTTGACATCAGCGGCAGCCGTAAAACCATTCTTGAAGTAGTGCACTCCTTCAACATAGAAACTCGAGCCACCCTGGTCCGGATGGGCTGCATCCTCTTTTGGACCAAAGATTCGATCCTTCACCGAATAAAACCCAACATTGAAAAACGAACGCGAATTTGCACGGGTGCGCAGGTCGCCGCCCAAACCGATACCCCGAGCGGTATAGATGTCGTTACGAAACGTGAAGTCTGCCGATCGTCCCAACGTCAAATAGTAAGCGTTCGATAACCGGAAACCTTTTGAACCCGAGCCGCCTAGTGTTGGCGTAAGAAAACCGGAGGCTCGATCGCGAGGCTTGATCGACACAGAAGCGTACGGCATATAAATGATTGGGATCTTTTTGATCTTTAACTTTGCCGTGTAAATGCGTACACGATCACCGGTCTTGATTCTTGCCCTGTTCGCGTGGAAGCTCCACTTCGGAACATCTTCGTCGCAAGCGGTGACAGTAACATTCGTTGCTATGATCGTATCCAGGCTTACTTTCTCAATGCGATCGGCAGTGAAATAAATCCGTGTTCCGTCTTGTGTTCGATTTGTATAGCCCGTGGAATCGATGAAGTAACCAGTCTTGGTGCGGTAGTTCCATTCTGCGCGTGAACCGGTTATCCGCTGAATGTCGGCCTGATCAAAAACGACGCTACCTTCTGCAAGCACTCTATTATCCGCCTCGTAGACCGTGACTTTATCAGCTTGCAGTCGATAAGTGCCGATTCGAACATCGACGTTGCCTTCATAAACAACGACGCGAGCATTCTCTGGACCTGAAGCTGTTTGTTTGGTTGCATCAACCTGTATCTGATCGGTGGCGACGCCTTGAACCGCATTTGGACGCGCTGGTGGTCTTTGCACGGACTGATCCGGATTCAAGGGATTGACGTTGGGCGTGTCGGTCATCGGATTCGTGACCTTGCGATCAACGGGATTCGTTTGTTGAGCGAAAACGGCGTGACAGGAAGCAATAACTGCGATCGTTAGAAGCAGTCGAACAGTGGCAAGCAAACGGCTTGAGCAGAAAGCAGAAAACAAAAGCGAGTGAACTCCGGGACCGCGAGAAAGTGCTTGCGTCAAGGATTTCAAACGCCCGCACTGTTTTTATCAGAGCGAGGGGATGCTATCACGGAAAATAAGGAAGCGTGTAGGGGGAGTTGAAAACGATTCATTTTTCATTTTTCATTTTCCATTTCTCATCTGGTCATTGGACTTGTCCGACGAACTTTTTAGTTTGTCGACCGTGGGAATCCAGGTTTCTGATGATTCCCAGGCTCCTGGTTCGACGCGTCGACAAACTAAAGTTCGTCGGGCAAGTCCAATGACCAGATGAGAAATGAAAAATGGAAAATGACCAATAAAGATCAAGTGCCGCCTGATATATTTGAGTTGTGTCCAATAAACCAAGACTCATGATCGTCGCTGGTGAGCCTTCGGGTGATGCTCATGCGGCAGCGTTGGTCTCGGCGCTCCACGAACAAGTTCCCGACATTTCATTCTTTGGTGCGACCGGTCCACTGATGCGAACTACGGGAGTTGAAACTATTGTGAACTCCGACTCGCTCGCAATCATGGGAATCGTCGAAGTTGGTCAGGTCTTCCACAGGTTCATGCGTGCGTTTCGAGATTTGAAGTCCGCGGCCATTGAACAAAAGCCTGATGCTGTGATCCTGGTTGATTGGCCCGAGTTCAATCTGCGGCTCGCTACTTCGCTTCATCGCCGCGGGATCAAAGTCATCTATTACATCAGCCCACAACTCTGGGCCTGGCGTCCGCAACGCGTGAATCGAATCAGACGAGATGTCGATCTATTACTAACTATTTTGCCGTTCGAATCGAACTGGTACTCAACCAGAGGCGTTAGCCAGGTTGAATTTGTTGGACATCCACTGGTCGGGCAAGTGTCGGCAAAATTCGATCGTGAAGAGTTTTGCCGCCGCTACGATTTGAGTGCGAACCAACCGATCTTCTCTTTTCTGCCGGGCAGTCGTCATAAGGAGCTCCAAAGAATCCTGCCTCCGATGTTGGATGCAATTGACTTGCTCGGTGAAGACCGAAAGGATCTGCAATTTGTGATTGGCGTGGCGCCGAGTCGTTCGATTGACGAGACCAGGCAGATTATCAGTCGACAACCACATAATCGACATATCGAACGGGTTCGAATAGTCCATCGAAACACTCGTGAAGCGCTGGCTGCGTCGGACGTAGCTGCGATTGCGAGTGGTACTGCAACGCTCGAAGCGGCGATCCTATCGACGCCGATGGTAATTGTTTACAAAGAGTCGCCAATCAACTGGCACACGTTGGGTCGTTTGATAACCAGTCCATTCTATGGGCTCGTTAACCTGGTTGCTGAAAAGGAAATCGTTAAGGAACTAATGCAGGACGACTTGACTGGCGAGCGGTTAGCTTCGGAGTTAAAACGTTTGCTAGAACTTGAAACAAACAAAGCGATGCGAAAGTCGTTAGTAGAGGTTGCGGCGAAGCTTGGACCACCCGGAGCATCCAAGCGAGCCGCAGATGCTGTGGTCGGATTTTTGGGGACTTAGGAAAGGGACACCTAAGAATTAGGTGTTCTTAAGTCTTATCTGATAGCCGCTTGCGCAGTTCTTGAACTTCCGCTTGAAGCTCTTTGATCTCATCCCTCATTTGCGGCAATCGACCAAGATGCGCGTTCATCTTTTTATACTCCGCGAGCGGTTGCACAGGAATTCCCCACCAAACACCTGGACGCACAATCTTGCCGGGCAGTATCCCAGCTTTCGATCCAATCACTGCTCCACTCTGTACTCGCGTGTGATCGCCGAATCCAACCTGGCCACCAATCACAGCATCATCTTCAATCACAACGCTACCACTAATCCCGGTCTGCGCCGCGATGACGACCCGCTCTCCTATGTCGCAGTTGTGACCGACGTGAACCATATTATCGATCTTCGTTCCGCGCCCAATGCGTGTACGACCGAGCGCTGCTCGGTCAATGCAACTATGTGCTCCTAACTCCACATCATCTTCGATTACGACCGTGCCGATCTGTGGAAACTTGTGATAGCCCATTCGATCACGCACGTATCCAAACCCATCCGCTCCGATACAAACGGCGGCATGCAAAATCACGTTGTCGCCGATCGTAACTCCGTCGTACAAGACAACGTTCGGGTGAATCACACAATCAGCGCCGATAACAACGTTGTCGCCGATCACTACACCAGCCTCAATCCGCGTCCCTGCTCCAACGCGCGAGTAATTACCGACGCAAACGCCTGGTCCTAAGTAAGCAGTTAAAGCGACATCGGCAGAATCAGCGATGGAAGCCGTGGAATGTATAAAAGGCTCGCGTCTCTTCGCTGGGTGCAAAGTCGCAGCAATTAATGAAAACGCAAGCTTGGGATTTTCGACTTCAATCAGCGTGTGTCCAGTGAAATCCGGGTGTTCTCTCCGAACGATCAGGCATGAGGCTTTACTTGCTTGAGCTGCTTCGAAAAACTTCTCGCCATCCACGTATGCGATCTCGTTTTCATTCGCACTATCGAGGTTTGCAATGCGATGGATCAGAATGTCGCCGTCCCCGATAACTCTGCCGTCTACGAGTTGGGCGAGAGCATTTACTGGTTGGCCCTTGGAATCAGTCATAGTTTGTTCGTCAACAGATAGGACCTATACAACCTATTTGACCTATATATTTTCATCACTGAAGTCACCTCGAAAATCGAGGCGCGCGGCTCGGGTGAAACCTCTCTTAGAACCACGAATGAAAGCCGCTAGATGCGATACATGATCATCTGCAATTTGATCCATCGCAGCAAGCGCCTCAACCAAAGGAAGCGCGGACTTGAATAACAGTCGATAGGCCGTCTTCAGCGCTTGTCTACTCTCATTGGAGAAGTCAGCACGTCTCAAGCCTACGGCATTAAGACCTCGAACACGTGCCGGGTTTCCGTCAGTCGTAAAAAATGGCAAGACATCCTGCACGATCTTAGATTTACCACCAACCATCGCGTAGCGTCCCATTCGCACAAACTGATGCGCGCCAACGTTGTTTGAAAGAAAAACATGGTCCTCTATGACTATGTGTCCCGCTAATGCGACTTCGTTAGCAAAGATGTTGTCGTCTCCTATCTGGCAATTATGTGCGACGTGCACGCCAACCATAAAGAAGTTGCCAGAACCGATACGTGTCATTTCACCGTTGCCGTTTGCTCGGTGCAGAGTGCAAAACTCCCGAATCAGATTGTTGTCGCCGATGCTCAGGTACGACTCTTCACCCCTGAACTTCACGTCCTGCGGCTCACCGCCGAGGATGGCGTGTTCAAAGACGCGATTTCGGGTACCAAGACGAGTGAAACGCTTGATTACCGCATGAGCACCAATTTCGCAGCTGTCACCGATTTCAACTTGATCCTCTATAACCGCATAGGGTCCGATTTGGGTATTCCGGCCAATTGTTGCGCTGGTTCCTACCAGCGCAGTGGGATGGATCGTCATAAACTCTTCAGTAGTGCGGCTGTCGGTGGTCAGTAGTATAGGTTCAATAGGTCAAATAGGTCCTATACTGCCGACAAACCGCCAATTTTTCCGCCCTTTTTCCACTTGCCATTTACTCTTTCGGCCAACTATCATGACCCAGCCGCATCTTAAGAGACATCCTGGACGCGGTTTTGATGTGATTTCTTAGGTTTTTTGCGGGGCTGGTCCGGACCGCGATAGGAGAGAGTGCTTGTTTAGTGATCAGTTTCGCAGAGGGGAATCCGATAAAGGCAAGCTCCCCGGTGTAAAGAGTTCGAAGCTTATATCCGGCCTGTCAAACGCCGCCTGGAAGGCTTTTCAGTCAGTTAATCAGCTCCTGCCCGAAGGTGAATCGATTCGCCCGAATTGGGCGCCCGGTCCGCTGCTCAAATCTTACGAACGCAGTGCTCCACCGCTCGGTTTTCCTCGAGAGACCGATAGCTTGTGCCCTACCTGTGTTAAGGAAGTTCGCAACGCAGTAATCAGTGGTCAGACGCCGCTTGAGACCTTGATGAACGAGCATCCAGGTGAAATCAAAGCGCAGATTCTTGAAGACAACGGTCGGGTTGTCATGCGGAAAACGTGTCCGAAGCACGGCGAGTTCGAGGATGTGATGTCAACTGATCCTGCGTTTCTGGAGCGGATCGAATCGCTGTTCTTTGGCCGGGACTTCCGAGCAGCTGAAGATAAGGACATTCATCGGCACGGAACTTCAAATATCAAGTTCGGCCGAGGCGCGGTGTTGACCGTCGACCTAACCAATCGCTGCAACATGATGTGCAATCCCTGCTTCATGGATGCAAACCAGGTGGGTTACGTCCACGAACCAACATTCGAAGACACAAAGGCAATTCTGGATCGCGCAGTCTCATTCAAACCGAGAAGACAAGTCATCATACTTTTCTCAGGCGGAGAACCAACACTATCTCCGTATTACCTCGAAGCAGTTGAATACGCAAAGAAGATTGGGTTCTACCGAATTCTGGCTGCGACTAACGGAATTCGCTTCGCTGAAGACATCGAGTTCTGCAAAGCGGCGAAGGCTGCCGGCCAGCACGGCGTCTATTTACAGTTTGACGGAGTGAGTGAGGAGAAGAACAAGCATCGAGGCGTCGGTAATCTCTTTGACGTGAAGCTTCGAGCGATTGAGAATCTCGCAAGCGTTGGAATAAAAGTCACACTGGTTGTAACGATCGTCAACAACATCAATAACGATGGCATCGGCCAAATCGTCGAGTTTGCTGCAAAGAATATCGACAAAATTCAAACTATTGCCTTTCAGCCAGTATCCTTCACCGGTCGCGACGAAGATATCTCTGATGAGATGCGCACGAAGTGGCGATACACGCTCGCCGGAATGACGCACGATCTCAGCGATCAACTCGGCGGGCGGCTGCAACCGTTGCGAGATTGGTTCCCACTCTCTTCGTATTCCGCGTTCACGAGCGTGATGGATATGTTGCAGGGCGCTGACGCTCCGTGGGGCTGGTCATCGTGCAATTGCCATCCAAACTGCGGCATCTTCACGTTGATGGTCGTTAATCGGCAGACAGGTGAGTTCAAATCGCTGTTCGAGTTCTTTAATTACGAACAGTTTATGAAAGACGTGGCCGTGATCACCGATACCGCGCGTGGTCGAAAACTTTCATACGCGCAGCTCGGCATGGCGATCATGCGAAACTTCAATGCTGAAAAAGCGCCCGAAGGATTTCCGATTTCGCAGATCGTCAACCTCTTCAAGCCATCGTCTACAAATTCGAATTCCGATCGCAACGACCGCATGAAAACACAGAACGCCAATGATCCTACCGACGTCTGGCGCGTCCTCTGTGTTGAGGGAATGTGGTTTCAGGATCTCTTCAACTACGACTTCCGCCGCACTGAGATGTGCGTAATCCCTTACGGCACTCAGGAAGGTGAAATTTCATTCTGCGCTTATAACACCGGTGTAGGTTGGCGACAGATCATCGAGAACATGCATAAGACCGCCAATCTTGGTGAGTGGTACGAAGAGCACGGCCGCCATAAAGTTTATGCGGCCGGTAAGCCAGTACCATTAACTTCAACCAAACACTCCTTAAGTTTGCCAATCGTTCAGGCCGTTCTCGCCGAGGATGCGGATCATGTGCCGACACCAACTCCGTATCTTGTTGAGGATGAGGTCCAACTTGTAGGCCGCTAATATCTGGCATTATCCGGTAGTTCAATACTCTCCCTTCTAGCATTTCAAAACTGACTGCTGCGTCTGCGGCGCTCAAAGTGTTGCTCCTTAGACACTGTCATAAACGCAAGAAAGCCGGCCTTCTCCCGTACTAGCATTACAACGACGCCTTACAGCTCTTAGCGTCGTAACGAACTCGGACAAGACATACTTCAGGCCCGACTGAGCCCTACCGCGCTTGGTTTGGACCAACCCCAGGAGACTAAATGAAAAACTTGATCGCAATTTGCCTTTGCCTCTTATTAACTGTCCCGTTAACAGTCGCGCCCGTTCTCGCCCAGGGAAACAGTTTTGAAGTGCGCTACGTTGGTGGCTCACTAACCAGCACTGTAAAGCCCGATGACTGGAAAAACGATATGACCATCACTTCCGAAGTAATCACGTTGAAGTTGAAAGACGGCCAGGAACTCAAGATCGATCCCAAAAGTGTAAAAGTGATTACGCATGGTCATCAGGCGAGCCGGAGGATTGGTACTTATGCCGCACTTGCCATTGTCAGCCCGGTATTTCTTTTGGGAATGTTAAAGAAGAACAAGCGAAACTTTGTTGGAATCGCTTTCGAAACAACCGACGGCAAAAAGGAAGGCGTCAATTTGCAAGTTAAGAACGAGAAATATCGAGCGATGTTAACTGCACTCGAAGCAGTCACCGGTTTGAAGACTGAAGAAGAGCCCGACGAAAAAGGAAAGAAGGAAAATAAGGACAAGGACAAGACCAAGACGGACTGAGTCCCGTGGCATTTCTCTGAGTCGCGTCCGTCCTCGGCCGCTGTCGATCAGAAGCACCGTCCCATAACACTCAAACGCTCTTCTGTCGGAGCGCGTCCGTCCTCGGCCCCCGTCGATCAAAACCACCATCCCTAACATACGAAACCTCTTCTATTGGGCCGCGTCCGTGCATGAGCGGGCCCGGTCGATCTGCGTTTAGGCAGCAGTTGAGATCGCCGGGAGGCTAGCTTTCCTGTGTTAGCGGAAGGTGGTTCTGATCGACGGGGGCGGCCGAGGACGGCCGCGCTCCGACGGAAGAGCTTTAGTGTGTCTGGTCAACAGGCTTCTGTTCGACGGGGCGGAACTAGAGCCTTTAAGGTTTTTGAATTGTGCGCAGTTCCGCAACGATGTCGCGGATTCGAATGGCAAGTTCCTCTATCGTTTCCGCTCGTTTGCGTGCCCGGTCACTCAAGTCTTCACGCAACAACAACTGCGCCTGCCCAAGAACTCCTGTTAGCGGGTTATTGATCTCATGCCGAATGCGCGCCACGAGTTCCGCGACATCGTTCAGACGTTCACGATAGAAGGCGATCTGGTCCTCTGGGTTAGCAGGTACCGGCTTGGGGGCAGAATTCGTATCTGTCATCGAATCTCCGATGGGCTGGCCTTAGATCAATTGTTTCGTGGGAGGGTTGTTGCCGCTTAACGCCTGCATTGTGCCGTGGGAGTGGTCAGAGTTCAAGCATTAGTTTTAATGTCCGAAGAACTTTAAGTTTGTCGTGTTGGGAATTCTTCAGCCGCTCCGAAGCGACGAACGACAAACTAGAGTTCGTCGGACAAAAGCACAGAAGTTGACAACTGCCGACCTGATTCGTACATTCAAAACCTTCTTGCTGGGAGGTCGTCCAATGGTAGGACTCCAGACTCTGGATCTGGCTATCGGGGTTCGAGTCCCTGCCTCCCAGCCAAATGCGACTTAGGCCTCCAGAATTGCTCCCTGAGCGCTTCTTTGTCTGCCATACGGTGTTTGTATGTGCTAGCAGATCAAAGGGTTGGCGCAGCGTCGCCGTCAGCGCACCATCCTTCCAAGTGGAGTTCGAACACACAAAATTTAGCAAGCGACGTTTCTCGATGGAATCTTGGTTCTTGAACAGCTCGTGTGCTTTTTTTGAGAGTTCGAGTAAGCGAATGCCATCATCCAGATAATTGTTGTTCGCGTCTCGGTGTTCATTCATTTCGCTTTCTAACACTCGTTGCGCTTGTCTCCATTCTTGCAGCTTGCGTAAATAGAACTCTCGATCGATGAACCCATCCAGATGATCCTCGTAAAGCTTATCCAAACGATTCTGCAGCTTCGTGTGCTCTCCTTGCAGCCGCGATATTGAGTCTTCCCTAAATTGCTTTTCATCGTGATGGCTCTGATGTAGAGCCTCAATTACCCAGGCGATGGCTTGTTGGTCAAAGGCGAGACCCCGCAGCAAATCTGAAAAGCATTCCTCCAACACTTCCTCCCGCGTGTAAGGTTCGGCGCACTTTCCCTTGTTACCGGTGCAGTGGTAATAGACATACCTGCCTTTCTTTCTCTCCGCTACCAGCGCACACCCGCAATGCCCACAATTGACAAGTCCGGAATAGGTAAACTGATGCTTCACCACCTTCTGTTTAGTCGCGTACCGCCCCTTCAGTATTTCCTGCACACGTTCAAAGAGGCTTTGAGAAATCAACGGCTCATGATTCCCGTGATAAGTCTTACCGCCCCAGTCAAAATCACCCGTATAGATCCTCTTGCGCAGCAACTTGTGAATGTTAGATTTCGGAATCAATTTGTTCGAGCGTGAGAGCAATCCCGCTTTTGCGGCCTTCTCCGTTAATTTCGCTAATGAGCAGTTACCGGTCGCGTACCACTGAAAGATGCGAGTGATGATTGGAGCGATATTGGGATCAGG
>DATDFV010000163.1:0-9774 GCA_036522415.1 Pyrinomonadaceae bacterium | reverse complement strand
GGCTTGGCGCCGAGATCGATAACGCGGGTCAGTTCCCAGTTCTGGCTGTCGTCGGTGTTTAGGGTGAATGGGAGTAGCTGGTACCAGCCGTGGCTGGCGACAGTTCTGCGAAAGCTGAAGGTTTTGGGCGTTGGTATTTTCAGTTCCATGTGGGCAGGCATTGTATCAACTCGAAGGCTTGTATTGTTCGCGTTCGGTCAAGCTGAACCTTGACAGTTTCGGGCACTGCGCTTAGACTGATCGGACTTGAAAAAACAGTGTGTGGAAGGCTGTACTCCTGAGCCCCTAACACTCGGGGTGAAGAGGAGCGTGAGGTCAACTACTCGATCTCCAACAGTACCGGTGAACGTACGCACCGCTTCCGAAGACAAGTGAAGTCGGAGCTTTCCGACGAGGTTCGTCGCCCCACATGGCAGTTAGCAGGGCAGCCAGTGGGGCGAAACCGTTTTTAGAGATAACCCGCAAAACCCTCAAACTCGTCACCTTACATAAATGGGATTGGAGATTATCCACGGCTGCTCGCCCACGGGTGCGCCCAACTGAGGCAAATAAACCTCAACTCGGTATATGCCTCGCTCAGTCACTTTCCAGTCAACAGATTTAACACCATTCTCCTCATAAATCAGTCGACCGTCTTTCATTATCCGAATGCGTGAAGATACGGGTGTGAGGATCTTAAGACCAGTTTCCGACTGAAAGGCGATGTCATCGCCCGGTAATTTGGTTCCGGATGCGTTGGCTGCCTCAAACCTGAATCCAGTCGTATCACCCAGCAAATCGAAACCGATGAAACAATGGCCGGACTTGAGTGCCGCAAGCAGTTCGTTTGAATCGAACGCTTGGGCAGCTCTGGGCACAAGTACATGGACTCTTACAAGATGAAAACTTGTTTCGTAAGTGTCGAGCTTGAACCCGAGCCGAACGTTGCCACTACTGTCGTTTAGAGTAAACCCGACATTCGAATGGGAATCGTTGCCAGCCGTAGCGACGAGTTTCTTCTGCCTCAGCATCTCATCCCATTTGCTAAGACTCTGGTCAGCTCGCTGCAGATAGTTTGCGAAAAGCAGATCTGGATAACTGTGGTGAGACCAGAGCGCGTCAAAGAATGCGACGAGTCGGTTAATCTTGCGAGCGTTAGTAAACACGTTGTAGACCTCGAAAGCATCAGCCGCTGTTTCCGGTGAGTCATCAAACTGTTCAGGATAGGCGATGATTGCCAAACCACTGCGATTGTGGATGTCCGACAAAATTTCAGCAGTCGTATGTTTGGTTGGACCGGCTAGGGAAGCGTTTCCCGGAATTGACAGCAACCTATCTCCCGAAGCGCTTTCGACCTCATTGCCGTTAACGAATAACACGCCTCCGTGAGTTCCCGACAAAGTAAGCGCGGAAGTGTCGAAGCCGCTCTCGACGTGTTCGGTCATGATTACAAAATCGAGTTGGTTGGCTTTTGCTCCGGCGATGATGTCTTGAAATGTGCCCGTACTGTGACCGCCGAGAAATGAATGAACATGGATTACACCTTTGTATTCGCGAAAGGGTGCGTTCGTGTTCTCGGTAGCAACACGCGTTGAGTTTAATGACTGAATCGCCGCGTTCAGCCGGCCTAGTCTGTAGCGGCGATATGCGAAAGGGATCTGGGATAACAACAGGAAACCCAGAAACAAGAGCAGGACCTTCTTTTTGCGTGACATTTCGTCAGTCTATTTTGAGGCTTAGGTCATGAAGTCAACTGACGCAACATGCGCGCTGATGCTTCTACCGAACTCCGCGACCTTCACGTGCTCGGGATGGATCGTGTATGTGTCCAACCCGGCGCGATCATCAAAAGTCGCGACCAAACCAGTGTCATAGGATCGTGGCAGGAACAATGTATCAAAACCCACTAACAAGGTTCTGATTTCTGGGATGATGGTCGTAAGGGCTTGCAAGCGGTCGACGTGTTGTTGACGTGTCTCAGGCTCAACGTCTGAACGATATTTCCAGACTACGATGTGCGTAAGCATCCTCTTGTGCAACCTCGGTTTTATTCAAGAGTGAAATTAAATTCGCTCGTGCATGATTGATCTGAAATGCTTGCCCTTATCGCTAATCTCATTCTCACCGAGCTTCAGCTCGGTGTTAAGGGCATATTCTAGTCGGCAACCGTTTCAACGGTTTTTCGCTAACGGGTCAAACACATTGAATCATAGTAAACCGTTAAAATGGTTAACCCTGCTCTCTTCTCTGCTAACACCGGGCTGAAGCCCGGGAGAATGAGAATAGGACTCGTCAGGCGAGCCGACCTGGAAACGGCGGCGCCGTAGCAATCAGAAACTAAATCTTATTCGGAGTGTAACCAACCGATTCCCGCCAGATCCCTGAAGCGTTGCGGCGAGTCCTGAAAAGTTAACTGAATCAATCTCAAATCTGAAATCTGAAATACTTCAGCTCTCGCCGCGTAAGGTCTTAAGTTCTTTGATGAGATTACCGATCGCATCGCCCGCCCAAAGGATCTTTTTGGCTTTCCAAACGACCCGCGGAGGCGTTTTAGTTTCAGGTGAGCCTTTCACGATTACAAAGAGCTCGCCGTAAGGATACAACGTGCTCAGAATTCGGCGGTATTCGATCAGGTTGAAACAGATAACGTAATCGGCATCACTGAGATCGTCTGCAGCTGTAAGGCTCCGATATTTTCGAATGTAAGCGTTGAGCTTTTTAGCGAGTTGACCGTACACCCATTGATTGCGACCTTTTGGCCTTGGATCAGCTTTAAGAACCTGATCGATGATTGCTCGTTCATTACCGCTGGCATCCAGAACATTGGAACGAAAGACGATTAATAAAGCGCGATGTTTATCTCGGACTTCGCTCAACGAACCGGTCGATTCGTCTGGCGAGGCGGGAACCTGCGGAAGTCCAGGCACGCATTGGAGTAGGATTAAATTGATAACCAGCAATAAGACGGCGCGTGGCAAACGGATCATGGCAATAGCTTCACTTCGTTTTTGATCGTGTCATCTAAACGTCGAGCCTGCTCTCGTAAGGCACTACCTCTCCAAACTCGACGTATCGCTTTAGTAAACGAAGATACATTGCCCAACAAAAACATGAGATGCGGTAGTGCTCGTTTGCTTGCGGCCAATCCAAGTGATGGAACGACACGAAAGTAGTTCCGTCCTTTTGCTCTAAATGAAAGCCGAGACGCGTTCCTTTCCAGTCGTCGTCAGATTCAGTGAGCGTGAGTTCGAAATCAGAATCTGGCGACCACGTAGAGACCCTCGCTCTCCAATCATAGCCGGCACCAAAATCCAATTTGTATTCGCCGCCCTGCACAGGATTTACTGAACTGCCGTTTGTCCACCAGGAGTCAAGACCTTGCGAAGTTGAGATAGCTTCAAAAACCTGTTGAGGAGAACCTTTGATCGGAAAGTGATGCAATATGTCAACCATTTGTCCCCCTCATTTCAAAGGATGACGTGTCGTTGTGCTTTGCCTCAAATGTCTTTCATCTCATTCTCCCCAACCTTTAGGTTGGGGTAAAGCAGCCTGAGAAAGAATGCGGAACCATTTTAATGGTTTTCCTGCGCGACGACTCAACACGTTTCAGCGTCCGACTTCTCAGGATTTCATTCCTTTTCAACTCGCCATAAGCGGTCCGGGAAAACCATTGAAATGGTTCGGAATTCCAATGACCCTGAACCCCAACCTAAAGGTTGGGGAGAATGAGAGTTGATTTCACACAGTCTTCTCAATGCGCTGAAAATGAACGAGAAGGTCGAGCCGGGCCGATCCAAATCATTAACTCCTATAGATCAACAATCCGAGAATTACTGCCGTCGCATGCACAGCAAGTAGGATCAGCGCAAAGCGCGCCCGCTGCCTGCGAGTTTTACCTAACGCTACGAGCAAACCGTAAACGGGAAACTGAAACGCCATTAAAACGCCACCGACTGATTCCCATCGTCGGAAACTCCATAAAATAGCCGCGAAAGGGAAAGCGATAGTGATCGGCCTCGAGCAGTTGCACGCCGAGCTTGCGAATCCGGCGAAGAGAAAGCCCACCGCGGTAAGAAGAGTGCCGATGAGTATGGCTAATAACGGACGCAGGATTCTTAAAAGGTTTGACTTGTACTCAGGAGTCATTTAGGGAGCACGAAACTTGAATTTCATTCTCACCAGCCTTCAGCCTGGTGTTTGGACTAACAGATTTGCTAATCCTAATAATCCGATAATAGCTCCGCCGAGTTCGGTGATTGCCAAAAGCCAGGCAGACAATTGAAAGGTGAGAGTCCACGAGCTGGCCGGCAAGGTGAACGCGTTGTCAGAGCCCGTGGCAATGAAGTGATAGTAAACGCCGAAAACAAATGAGCCAATCATAGAAATCGTCAGCAGTGCAAATCCAGATCGCGGACGTATCCAGATGAGCACTGCGGCGACTATCGGAGCGATCAATATCACCACGAAGATATAAATGCTCTGCCACGTCTCCATTGCTATGTGGAGATTGGTATGCGCAATCGAATGAGGAACGGTGACGATGGCGTGCAGAATGATCACTGGCACTGCAAGGCGCCTGAGAGTGACGAGTCCAACGTTCATGTCGCATTTCCTTGAGGAGCTGAATGCTTCGTCATCAGTGAGTGGGGAATAATCAGGCAGTCAATAGGACCTATACGATCTATGGACCTATAAAACAAACTGACCACAACTGACCCAATCTAAATCTGAAATCTTAATTGCTTTTCAAGGTCTCGTTACGAGCGGCAATTCAATATAGCTTTCTAAACCAGCCGAGTGATAAATCCGCTGAGTTGCCTTCTTATAATCCTCAGGCTTGGCCCAGAAAATATTCTTCACAAACGTCTGTGGATTTCGATCGTAAAGCGGAAACCAACTCGACTGAATTTGAACCATGATTCGATGACCGGGTAAGAAGACGTGATTTGCAGTCGGCAACGTAAATCGATACTTCAGCGGTTTGTTAGCTTCAATCGGCTTCGCTGTTTCAAAGCCTTCCCGATAACGGCCACGCAGCACATCAGCCGAAACCATCAATTGATAGCCGCCCATCTCCGGTTGTGCCGCAACTTCATCCGGATATAGATCAATTACCTTAACGACCCAATCTGAGTCCGTGCCACTGGTCGAAGCGACCAGATTCACAATTGGTTGGCCGCTGATCTTGACAGGCGCAGTTAATACTTCAGATTTAAAAGCTAAGACGTCAGGTCGGCCTGATTGCTCCCGTTGATCGTCTACCAACCACAACCGCCAGGTCGATCCATCTATCGGTCGCGAACGAAAAGGAACCGGCTTGGATGGATCCGAAAGGTACTCCTCGTAAGTTGGGGAACTAGCCTTTGGTGAGGCGAAACTCGCAACTAACCCGTCGTTCAGATAAAGCGGTGTTGGTTTGACAGTGCATCCGCTGGGGCAGCCTGATGGCCACGACTGTAGTCGGTACCACTTATTCGTTCCCGTCTCAAACGCTGTCACGGGCGCGACATCCATCTTTGGCGCACCATCTTTCAGATAGTGATCGAGAAAAGGTCGCAGGATCTCCTGCCGAAAGTAGAGTGCTGTATCACTGTTGAATTTGATTGCGCCTAACGAACTGCCTTCGCGAATTTCCTGTCCGTGATGCCATGGTCCAAGGACTAAATAGACCATGTTATTTGACGTATCCTTCGGTTCGATTGCTTTGTACACCGCAATATCGCCATAGATGTCTTCCTGGTCCCACAAACTGTGCACGAGCATGACCGGAACTTTCAGCGGCTCTTTGGCAAGCAATTTGTCCACAGCTTGATCCTGCCAGAACGCGTCGTACGCTGGATGTTCGAGAATCTTTTTCCAGAACCCAACTTGCTCAAGCCCGCGGCGTCGACCCAACTCGCCTGCTGAGACCGACTCGAGAAACATGTCGTAATCGTCGTGGTGGCTGGTCCACCATAAGATGTCGTTAGCGCGCGTGGCCTCCTGGTCATAGATATAAGGCATGCCCTGTTGTCGGAACGCTCCATTGTGAAACCAATCGTCACCCATCCACCCGTCGACCATCGGGTTCATAGGAACAGACACCTTCAAGGCTGGATGTGGATTGAACAGCGCCATCAATGGCAGGAAACCATCGTAAGAGATTCCGAGAATGCCGACCTTGCCATTGGTCTCAGGAATATTCTTCACCAACCAATCGATCGTGTCGTAAGTGTCGGTCGCGTGATCTACATTCGTTGGGTTCTGCGGTCCACGTAGCGGGCGGTTCATTACATAATCACCTTCAGAGCCATACTTACCGCGAATGTCCTGCACCACTCTGATGTAGCCGCCTTCAACAATCACGTCCGTCGCGTTGTCATAACCTTCCAGGCTGGGCCCGAGATGCGAACTATTTGTGTGCGTTGTTAAGGCAGTGGCGTTGTATGGCGTGCGAGTTAGAAGAATTGGCGCACTCTTCGCACCCTTCGGGACGAGAATCACTGTGTGCAGTTTTACGCCGTCACGCATTGGAATCATCACTTCTCGACGGGTGTAGTCAAAACCATCGTAGGTTGGTTCAAACTTCTCTGGCCTTTCGCTGGGCAAAGTCTGCGCGCGAACAAAACTGGACATAGACAGGATTGCAATGAATAGCAGGACAGTTTTGCATTGAGCTTTGATCATCTATTGTTTCCTTTCGAGGGCCTTGTTGGAAGGAAGGACAGGCCCTATTTGACCTATCGGACCTATGGAAGCAATCTTAAATCTGAAATTTCCTCACTTTTTCATTCGCTTCATCAATTGCGCGTGATTGTCGAGAATACTTGTGACTGTCTCAGGATTCGGCTCAAGCGACCAGACGTCGTGTTCAAACGTGCCTCCAAGAATGATGCCGTCGCGCCGTGGGAACATATAACCCAGTTGGCCAACATAGCAGTAATCGATTTCTGGTTGTGGCAGCAGTATCTCGAGTTGGCCACGGACTGGAGTCAAGCTCGGATCACCGATCAACTTCTTCGCTCCGAGGCCGGTGCAGTTGAAGATCAAAACTTCTGACAACTGCGCAATCTCTTCGGCGTTTTGAAATTCACGCACGACGACTTTCCCGCCGGCGACATAAAAGTCGCGCAGTAACGCATTAAGATACGTCTGCGGTTCGATCAGCATGGTACTGAACTGTCGTGCTGTCTGAACGCCGAAGTATTTCTTTGACTCTTCAAATCGGTGATTATCTGGATAGAGTTCAGCACCGCCGGGCATGTCAGGCGAGAGTGAGCCTTCGCCACTCTGAAGTTCGAAAGTATCAATCCACCGCACTCCATAGTCGGGGCCCGCCAGCAACTGGAAGGCGCGATTCGCAGTCGAGCAAGCTAATTGAAATTGATCCAGGAACTTTGAAGTTGTTCGGTTGCCTTCATAGACAGATGTGGGGTACCAGAATCCGCCGGCAATGTTCGAAGTGGTTTCGGGCGGCAGGTCCTTTGCGTAGATGGTTACCGAGCCGCCGCGTCGTTGGAATAGCCGCGCAGTCGAAAGCCCGATCACGCCGCAGCCCAGCACCGCACAGTTGGTTTGCCTGGAATCGCGTGCGAGTTCCAGAGCCAGATGTGCGCTTCCCCACGACAGAGTGATCCCGGCGCCACCGTGCCCGTAGTGATGCACGAGCAATTTATCGCCCAGTTTTTCTGTTTCAACGCGGAAGCCCTCGGGACGATAAGGTCTTAACCCCACGACTGTACGAATCAACCGATCACGCGAGACTTTGACCGGCAGGAGTGTTCGCTTATTGTCTTTTGCTGCAAATGAACGTACAGAGCTTCCTAAGGCTAAGCCGCCAGTGGCCGCGAGAGCAGACTGAATAAACGTTCGCCTGTTGAGTGGGGTCATGGGTGAATAACGGGCCCGCAGAATATATCATCATTGCCGATTCTATTGCGGTTGGGATGCAGTCAGTACCACCTCGCGGTGGAAACTGTGAAAATAATCAGAGACCACAGGCCCCGGGACGGCAGGCGTCCCCGCCTGCCCGCTCGCGCGCGACCCTGATCAGGTGCACCTGTTCGCTAAGAAAGGTCGTTGAGGTAAGTCACTTGGTTGCGTTCGACGCGGGCAGGCGGGGACGCCTGCGGTCCCAGGACCGAGGTCTCTGATTACTTTCACACCTTTTGCCCCGCCGCGTATCCCGACGCCCACGCCCACTGAAAGTTAAATCCTCCGAGGTGTCCGGTCACGTCTACAACTTCACCAATGAAGAAAAGGCCTGGCACCTTTTTTGATTCCATCGTTTGCGACGACAACTCGTCTGTTGAAATGCCTCCCGCTGTTACTTCAGCCTTCTTGAATCCTTCTGTGCCTGTAGGAACAACTTCGAAGTTGTGTAACCTTGCAGCAATGCGTTGAAGTTCCAGCGAACCAAACTGGCGCATCGGTTTGGTGAGCCCAAACAAGTCGCACCAAGCATGCGCGAAACGTTTTGGTAAGTAATGTGAAAGCAGATTCGATAATTCGATTGAGGAACTCTTTTGGTCTTCGAGAAAAGCCGCGTCCCCAAGGTCGGGCAAGAGGTCGATGGAAATTGATGACCCAGGTTTCCAGTAAGAGGATATCTGCAGAATTGCGGGCCCGCTCAATCCCCGATGGGTGATCAGGATGTTCTCACGAAAAGACGTCTTCCCGAAGCGCACGAGCGCATCCAGCGAAATGCCACTCAGTTTTGCGAGGCGCCGGAGCATCTCTGGATCGAGAGTGAATGGCACGAGGCCTGGCCGAGGCTGCTCAATTTCTAATCGAAACTGTTCTGCTATTCGGTAACCAAAATCAGTCGCACCAAGCGGTTTGATTGAAAGTCCTCCAGTTGCAATCACGAGAGACTGAGAAGTGAACGTTTCATTACTCGTGCGAACTGTGAAGCACGTGTCTTTCGTCACGCTTCCGACGCTACAACCGCAAACGATTTTGACATCCACTTCGGCACACTCGTTGAGAAGCATGTCAATGATCCTTTGGGAACTGTCGTCGCAAAAGAGCTGGCCCAGCGTCTTCTCGTGATAATTAATCCTGTGTTGCTGAACGAGTGAAATAAAGTCGCGCGGTGTGTATTGAGCGAGCGCTGACTTCGCGAAGTGTGGATTCGCCGATAGAAACGAATCGGCCGAAGTGTGAAGGTTAGTGAAGTTGCAGCGACCACCGCCGGAGATAGCGATCTTCTTGCCAATGCGCTGGGAGTGTTCGATTACTAAAACCTTCCGCCCCCGCTTCCCGGCTTCGATTGCGCAGAATAACCCTGCTGCTCCGCCTCCAATTACGATCACGTCCCAATCCTGAGGCATCGTGTCGAGTCTAAGGAGTGTTGTTGGTTGCCATCTTGCGTTCAATGCGCCGATCGGGAACCAGCCACATGACGGCGACGAAAACATAAATGGCAAAAGCAACCCATGGTTTGAAGAAAGCCAGTGGGATTGCGACCAAATCTAAGACAATGGAGATCTTTCCTTTAAAGTCTGCTCCCAGTGCTTGTGCCAAAAATGAATCTGGCCCGTGCAGCGAAAGCAAAGTTTGGACGAGGATAGTGTAGGCAATAGCCGCCAGCAATAAAATGATTCCGTACAGAGCAACGGGCGCTGGAGCAAAATGGTTTTCCCCCATCCATGCGGTCACGAACGGGATTAATGATAACCAGAAAAGAAGGTGCAGGTTCGCCCACAGCACACGGCCGTTAACGAGTTGGGCCGCGTGCAGAAGGTGGTGATGGTTGTTCCAGTAGATGCCAAGAAAGACGAAGCTCAGTAGATAGCTGAAGGAGACCGGAATTAG
>DATDFV010000162.1:0-2035 GCA_036522415.1 Pyrinomonadaceae bacterium | reverse complement strand
TTTGTTGGCAAAGTTCAGGAACGGTATGCCTAGGAAAATGTCGTGCTGATGAAGTGGGCAACTGCGCTATAAAGGAGCGAAAATGAAGTTATCCGCTGGGTGGGGAAGTAACAAGGTGCGAAAAAATCGACGGGGGATTCGGAAACCGAAAGTCCGTTGGGAAGTACTGGGCCTTCAGAGTCCTCTGGCGATCTCAATGGACGATATTCGTCAGCAAGTCACGCATATGACAAACAGTTGGTTGGAGCAGACTCGTCCTATAACGCAAGGAAGCGGGAATCGTGACCGGAAATGAAAGGCTAATACACTGTCGTGAGCCACTCACTCTATTCTACGCGTTCTTTATTTGCGGGAGGAGGACCCCATGGTAGCTATTCTCAAAAAAATCATGGAGGTGATTTTTGAGGTTGGCTGTATCCAGACCGGAGTTCTAACAAACCGCAGATTATTGCAACCGCTCGGCTTTGTCCGGCGCTTTTTCAGGTTTGATGTTTCATAACCGCATTGACTATTGTCATCAAAGTTCCAGAGTACTGAATGGACACCTATCAAATGAAGCCAGGACGATTTTTCCGTGCTGTTTCCTCCTTATCCTTTCTGGTCTCCATACTAGCCTGTAGTCAGCCGACGCAGCAGGTGATTAACCCACCATGCGCCACCCGAAATGCGACCATTCACGTGAAACCAAGTGCCGATCTATCACTCATGTTCGGGGATGATGCAATCCAAACTGCTGTAGACGCCATGACACGACATGTTGGCCAGAAAGAAATTACATCGGCTACTGAACTGACACGTTTGGGAACAGATGCAGCAGTGCGTGCTGCAGAAACCAACGGTAAAAATCTGAAGCCACAAGACAAAGCGGTTCTGGAAGCATATTTGCGAGAAGATGTCGTTCCTATGGTTATACAGAGCCCCACTTGCGTCTTTAAGGTGAGCGTGTCAAGTAAGCGAGAAGTCACCATCGAAGCTGTGTATCTCGAAAACATCGGAGACAAGCAAATTGCAAAAGTCAAAATTGCCAACACTGGAGAACAGGGGGCTCGCTTCATCCATGTGGTGTTGCGAAGCATTATTGAAGGCATGAAACCTCTAAGTGGTCAGACTGAGATGGTCTTGGATCCGGGCCAATGGCGCAATGTCAGTAATCCGCAGGCAAGATTTCCAATCTCAGCGATTGGATCTGGAAAGAAGAAGCTGATTGTCTTGGTTCAGGTCAGTTACGCCAAAGAAGCTGGAAGTCAACCCATCGTGTATCAGGAGGAGTGGGCATATGATCCTCTGTCTCAAACCTTTAAGCAGTCTTCAATGAAATAGACCTCGCATTTGCAGTCCTCTGCTGCCGCGTTGCTTCGAGAACAGGACAAGCCAGCCCCATCTGCCTCCCTTTCAGGCGCATCCTAGTTTGTGGTTTCTTGTGAGGTTAGGTTTTCTGAAGTTGGACTTTCTGAAATTCGTAAATCGAGGTCGAGTCCAGGATACATTCCAGAATGCCTACTGTGCTCATTTGTGTTCAACTCCATCTCACTCCAGCCAAAGTTCGCTTTTCACATAGCTCTTGACTAGACTTGGCCTGAATTAGCCTCAGCCTTGACCTCATCCTGCCTCGCAATGCTATGACAGGCTGATCACCGCGTCACCGTTCGGCTTTCCCGCCTCGATGAACACGCGACGCCCCTCAACCCTCAGGCGCCCTTGGGCAAAGAGTTGGATCGCTCGCGGGAAGATCTTGTGTTCTTGCACGAGAATGCGAGCGGCCAATGTGTCGGGCGTGTCGTCATCGAGAATCGGGACTGCCGCTTGAAGAATGATCGGACCCTCATCGACCCCTTCCGTCACAAAGTGCACCGTACATCCGGCAAGTTTGCAGCCCCACTCGATCGCCTTCTTTTGCACATCCAGTCCGGGAAACGAGGGCAACAGGGACGGATGGATGTTCATCATGCGATTGGCAAAGGCTTCCACGAGGGCAGCCGTGACGATTTTCATGTACCCAGCCAGTAACACCAACTCCACATCATGCTGTCGAAGC
>DATDFV010000161.1:0-2809 GCA_036522415.1 Pyrinomonadaceae bacterium | reverse complement strand
GACACGCACCGTCTCGTTGGGGGGCGTCCGCTTGTGCTGGGAGGTGTGAACATTGCATCTGACTTTGGCGGAGAAGGGCATTCCGATGCGGATGCCCTCGTTCACGCAATTGCTGATGCGATCCTCGGTGCTCTTTGTGAGGGAGACATTGGTGTTCATTTCCCCGACAAGGACCCGCAGTGGAGTGGTGCTAATAGTTTGGAGTTGTTGTCGCGCGTTATGTGGCTGGCGCGTGAACGTAACCTTCATATAGTAAATGTTGACTCGACCGTAATCCTCGAATCGCCGAAGTTGAGACCTTACGTCGATGCTATGCGGTCCAACATCGCAGACATTCTGGGTGTCGAGCCAGCTTGTGTGAGTATCAAAGCAAAGACTGGTGAAGGAGTTGATGCAGTGGGTCAAGGGCTCGCAGTTACTGCTCAGGCCGCTGTGCTGATGGAGAGCAACTGAGGAAGCAGCTTGAGACCTCAAGACGTTATTAGAAAAAAGAGAGACGGGAAGAGCCTATCTCAGGAAGAGATTCGGTTCTTTGTCGACGGCGTTACCAAAGGCACAATTGCTGACTATCAGATCAGCGCCTTGTTGATGGCCATTTACTTGAATGGCATGGATGAAGACGAACAACAGGCGTTGACTGAAGCTATGTTGAATTCCGGAAGCATCCTCGATTTCTCCGACATCCCCAAACCCAAAGCTGATAAACATTCGACTGGCGGCGTTGGTGACAAGACTTCATTGATCATCGCACCTATGGTTGCCGCATGTGGGCTATGCGTGCCGATGATCTCGGGTCGTGGCCTTGGTCACACTGGAGGCACACTCGATAAGCTCGAGTCGATTCCAGGTTATCGGGTTAATCTTAGCTCCTCGGAGTTTCGCAAAACGCTCGAGGAAGTCGGTTATGCAATGGCGGGACAAACTGTGGAGATCGCGCCGGCTGACAAGAAGATGTATGCGCTGCGTGATGCTACCTCGACAGTAGAAGCCATTCCCTTAATCGTCGCTTCAATCATTTCGAAAAAAGGCGCTGCTGGTTTGGGCGCGATGGTGATTGACGTCAAAGTCGGCAATGGCGCCTTTATGCGCGATGAGGCTCGCGCAAAGGATTTGGCCCACGCTCTGGTCAGTACAGGAAATTCCTGCGGTATCAAGACGCGCGCTTTATTGACCGATATGAATCAACCGCTGGGACGAGCAGTCGGCAACTCTCTCGAGGTCCTGGAGTGCATTAATCTCTTGCGCGGCGAAATCGAACCCGCAGCAAAGCCGGTATTGGACTTGTCTGTGGAGCTTTCGGCGCAAATGTTGGTGCTGGCCGAGACCGAGGAAACTCTCGACGGCGCGCGTAATCGATTACGGCGAGTGCTTGATTCGGGTGCCGCGTTGGCCTGCCTTCAAAAGAACATCGTTGCCCAGGGGGGCGATGCCCGGGTGTGCGAGCGACCCTCGGATTTCCTTCCTTTAGTAAAGGATTCCGTTAAGGTAGAATCCCCGCGCTCTGGATACATAAAAACTGTTGACACCGCAGAAATCGGACACACCATCGCGGCTATCGGTGGCGGTCGTATACGCATCGAAGACGTGATAGATCCTACGGTTGGATTCATCGCCGAAAGAAAGATTGGAGATCAGGTAAAGGCGGGCGACGTTATTGGTGTGGTGTATTGCGGAGACTCTGCAAATGCGGAGGAAGCTGCGGGTCGAATCACGGCAGCTTACCAGGTCGAAGACGAACCACCTCATCTGGAAGAGTTAGTAAAGGAAGTAATAAACGAATGAAATACAAACTTCTGGCGTTGATTTCGATCTTGTGTTTGTCGGCTTTGGCTTTGACTAGTTGTAACCGTGGTTACGCCGCAGATGATCGGTCGAAGATCCATGTGGGGATTGTTTTCGATATTGGCGGAAAGGACGATCGTTCATTCAATGCTGCTGCGTGGCAAGGTGTACAGCGTGCGGCTAAAGATCTTCCGATCGTTTTACGGGACATCGAACCCGGAACGCCGAACGCAATTGAACCGGCGATGCGCGCATTTGCCGAGCGGAACTTCGATTTGATCATCGGAGTTGGCTTTGCGCAGGCGCCGATCATGGAACAAGTCGCGAAGGATTATCCGAACATTCACTTTGCGATCATCGATGGAGTTAGTGAGCTGCCCAACGTCGCCTCCCTGGTTTTTAAAGAGCATGAAGGTTCTTATCTGGTTGGAATACTCGCTGCCAAGGCTTCGAAGACCGGCACGATCGGATTTCTCGGCGGCATGGATATTGGTCTCATCCATCGGTTCGAGAAGGGTTACGAAGAAGGAGCGAAATCAGTTAACCCAAACATCCGCGTTATTCAGAACTATGTCGGAGTGACTGACGGTGCCTGGAACAACCCCGGTAAAGGAAAGGAACTCTCACTCGCACAGATTGGAAAGGGCGCTGATGTGATCTTCACAGCCGCAGGAAATTCAGGTCTCGGTGCGTTCGATGCAGTTGAACAGGCGGGTACACAGAACGGCCGAGCGACGCACTTCGTGATTGGAGTCGATTCAAACCAAAACATGGTAAAGCCCGGATTTGTGCTCACGAGTATGGTGAAGCGCGTTGACAATGCTGTCTACAACATCGTGCAGGAAGTGTACAACCATCGTTTCTCACCTGGTCTCCACGTCTTTGGGTTAGACAAAGACGGTGTAGGCTATGCGATGGATCAATACAACAAAGACCTCGTCTCCCCGGAAGCGATTCAAGAAGCTGAAGAGGCTAAGAAGAAGATTATTGCGGGGGAGATTAAGGTGACGGATGCGATGAATCAGTA
>DATDFV010000160.1:0-7940 GCA_036522415.1 Pyrinomonadaceae bacterium | reverse complement strand
TCGGCGCTACTCAGCTGGTTTGAACTCTTGGGATTAAGTGACGCCAGAGGCTGCAAACGTATCAACAAATTTTCGGTTGGGATTCCAGGTCAGGAACGCGTAACGAGCAGGAAGATCAATGTTGGAGTGCATGAGATGGTGTGCAGCCGTGGAGGAAAAATCATATTGCGATCACAAGTGCAGCAAGTATCAGGTGTTGTTTGGCAAGTTAGAATCACCGACACACAATGTGAAGTAAACAAAACGGGCAGCCGCTAACGGCTGCCCGTAAGTTCTTGATGCTGGTGCACCCGGCATGATTCGAACATGCGACCCCCTGATTCGTAGTCAGGTACTCTATCCAACTGAGCTACGGGTGCACGGCGGTAGATAGTAAGGGTTTGGGGAGGAATTTTCAAAAGGGGTCTTCATCTTCACTTTTTTAGTCGCAATGGCATGTGCTCCAGCACCAGCTACCAGTACAGTATCGACGAACAGCGCTTTTTGAGATCGGGCTTTCCAGTGGCAACGGGTCGGTACCACCTCGCGGTAGCGGGTGGGTACGAAGTCAAATGTAGGAGTAGAGGGCATCAATCATCAAAGTTCGGCAAATCGTCTCCCTGACCGTTCACCACATAATCGATCGCGTTAGCCACACTTCGATCGTTCCACAGTCTTATCTTGCTGCCCTTGTCCGCCCAGGGACTAAATGGATGCGGCCACAATTTGTCCTCTCTTAATTTGCGAGTGGCATTTGCCTTAAACGCATTCAAAACTATTGATGGTTTGCGGTTCGCTGTCACTACAGTGTGGACATGATTAGTCCGAACATTAAAGGCTCGCAGATCCCATTTGCGGATAGTGCATGTCTCGCGAATTGCGTTTTCAACTGAGCCTCTTTCTTTTGCCCTCAGGATGAATGGGTCGCTCTTCAGTTGTTTGCGATTGTGACGTTGCCAGTTTTCGTTGGGAGGAAGGTAAGGATCACCGTAACGATTATGAAAGCGATCGATGGAGCCGCGTTTATCGCCGTGTAACCATGTGCCGTAACTGCGGAAAGATATGAAATAGGCGAGAGGAGTATCCGTGTCGTTCCACATGATGAGGATGAAGAACCTTTCTTAAATGTGAGGTCATAGTCTCAAAGGTAATAGATACTGTCAACGCGCAAGCTTCGCACCCACCCGCTACCGCGAGGTGGTACTGACCCGTTGCCACGAGAGAACGGGATCGCAGACTTAAACAACTAAACCAAAGACCTACCTTCCAAAATATCCCGGCTTCGTCCTTGCCGTTAAATCCGCAGGCGCAACTTCAATCTTTATTTCGTGCCACTTCCCGCGCGGCCGATCGCTCGGTGCCTGGTACGCAACGGTATAGAGTGAGCGCAAACTTGCTGCGACTTCACGATAAAGAAGCGCCATGTGTTCCAGGCGAGTGATTTCATTCAGCCGTCCGCCGCTTCGATCGGCGAGTGTCTGTAGTCTCGTTCGTGCTGCGGCGTATATGCCGATAATGTTTGGATCGGGCAGAGGCAGACGCTTCGGATCACCTGAAGGCAACGCCAATGGAAAGATTGAAACTCCTTGTCGGTCTGCAGCTGAGAGAACCTGCGTTAACTCTGAACTCGCCAACGGCTTGATCATCGACAACGCTTCCTCATCCGTTTGGGCCTTCACTAACGTCCGACGGTCCTGGTTGCGCATGTCGGTGTCGAGGCCATCGGTAAGGACCACGATCGCTTTTCGTCGTTTACCTTCCTTCTCGAGTTCACGAAGTGCAAATCTCACCGCTTCGTAAAAATGCGTCTCGCCTTGTCCGTTTGCCAGCTCAATGGCATACGCAGTTTTCTTTCGATCGGTACTGAAACCGGCAAGCTGTTTTACTTTGGCATCGAACTGGATAACAGCAACGCGATCATCCGGAGCGAGTGCGTCGAGAAAGCGTTCGCTCGCGAGTTTCAGCTGTTGCCGAAAATTGATCGTTGATCCAGAGACGTCCAAAAGAAGGGCCAGGCTAAAAGGCGCATCGACTGGCTCAAATCTTTGAATCGTCTGTTTCACTCCATCTTCGTAAACAGTGAAATCCTTTTGCGTGAGCGACGTAACCGCGCGGCCTTGCCGGTCAACCACACCAATGTTCAATTGAACCAGCGAGGTGTCGGTAGTGATGACATCGTCGGGATCCTGTGCGCGAACAATGATGCTGGTTAGGAAGAGGATAAGCAGGCAAACTGAGATTTTGGATAACTGTTTGTAGTAACGCATGTGGAAAATTGTCCGCAGAGTATGCCCGCGAGTGCCGGATTTTTCAAACGCGAGCGAAACTCGAGCCCGATCTGAGCTTTCGGACGCTGGAGAGAGGTCAAAAGTTGCTTTGGAGTGCGACGGCCCTGCCGTCGCGTTGTTACAGCGAACCGGTCGGAAATGTTTCAAAGGCCGTGTGACTTCACAATACCCTATACCACAGCGACGGCAGCCGTCGCACTCCACAGTAGAAGCGCTTATAATCACCAGCGCAGTTCATTCGTTTCAAAGGAAACCTCACAACGTGTCGATCCTCACTTTGTATCGTCCAAAGTTCTGTTGCGAGTGCGGGGAAAAGATAGTTCGTTTGCGCTGGCACGTTTGGACTAGCCGCAAGTTTTGCCATTTCTGCCAACCACACTTTCGCAAGGAGCATTGGGTTCAACCAGCCCTCGGGTTTGTCGGTCTGTTGTTACTGGGAGTTGTGTTTGGGCGAGCAATAAGACCCGCGCCGCCGCCGCTCGTGATTCAACGAAATATTGTTTCATCAAGCGCGCCCGGTTCGCCTCAGCCGGCACCATCGATTGTTAATGAAGACACGTATTTATGCGGCGCACGAACAAAGAAAGGAACGCCATGTTCCCGGCGAGTTCATGGCCCGGTTCGATGCTGGCAGCACAAAGGTTTGCCGGCCATGCTGCCGTTGGATAAGTTGAAGATAAAAGAATAGGTCCTATTGGACGTATAGGACCTATTACTCGCAGAAAAGAGTTACTTGTTCGTCCTGCTGGTCGAGCTCGAATTAATCGTCTTCACCGGTGGCGCAGGTTTCGGAGGAAGTTTCACTGGAGACTTGATCTTATTCATTATCTCCGCTATCGCCCGCTCCAATTGCGGATCGTGTCCATTAATTACCGACTGCGGATCGTTATCAACTTCGATGTCCGGATCTACGCCATAGCCTTCGATGATCCACTCGCCGTTCTTGCTTGCAAATCCAGACTCGGGAACGTTGACAGTTCCTCCATCGATCAACTGCCCACGATTTGTAATTCCCACCACTCCGCCCCAGGATCGTTTACCGATCAACTGTCCAAGTCCCGCTTCACGGAACATCGCCGGGAAGATGTCACCGTCAGATGCTGAGTTGCCGTCGAGCAACGCGACCATTGGTCCCAGGAACGCGCCGTCAGGATACGTTGACGCGTCGTCGTTCGTGCGTGAATAGTTGAGCGCGAGCACTTTTCTTCGCAGTCGTTCAATCAACATGCGCGAGACGTTGCCACCGCCGTTTGCACGGACGTCAACGATTAGGGCTTCCTTCTGAAGTTGAGGATAGTACCACTTGATGAACTCGCGAATTCCGGCAGCACCCATGTCCGGAATGTGCAGGTAACCAACACGTCCATTAGTTGCTTTCGCGACTCGATCGCGCTCGTCGTTTGTCCAATCGAGATAGATGAGATTGCTCTCGTCCGTGATCGGCCGATAAGAAACTGTACGCGCGCCTTGCATCGTTGGTGTCTTGTTCAACGTCAGGCTAACCGGGTTGTCAGCTTTGTTTCTTAAGAGTCGATAAGGATCGTCCGTCGCTTTCAACTCTTCACCATCGATAGCCAGGACATAGTCGCCGACACCAGCGTTGACACCAACTTCAGTCAATGGGGATCTGTAAATCTCTTCTTCGTTCTCCCCGGCGAAGATTTTGGAGATACGATAGCGACCGGCCTGTTTGTCGAGTTCAAAGCGAGCGCCCGGCAATCCAGACCTTGGTCGTGGCGGAATGTTGAAATCGCCACCGTCAATGTACGCGTGTTGCACGGTGAGTTCAGCAATCATTTCGTGCATAACGTAATTGAGATCCGATCGATGCGACACATACTTCAGCAGGGGCTTGTATTGCTCGCGTATAGCAACCCAGTCAAAGCCGTGCATATTGGGAACGTAAAACCAGTCGCGGTATCGTCGCCACACTTCATTGAAGATCTGGTTCCACTCTTCGGCTGGAACGCGATCGACAAACAGGCCAGCTGTTGAAACTGCCTTCTTACTTCGTTCGCCTTGTGGTGTGGCGTCGTAAAGGTTCGCGCCCGGTCCCTGAAACACGAGAACTTTCGAGCCATCCTCTGAAAGTGTGTAACCGCGAATGTCCTCGACAAGTGTGGTTTCTTTGCGGTCCTTGATCGCATAGATCCGTAATGATGTTGTGCGATCAGGTGGCCGCCCGTAATAACCAGCGCCGCCGATTGCATAAAGCAAATGACCGGTCTTCGCAGTTAGGTTTCCATAGTTGTCAGCACCAAGCGGCACTCGTACAACGCGTGTTTGGATTCCATCAAAATCGATTACGAGATTCGCGGGTGGCTTCGGTGCGGCAGCCTCAGGCTTTTGTTCGGCCGCTGGTGCTTCCGCCGGCTTTTCTGCAGCTGGCGACGAAGCGGGCTTTGGTGTCTCTTCGCCAGACTTGGTGATTGTTACTTCATCGCTTTCCGGCGGGAACGGATGTTTGCCGTCCTTTTTGAGAGTCATTGCGTAAATGAACGTCTCCCGGTTCAGCGCATAGTTGAACTCGATTGAAGAGAGTTGTGGGGTGAATTCACGATCGCTAAGGAAGTACAGATAATTTCCCTGCGGATCCCATGCAGGGTTGTAGCTGTTGAAATAATCTTCCGTGACCCGTCTCAGCTGGTTATCAGTTGCGCTCCAAACGTAGACGGATAGAAATTGATTCGCGTTTGGCATTGTGAAAGCGAGATAGTTGCCGCGTGGTGACCAGACGTAATCGCGGATTTGGCCGCGCGGTGAATCGGCGATTTCAGTGAGTTTGCGATCGGCCAGAGTCAATATGTAAACCTTGCCGTCCTTGTCGCTGAATGCTATTCGCTTTCCGTCGGGCGCCCACTCGGGCGCATAACGCATCGCACTGCCGCCTTGTGTGACCTGTTCTGCAGGTTTCGAACCATCCTGTGGTTCGATATAGAGTTCTTCCTCGCCCGACTTATCGGAGATGTAAGCGATCTGCGAACCGTCCGGCGACCAGTTTGGCCATTTGTCATGCGCACCTGATGAATGTGTTAAGTTCCGAGTTGGACCCTTCTCGATGGGCATCGTGAAGATGTCGCCACGAGCGGAAACAACCACACGTTCACCTTTAGGACTGAGACCGGCAGACTCAATTAAGTTTGCCGCAGAAACACGACTCGGACGCCTGGCAATCCCTTCGTCGGGAACGTTGATTGAGATTGGCATATTCTTCCGGCTCTTTGCATCAAAGACCTGGAGTTCACCATTTAACTCATAAACAATTTGACCTTCATTGTCGGAGCTTGGCCACCGAACGTCATAAACGGTGTTCCGAGTGAGTTGAGTGGTCTTTCCATTTGATACGTTGTAAGCGTAAAGATTGAAGTGACCATCACGGTCTGAATCGTAAAAGATTGTGTCGCCAATCCACATGGGATCACGTGTGGCTCGAGGACCTTCGGTGATGCGTTTGGCAGAGTTATTTTTCAGATCGAAGATATAAAGCGCGTTGGCCTGGCCGCCGCCGTAACGCTTCTCCGATCGGAAATCACGCGATTGAGGTGAGTAGGCGATTTCATTGCCACTTGGAGAGAAGTCGCCCGAACCCGCGGTCGGCATCGGCAGCGGCTCCGTCGGACCACCGTCTACTGAAACAGAATAAAGGCGCGCGATTGAAGTGGCCCACGAATCGCGAAGTGAGCGGAAGAAGATTCGCTTGCCATCATTACTCCAGCCATAAACCTGATTGTCCCAACCCCAACGAGGCGCCAACGGTCCTTTGGCTGGATAGAACGTTAACTGACGCGGTTCGCCACCACTTGTCGGTATCACAAAGACCTGCTCGTCGCCGTCGTACTGGCCCGTAAACGCGATCCACTTTCCATCCGGCGAAAACTTACCGAACACTTCAATGCCAGGATGCGAAGTTAATCGGGTCGCACTTCCGCCACTTGATGGAGCGGTCCACAAGTCGCCACCGTAAGTGAAAACAACCCGGTCGCCGTGTATGTCCGGGAAGCGCAGCAGTTTTGTTTGAGACATCGTTGTAACTGCGATAAGTAGCGTCGCAATTAGAACGACCACGACACGAACGGCAGCGTTCAGGTGTTGAGTAGACAAGGGTGAACCTCCGGATTCTTATTCAGGGTGTATAGGAGCTATAGGACCTGTAGGACGTATTGGACCCATTCACAGACAACTGACAAATCTGAAATCTTAAATTAGCTCTCGGTTTAGGAAAGAGTGAGCGAGAGCTTAACGTAAAACTGAAAACGGGGCAAAGCGGATTAGTCAGGTGTATAGGACCTGTATGAACCCACAGGAACCTATACACTGACTCGGCAGGATCTGTTTATTTCTTCGCAGGTGTACCTCTCGGCGTCGGTGTTGCGCTTGCCTTGCTGGTGTTGGCAACTATCTTCAGCTGATCCTTTACGCCCTTCACACCTTCAACTGACTTGGCAGTGCTTTCGGCCTTTGTTTTCTGAGCGGCAGTTGCAACAGTTCCGCTGAGTGTAACAACCGCATTATCGACGTCAACATTAATCGTTGAATCGCGCAGGTCGTCAACGGCCGCAAGATCAAACCGTGTCTTCACCCACAACCAACCATCGTTTAGACCGGTGCCAACCTTACTGCCGGAATTCTTTGCCTCACGGTTGTAGCGCTCCTTGTTCCGTTCGTATTCTTCGCGTGTTGGAGCGCGTCGAGAATTGGTGTTGTCGGTGGCGGTTGGCAGCGGCGTACTGCTGGCGATAATGGGGACGTTCGCGTTTGCATTGGCATTTGCATTTGCATTTGCAGTCCGATTCTCATTTCCAGTTTGATTGCAACCACTGACGACGCACAGTGCAACGGCTGTCATAAGTGCAATGATCCTGAACCTCATTTGAGACCCTCCTAATAGTTCTAAAAACATACGTGCGCATTAAAACGTGCCAGTGAGTACGCTTCTGCACACTGGTCGTTTGTCTCTTTTGAAAAGGGGATTACCAACTAGACTGGGGAGATAAAACGGGCGAGGAAGGTTGTAGCAATAGATAGGCCAGCGGATGCTTCCTTGTGCTTAGTGCTTTGTACTTTGTTCTTTGTGGTGCTTGCTGCATACAAACCTGGAATTGAGAACAAAGCACAAAGATCAAAGTACAAAGATCAAGACATCACCATTTCACTGTGCCCTCTTTCGAGGTATCAATCTGCGCAAGTTGCGGCGTATCGCCAAACAGATAACCCTTGATGTTATCGAACAGGAAAGTTTGAGCGTCAGGATTAGTCAGATCCAATCCGTAGTGATTGATGATTTGAGTTTGCTTTTGCAGCCATCCACTCCAACATGGTTGGCAAATCTCCTTAAAGATTCTTTGCCCCAGTTCGTTTGGAAAAGGCGCGAATGCGAGTCCCGGTCGCTTTTCACCGCAGTGCGTACATTTGATTGTGTCAGCCATGTCTTTCTCCTGGGGCAATTATACGGGGGAGTGGGCGAGGGGGCGAGGGGGCGAGTGGGCAGGAGAAGGAACAGGAAAAACTTATTGGTCATTGGTCATTTTCCATTGGCGGATTCAACTTAGAAGTGCAACTTTGAGACTGGCATTAGAAAGGCAAGCTGCGGTAGTTTACGGTGCTTTTCTAACGACCAAGTCAAAGAAGCACAATAATGAGCTACACGCAGCTTACCTTGCTGCAAAGATACCA
>DATDFV010000159.1:0-38067 GCA_036522415.1 Pyrinomonadaceae bacterium | reverse complement strand
TGTTCGACGAGATCTACAACGGCGCGGGCGGTGCCGCCCGTGGCGAGGAGGTCGTCGGCAATGATCACTCGGTGGCCGTCGCCAACTGCATCGCGATGAATCTGGAGTGTGTCTTGTCCGTACTCGAGATCGTAAGAGATGGAGACACATTCGGCTGGCAACTTTTTTGGTTTGCGCACAGGAACAAAGCCGGCGCCGAGATGATAAGCAAGCGCTGGTGCAAAGATGAATCCACGCGCTTCGACACCAATCACCGAATCGATCTTCTGCCCTTCAAATTCAGCGGCAAGTGCGTCAACAGTATTTCGCAAGCCTTCGGGATGTTTCAGCAGCGTCGTGATGTCGTAGAAGTTGATGCCGGGTTTGGGGAAGTCAGGAACTTCGCGGATTAATCTTTTTAGGTTATCCATTCTGTTTGGTCTTTGGTCTTTGGATTTAGGAGTCTGTGCATTTGAGCAAAGGCCAAAGACCCAAGGCCAAAGGCCTATCGCTCAATTCTAAACGTTGAATACCGCCCAGTCGGTTCGAGATTGATTTCTTCGAGGTGGGCTACGACGGCCCACTGCGGTCCGGTTGCGAGGTCATGTTTGAAAGCTTCGACGCTGTTCGCAGGTCCTTCTGCAAGCGCTTCGACCGTTCCATCATCGCAGTTGCGAACGTAGCCAACAACCTGATGACGTGCTGCGGCGCGCTGCGCAAAGAATCGATAGCCGACACCCTGAACATCACCTCGTATTAAAAACTTTCGCGCTACACCCGCCATAATCTATTTAAGGATGAAGGATGAAGGCGGAAGAATGAAAAAACCCGCCGACCTGATCCTTCAGCCTTATCCTTCATCTACACTTGCGAATGTGCCCGTCCTCACCTCGCGTCAACACAAACGTGTCTAACGGATCTTTCGCATTCTGCAGTCGCAGAGTTAACTTCATCGTCTCCTGATTGATCGATCCGGAATAGACTGCCGGTTCGCCCGAGTTTTCATCGTTGCTGGTAACCGGACCGCCGCGCTCGCGAGCAAATGTACCCTTCCAGCTGAATTCGCCGTTCGCGGTTACTGTAAGAGGCCCTTCTATCGTTCCATGCGCACAATCAAACTCAATCTTCGCCGAGTTTGAGTTCACGTCGAGATGAACGTGCTCCCCACCCCAGACTCCGAGAGCAACATTTTTGTTTTGCGGACGAGCAAATCCTGCCATTAGTGCAATCCCTGCGATAACTACCAGGCAAATAGAGCTTTTCACTACATTGTCTCCCCGACCTGCCCATTGTGCCACGTTCTATTAAAGGTTGGTCAAATGTCCGACGAACTTTAGTTTGTCGAGTGCTTGATGACCAGGCCCCTAAGAATCTGAGCGCTGTGACCTCAACCTTCGACAAACTAAAATTCGTCGGACATCTACTCTCGACTCAAGTTTTCCTCAACCAGTCCGTCTTACCCTTCAAACATCGCGTTTTCAGCCCAGATTGAAAGGATTTCGGACATGACACCCATAACTTTTTGCCGCCATATCACTTCACGGCGCCATTTGTTTGCTGCAATCTGCCTTGCGATAGCGGCGGCGATTGGTGGCTCGTTCGTGTTTTCTCGCGTGCAGGCGGCAGATCCGACCGGCGGCACAATCGGTCCGTCGGGTCCGATACTCAATTGGGTGGGCAATGCGCCGGGAACTGGTGGCACTGGCGGCGAAGGCCAATGCATCGATAGCGGAGCAGCGCAGAACTGCGACAGCTTCACACTCACTGTTTCAGGCACCGAAGCAGACTGGACGGGCAAGCTGATACAGATCCGAGTTAATTGGACACTGCAAACTTCAGACTATGATCTCTATGTCCACAAAGGGGACCTGACCGGTCCCGTTGCTGCTCAAGGAACTAACGGTGGACAACCAGGCACCGAAGAGGTGGCTTATCTCGATCCACATTCAAGCGGCGTTGGCATTTACACGGTCCATGTGGCTTCGGCCGTGACACCTATTCCTAACTCAGATCAATACAGAGGAACGGCGACTGTCGTACCAGGTTTAGGACCAGCGAAACAAGCTGCTGGATTGGCGCCCCGCTTCCAGATATTCACCCCACAAAGCGACCTCGTTAAAATCGGGAAAGGTACAGATGCTGGTGAACCATCAATCGGAGTCAATTGGAAAACGGGCAAAGCCATGTTCATCTCCGACCTCACCACTTTTCGTGTGACCTTCGACGACTCATGTCCAACTTCTCCAACAGCCTTCTGGGAAGACAAGAGCGCTCCCAACAACGCTACCAGTCTCGATCCAATCCTGTTCACAGATCACGGATACAACAATCAGAATCCCGATGTAGGCCGAACGATCGTCTCGGAGCTTACGGGTCAGGATAGTCTGTCAGCGTACACCGATGATGACGGCGACAACTGGATACCATCTCAGGGCGGTGGAATTCCATCGGGGGTTGACCACCAGACGATTGGAGCCGGTCCATATCATGCGCCACTGGTTCCGACTGTTTACCCTCATGCCATCTACTATTGCTCACAGGACGCGGCGGTCATCTTCTGCGCGAGAAGTGACGATGGGGGCCTCACCTTCGGACCCGGAGTAGAGGCATACAACTTAACGCAATGCACAAACCTTCACGGACATGTAAAGGTTGCTCCAGACGGCACGGTCTACCTGCCAAACCGAAGCTGTGGCAATCAACAAGGCGTCGTAGTCTCCGAGGACAACGGCATTACATTCAACGTCCATTCAGTACCAGGGACAACTGGTTCAGCTGACGATCCAGCAGTGGCAGTAGGTCGTGGTGACAAAACGAATGGAACCGGACGACTGTACGAAGCATTTGCGAGCGGCAATACAATCGCCGGAGTAGCAGTCTCAGACGATCGCGGACTGACCTGGAAGAATGTCGTCGACGTCGGTTCACTTGTTGGCATTAAGGCGGCAGCGTTCCCCGCAATTGTCGCGGGTGATGACGATCGCGCAGCATTCGCATTCTATGGATCGACGAGTGCGGGTTCGGTTGACGACCGCGCGTTTTCAGGACTGTTTCATCTCTACATCGCTACAACCTATGACGGCGGAAATACCTGGGCGGTTTCGGATGCGACTCCGAACGATCCGATCCAGCGCAATGGCATTCATCTGGGTGGCGGCTCTCCGCCACATCGCAATCTCCTCGACTTTTTCGGCATAGATATCGACAAACAGGGTCGAATCCTTGTTGGCTTTGACGATGGATGCACCGGACCAGGATGTGTTCAAGCGCCGGATACCGCAACTGGTAACGCGTATACCGCGCTTGCCGGAATCGCTCGACAGAGTGGCGGACTTCGTTTGTTTGCAACTCCCGGCGAATCGGCAGGACCAACGATACCAGGAGCCCCCGCAATCACTGTCGGTCGCGACGGTGGCGTTGCTCACTTGACGTGGTCGGAATCTGACAACGGTGGCTCGCCAATTACGAGTTATAAGATTTACCGCGGCACTGCGAGCGGTGCGGAGATTCTGCTTGCTGATGCGGGAACTGCGACACGGTATGACGACACGACCGCAGATGCGAATACTGTCTATTACTACAAGGTAACCGCGACGAATGCCTTTGGGACCTCATGCGGCAACAACGAAGTTGTATCCAAGCCCGTCGGCGATTCGCGTTGCCAGGGAATTTTGACAGCGCCTGATCCGGCAGGTGATCAGAAGGCCGCGCCTCTAAACGCAGATCTCGATATCCTCGAGGTGCGATTGGCGGATTATCTCGATGGAACAACGCAGAAGATTGTGTTCAAGATGAAGGTAGCGGATCTGAGCACACTGTTGCCAAACCGTCAGTGGCGAATTTTGTGGAACTACCCAATCAAAACACCTTCTATCGATCCTACGCTATTTACCGGTTCCTATTACGTTGGAATGAACACAGATACGTCGGGTGTTACTTCATTCGAGTACGGTACCGTTACTACGATTGAAAGCGTCCCTGTTGCATTGAGCCAGCCTAACAAAATCGGTGATGCAGACAGCGGTACTGTGGATCAGCAGAACGGAACAATCACGATCGTCCTGTCCGCAGATAAAGTGGGCGGTCCAAAAGCTGGAGACATCATCGGAGGTCAAAGCGGTAGAACGTTTGCCGGAACAGGGATTCAATCTTTGCGCTCGACAACGGCAACGGACATTACCACTAACGCGATTCAAGATCCCTATACCGGATTCTCATACATGATCGTGGGCAACCAGGCGTGCGCCCCGGCACCAACGCCGACGCCAACACCAAACCCACTGCCTTGCAACGGAACGAGGGTTGAAGACGATGATTCACACATCAGTTACTCGAATGGTTGGCACGCATTGAGCAACGGCAACGCGAGCGCGGGCCATTTCAGGTTGAATGAAGGCGGGAACAACCAGCACAACGTCGTCCTCACATTTGATACTCCGGCGATGCAGACAGGTACGATCTCTTATTTCTACGCCACGACTCCAAAAGGTGGAACCGCTGAAGTATTGGTGGACGGACAATCGCAGGGAACAATCAACTATTACGGATCAGTTGGATCGAACCGAGCGCCGGTATTTGGAGTGTCGAAGACGTTCAATTACAGCGCTAGTGTCGATGGACACCACAAACTCGAACTGCGACCACAGCAGAACGCGGTCTATATTGACGGATTCTGTCTCGGGAGTGCGACCACAACCGGCACACCATCAGTAGGACCCGGATTGACAACGCAGGCAAACAACACTGTCAACGCTGGTCAATCTTTGCTGCGAAGCATAACGCTGCCGAGCGGTACGCAGGCTATATCGATCGCCTCCGAGTCAAGCACTGGAGTACCGATACAGTTAGTGCTGCTCAGTCCGACCGGACAGGTGGTACAGACGGTGAACTCGTCATCGGGCGTCGCAATTCTGGAAGCTCCGATCACAAAAAGCGGGGTCTATGTAATCAAGACCGTAAACCTTAGTCTGGGTCCGCTTCAGATCTGGACTGTGTCGACGCCGTACGTGTTGCGTTGATGGGGAGTGACCTAATTTGAAATTCTTCTCTGTGGAACCTCTGTGTTCTCTGTGTCTGACTAGAAACTGCTTACGGACTCAGGTGGTCAGGGGGAAAAGAAAACGTGCAAAGAACAAGTCGGGAAGGGTGGTTTACCCCCGCTGTTCGCCGATCAATAAGTTGGAGTCGAGCGGTGGTAAACCGCCCTTCCCGACTTGTTCTATGTTGAGTTTTATCTTTCTTATCTGCTTGCGTTTTGAACAAGCAGAGGCGCTCTGTGGTGAATTAAGTTTTCATTTTCACTCACCACAGAGACACAGAGAGAAATCCAAATTAGGGCAGTAATATACTTGACACACCACGGAATCCGTGCTAAATTCTCAGCATGAAAAACGACAAGGCCCTACCGAAAACATTACTCGAAGCGGTCAAGTATTTCTCCGATCCTGATAACGCTTTGAACTTCATGGCTGAGCTTCGCTGGCCCGATGGTATTGTGTGTCCGCATTGCGATAGTTCCGAAGTAACCTTCCTGAAGACTCGCCGCGTCTGGAAATGCCGCTCTTGCCGCAAGCAGTTTAGCATCAAGACAGGGACTATTCTTGAGGACTCGCCCATCGGATTGGATAAGTGGCTGTCCGCTATCTGGATCATTGTAAACGCCAAGAACGGCGTTAGTTCCTATGAACTTCATCGCTCGCTTGGTATCACTCAGAAGTCGGCATGGTTCCTTTCTCATCGCATTAGGCTCGCGCTTCAGGCTGGATCATTTGAGTTGCTTTCAGGCGAAGTCGAAGTGGACGAAACTTTCATTGGTGGCAAAGCTCGGAACATGCACGCCAGTAAGCGCAAGCATCTTGGTACGGGTGGCGCTGGCAAGGTTGCTGTTATGGGGCTTCTGGAACGTCACGGCGAAGTTCGCACGATGGTGGTGCCAAATGTCCGAACCAAATCGCTGCACGGCGAAGTGAGCAAGCATGTAGAGCAAGGCGCAACAGTGTACAGCGATGCGTTCCGCTCTTATCGCCGCTTGGAAGATGAATTTGTTCATAACGTGATCAATCACGCAGAGCGATATGTGAACGGCCAAATTCACACAAACGGAATTGAAAACTTTTGGAGTCTCCTGAAAAGGTCGATTAACGGCACCTATATCAGCGTAATGCCGTTTCACCTTTTCAGGTATCTGGACGAACAAAGCTTCAGGTTTAATAACAGACGCGGTACGGACTTGGATCGCTTCATAAAGGCGACGCAATCAATAGCAGGACGAAGACTCACCTTCGACGCGTTGACGGCTAAGGATAAGGCAGACAACTAACGTCTACACCTTATCCAAACCCCTTCCACAATCATCATCATTAAACTGGAAAAGCATCACAGGGGAATGAGTTTCAGGTTTTGTCCCTCTTGATTCAGGCACGCATTCAGAAACCTGAAAATGAAGGGGTAGGTATTTTAATCTTGACCTGAAAATTTCGCGGGGATTACCATGCGGTCAGATCAAAAACGGCCTCCCGATTCTGAAGTCTGGCGAGACGTGAATCGAAAAGCCGCTTTGATTATTTGACTAAGAGGAGGTTGCCTATAAGCCCTAAAAGGTGGGGCTGGTCTGTTGATCAGCCCCTTACCTGACCACCTCTTGGTGCGTTTATAACAGCTTGAAAGATCGGAGACAAGAAGAAAATGCCTGAAAAATTAAACGCCCAAATTGACTATGACGCGGTACTTGAGGAGCTTTATGCTAAGCGAGGTGAGATCGATATTTCGATCAACACAATACTGCTTCTCAAAGGTTCAGGTTCTGTAGTTTCCCCTGAAAATTTAGACGCTGGAGTCATTAAGCCTATCCGAAACGGTGCCGCAATTCCATCCAACGCCTTTTTCACTATGACCCTGGTCGATGCGGCTAAGAAGTGCATTGAGTTGAAGCAAGCTAGGCTGACCCTTCAAGAGATCGTTGCCGGATTGGAGCAAGGTGGAATGCCGGGACAGAAACCAAATACTGTCTACGCCGCTTTGCGAAGGCGCGAAAGTACCGTTGGGGATATTACTAGGCTGGATGACCAATGGGGCCTGAAAGAATGGTCAAGCGGCATCTCTTTGGGTAACACGTCTAAGACCAGCAAAAAGAGCAAGAAGAAGAGCAGTAAGAAAGCGGCTAAGAAAGCAGCCAAGTCCATTACGGCGAAGACCGCTACCACGCCAAAGCTAGTGGTAGTAGAACCGCCACCACCGGAGCCGTCACAAGCGAAGCAGGCGAAGGTGAAATCTCCTACTATCCGACAAGCTGCTTATGAAGTGTTATCGAAGGAAGGTGCCCCGCTTCACGCGAAGGTATTAGCAGAACGGATAAACAAAGAGTACGGCAAGAATACTAACTTGAAGGCTCTCGCAGGTTCCTTGCCAGATGACGGGGGTCAACGATTTGAGAACATCGGAAACAACACTTGGGCGCTGTGCGCGTGGTCGGTAGAGCCCAAGAAAGCCACGACAGCGGCAGCGACAGCCACAGCCTAGGCTGCGTTGCGCTTTGCTTTAATGCGCTGGCGTTTCTTTTGGTAGGCGGCCTTTTCTTTATCGACTGCTTTCTTCGGAACGGAAAGCAGTGTCTTGGTGGCCTCTCTGAACCTAGCAAATTCGTCAGACGGTTTGTCTTGCGTTTTCATAGCGCAGCCTCCGATGCGCGCATGTTAGCACTTTGAGAACTCTCAACCCAAGGAGACACTAATGGACTCACCTGAACTGCGATACCTCAAAGAAATGCACAAGGTTAATCAGAAGTTTTACGCTTATGCGACCCTTGAACTTGCGAACACTCAAGCCATGATCGCCGCACTCACCGAAATGGTAAAGGGCTACATCATAACGGAACGTAATTATGATCCGGACTCTTTTCGAGATGAGTATCTAGCGAAGCTAAAGGAATTGAGTACAGGATTTCAAACTGGCGCAAGAGACTTCCTGTCACGTTCAGATCTGGAACCTGATTCTGAAAACAATTAAAGAGCGCCTTGGCATCTTTCTTGTTTTTAGACTTCCGTTCTAAGATTGCGGTTTTTCTATTTTGGTGCGTCATCTATATTACTGCCCAAATTAGGACACTATCCGTTGATGAGGACTAAAGGAGACTCACCATGCGAAGATCTACAATCAGACATTCTTTGATTTATGTTTTCGTTACCATTGCCTTCATCATCGCTGGATGGTCCTGGACAGAAACAGGTGCCGTGTCGAAGACTGAGCAACCGCCTGCGCAAGTCGTCAGTGGTACCACAGCGGTGAAGGATGCGGCCGTAGCGCGTCAAAAGGTAAGTCTGCGTACTGCTAATGGCAACGCATGTGGATTACTGCGATCCAGCGACTTTCAGCGGGTACAAGGCGAACAGTTGAAGGATGTGAAGCCTACAGATCGAGTTGAAGGCGGGTTGCATGTTACTCAATGTTTTTACAGCCTTGCCACCGCAAGCAAGTCAGTCGCATTAACGCTAATGATGCGGGATAGCGGGCCTAATGGACGTGACCCGCGTGACTTTTGGAATGAAACCTTTCATCGAGACAAAGGACGGCGCAGTGTTGAAAAGGAATCTGAATCCGAAGAGGAGAACGAAGCTGCTGCAGAAGCAATCAAGGGAATTGGTGATGAAGCATTTTGGAGTGGCAACCGATTCGGCGGCGCGCTGTACATTCTGAAAGGTAAGACACTTGTTCGTCTGAGCATCGGTGGCGGAGACAATCAGGAGACCAGGATCCGAAAGTCAAAAGCCTTGGCACAAAGCGTGTTGCGACATCTGTGAAGTAGCGTCCTCGGACCGCAGGCGTCCCCGCCTGCCCGCGTCCAACCTAACCAACAAGGATTTGAACAGCTGGTTGATAAAACCGTAGTTGGTTCCTTCGTCGCGGGCAGGCGGGGACGCCTGCGGTCCCAGGACGATGGGGTGTGTTTAATCAGCTAGCGCGGCAGGTGGATTATGAAGGTCGAGCCCTTGCCCAGTTCTGAGGTAACCGTGACTTCGCCGCCATGCAGCAAGGCAAGATGTTTTACTAACGCGAGACCCAATCCCGTGCCACCCATATCTCGCGACCGCGCACGATCAACTCTATAGAACCGTTCAAACACACGCTCGAGGTGTTGGGACGGAATTCCTTCACCGTCGTCTTGTACGATGATCTTGTCACGTGAATCTGATTCATACCTGATCTTCACGGTCGCATCATCCCCACCAAACTTGATTCCATTATCAACCAGGTTAGTCAGCATTCGCTCGAGGCGACGAGCGTCAACCTTCACTACCACGCTTGAATCCACTTCATTAACAAGTGTGACGTGATGCTCGGCGGCTTTATCACTCAATGATGAGATCACCTCAGCAACCAGATCCTTCAGCTTTACAGAGCTCCGACGCAGTTGAACATTTCCACCTTCGATTGCGGTCAATTCCAGAATGTCATCGATCAGACCATGCATTCGCGATGCGTTTTTGCCGATGATGGAGAGGAAGCGCTGACTACTCTCGACGTCGTCCAAAGCTCCGTTTTGTAACGTCTCAACAAATGCAAGGATTGCAGTCAGCGGGGTGCGTAACTCATGCGAAACGTTCGAGAGAAACTCCTGCCTGACGATCTCGAGTCGTTCGGTCCGCGTGATATCGAAGAATACACCGAGCGCACCCGCCGCGCCGTTGCCATTGGTTAGCAGCGGGACCACGCGCAAATCGAACACCTGTCGTTCCGGCCCATGTGTCTCGACTTTAACATCGCTGCGTTCCTGACCCTTTAATGCATCGAGAAACGCTCCATAGATTGCTGGGTTGCGTGTGAGTTCTGTCAGGCGTTGAGACTCAATTTTGGGAACCGTGGGACTGAAGAGTTTGTAAGCAGCCGGATTTGAGGCAACAACGCGCATGTCTTTGTTCACAACGAGCAGGCCTTCACGCATGCCGTGCATCGTGGCTTCAAAGAGTTGGCCCACGGCGAAGACTTCGGGAGACTCGGTTAAATCCTCTTCTCTGGTCTGCTTTCTGTTGTTGACGGGTGAAGTGAAAAACGTTTTGGCGAGCCAGATGGCAACCAAGAGCAACATCAATAGCGAGACGATTAGCCGGACTGAAAGAGATGCAGTTGTCAGAACAAGCGCGGTGACGATTAGACCAACGGCGAGTAAAAGAATTTGACGCTTCGACACTTACTTACCCTTGACCAAACTTGGATGCAGTCAGTACCACCGCGCGGTAGCGGGTGGGTGCGCAGCTTGCCGGTAACTGTTGATCGCCCGACTGCGCACCCACCCGCTACCGCGCGGTGGTACTGACTGCATCCAATCTCGGACTTCAAATCTAGGACGAAGTCGTCCCAGTACAACCAACAAAACGATAGCCGACGCCGACTACGGTTTCAATGCAATCGCCACACTTATCGAGCTTCTGACGTAGACGACGAATGTGAACGTCCAACGTCCGCGCATCCCCATAATAGCTGTAACCCCAAACGCTATCTAGCAGCTGTTGACGAGTCACAACACGATCGGCGCTGCGTGCCAAAACAGAGAGCAGCGTGAATTCCTTGTTCGTCAGTTTAACTTTGGTCCCATCGCAAACCACGCGGATGTCGTCGAAGTCGATCACGAGATGATCGTCTTCGTACGTCTTCCCCATGGTTTCATCCGCGCGTCGCATAACAGCCCTGACACGCGCGAGCAGTTCGCGCACCGAAAATGGCTTGGTAATGTAATCGTCCGCGCCAAGATCCAAACCAGCGACGCGGTCTGACTCCGAGGCCTTCGCCGTCAACATGATGATGGGAGTTCTTCTCGTCGCCGGTTCCCTCCGTAAACGTCGACACAGCTCTATCCCACTCATCCCCGGCAACATCAAATCCAAAATGATCAGGCGTGGAGGATCGCGGTCGTTTAGAGCGGCGGTCAACCCGGCCTCACCCGTCGGCGCTGTGACCGCAGCCAGGCCTTCACGTTCGAAGTTATATCTCAAACTCTCGGAGATGTCGGCATCATCCTCAATTATCAAAACCGGACGTGTCATGATTAGTTGGTGTGCTTGATGAAGGCGGCTTCAGCCATATAGACGGTAAGCTCACAGATGTCCGTTACGTAATCGCCTATGCGTTCGAGATGCTTGGCGACAAACAAGAGTCGCGCGTCTCGGGTTGCAGTTGTGGGTTCAGTTACCATCATCTCAATCAGTCGATGAAAAGTGTGATTGTAGAGATCGTTGATCTTGCTGTCGCTCTTGATGATCTCACGTGCAGCAAGTGCGTCACCTGACGTAAAAGAGTCAAGGGCCGCACGGAGCATATCGAGCGCGTGATCGGCCATGCGACGCAGATCCAGCACCGACTTGAGTTCAGGTTCGTTGTTTAGATCGATTGCCGTTCGCGCGATGTTGCAGGCGTGATCGGCAATCCGTTCCAGCACAGGTGCCATCTTTGCCACTGAAATCACGAAGCGGAGATCACGAGCGGCCGGTTGACGCAGCGCAATGATATCGATGCACTGACGATCTATCTCTACCTCGAGATGATCGACCTGGTCGTCGTTGTCGAGCACATCACGCGCAACTTCGCTATCGCGCTCACTTAGCGAATACATGGCACGTTCGAGCGCTCGCTCAGCTTCACCTCCGAGCAGCAATACTCGATCACGCAGTGAACTTAGTTCGTCGTCAAGATGACGGTGGGATTCCATATATTTCCGATTTCCGATTGCCAATTTCGTGCTTTGTACTTTGTGCTTTGTACTTTGGATTGCGGATATTAAATCGGGTGATGCAAGTACAAAGTACAAAGTACAAAGCTAACCATGTTACCCAAATCTTCCCGTAATGTAGTCCTCAGTCAACTTCTCATTCGGCGCCGTGAACATCTTCTCAGTTGAATTGACCTCTATTAACTTGCCCAGCAGAAAGAAAGCCGTCGTATCAGAAACTCGAGCTGCTTGTTGCATGTTATGAGTAACAATCACGATGGTGTATTGCTTCTTCAAATCAAACACCAACTCTTCAATCTTTGAGGTGGCGATCGGATCCAAAGCGGATGCTGGTTCGTCCATCAATAGTACCTCAGGACGAATCGCCAAGGCCCGCGCGATACACAAACGTTGCTGCTGACCCCCAGACAGACTTAGCGCTGAAGTCTTCAACCGATCCTTTACTTCATTCCAAAGCGCCGCATCTCTCAGTGCTTCTTCAACCCGCTCTTCCAGCTCACTGTAGCTTTTAGTCAAACGGTTGATTCGTAAACCGTACGCAACATTTTCAAAGATCGATTTTGGAAAAGGATTCGACTTCTGGAATACCATTCCAACTTTGCGACGCAGTTCCACGACGTCAGTTCCTGTCTCATAGACGTTATGATCATCAATTAAGACTTCTCCTTCGACACGAGTCGCAGGAATGACGTCGTTCATTCGGTTGAGCGTGCGAAGAAAGGTCGACTTGCCACAGCCTGATGGCCCAATGAAAGCCATAACAATGCGCTCAGGAATCTCGATGGAGATGTTATGAAGTGCCTGTGATCTTGCATAGAAGAAATCGAGGTTGCGCACCGCGACTTTGACCTTGCCAGTCTCCTTCTGGGCCGGGGGCTCATGTCGTTCGCGAACTTCAATCTTGGGCGCTACTGTTTGCGCGGGCATTTTCGTCATCACGACCCCAGACATACCTAAAACCTCTTACGCGTTAAGAATCGAACCATGATGTTGATTCCAAGTATCAAGGTCATCAACACGAGCGTCGCAGCCCATGCCTGGGCGTGCCATTCGTCATACGGCGAGATGGCGTAGTTGTAGATCTGCACGGTTAGCGACGCGATTGGACGATCAAGGTAGTAACTAAAAAATCGACTACCAAATGCAGTGAACAAGAGCGGCGCCGTTTCACCCGAAACTCGAGCGATCGCGAGCATTGCTCCGGTTGCAATCCCCGAGGCCGCAGCGGGTAGAACCACGCCCAGAGTGACACGCCATTGCGGAGCGCCTAATGCCAATGCGCCTTCTCTCAAGCTGTGTGGTACGAGTTTGAGCATTTCTTCTGTGGTGCGCGCCACAATTGGAATCATGATCAGTGCCAGCGAGACACCACCTGCAAATGCCGAGAAATGCCTCATCGGCAAAACCAGAATTGCGTAGACGAATACGCCGGTGACGATCGATGGGATGCCTGTAAGGGTATCGACGAGGAAACGTATCGCACCGGCGAAGCGACCCTTCCCAATCTCGGAAAGATAAATACCGACTGCGATACCTAGAGGCAGACCGAAGGCAGAAGACAACATGAGCAGCACGACCGACCCGAGGATCGCATTGCCAATTCCTCCGCCTTCACCAACGGGGCGAGGACTATCCACAAGAAAGCGAAAACTCAATGAACCTATTCCGCGATAAGCGATGTACGACAGAATTATGAGAAGGATGCCAATCGCCAGGAGAGTGCACAATCCGGTCAACGTTGTCATGATTGCGCTAGTGACGCGACGCATTCGATCAACTGGTCTGGTTACGGCCATCACGCTGCTCTCCCAACGCCTCCCGTTTTTCTAGTGACGTTCCAGACAAGCAGCCGCGCGATGGCATTTACGATGAAAGTGACCAGGAACAGGATCAGTCCCAGCTCAACCAACGCGCTCAGATAAAGATCCTGAGTTGCCTCTGTAAACTCATTCGCGATAGCGGACGCGATTGTGTATGACGGTTCAAACAACGAAGCACTGATCTCAGGTCGATTGCCGATAACCATTGTCACGGCCATCGTCTCACCAAGCGCTCGACCCAAACCCAGGATGACTGCGCCGGCAATTCCCGGCGCGCCGTTCACCAAGACGACGCGAATCATTTCCCATTTTGTTGCGCCCAACGCCAGTGCCGCTTCACGTTGTGAGCCGGGTACCGCCGCTAGAACATCTCGCACGACTGCCGAGATGATCGGAGTAATCATGATCGCAAGAATGATCCCGCCGGTGAGTAACCCGATTCCGGTGATCGCTCCCTGAAATAAAGGAAGTCTTCCCAACGCTTTTGCTAAGGGCGGCTCAATATAGGTGCGCAAAAAGGGAGCCAACACAAAGATCCCCCACAGTCCGTAAACGACTGATGGGATCGCCGCGAGGAGCTCGACTAAAAACCCAACCGGACGCGCGATGTAGTGAGGTGCTTGCTCAACCAGAAACACAGCGATACCCAACGAGAATGGAACGCTAATCAGGAGTGCTATCAAAGAGGAGACAATTGTTCCGTAGATGAATGGTAACGCGCCAAACTCGCCTTTTATCGGGTTCCACTGGCGGCTTATGAGAAAGTGAAAACCAAATTGGCGGATGGATAACATCGAGTCGGAGGCGAGCGCGATGAGCATCGCAATTACGACCGACACTACGAACAGTCCGACCAGAAACATCAGTGCACGAAAAATCGCGTCACCGGTGTTCCCGGTAGGCGAAAGCACTCGGCGCCAGTCCGAGTGCTTTGCGGGAAATACCGCTCTGTCCGGGCTTGTCGCACTCATACCAAGGTCACTAGTGAAGTTGCGCTCCACCCGACGTAACTGAATTAAGCTTCGCCTCAGCTCGCTTCACTATGTCAGCAGGCAGAGTTGCGTATTGAAGCGGTGTTGCGAAGCTCTGGCCGTCATGTATGCCCCACCATAAGAAATCTATGAGTGCCTTTCCTTTGGTGGCATCCTTTTGATTTTTGTAAACGAGAATGTAGGTGTAACTCGAGATGGGATAGACATTCGCACCAGGAGCGTTCGTTATCGAGACCCGTAGATCGTCTGGTGTATTTGTAGCCGACGCCGCGGCAGCAGCTGTGACAGACTCGATTGAAGGTTCGATAAAAGTACCATTCGCATTCTTGACCTGAGCGATAGGAAGTTTGTTTTGAACAGCGTATGCCAGCTCGACGTAAGCGATCGTGTTCGGGGTACTCTTCACCTGCCCCGTGACACCTTCATTTCCCTTGCCTCCCATTCCAACCGGCCAGCTTGGTGATGGACCGGCACCAACTTTCTCTTTCCATTCAGGACTTACCTTCGAAAGGTAGTCGGTAAAGACAGCTGATGTTCCGCTGCCTTCGGACCGGTGAACTACAGTGATGTCCGAAGCAGGAAGTTTCGCTCCGGCATTGTCTGCAGCAATTCTTGGGTCGTTCCACTTCTTGATCTTTCCGAGAAAGATGTCAGCAATGACATCTGGTGCGAAGTGAAGTTTCTGAGTGACCTCGGCGAGGTTATATGTGATTACGACTGCGCCTAAGACAGTTGGAATGTGCAGAATCTCAGCCGGAGCGGACTTCAGATCCTCGTCTTTCATTGGCGCATCCGAGGCACCAAAATCAACCGTCTGCTCTTTGATCTGCTTGATGCCCGCGCCTGACCCCTGGGATTGATAGTCGATCTTGATATTCGTATGAAGCTTGCCGTATTCGCTTACCCACTTCTGATAAAGCGGATTTGGAAAAGTCGCGCCCATCCCCTGAAGCTGTATGGGACCTGATTCTGTTCCAGACCCTTTGGGACTACACGCGACCATTAACAGCAGGGCACTTGCCAAACCAAGCAACACCGCGATTCGAAAGCTTCTATTCCAAACAGACATTGAGCGTCTCCTCTACTGGGGAACTCCTAAGAGCGATCTTTTTTAGAATTCAAATCTAGGTTTTGCGTGTTACATCGAACTGAACTTCACCTGAACTCTTGGTTAACAGGTCTGGTTCAGTGCTGGGGTGAGGTCAAAAGTCTGTATCCCACGTTGACCATTGTTTCGATCTGTAAACCGAAGACGTGGAGTTTCGCGCGCAGGCGATAGATATAAACGTGGAGGCTCTCTGTGTTCAGGGGTTTGTCGCCTCCCCAAACTGATTCCCAAAGGTCTCCAGCTGTAACGATTCGATCAGGGGTACGTGACAGGCGCGAGAAGATCAAGAACTCAGTTCGAGGCAACTTGAGAGGCGTTCCGCCACAAGCAACGTAATAGTTTTTGTGTTCAACTCGGAGGTAGCCATCGTCGTACACGTCGTCGGCGATACCACTTGGGTTCTTCTGTTCGGTTACTGACATTTCTCTTAATGACATATGAATTTTCCCGACGCTGAAAATAAAGAACATCTCGGTGCTGGGACCGCAGGCGTCCTCGCCTGCTACGTTCCCAACAAGGGCCTAGCTTGCACGCAAGCAGGCGAGGACGCCTGCGGTCCCAGCACCGAGTAACTAGAAATTCAAACGCAACGCAAACTGAATTTGTCGGTTCGTTCCCAAACCAACGTCGCGCACAACCGTCTGTCGTAGCAATCCAAACGTGCCGCCAGCTGCACCGAGCGTGTAGGGCTGACCCGGCTGATTAACATTCGACGTGCTGAATGTGTAAACGCCGCCAGCCAAAGCGACTGTTGGAAGTGCCAAATTCAGACGCGATCCGGGTATGTCGAAGTTCGCGCGATTGAATACGTTGAAGATCTCAGTTCGGAATTCCACGTTCGTGGTTTCCGAAAATTTGAAACGCTTATTGAAGATCAGGTCGAACTGCCTGAAATTCGGACCGCGCAGGAAGTTTCTCGGCACATTCCCGAACGTCCCGGGTTGCGGTGTAGTGAATGCCGCTGGATTTAGAATGAAGCGATCGTTGTCGAGATAAGGATTGACTCCGGCAATCAGGTCGGGACGACGAACGTTTCGCGACGCGCCACCGCCAGGAGTATTGACGACGCCAACGAAACCGGGAGGAAGCGGAGCAGAGGCGCTAATTGTTCCGGGCAACTGCGCGACGAAACCGTTCGGGAAAAGTGTTGCAGCACCACCTGCACCTGTTGTTACCAGACAACCGGCTGCGTTTTTGCATTGCATCACAACATCGGGTCGAACGATCGCAATCTCCAATGGTATCCCTGACCGGGCGTTCGCAATCGTTCCAACTTCCCAATCGCCGAAGACGGCATTTCCAACCGATCCCCAGTCGTATTTCTTTCCCTTGCCTACTGGAAGATCATAAAGCGCGCTGAGGTTGAATGTATGACGAATGTCGAAGTTGTTATAACCTTCGTCGTAGTCAAATTCGCTCAATGCGCGAGCATTGTTCGCAGCTGTGCGTGCTTCATTAGATCCTGAGGTATTACCAAACGATCGGGAAAGCGTGTATTGGGAATTCAACGTTAGACCGGTGTTGAAACGTCTAACGAGCGACATCTGCAGAGCGCGATAATTATCGTGGCCGCCACTAGTCTTGTCGTCGATCTCAGCGAACGGATTCAGTGGTGCAGCGGTTCCGTTGATTATCGAGAACTCGCGCACCGTACGAACAGCCACGACGTTTCCTGCTGCGTCACTAACGTTCACGACTCCGAAACCAGAAGGCAACGTGGTGGCACCAGGTCCGATTGTTGTCTGACCCGGAAGGATCCGATTAGCAATACTTCTTAAGAACAGGTTTCGACCTTCAGAACCTACGAAAGCCGCCGTGAACGCGAGGTTGTATGGCAATGCCTGCTGAACCGAGAAGCTGTATTGATAGACCTTTTCAGGAATTGTGTATTCGGGAGCGTATGCTCGCGGTTGGTACTGTCTATTGTTTGGGTTGCTTACGAAAGACGCAGCAATAACATTCGGATCCTGTGGGAAAGTTCCGCCTGACAGTGTCGAACTAATTCGATTCGACTCTATCGGCTGAATCTGATCTTCGGTTTGACCCGGGCCATAGTAAATCCCGAAACCGCCACGAAGAACAGTATTGCCACCACTAAAGAAGCCGGTCCCTTTTGAATTCGGCGACCACGTCAAAGCAACCCGTGGCCCCCAATTATTCTTCGACGAATGAAGAGGATCTTGACTGGAATCTCTCAGAGTGCCGGTGATGATGTCGAACAGAATCTGTCGATTGTTCGCTTCCCTGAGTGGCGTGTAGTACTCGTAACGCAAACCATAATTCAACGTCAGATCTGGACGGACTTTCCATTCATCTTGCACGTAGGTGATGTAGTACTGTTGCTTCGCCTTCGCCTGCCCGGTGCTGTTATTGAAGAAGGGTGATGGCGCAGAAAGATCACCGAGAAATTGGGTGGACTGCAAATTGTTTGTCAGGAAGTTATTGATGTTGGCGAACGTGTAAGTGATTCCGCCCAGTCGATCAGTATAGAGACGAATCGCCCGTACCTCACCGCCTGCTTTCACCACATGGTTACCGTGAGTCCAGTTGATATTATCCATGAATGAGAGCGAGTAAGGTGTGTAGGGTTGACCTCGACCGTTTTGCGCGCTGTTAGCACGAATCAAGCCACCAGGGACTGCGACACCCGCATTTGCTCCCTGACCCGGCAACGCGAAGCCCGCAACGCTGCCACCGATGTTGAACGATAAGTTCGACATATCAATGCCGTTTACACTCGGTGCGTTCGCAGTTATTCGTGAGTACGCGCCGTTATATCCAAACTTGAATTCGTTCAGAAGGTTTGGACTCAGAAGAGATTGGAACGCCACAACACCGTTTTGAGGTACTTGTCGAATCTCTATACGACGACCAGTTACGCCATCCGGCTGGCTATTCGATGCTTGATCCCTGAAAAATCGGAAGTAAGCTGAGTGTTTCGGATTGAACCTGTAATCCACCCGGAGCGCTAAGGAGTTTTCGTCAACGATATTGTTAGCCTGAAGCTGAACAGTGTCGAAGAGATCTGGGCCAGCGCGTAAAGTCACCGCACCGGCTCCGCGGAATGCCGGAATCAACGCAGCAGTAGCAGCGTTGCAGGCAATAGATCCGGAACCAAGTGGAGCAGCGCAAATGCGTGACGCCTGGCCAGGGACGGCCTCGATCGCATTTATTCCGCCGCGGAGTCGGTAACCTTCGTAAGAAAAGAAGAAGAATGCCTTGTCCGCTTTGATTGGCCCACCAATCGAACCGCCGAACTGGTTCAACCTCAGTTTGCTCTTCTGTCCGATGATATTGTCGAAGAAGTTAGCTGCATCGAGCGCGTCATTGCGCAAGTATTCAAAAGCTGAACCGTGAAACTTGTTACCGCCGGATTTCGTGACGACGCTGATCTGACCGCCAGTGCCTGTTCCCAACTCGGCCGGAAAGTTATTTGAATCAACCCTGAACTCCTGGACGTTCTCCAGCGAAGATTGCAGCCGGAAAGGTGTGGGAATTTCACCATTCAAATTTCCCGGAGACGAATCAATGATTGCCGTTCCTTCTATACCGTCGTAGCGAATCGTGTTTTGTTCGACTGCGCGGCCACTAAAGCGAATATCACCGTAGGTTCCCGAGCCGCTATTCACCGAGCCTGGAGCTTGCAAATATAGTTGCGAAAGTTGTCGTCCATTTAAGGGCAGCGCTTCTACCTCCCGCGGGTTAACGTTCACGCCCATCGCCGCGGAGCCAGTATCAATCGCCGTATCGGCAGCTGCTCGAACATCTACCTTTGCCTCAACCCCGGTGGCCTGTAACGAAAGCGGCAGGTTCAACTCTTGTCCTACAAGCAACTGCACGTTGCTGAGTCGGACCGTGAGATTCTGAGCATTAGCTGTCACCGTATAGAGCGACGGTTTGAGTGCAGATACAACGTAGTAACCCGATTCATTTGTCGTGGCTGTGCGTTCCTCACCGGTACGATCGTTTTTGATAACGACTGTCGCACCGGGAACGATACCACCGTTGGCATCGGTAACTGTGCCAACAATTCTTCCCTGATCGGCTTGAGCAAAAGCAATCGCAGGTAACACAGAAATCACGGCAAACGCTAATACCAAAAGAAGCGTGTGACTTAGCCGAAGGGGGTTCATGAAATGCATAGAAATTCTCCTGTCTTGTTTTGAGCGGTTTCAGTTGACGATCTGTACTCTGGTTGACTGCTCGTTGAAGTGCACGGTCCAGAGCGCAGCACGGTCATGTCGGATTCAGACTTTGTTTCTTCAAGTCGGAAACCATATGCGTCCACAGTTAAAGTGCTGTGAATTGCGCCTTAAATGTTTGTTAATGGAAGGTGGAAGGAATTGGCGATCTAAAGGTTTGTACTTTGAGCTTTGTTCTTCGTGCTTTGAAATTTCAACTGATCGACTTCGAAGGACAAAGCCCAACGCACGAAGAACAAAGGCTCAAATTGGTAAAAAAACTGAAGGGCCATCAGTTAACATCAAATTAACATCGACGTAACACGAAGAACCTAAGATGTGCTCTCTTCAAAAAATCCTTCGGGTTCGGTTCAAGCAACTCCTGAATCATGGCCATTTCTAACGAGCTAAGTAGCGAAATCGCTGCCGCCATTTTGGCAAACGAAAGTTCACCCCAGGATCTACAGAGACTGAAAGCGGTCATTCTGGAAATCCATTCAACACTGCAAAAGATGTCGGAAGAGGAACATCGCAGTCGTTTACGTGCAATGGCGACATCATCTAACAAAGACAGCGATTCGCATTAGGATGCTTTGACTTCGCGTCCGTCCTCGGCCCCCGTCCCACAGAAGCCTTTGCCAGGATACACGAACGCTCTTCTGTCGGAGCGCGGCCGTCCTCGGCCGCCCCCGTAGTAAAGAACCCTCTTTATTAATCACACAGACCTTCGGTTCGCGACATAGGATTGCCGAGAATACTTGTCGAAGGCTTCTCTACCACGGGAGCGGCCGAGGACGGCCGCGCTCCGACAGAAGAGCGTTCGTGTATCCTTCCAAGAGGATTCTGTTCGAACGTAATTAGTTGCGGCGTGAGCGTATAGCCTGAACAGCTGCGGTTTGGTTGAGTGTAGATAAGCCTCCAACAACTCTAGCATCCCACACAATCCAGTAACGTCGTGTGCGTAGTTTGTTGGAATCGTACTGTTCGAAGGAAAGTCGAACGAGCTTACTGTTGAAATTCGGATCGGCTTTCAAAGTCGACTCGATATAGAAGTAATCCGCTCTAACCGGCAACCCGATCTCTCGCCGCATGGCGTTGATGTGAGTCTCACATTCACCGAGCAGTCCTCGCTCGTCGGCATCCGTTGAATCAGAAACGACATGATCCAGTTCGTGCAACACGCCCCAGCCAACGTTGAAAGCCGCTCGAGCTTGCTTGTCGCCAATTACCTCGTGAAAGTCAGCAAAGTCTATCAACACTACAAACGCGGGCATCCTGGTCCCTGTATTCGTTAACCAGCGGGCCTCAACCACTCGACAGAAGGCGACATCGAGTCGCGAACTTGCGTCTTCCAAAACAATTACTTTATCGCCGTCAACTGCGCGCCCAAGAAGACTACGAGCAGTTGCAGAACCATTGACTGCCGGTTCCCTTCCCACCTGCAAAACACCTTGCTGATCAAACCGCAAGCTGGACCAACCCGTTATGATCTTGAGTGAGGCAATCAATTCCTGGCGTTGCGTTGTTGAGACATTTTCACGAACGACCACTTTTCCGGAGTTCGAGGCAAGCACTGAGGATGCACCTGCGAACATCGAGATGGATAGCAAACAGACGCCGAGCACCTTTGAAGAAAAAGAGTTCCTGCAGGTTCTGGGTTTCACTCTCAACACCTCCCAGACTTACCGGCGTAGTCGTTTGCTGGCGTGCGTCGGTTTGGACTATTTCATGCGACAAGGGGAGTCGCGTTGGCAGGCGATGTTACCAAAATGTTAACAACGAGCACAGTGAAAAGTTTTATTTCACCATTGAACTGAAGACTGTCTAATCGTCATCTGAATTTTTGAGTGAGATCGAATGATACGGACATTTAACTTGCCGTCTATAACGACGTAACGTTGATGGTTTAATTTCGCGGGTGAACGATGACTTTCAAGGCCAATGGCAGTTGGCAAATGAAGCGGAAGTGATTAGTTCGAACACGGAGGAAAACAGTGAGTAGAAAACTCAAACACAGACATTTATTCCATGTCGTGTGCATCTGGTGTGGAGTGAAAATTCGAGACGACAAGGAGCACGACACAACTGGCGTGTGCCTCAAGTGCTTCTACCGAATTCTAAGTAACCACCTGCAGTCGCAAAAGAAAGTCGCATACGGCGAGTTTGTGAGCGATCGGTAGTCCTCACTTCGTATGTTTATAGATCGCGAATGATGAAAATAGCAGGCACTCCTTTAGGAGTGCGATGTTGTGGCGAACAACTATCTCGACGCAGCCGCTGGCCCACGCGACTCAAAACTCAAAAATTCTCACTTCTTTCTAGAACTCTCTGCGCTACCTCTGCGTTCTCTGCGTCTCTGCGTTTGTAGAATTTGCGCGCCCTATTTTTACCGCAGAGACCCAGAGAGCGCAGAGGTAGCGCAGAGAATCATTACGTTTCGCCAAGCTATCTGCCTGTTCATAAGCAGAGGGCTCCGGAGTGCGAAACGCTGCGAACTTGCATTGGCATTGGGTAAGAGATACAAAGTTCTCATCAATTAAGAAGTTTACGATCAGGATTCACATTGCTGTAACACGCGTGACCTAGTCTCTGGCGCCGATGATTTCATATGGCAGACATCAATTTCCCGGCAAACTCTTCGTTGTGGAAGGCACTGATGGAAGTGGTAAATCCACTCAACTGGCTCTTCTCCATCAATGGCTCAAAGCTGAAGGCTACCCGGTCTTTTTCTCCGAATGGAATTCGTCACCGCTCGTAAAAGACACGACAAAACGCGCTAAGAAACGGCACCTCTTTACTCCGGCTAGTTTTTCTCTTCTCCACGCGACTGACTTCGCGGATCGAACTGAACGAGACATCATTCCACCTCTAAAGGCTGGCGCCATCGTACTCGCCGATCGTTACATCTACACCGCGTTCGCTCGCGATGTGGCGCGTGGTTGCAATCGTGATTGGGTGCGCGCGGTCTATTCGTTTGCGGTAAAACCAACGATGGCATTTTTCTTCAGGGCGCCACTGGACGTTGCAATTGATCGGATCGTTTCGGGTAGACCGAATTTGAAGTATTACGAAGCCGGAATGGATCTTGGTTTCGCTGACGATCCGGAGGAAAGCTTCACGATATTCCAGGGCAAGATCCTGGAGGAATACGATCGGATGGTGTCTGAGTTTGGATTAACGGTAATCGACGCGAGTCGATCGATTGAAAGGCAACAGCGGGAGATGCGCTTGATGATCAGTCAACATCTAAATAGAAGGCGGTCGAAGTCCAATTAAGAAACATCATTTCTACGGTGCTCCACTTCCCGGAGTGGAGCAGGAAGAGTACAGCGGAAAACTGATAGTCATCGAAGGCACTGACGGTGTAGGCAGATCGACCCACATCGCAATGCTTCGCACATGGCTCGAGTCGCGCGGTCACGCCGTGCTTGATACGGGTATGACAAGATCCGTCCTCGCCGGTCGAGGACTCAAGGAAGCAAAGACCGGACATACGTTAGGTCGACTTACAATGCAACTGTTCTATGCGACTGATTTCATCGATCGGCTCGAGAATGAAATGTTGCCTGCGCTTCGGTCCGGCTTTGTGGTGCTAACCGACCGGTACATCTACTCGGCGCTGGCGCGCGCTGAAGTACGTGGAATTGATTCGGCATGGATTAGATCGATATATGGAATGGCGCTCGTTCCGGATGTCGTTTTTTATTTGCGCATCCAATCGCCGCAGCAGCTCGTGGAACGTGTGCTCGCTTCCGGCAGGGGATTTGACTACTGGGAGTCGGGAATGGACCTGGGTCTCGGTGAAGACTTCTACGACAGCTTCATCGCTTATCAAACGAGAATGTTAAGAGTGTTTGACAGGATGAGTGCGGAATTCGGGTTCCACGTGTTGAATGCATCGCGTTCAGTGCGCAGCGTTGCCTCAGATCTGAGGAGATCTGTTGCCAGGATTGTTGATGAAACTTCTACGTCCGACGAAACCTCACATCCATCTGACAAGGTTGCTCCGATAAATATCAAGGACGTTCCGAAGAAGGCTTTGGGGTAAACTCGAAGCATCTCTATCCACAGATTACAAAGATTACGCAGATTTCGTCTGAGTGACGGGAGAGTACTCATCATTTCTCTTCACAATCTGTGTAATCTGTGTAATCGGTGGATAAAAAACGAAGGTCGCGATTACTTTTGCAAGCACCACGACCCTCAACCCAGCTATGGGCAACCTTCTTGATGTTTTAAGAGTATTTGAATCGCACTACGACGGTGTTACCAGTTCTTTAAGTTCTTATGAATCCGCATAAAGAGTCTTTGCATAAGTCATCGTCCTGGGACCGCAGGCGTCCCCGCCTGCCCGCGTCGAGAAGGACCAACCTTTTTTCGTAGAGTAGCTGAGTTAACTGTTGTTGGTTAGATTGGGCACGGTCAGGCGGGGACGCCTGCGGTCCCAGGAACGAAGGTTCGCGATCTAATGTCGTGTCTTTCCCGCCAGTAAGTCGACCACGTGAGGCAATACCGGCCGGATGACCCCAAAACTCTCGACAACGGCTTTAGGTGAGCCAGGCAAATTCACAATCAAACATCCTGAACGAACGCCGCAGACTCCTCGAGAGATCATTCCCATCGGGGTGTGCTTCAGAGATTCGGCTCGCATTGCTTCGGATAATCCCGGCGCTTCACGTTCAATGATCTTCTTTGTCGCTTCCGGTGTGTTATCACGCGGACCAAAACCCGTTCCGCCAGTTGTAACAATCAAATTAACGTGATCATTCTCAGAATGCTTTTCCAGAAGTTCAACGAGGGGAAGCAAATCATCTGAGACCACTTCGCGCGAGACGATTTGCGCTCCGATGTCATTCAACAACTCCACTAGTTTGTCACCTGACTCATCATGCCGTTCTCCACGGGCACATGCATCGCTGACAGTAATCACAACAGCGCTTATTGGAGTAGACATTCTATTTTCGATTCAGTCTTAGGTGCTCTTTTAACCAGCAGCGATCCATCACTACCATAAGACCGGCATCGAGTGCTCGCTGTGCTGCTGCATAATCGATAACGCCTTCCTGTAACCAAACAGCTTTCGCGCCCGCGGCGATTGCATCATCCACCGCCTTACCCGCTTCATCGGATCGTCGGAAAACATCTACGAGATCGACCTTCTCACCTACCTGAGAGAGATGCGCGTATGCCCGATCTCCAAACACTTCAGTCTCATTGGGGTTAACGGCAATCACTCGATATCCGTTACGACGCATGTACCCTGCGACGCTGTTGGAAGGACGCCACGAATCTGATGAAAGACCGATCACCGCAATGGTCTGACACTCAGCAATAATCCGCTTGATTGTGTCTTCGGAATTTATTCCCACTTTGTTCCGTTGTATGACAGGCTGTTAGCCTGTCGTGGTTCGGTTTGCTGCGCGACAGGCTGACAGCCTGTCGTACACAGCACTACGCGGAGGTTACTGCATCCATCGAGCCAGTCATCGCATGTAGTTCCTGTATCGAATGGACATTAGGAACAGAGCGCGCGCTTAGATCTGCGATCGCTTCGACAAGAGCCTGCGCGCCAGTCATCGTTGTCACACAGGGGACGTTGAATTGAAGAGCAGCACGCCGAATGGCCTGTTCATCGTAGTGGGAGACACGCCCTAGCGGTGTGTTGATTACCAGTGAAATGTCTCCACTTCTTATGAGGTCTGCGATATTAGGTCGCCCTTCGTTGACCTTAAAAACATTCTCTACGGGCAAACCAACTTCACGAAGCCTCGCCGCCGTTCCGAAGGTGGCAATTAGATCAAACCCAAGGCGATTTAACTTGCGGGCAAGCAAAACAGCAGCGCCTTTGTCGTTCTCGCTGACACTTAGAAACGCTTTTCCGCTCGAAGGCAGAGTCAATCCTGCACCCATCATCGCTTTTCCATAGGCTTCGCCGAATGTATCTCCGATGCCCATTACTTCGCCTGTCGAATGCATTTCCGGACTCAAGATCGGATCGACACCTGGAAACTTTGCGAACGGAAACACGGGCGATTTTATGAAGAACTTCTTCACCGTCAGTTCGTCAGGCAATCCAAAGTCGCTGAGCTTGGTAACTGCCATCACCAACGCCGCTATCCGCGCAATTGGAACGCCCGTCGCTTTCGATACAAATGGAACCGTTCGCGACGCACGCGGATTAACCTCCAGTACATAGACTCGATCGTTCTTGATTGCAAATTGAATATTCATCAGTCCGCAAACGTGCAAGGCACCTGCAAGTTTCCGCGTGTAGTGACGCATCGTCTCTAAATGCTCAGGATCGATTCGAACGGGCGGCAGTACGCAGGAGGAATCGCCGGAGTGAATACCAGCTTCCTCGATGTGCTCCTGTATTCCGGCGATTACGCAAGCCGTTTCGTCAGCGAGCGCGTCGACGTCAAATTCAGCAGCCTGTTCGAGAAACTTGTCGATTAAGACTGGACGATCTGGAGTGAAACCAACAGCGTTGCGAACGTAATTCTCAAGAGCTTCGGCGTCGTAAACGATTGCCATCGCGCGTCCACCCAGGACATAACTCGGACGGACCAAAACCGGATAACCAATTCGCTCTGCTACTTCTCGTGCCTCCTCAACTGAAGCAGCCATGCCATTCTCGGGCTGCGGAATTCCCAAATCGCGAAGCAATGATCCAAACCGCTTGCGATCTTCCGCAAGGTCGATTGAGTCAGGCGAAGTACCAATCACTTTCACGCCGGCTTCTTGCAGTCGCATCGCAAGATTCAAAGGCGTCTGCCCCCCAAACTGAACAATGACGCCATCTGGCTTTTCCAGGTCGACAATGTTCATCACGTCTTCAAAAGTGAGGGGCTCGAAATAAAGACGATCGGAAGTGTCGTAGTCCGTTGAAACAGTTTCCGGGTTGCAGTTCACCATTATCGTTTCGAAACCGGCTTCGTGAAGCGCAAACGAGGCGTGACAGCAGCAATAGTCAAACTCGATGCCCTGACCGATTCGATTTGGGCCGGAACCGAGGATCATGATCTTCCGTCGATCGGTCGGATTCGCCTCGTCCTCAGTTTCATACGTTGAGTAGAGATATGGAGTGTGAGATTCAAACTCAGCACCACAAGTATCGACGCGTTTATAAACAGGTATGATGCCTAGTTCTTTTCTAAAAACACGAACCTCATCTTCCGAAACCTCGGTAAGGTAAGCCAGGCGCCGATCCGAGAGCGCCACTTCTTTGAATTCACGCAAAACGTCAGGTGAAATCTCTTCGAGTTTTAAACCTTCGATATTGCGCTGTATTTCCATTACCTGTTGCAGCTGATCTAGAAACCAGGGATCAATTTTCGATAGGCGATAGATCTCCTGAATCGCCCAATCGTGTTGCAACGCATAAGTGATGTAGGAAAAACGTTGCGAGTTTGGACGAGCCAACTTGCGCTGAAGTTCGTCATCCGAGATGTCTTCCAGGCGCAGAGGCTTCACAGCCTCGAGAGAACGAAGACCTTTGAACAATGCTTCTTTGAAAGTCCGTCCAATAGCCATCACCTCACCGACGGATTTCATTTGCGTACCTAAGACATCTTCGGCTTCGCGAAATTTTTCAAAGTCCCACTTGGGAATTTTAGCAACAACGTAATCAATAGTTGGTTCAAAAGATGCCGGAGTCTTTCGAGTTATGTCGTTCGGGATCTCATCAAGCGTGTAACCAACAGCAAGTTTCGCGGCAATTTTTGCGATGGGAAAACCAGTTGCCTTGGACGCCAGCGCCGACGAACGTGAGACGCGCGGATTCATTTCGATCACGCGAATATCGCCGTTCTGGGGATTTACGCCAAACTGAATATTCGATCCGCCAGTTTCGACGCCGACCTTACGAATTATCTTGATGGCCATGTCGCGCATCAGTTGATATTCGCGATCAGTTAATGTTTGCGCGGGAGCTACAGTGATCGAATCACCAGTGTGCACTCCCATCGGATCGAAATTCTCGATGGAACAGATAATCACTACGTTGTCCGCAAGATCACGCATCACCTCGAGTTCAAATTCTTTCCAGCCAAGTATCGACTCTTCGATCAGGACTTCATGAATCGGAGAAGCAGCAAGTCCACCACGAACAATCTCTTCAAATTCTTCGGGGTTATATGCTGTGCCGCCACCAGTGCCCCCTAACGTGAACGATGGCCTGATGATCGCAGGGTATCCAGTTTTTGAGACAAGTTCGTGCGCTTCGTCCCAGGATTTAGCGAACCCGCCACGCGGCATTTGGAGGCCTGCTTCGTCCATCGCCTGCTTAAACAACAATCGGTTCTCGGCAACTTTAATGGCTTCGCGATTCGCACCAATCATCTCAACTTTAAACTGCTCCAACACTCCAGCGTCTGAAAGTGCTATTGCCAGATTCAAAGCCGTTTGACCTCCGACAGTCGGCAACAACGCGTCTGGTCGTTCGCGTCGAATGATCTCAGTCACTGAAGAAACGGTCAGCGGTTCGATGTAAGTTACATCAGCCGTTTCGGGGTCGGTCATGATTGTTGCAGGGTTTGAATTGACGAGGACGATGTTGTATCCCTCTTGACGAAGCGCCTTGCAAGCTTGCGTGCCGGAGTAGTCAAACTCGCAAGCCTGACCGATTACGATGGGTCCCGAACCTATAATCAGTATTTTCTGAATGTCTGTGCGTTTGGGCATCAGCAGTTATGCTCGAATTGTGAACTTGAAAGTCGAGGCATTTTACATAACTATGACGGCAGACACGAACGCTGCATAAGAAGTCGCCGCGTAATTTAAAATCTCAGCGCTATCTCTGCGTACTCTGCGTCTCTGCGGTGAGAGTAGACCATCCACTAATGATCACGAAACGTCACGAATCTCACCGCAGAGACGCAGAGTACGCAGAGATAGCGCTGAGATGAAAAAGCAGAGCGCGTAGAAGAGTGGAGAAAACAGCTTGAAAGAAACTCTCGACACAGGAGGTTAAATTCGATGAATTACCGCTGTCTGCTGCTTGTGGCTTTATTAACCGTAGTTCCAGGATTCCCCCAAACACCAAAAACAGCAGAAGACTTTAACAACCGTGGTGTGAGTCGGCGCAGCCAGGGTGACATCGAGGGAGCGATTGCAGACTTCACTAAAGCGATCACATTGAAAGGCCTGCCAATCATTATAGCGGCAGCATATAACAATCGCGCCAATGCACTGCTCAGCAAGAATGATGTGGAAGGAGCTCTCGCAGATTACACGAAAGCAATTGAGCTAGCGCCCACAGATCATGAAAATTACTATAACCGCGGCGTCGTGCTGCTAAACAAAAACAGTCTCGACCTGGCGATTGCTGACTTTACAAAAGTCATCGAACTCCAACCACAGTTTTCACTCGCGTATAACAATCGAGGTAATGCCTACAGCGCAAAAGGCGACAACGACGCCGCAATCTCAGACTACTCGAATGCGATCAAGTTCAACCCCAAATCGTCCGATTCTTTTTACAATCGCGGCATCGCCTTGCAAGCGAAGAAGGACCTGGACGGCGCCTTCTCCGACTATTCTCAAGCAATCCAATTGAGCCCTGAGTTTTTCTTAGCTTATGTCAATCGAGCAGTAGTTCGGCAGGCAAAAGCGGATCTTGCCGGCGCAATTGCAGACTACTCGAAAGCATTGGAGATTAAATCGGATGATGCCGGAATCTACTATGGTCGCGGACTAGTAAGCCAGGAGAGCAAAGATTTAGATGGAGCTTTAGCTGATTATTCGAAGGCGATTGAGATCGATCCGTCGCTAGCTCAAGCGTATGCGAATAGAGCGATAATTGAAACCCTACAAAACAAGAAACCGGAGGCTGCCAAAGACTTCGATAAAGCATTCAAGTTGCAGCCATCTTTGAAGGCCCAGTATCGCGAATTCATTGAAAAGCGACACGTGCCCTAAGTACGACAGGCTGTTAGCCTGTCGTGCCGGTTTTGCGGTCGGCGACAGTTGTTAGCTTGTTGCGGTGGCTTTTGCGATCAGGCGACAGGCTGACAGCCTGTCGTAAAGGTGACTTGGTGGTTAACCTCGGGCTATATCAAAGCGACGTCGGCCCATGTGAGTTCGATAGTCTTCGCCGTTCATCGGCACCTTCGTGCACATTTCGTGAAGTCTGCTTCGCAGGCGCGGACCTATCCGATCCTCAAGCGTCGTCAAGTCTTTAACGCTGTCAAGGCCTTTCCGAATTGCTCCTGTTGACTGCGGCAAACGGGCTTCATCTTCGTAGTTTGTCGTGAAGACCGTGAGCTTATTGTCGTTGTATCGCTTGTTAATGATTTGATACATCGTGTCGCGAACCCAATCCGTGGGAATAGTCGCACCTAATTCATCCAACACCAAAACGTCCGCTTGGTAAATAGGAGCGAGCACTTTCAACTCCGATGTTTTTGAAATGGGATTGTAGGAATCCTGGATTTCCTTCAACAGCGATCCAAACTCAGAAAAAATGCAGGCGAACCCTTTGTCAATCAGACCCTTAATTATCGAAACTGCCAGATGTGTCTTACCGACCCCAGCCGGTCCCATGAACAACAACCCACGGTCGACCGCCGGATAATCTACGACCAGTGTGCGTGCGAACAGTAGCGCGTGATCCTGAAGCGTGCCGGGTTCTGTTTTGAAGGTATCAAAGGAACACTGCGCGTACCGAGCAGGTATGCGAGCGTTTGTGAGAAGCTTTTTGGAGCGATCCTGTCGTTGGCAAGGACACACCATGGCGCCTTTCACTGGATCCACCTTCGTCCCAGTGCCAAAACAATCTTTGCAGACTTCGGATGTGTTCGAATCGAGTGCGCTGTTATTTGATTCAGGACTTTCGATCATTGTTTCACTTGTACGCGATTATAACATTCGAGTTTTCAAACTCGCTGCTAACAGACTTGTACCGCTTGTTATATCTCAATTCAATATAGTCAGACTTTGAAGAGTTGGATGCACTCAGTACCACCTCGCCGTAGAAGCTGTGAGAAAAGTTAAACAACAAGACGAAGTGCAGTCAGCAAGGGGGCAAGCCCCCTTCCCAACTGCGCTTTTGATTCGTAGTTTGATTATTTTCACGGCTTCGGTGGTACTGACTGCATTCAATTGGTATAGTCAATTCCCTCTGGACAAACCGAAGGAACAGTCGCCGAACAAAACCTCAACCTATGACTCTGTTGCACTCACTTCTGACTAAACTCGGACTGGCCTCAATCAAAGCAGAGCGTCATCCGATCCGAGTGTTCTTACTCGATGACGATCAACGCAGACACAAGTGGTTCCGCACGCGGTTCAAAGGAGATTTTCTGGACATCACCGATAATGTGCAGGCAGCGCAAGAAAGACTTGCAGCAACTGCATACGATGCGATTTTCCTGGACCACGATCTGCATCCAGAGCACTACCATTCCGACTCGATGGACGACGAACGCACTGGCTACGCGGTCGCTCTTTGGCTCAGTGCCAATCCGGAAATTCAAAAGGCCTCGACGATCATGGTACACACTCGAAATGCTGATGGGGCGATGAGGATGGTAGAGGAGTTGCGAAAAGCCGGACGCACAGCTGAATACGTTCCCTTTCCGATGCTGGCTGAACGCATTAAACGTTATTGGCAACGGTAGAGATGTCCGTTACGGTTTTGCCCTGAAAACGATGACGTTCGTTGCTTGATTATTGATGAAAGCGTGACCTTTGCAGACGAGTGGCTCACCTTGACTGCTATGAATGGCTTCTCGGCTGTTCGCATCCACGTCAGTTGTATATTCTTCGAAAATAAGCTCGCCGAGGTTTATACCACTTGCGCATTCAAACTTTCCCTCAGTGCCTTTTACGAATCCCAATCGCTTCCATCGGCCCGTTGGGATCAGGTGTATGTTCATCGCACTTGTAAGTCCAGGGTATAACCGTATAGTCAGCAGTGTATTTGAAACCCCGTCTTGCACAATCGAAGCGCACTTTTTCACCACTTAGGAATTGGTTTAGCTTGTCAACAAACTCGCTCTTGAGTTCCTCAGACGGTTCATAGACACCCGGTGGCAAACGTGACCGCGAAAGCCAAAAAGGCAAGCTGCAATCTCTTCATTATATTTGTCCTTTAAAAGACCCGCAGTTAGATACAAGTAACGGCGCATGAATTAGACCTTACATTCGCAAACGTCGCCGTTATTTGCGCGTTTCCTGGTCCAACCCTGGATACCAAACCCAATTGATCGACGGTCGCGACGTTTGGGTCGCTGGATACCCACTCCGGTATAAAGAATGTGTTATCGTCTTTAATCGCTGCCCCGTGAATATCTTGTGGTTCCGCAGTCAGCTGCTGCGCCTTGGAAGTGGGCGATAGACTCGCCGTAGATGGGGTTACATTTATGGCATTTAGATCCTTTACAAATTTTTGCAGCGCGGCAATTTTCTGAGGTGCGTCTGGCGCTGGCGGGGCAGCGCCGTTTTTTTGTGTCGTGCGGCCAAGAATATAACCGGACAGTCCACCAAGCAGCGCCGCCAGTTCCTTGCCCTCTAAAATATTAATTATGCCAAAGAGGATGATTGCTATAACGAGTGAGAATAGCGTCAGGAATTGAATCCCTGTCTCGCCGGAAAAAATGGCCCGCCGCATTATTTCGTCGCGATAAGCCAGGATGAAAAACCCACCGATTACTATGGCAATTAAGCCGGCAAAAGCGCCGCTCATGTAGCCTCTAAACTTCTGATCGGGAGAAGTCAATCGCGGAATCGTTTTCTGTATACACAGAAGCAGATCTTTGTCTCCATCGAGCTTCTTTCTCTTGTCGGTAATCTCATCGGTGATCAACTTGTCGGTTTTGGTATTTTGAATTTTGTCTGTAAGGGCTTGCTTCCTCTGCTCCTCGGCACCTGTTGGTGATGGCTTCGCCTCTAACTTACCCAATTCAGTCCTAAGTTCTTCCAGCTGCGCTGACGGCATAGCGGTCGGGAGCTGCATTTCAAGTTTGGCAATGTCATCTTTCAGTTGCTGAGATTCAGCCAACAACTCAGCTCGGCGGTCAGCAAGTGCAAGAAAGTCGTCGGATTTCTCGATCAAATCGCAACTGCTCAGCTGTGACTGGGCATTAGCGGTAGTTTGAACCTGCAGTAGAAACAGAAATAAAAGGATAAGAGTTAAGAAAGGTGGATTGTGTTTCATGTCGTGAGTCTCCGAGGACTAAAGCCAAGGACTCTACTTTCAATAGCCGCCAAATAGACCACGTAAAGTTCGATCACTTGTATGTCTTCCAACCTTCGCTGTCATTACCTCACTAGCTCGATTCTCGACTCTTCCTTTGGTTTATGGTCTTAACTCCAAAAACATTTCACCCGGACGTTTTTTGAACACGCCCACACCAATCTGCGCCCAATGAACTAGACTCAAAGTCAAGTGGTTATCGCGGGTATCGACTTAACGAAATCGGTCAAGCATCAGGCTTCGGAAGGATGTTAATCGGGCAATCGCATTGAGAGTCGCGGTTTCCCTGGCGTGCGCTGATCACGTGTCAAGAAATTCGAAAAGATTTTCGCTAATCTGCTTTGCCGACTTACTGTGAGTAGGTTGTCGAACCGCCGGGTACGCCGAAGAATTGCTGACTTGAAATTCACCTTGCCGCTGAGACTTCGCCTGGCGTGCGGACGAATCAGAACATACTAACTCTCGACGTGATAAAAAGCGGTGGCCTTCATCTGGCAGATTTGCTAGTGTCTTTCTTGATTGACTTACAATGCTTCATAAAGGGTTCGCGAAAGATTACTGAAAATAATTTTTTACCTACACAAGCGTCTTTATGAGTTAACGGTTAGTTAATGGACTTCAACTTCGAAAGCCATCTCACTTCCGAACAGCAGCAGCAGTTGGTTCGGGAAACGGTCGAGAACTTTAATGCTTATCTGAACCGGTGGCCTGAGCCCCGGCCAGTTGCCGGAGCGGTCATCGAATGGATTGGCGACGGCTGCCTGCTACGCGATGTTACTGGACGCGAGTTCATCGACTGCCTGGGCGGTTTTGGAATCTTTGCTATCGGGCATCGTCACCCCAGGATGATCGCAGCGATCAAGCAGCAGATGGATCGCATGGGGTTGCATTCGCAGTGGATGCTCAATCCGCGTTCTGCCGACGCCGCTCGACGGCTCGCAGAGATCACTCCCGGAAATTTGCGCAAGACTTTCTGGTGCTCGACTGGCACCGAAGCTGTTGAAGGCGCGCTAAAGCTGGCCCGACTTTTCACACGTAAGAGCAAGTTCATCTCGACAATCAATTCGTTTCACGGGAAGACGATGGGGTCGCTGTCAGTGACTGGGCGCGATTTATTTCGCAAGCCTTTCTTGCCACTGCTGGAAGCGACCTTTGTTCCTTACAACAGCGCAGAGGCCATTGCGAACGCGATAGATGATCACACGGCCGCCGTGATTCTCGAGCCAATTCAGGGCGAAGGCGGAGTGATTGTTCCGTCGGACGATTACCTGCCCGCAGTTCGACAAGTCTGTTCCGAACGCCGCGTGCTCTTGATTTTGGATGAGGTCCAGACCGGCTTGGGGCGCACGGGGAAAATGTTTGGCTGCGATCACTCGGGAGTTGTGCCGGACATTATTTGCCTTGGTAAAGCGATCTCGGGTGGTGTAATTCCCTGCGCAGCTTTTCACACAACCGACGCAATTTTCGAATCGTTTCATCCGAACCCCTTTTTTCACACCTCAACCTTTGGCGCGAATCCGATGGCGACTACAGCCGCGGCGACCACGATCCAAATCCTTCAGGAAGAAAATCTCGTCAAACGCTCTGAGGAAATGGGCGAGTATTTCAGGACTGGTTTAAGAGAACTTCAGGTCCGCTATCCCGGAATAATTCGGGACGTCCGCGGGCGCGGGTTGCTAATCGGAGTCGAGATCGTCGATGCGAAAGTTGGCGAATCGTTGGCCCAGCGAATGTTCGATCGCAATGTGCTGATCGCTTACACGCTCAATAAGCCTGAAGTGATTCGCATCGAACCGCCTTTTGTGATTACGCGCGAATTGATTGACACCGTTCTCGAAAGATTTGATGAGGCATTAAAGGAAGAACTCTCTGCGTCGGCGAGATAGCGGAGAAAGACGTTTGCCCGCTCAGGTCTACACTTATGGAGAAAATGTTTATTGATGGCGAGTTCGTCACCAGTCTCTCGAATGAGACTTTTACGGTGGAAAACCCTGCGACTGAAGAGAACATCGGCGAGGTTCCGCGTGCGCGCGCTGAAGATGTGGACCGCGCAGTGCTGGCGGCAGTAAAGGCGCAGGACGATTGGCGCTTCGTGCCCGGGATCGAAAAATGCGAACTCCTGCACGCCGCCGCGCGCACCATCCGCGAACATCGCGAAAGGATCGCGACCCTGATGACGCAGGAAGGCGGCAAGCCACTCATCGAAAATATGGACGAAGTCGAGTGGGTGGCCGCGTGCTTTGATTACTACGCTGAGGTGGGCCGGCACGAATCGGGGCGCGTGATTCCACCAGTGCAACGTCATCAGATGAACTTTGTCATGAAGGAACCGTACGGCGTGGTCGTTTGTATCGTGCCGTGGAATTATCCGCTGCTGTTGATGTCATGGAAAGTTGCGCCTGCGCTAATCGCGGGGAACGCGGTGATCATCAAGCCTTCAGAGCACACGCCACTCTCGACCCTTTTGCTCGCTGAACTCGCTTTCCATCACTTGCCGAAAGGAGTTGTGAACGTCGTCACCGGCTTTGGTCAGGAGGCGGGCGAGCCTTTGGTCGCGCATCCGCAGAGCCACGTGATCGCTTTCACGGGGAGCGTGGCGACTGGAAAACGCATTGCGCGACTCGCGGCTGAACGAGTGAAGAAAGTGAACCTTGAACTGGGCGGCAACGATCCTTTCATCGTGTGCGACGACGCCGACGTCGAGATCGCAGTACGCGGTGCGGTCTGGGCCGCGTATCTCAACATGGGTCAGGTCTGCACTTCGGGCGAGCGGTTTTACGTTTTCGAATCCGTCGCTGATAAGTTCATCGATCGCTTTGTTGAATTCACAGGCTCTTTGAGAATCGGCGATCCGATGGGTCCGGATGTCGACCTGGGTCCGATGATCTCGGCGGCGCAGCGCGAGAAGGTGGAACATAAACTCGACCGAGTTCGCGAAATGGGTGCGACCGTGCTTTGCGGCGGCAAGCGACCGGCGAATCCTGCCCGTGGTTACTACTTTGAACCCACAGTCGTCGTCGATGTCGATCACTCGATGCCTTTGATGCGCGAAGAAACGTTTGGACCGATAGCGCCGATCATGAAAGTCAAAGACATTGACGAAGCGATCGCGCTGGCGAACGATTCCGAGTTTGGTCTGGGCGCAAACATTCTGACCAACAAATTGGAATACGCGATGAAGGCGGCGGAACGAATCAAAGCCGGCACGTTCTGGATCAACGATCCGCTAACCGACAACGACGCTGGACCATTTGGCGGTATGCGGATGTCTGGCGGCGGCCGGGAATTGGGCTTGGAAGGAATCGAAGAATTTCGCGAGACGAAGCATGTACATCTCGATTATCAACTGGAGATGAAGCCGTACTGGTACCCGTACGATTGGAGTAAAGGGCGAAAGACGGATTGAGGGACTATTTCGCTTTGCCTCTTCAGCCTGCGAAGCAGGCGCGAGCACAAAGCCTGGGGCGTGAGCCCCAGGTATCTGCGATCGAAATAGGCGAGCCCGTCATAACGGGCGACAGCTCTCTACTTATTTCAGCTTTCGCCCGCATTCGCGGCAGCTTTGCACAAAAGTTCGGAATACCACCGACGGAGTCGGTGGATACTTCATACTCAAGCTACAGCAGAGTCGCAACGAAATATTCGAATACCACCGACGAAGTCGGTGGATAGTTCATACCTGGGCTAACGAGTTGGGCAATGAAAGAGACTTAAAAACGGGATCTTTCTTCTTACCTAGGTTAGGTATGAACAATCCACCGACTGAGTCGGTGGGATTCGTAAAGTCTTTTTTAATCGCGTTCGTGTGGGCCAAATATGAACAATCCACCGACTCCGTCGGTGGTATTCCAGAGATTATGCGGATCATAGTTCTCGGCGGTTGTGGTGCGATGGGGTCGGAAGCGACTCGGGATCTCGCGCGCACGAGCAACTTTGATGAGATCGTGATCGCTGATGCGGACGTCGAGCGAGCGCGATCCCTGGCGGCGGAACTCGGCGGCGGACGAATCTGCGCGATCCAGGTGGATGCCAGTGATAAATCAGCACTGACTAAAACGTTGCGCGGCTTTGATATGGTCGCAAATTGCACAACCTATCATTTCGGCTTGATCGCTACGCGTGCGGCAATCAACGCGCGGGTCAACTATTTGGATCTCGGCGGGCTTTACAACACGCCAAAGCAACTTGAAATGGATGAAGACGCGCGGCGTGCCGCAGTGACGATCTGTCTGGGTTGTGGCGCAACTCCAGGAGTGACGAACCTGATGGTGAAAGCTGCTGCCGACCAGCTTGATCAAGTTGACGAAGTGCACATCGCATTCGCTTCATTCCGCTCAATCGCACCTTCAGCAGGTTTGCTCGATACCGTGCTCGATGAATTCAGCCCCAGCAGCCGCAGATTCTTCTGGCAGGACGGTGAGTTCATCGAAACGATGGCGTTCTCTGGCGCCAAAACCGTGGAATTTGCTGAGCCCGTCGGCGAAATCGAAACCTTCTACGTGCCGCATTCCGAGACGCACACGATTCATCGTTTCCTCGGGAAGGGCGTGCGGCTGGTTGATGTGCGCGGGACTTGGCGGCCGGAGATCATGCGCGCGCTGCGTACGTTCGCCGATCTCGGATTGACGAGCGATGCGACCGTCGATCTTGACGGCGAGACGCTACAAATTCGAAGGGTTTTGCGCTCTTACATTCTTCAGCACGAAGCGAACTTTTGCGGAGACGGCGAGTGGGCTTTCCTTCTGAACGTGGAGGTACTCGGCCAACGTGAAGGCAAATCCGCCCGCTTGGAATACGTGACTCGTCATCCAGCGCGCTCGCAGTGGGGCACGGCAGCGACAGCGATGATGACCGGAATTCCAGCTTCAATCGCAGCACAGAAAATCGCGTGCGGCGAAGTCACCCGCACAGGAGTCGTAGCCCCGGAAGCCTGTTTCGAACCGCAACCGTTTTTTGAAGAGCTGGCACGGCGAGGAATAGTCGTGGAGGAACGCATGAACTCTGAGTAGTTACACAAAACTCAAAAATCGTAATGTGCGTCAGGAACAATGAGGTTCTGCGTGCAATGCCGGA
>DATDFV010000158.1:0-80374 GCA_036522415.1 Pyrinomonadaceae bacterium | reverse complement strand
CGGTAGCGGGTGGGTGCGAAGCTCGAGTCAGCAATCAATACCAGGCTTCGCACCCACCCGCTACCGCGAGGTGGTACTGACTTCATCCAAGACCGTCTCAAGATGTCGATAGATCTCTACGAATTTATCTCACCAGGCTTGCGAAGCATCTTTACTACTTCGCCAATGTGCGACTCTTCCTCACTGATCATCTCACGCGCGTAATCTTCGAGTAACACTGAACGATCGCGTACTACCTCAAACAGTTGCTTGTAAAGTGCTAATCCAGCCTTCTCTGCTTCGAGCGACTCAAGCAGGATGTCGTTGATTCCGTGCTTATGCGTTTCGAGAAGCGCGCCAATTTTCAGCGACGGATGCGCACCAAATTGCGTGACGAGCTCACCCGCAGCGTTTGCATGCGCTAAACAGGTATTCGCTTCCCCACGAAGCCAACTTACAATGGGAATACGGCTGTGACCAAAAACCATCAGTGAATAGTGGGTGTATCGCACAACGCCAGCGAGTTCCGCTTCCATTATCTGGTTAAGAAGTTTTATCGCAGCATCCTGGTCAAAGCTCTCGTCCGTCATGGAGCCTCCTGTTATCTGAGAAATTCGCGCAAAGTATACACGACTACTTTGGAGTGCGACGGCCTGCCGTCGCTTTGTCACAGCTGGCCTTGAAAAAGTAACGCCGTATCAAAGCGACGGCCGCCCGTCGTACTCCAAAGTAGCATGCGTTAATCTCATCGATATCATGAACAAGATTCGGATAGCAGCCTTAATGCAAACGACTTAAACTATCGCCATGGAAAAACTCGACTCCGAATTTCGTCAGGCATTAGACACGGCTGTCCTTCACGCCATATCGCATATCGAAACTCTTGATCAATCATCAGTAGCGGCAACGGTCGATGTTGAAACGCTTCGATCGCGACTAGCAAGACAGCTCACTGATGCTGCTGTTCCAGCAGACCAAGTAATTGATGATCTCGCTCGAGATGTCGAAGGCGGTCTAATAGGGTCAGCCGGTGGCCGGTTCTTTGGCTGGGTGATCGGCGGTGTCCTTCCCGCGGGGTTGGCGGCTGACTGGATGACCTCAGCGTGGCAACAGAATGCAGCGCTCTATGCAACGAGTCCAGCCGCTGCGGTAGTAGAAGAGGTCGTGGGGGATTGGCTGAAGGATCTCCTGAATCTGCCTCACACCGCTAGTTTTGCATTAGTCACAGGCTGTCAGATGGCGCACGTGACTTGTCTGGCCGCAGCTCGACACGCAGTACTGACAAAACACGATTGGAATGTTGAAACCAAAGGTCTGTTTGGCGCACCGCGAATTCGCATACTCACGAGCGCTGCGCGACATGGTTCATTCACGCGTGCCGTTCGACTACTCGGATTCGGCACAGACCAGATTGAACTAATCCCTGTTGACTCTGAAGATCGACTCCCTGCACGTGCTCTTGAAGAAGCGCTTAACCAGGATCCGAGCTTGCCCACAATCGTTCTTCTCCAGGCAGGGGACATAAACATCGGCGCTTACGATAACTTCAGTGAGCTGATTCCAATCGCAAAGAGGTTTGGAGCGTGGGTCCACGTTGATGGTGCGTTCGGTTTGTGGGTAGCGACAACAACTAAGCTACGGCACCTGGTCGACGGAGTTGAGTTAGCGGATTCGTGGGCAACTGATGGCCACAAGATGCTCAATGTTCCTTTTGATTGTGGTTTTGCTTTCGTCGCCGATCCTGAATCACACAGGGCGTCAATGGCGAGCTCAGCGGCTTACATCACATTGGCATCGAATGCGCGCGACCAGATGGATTGGAATCCGGAGTGGTCGCGACGATCCCGATGCTTTGCCTCTTACGCCGCCATTCGCTCACTCGGCAGACAAGGAATCGCGGATTTGGTCGAGCGTTGCTGTAAACACGCGCATTCGATCGTGACGGGCATTGGAAAACTCGAGGGCGCCGAGATGTTGTGGGAGCCGACGATTAACCAGGGACTCGTCAGGTTTCTCGATCGGTCACCCAGTGCTACAGACGAAGATCATGACAGGCGAACGGACGAAGTGATTGCAGCGATCCTCAAAACGGGCGAAGCATTTTTTCAAGGCACGACCTGGCGCGGCCATCGCGCCATGCGAGTGAGCGTGTGTAACTGGAGAACATCCGACGCGGATGTTGAGCGAGTAGTGAAGGCTGTGAAGAAAGTCCTGCAGCAAAATTAGCGTCTTGAACCTGCGGGAGCCCGCTCTGGGGTTGGTTTTGGTTTGTGTTTGGAATCGCTTGCCCCCTTCCCGACCACTTTTCACCTTCATTGCTCATCCTCTCGGCGTTTAGGGGTCAGTGGTAATAGTTCCCATAGGTCAAATAAGTCCTATTCTCTTGACCACTGACCACTGACCCCAACGTTAAGGAAATGCAAAGTTCGCCTTCACAAATAAACCTTTCAAACTGCACGGGCATCCATGCGTTAGTCAATCAGTTGTCTTCCCAATCCTTAAGTCAACGTCAATAGCGTAAATAAGGCAATGAAAAAGCTTTCACTATTACTCCTGCTCTTTTTGTTTTTCTCCGTCGGTCAATTAAGAGGTCAGTCCGGACGTAAAGGAACTCAGGATTCCAAATCTAAGCCTGCAGCGAAAACAACCTCAGAGAATTCAGACAGCGGGGTCAACGAATCGAAGATCTTCCCAGAGGGAGAAACGATCGAAGGCGACGTGATTCGCTTTGACACTTCACTCGTCACTGTGCCCGTAACCGTGGTGGATCGATATGGGAAATATGTTCCGCTGCTTCAGAAGGACGACTTTCACATCTTTGAAGATGGCGTCGAACAGAAGATCTCCTACTTTGCTACAACTGATCAGCCAATCACCGTTGTGCTCTTGATCGATACAAGCGGCTCGACACAGTTCCGCCTGGAAGACATCCACAATGCCGCCATTGGTTTTGTAGACAAATTAAAACCTGAAGACAGTGTGATGGTCATCTCATTCGACGATCGGATCACGGTTTTGACGAAGCCGACCAGCGACCGTGAAGCGATTACCAAAGCGATTCGTCGCAGCCGAACCGGTGGTGGTACACGCCTTTACGATGCAGTCGATTCGGTCTTCACCCAACATCTGAGAACGATAACTGGTCGCAAAGCTGTTGTATTGTTCACGGATGGAGTGGACACCACGAGTCATCACGCTTCTTACAACAGCACTCTGCGAGAGGCAGAAGAATCGGAGGCTCCGATCTATTGTGTTGATTACGACACGTCAGGACAGAACACTATCTTTACACAGGGGATACCCAGAAGTCGCGGAACGATTTTTGGCCTACCATTGCCCGGACCCGGCGGTGGAGGTGTGTTGGGAACACGTCCTGGAGATTACAAACGTGCGGTGGATTATCTTCACGCACTCTCCAATGCTACGGGTGGAAGGTTTTATAGCGGCGACTCTATGTTTGGGATAGGCCAGGCATTCAGCTGGATTGCTGACGAACTATCCAGACAATACAGCCTCGGTTACTACCCGCGTGCCGCAGGAAACACTGGTCAGCGACGCGCTATCAAAGTACGTGTAAATGACGCCGAGATGGTCGTGAAGTCGCGGGACAGTTATATCTACACGGGAAAGAAGACGGCAGGTGAAGAGACTAGTGAGAAGAAGCCCGCTGATAAGCAGCCATACGTGATCGAACCAAAGCGGGAGTTTGTGAATTAATCCGAAAGCGTTCCGAATCATCGGCCGCCCCCGTCGAACAGAGGCCACATCCCCTAACACACGAACGCTCTTCTGTCGGAGCGCGGCCGTCCTCGGCCGCCCCCGTCGAATAGAAGTCATCAGTAGCTTCCGCTCAGTTATTGAAGAATTGTGGGTTTGGGGCTGCTGTTCAATTTGCCTTGGATCTATTCGACGGGGACGGCCGAGGAGGGCCGTCTCCAACAGAAAAGCGTTTATGTGTTAAGGGATGTGACTTCTGTTCGACGGGGGCGGCCGAGGACGGCCGCGCTCCGACAGAAGAGCGTTCGTGTGTTAGGGATGTGACTTCTGTTCGATGAAGCGGCGGGGTTCGCGTAGACTTAACCGTAACTCTTGTAGAGAGGACTTTAACGATCTGGCATCTCGGGATTTTGCAAAGCTTCGCAATTTTAGATTCATTTACAATGTGAGTTCTAGTCGATTGATTTCTCCATTGTAAACAATGGCGTCCCGTGCAAATCATGTGGCCCTTCACCGGTCCGAACAAATCCCAACTTCTCATAAAGGCGGATTGCACGATCGAGAAACGGTGTCGTGCTCAACACTAATTTCGTGCAGCCATGTTCCTTTGCGTACTCGTAGATCAATTCAAACAACAAGTTTCCGATTCCTTGACCTCGCGCTTGCGGCAACACTGCCATTCCGCGGATATAAAGCGCGCGCTCACCACGCAAGACCACCGAAACGGTGCCCACAATGTCTGATTCAATCATTGCCAACCAAACCGGACCTTCTTCCATCCGTCGCTGAACTTCAGACGGAGATGGTGTGGTTGCCGCAAATCCCGCTGGTGTGTATTGAGGCAAGTACAAGCGAAAAGCTTCCAGCAGTACAGAGCTGATTGCTATTTCATCACCAGCATGAGCGCGGCGCAGATGTAAGCTGGGGTTATGCATTTTGGTGGAACACGACCATTCAAGTTCCTTCTACGAACACACGACTAAACGAGTTCTCCAATTCAGGTGGGGTCAGTTGTTTAGAAAAGGACCTTAACAATTCGTAAACTGCTGAGGCTTTGAAAATAATCAGAGACCTCGGTCCTGGGAGCGCAGGCGTCCCCGCCTGCCCGCGTCGCGCGCTACCCTGATCAGGTGCGCAAGTGTTTGCTAAGCAAGGTCGTTGAGGTAACTCCCTTGGCTACGTTCGACGCCGGCGGACGCCTGCGCTCCCAGGACCGAGGTCTCTGATTATTTTCAAAGCTTCTGCCGCTTGGGGAATTGGCTATTGTGCAAAGTATGCTGAATGACAAACTCAGAGCCCTAAAAAGCAAAGCAGCAGGCGTGCAGAACGCCTGCTGCTTTGTATGCTTATTAACAATGTATAATTAGGCGGCTTTTTTTACGGCTGCAAAATCGTTAGTTGGATAAAGCCTGCTGGTATTCGCACGTTCGTAATAAAGACTTCCCTTCATCTGCCAGTTTCCTAGATTGAACTGACGCTGCGCTCCGCAGTTCAGACAAACCCGGTAGGCCTGGCCATGGTGCGAAAACGGTCGACTCATGTCCGAATGCCAACAACCAAATACCCGCGCCACCCAGTTGCCAATTTTTGTACCCATTGACGACCTATTTACCGGACGGGTGCGGCTCACAATGGTTAGTTCTGCTGCCTGCATAACGCTCACCTCTTTCGAATCAGTGCCCAAAAATCGCCTTCATAAGCATAACGCGCAAAGTTGGACTGCAGAGGGCCAGGACATTGGCGATTTTCGATTGCCAATTGCCGATTTGGCCAAATGTCGACGAACTTTAGTTTGTCGTGCATAACCGACACGTCCTCTAAATCTATGCGCGGCTCGTCAACCACGAGCGACAAACTAAAGTTCGTCGGACAGTTGGCCAAATCGGCAATCGGCAGTCAGAAATCGGAAATCTCTTCAAACTGGCTTATACTGATTTCGTTCATCAAAACGTGACTTTCTCCGGTTACAATCCAGCTGGAAAAGGAGATAAGCCCCCATTGAGTGAGAATCATGCCGAGAACGTTACTCGGTTACTCATTGAACTATCAAAAGGCGATCGCGGTGCGGTTGATCTTTTATTACCCGTCATCTACGATGAACTGCGAAAGCTTGCCGCGAATTACCTCCGGCGCGAACGTCCAGATCACACTCTGCAACCGACCGCTCTGGTTCACGAAGCCTACTTGCGCCTCGTTGATCAGACGAGGGTGAACTGGCAAAACCGGGCTCACTTCTTTGGCGTTGCCGCACAGATCATGCGCCGTCTTCTTGTGGATCACGCGCGCAAGCACAACGCCGAGAAGCGTGGGCAGGATTTTCAGAAGCTCTCCCTGGATGAAAACATTGACCGGGCGGTCGAACGCAGTTCCGAATTGATTGCGCTCGACGACGCACTTCGAGCACTTGCTGAATTTGATCAACAAAAGGCACGCATGGTCGAACTCCGCTACTTTGGCGGTCTCTCAATCGAAGAAACCGCAGACGTTCTCGGCGTAACCCCCACGACGATCAAACGTCATTGGCGTTTTGCAAAGGCCTGGCTCCATGGTGAAATGCAAAAGAAGTAGTTGATTGCGCAACGCTGGAATCATCTTTTTCATCCTTACGAATTGTACGTTACCAAAGGATTTAAGCTTTCAGGTTTAGGATTTCAGATTGAGTTAGATGGGTCAAAATCTTAAATCTGGAATTTGAAATCTTAAATCCCGGCAAACCCGGCAACATCACCTCAGCTTTAAAAATGACCCCCGAACGCTGGCGACAAGTCGAAGAGATATTTCAGGAAGCATTGGACTGTTCGCCCGATGAACGCAACCAGTTTGTCGTTGTGGCCTGCGGCGAAGATGAATCACTGCGCCGCGATGTTCAACTGTTGTTAAGACAACACGACAGCGCCGGCGAATTACTGGACCAGCCCTTATACGCCAATACCGAATTGGGAATGCTCGAGTCGTTTGTTGAAGAAACCGATCCGATGATCGGCAGGCGGCTTGGTGCGTACCGCATCGAACGAGAAATCGGTCGAGGTGGAATGGGTGCCGTTTATGAAGCCTCACGCGCTGACAATGAGTTTCACAAACGAGCGGCAATAAAACTGGTGAAGCGCGGAATGGATACCGACTTCATTCTGCGCCGGTTCCGCAAAGAACGACAGATTCTGGCAGCTCTCGATCACGCACACATCGCCGGACTACTTGATGGCGGAACGACAGAAGACGGACTTCCGTACTTCGTAATGGAATACATTGAAGGCCAACCGCTGTATTCCTATTGTGATACCAATCAACTAACAATCACCGAACGCTTAAAACTCTTTCGATCGATTTGCGACGCCGTTCATTACGCGCATCAAAAGCAGGTAGTCCACCGCGACATTAAGCCGTCAAACGTGTTGGTAACCTCTGAAGGAGTTCCAAAGCTTCTTGATTTTGGTATTGCAAAACTGTTGAATCCGGATCTCGCGGCCGACATTACTCACGATCCAACAGCCACGGCGATGCGTTTGATGACACCCGAATACGCGTCACCGGAACAAGTGCAGGGCGCTCCGACGAATCCAACCACTGACGTGTATTCGCTCGGTGTTCTGCTTTACGAATTATTGACTGGGCACCGTCCATATCGGCTCGTCAATCGTGCGCCACATGAAATCGCGCGCGTCATTTGCGAAGAGTCCCCTGCTCCGCCAAGCATCATCATTACGAGAGCCGAGGACATGTTGCCAAGTTTGTATTCGGGCGACGAAGCAACAACACTGAAACGGATCTACGCAACGCGAAGCACGACACTGGAAACTCTTCGTCGAACTTTGTCTGGTGACCTCGACAGCATGGTGATGCAAGCGCTGCGCAAAGAACCGGAATGGCGCTATCAAACCGCAGCCGATCTGCGCGACGACATCACGCGATTCCTCGAAGGTCGGCCAGTCTCAGATCTGCCGGATCCGCCGCGTGTAACATTGGGCGTGAAGCATGAGCCGGTCTCAAATGAAAACTCATTGGCTGTGTTGCCGCTGAAGTTGCTCGACATAACTCAAGGTGACTCCGGGCCCGATTACCTTGGGACTGGACTTGCAGATGCTCTTATCACTCGTTTGAGTTCCGTCCGCAACTTTGCGGTGCGACCCACCAGCAGTGTCCTTCGTTACCGTGGTGATGCTGATCCGCTTCGCGCAGGCCGTGAACTCGGGGTGACGTACGTTCTTGATGGACGAATCCGGCGATCGTTAGAACGGATTCGCATCACGATTCAACTGCTTAATGTTAAAGACGAAACGACAGCCTGGGCCGGACAGTTTGACGAACAGTTCACCGATGTCCTGAATCTTGAAGACACGATTTCAGCGCACGTCGCTGAAGCGATCGTTCCTCACCTGACCGTAGATGAACGTCTGCGTCTGGCGAAACGGGGCACCGATAACCCGCAAGCACACGAGGCCTATCTGCGTGGACGGTTTTACTGGAACACTTTTACGGAAGATGGCTTCGCCAAAGCGATTGTCTGTTATCAACAGGCAATTGCTCTGGATCCAAACTATGCACTTGCTCATGCCGGAGTTGCTGGTTATCACAACTGGCTTGGCGTATTCAGCGTGATGCCGTTTGCTGAATGTGCGGCCGCGGCATATGAAGCAGCATCTACCGCCGTCGAACATGATCCAACTTTAGCTGAAGGTCATGCCGCTTTGGGACAGGCGATTCTTTGTCGCGACTTCGCCTGGGCCAGTGCGGAACACGAGCTGGTTCGAGCAATCGAGCTTGATCCCAACTATCCTCCAGCTCGCATCTGGTATGCGCTGCAACTGGCGATGGAAGGCCGCTTCAGCGAATCACTTCGTGAAGCACACACAGCACGGGATCTTGATCCCATGGCCATTATCTCGAGGTTCAGTGTTGTTTGGTGTTCGTATCATGCTCGGCGTTTTGATGAAGCGTATCGATTCGCGAAGACAACGCTTGATAGCGAACCCTACAACTTAATGATGCTTTATGGTTTGAGTTTCGCTTGCAGCGCCTTGGGGCGCCATCAGGAAGCAATTGATGCTGCACAAAGAACTGTCGACCTCATGGGTAAAGCTTCGCATACCCTGGGTCGACTGGGAGCTGCTTTTGCGGCGGCTGGCGATGCGAAGAGTGCGGAAGAAGTTTTGAAGGAGATGGAGCAGTTAGCAAATCGTCGCTACGTCTCTCCTTATCACCTCGCGTTAGTTAATGCGGCGCTTGGACGAATCGAGCCCACGCTTGATCTGTTGGAACAAGCATACGCATTCACCGACGCAAAGCTCCTCTGGCTCGCGGTAGATCCGGAACTCGATCCGCTGCATGGTCACCCCAGATTCAACGATCTGTTAAGGAAACTGGATCATCGGCTGGCAGCATTGCCGGCTATCGCCACTCAACTTGGCCCAGATCAACAGTCAATCGCTGTTCTTCCGTTGCGCGTACTGAGCCATGCTGGCGAGAACACCGGCGACGAATATCTTGGAATCGGATTAACTGACGCAATCATTACCCGACTCAGCAATGTCCACCGGCTCGTAGTGAGACCGACAAGCAGTGTTCTTCGCTATCACGCATCGGCAGTGGATCCTTTGGTTGCCGGGCGCGATTTAGGAATCGATTATGTGGTCGATGGAACTTTGAGACGTGTCGGCAATCGCATTCGCGTCACAGCACAATTGCTTAGTGTGACCGAAGGCGTAACTCGCTGGGCCGAGCACTTTGATGAAGACTCGACTGACGTCCTTCAAATCGAAGACTCGATCTCCGAGCGCATAGCAACCGCGCTTCTCCCGCAGTTGACGCGCGATGAACAAAAACAACTTTCCAAACGGGGTACTGACAACTCAGAAGCGTTTGAGCAATATCTGCGAGGACGTTATCACTGGAACTCATACACCGAGGCTGGCTTTGCGAAAGCCCTCGAATGCTACAAGCGTGCAATCGATGTTGATCCTCACTACGCACTGGCCTACACCGGTATTGCGGACTACTACAATTGGCTCGGTGTATTTGGCATCAAGCCCTTCGATGAGTGTTCTGCAGCCGCTAAGCAAGCCGCAAGCAAAGCAGTGGAACTTGATTCAACATCAGCTGAGGCTTATTCGGCGCTCGGCTTTGCGATAGTTTGCCACGACTTCGACTGGGCGGTTGCCGAAGCACAACATCGACGAGCAATAGACATCAATCCCAACTACGCCACCGCTCATCATTGGTACGGATTTCATCTATTGATGGAAGGCCGATTTGACGAAGCGCTCGAGCAAATGCTGCAGGCACGCAGGCTTGATCCACTTTCGCCAAGCATCATGCAAGCTTTGGGTTGGTGTTATTACCAAATGCGTCGCTTCAGCGAATCTCTAGCCACATATCGAAGCATGCTCGAAACTGTTCCCGAATTTTCATACGGGCTGGTTACTTATTCCTGGACACTCCGGCATACGGGCAGTGTTGATGAGGCAGTAGTCAACGCAGAGAAGGCTTTGCGCTTCTCGAGCGGAGGTCAGATGTTTGTAGCGGCTCTGGGTGGCGCGTACGCGGCAGCAGGTCGACGAAAAGATGCCTACGCTACTCTGAAACGTCTGGAGGCCATGTCGTCGGACAGCTACGTGTCACCGTATCACCTGGCGTTGATTCATCTCCATTTGGGAAATCGAAAAGAAGCGCTTGAACAACTACGGAAAGCCGCTGCAATTAAAGAAGCATGGCTCGTCTGGTTGGGTGTTGAACCTCAACTTGATCCGTTGCGCGGCGATCCGGCTTTTGAGGAGTTGTTGCAAGCAACGCGGAATCCAGTAGTTCATCGAAAGCCACTTAGAGGAGTGGCAAATGTGAAGCGATACCAACCAATTACCCATGCTTCCGTCACGTCACCAGTGTTCACTCCAGCCCAGGACACCCAATCAGGTGAGAACGAGGAAGCACGACAGCTCTACACTGCGGGTCGGTACTATTCAACTCGACGAACAGCCGAAGGCCTGCGACAAGCTATCGAACGTCTGGAGCGTGCAGTTGAGTTGGATCCACAGTTTGCGATTGCTCATGCAGAGTTGGCCGATTGTTATGCGTTGCTCAATTGGTTCGTTGAACCACCTCCCGAAGGCGCCTGGGAAAAAGCCAAGCAAGCAGCGACACGTGCGGTTGATTCTGATCCGACGCTCGCAGAAGCACACGCCTCTTTGGGATTTGTAAGACTTCACTTCGATCGTGACTGGCCTGATGCAGAGCGAGAGTTACGAACAGCAATTCTGCTGAAACCAAGTAATCAGGTTGCGCACCGCTGGTACGCGTACAGTCTGTCGGCAATGGGTCGCCATGATGAGGCCTACTCCGAAATTGAAAAGGCTCGGCAGATCTCGCCGCAGTCTCCGGTTATCGCTACAGCTGTGGCCAATGTTCTGTTTCTTGGTGGCAAGTTTGATGAAGCAATCACGCAATGTCGTAAAGCTCTCGAACTGGATCCTGGTTCAGTAGCAGCCCACACCGTTTTGCGTTGGGCATTCGAACGCAAAGGAATGCACGCCGAGGCGCTTGCCGCGTTCGAACAAGAACGTTCGTTTGCAGGTGATACACCAACAACGCGCGCTAAACGAGCTCATGTCCTGGCGGCAATTGGAAAAGTCGATGAGGCCAAAACAATTGTCGAGGAGTTGGTTGGGAAGCGGAACGAGAGCTGGGTAACGGCGTACGAGATTGCCATCATCTACTGTCTGTTAGGCGAACGAGATCAGGCATTCAAATGGTTGCTACAAGCCGAGCGAGAACATGCAGTAGGTTTCACATTTGTCAGGGTTGATCCGCATTTGACAAATCTACGCTCTGATTCTCGTTTTGCAGAACTGATTCGCGAAACGGAGAAAACTATGCCGTGATCTTGACGGTTCGTAATAAGTCTATTAGTCCTATAGGTCCTATTCAAAGGAGACCTTCACATTTTCTTCACATCTCTTCCCCGATTCTTACGGAATCCTTTAAAACTCCTCTTCCATCCTTTTGCGGTGAGCTGATTGCAAGTTAATTCAGCGGTTATCAAAAGGAGGAAAACCATGAAAAAACTATTGGCATTGATTCTGACGTCAGCCTCATTACTGTTAGCAGTTCCGGAAGCCTCGACGACTGTTGCTAATGCCAATGCAGCAACCTCTCCCCAGATTCGTGTACAGATAGGACGACAACGTAGATATCGTGACCGGGATTGGCGGTATCGTAACCGCGATTACCGAAATGGCTACGGTCAAACGTACACACAGACGCGTTACGTCCGGAGAGGTTGGAATACTTACCGCGAAACGTATCTAATCCGTTACCTGCCAAATGGTATGGTGCAAACGAACTTGATTAGTCGTGTTCGTGTAAGCTAAACGAATAATAAGCTGATGAAAAAGCCGGAGTGATTGCGATCGCTCCGGCTTTGTTTTGTCGGATTCGCTTAGCTAAACAAATTCTTCTCTGCGTCTTTGCGTTCTCTGCGCCTCTGTGTTGAGACTGGGCTTGACCAACCGCGAGGTTTATTTTCAACACAGAGGCGCAGAGAACGCAGAGACGCAGAGAAGAATTTGTTTGGCTAAAGCGAATCCGACAACCGCTGGATCTCCTGCACCAGGTTTGAAAACTCCGCGATTGTGAGTAACGGCAGGTGTTCTAGACTGATCGCTACGCTTGATCTTGCCTGCCACTCCACGAACTGCCGTCGCGGATCTTCGTGACCATTATTCAAAGAAGATAGGAAAAGCGCATTGCACTTCGAAATCGTTGCGCGCGCAGACGATTTTATTGTTCCTCCCTCAGCCCGCGCACACATAATCGCAAAATCGGGATCGATGTATTCGAGAAAGCTGTTGCCTTCAATGATCACGCCTCTCGATTCAACACGACTAAGGGCTTCATTCACTCCCTGTTCCACTTGATGATCATCCACGATCACCCAATGAACGTTTGTAGCTCCAGCATCCCAAAACCGTCCCGTATCCTTACCGACTGCATAATTCGCTGCCCGACCTGAACGCACGACCGCTTCTTCGCGAAGCAGATCGCTAACGCAGCATGCCTCCGGATCTTTGCCACATGAACGATAGTGCCCGCGTGAAAGCTTTATCGCTTCCCATTCGGGCAATGCCTTCAGTAGATCGCACACCAGAGTCGTCTTACCGACGTTCGAGGAAAATCCACTGACAGCTACAATCGTTGGTCTTTTGTTGGACATCGGTTTATAACGCAGTTAGTTTACGCGAGACATACTACTTCGAGAAATCTCAGCGCATGGTCAATATTAGAACCGCCAATCCGGATGACGCGCCCGCCCTGGCGAAGCTTCGTTATCAGTTCCGTTCCACAACTGGAAGCGATGTTGAGAACGATAGCGACTTCCTTAGTCGTTGCGAAGAATGGATGAGGGAACACTTACAACAAACAAACTGGCGGTGTTGGGTCGTTGAGGAAGGTCAAAAAATCGTCGGCGCGTTGTGGTTACAGCTTATTGAGAAAATTCCGAATCCAACGTCGGAACCAGAATTCCACGGCTACATAACTAATGTATTCGTTGACGAAGCTATGCGTGGTCAAGGCATTGGATCGAGGCTGGTGGATGAGGCTATTTCTTTCTGTAAACAGAAACCGGTTCACGCCGTAATTCTGTGGCCTAGTGAACGAAGCCGCTCACTCTATGAACGTCACGGGTTCACTGTCCGAACAGATCTTCTGGAATTGCTAATGTCCGACCTGGAAGAGGACCTATAGGACTTATAGGACTTATAGGACCTAATGCAGCTCAATGACCAACTGAAAAATGTCAAATGAAAAATGATAAATGGCTGGTTCAAATCAACCGGTCACCTTCCCACTCAACCGCATCCTGCCTGTAATGGCATCCTCGACTCTGGCGATTGTGTTGAGCTGCCTGCGCTACGATCAGCGCTACTTCAACGGCATTGCGTAAACCAATCAAACCATCTGACAACTTCGTCGTTCGATAAAACGTTTCAATCTCGTTCCACAAATGACGCAGTTCACGTATCGCTCTCGACAAACGGTCGCCGCTTCTGACCAGTCCCACGTAGTGCCACATGATGTTCTGAATTGTTTGCATGTCGCCTTGAATCAACGCAGGATCAGGCTCTGCACTAAGATTGCTCTCGTCCCACGGCGGAATGTCGTTAAATTCCGGTTGCAGCCCGGCGAAATCCAGAGTGCGTTCGATCTCCATCGCCGCCCTGTTTCCCCAAACCAGTCCTTCCAACAATGATGTTGACGCCAGACGATTAGCGCCATGGACGCCGGTGCAACTGATTTCCCCAACGGCGTACAGATTTTGAATGTTGGAACGGCTCCACTCATCTACCAAAACTCCTCCGCAAAAGTAATGAGCCGCCGGCACAACCGGTACCGGCTCTCGCGAAATGTCTAGTCCAACCTTCAAGCACTCATTGTAGATGAATGGAAATCGCGCTTTGATCTTCTCGGCTTCCATGTGCGAAGCAAGATCCAGCAAGACATACGAATAACCATTCATCTCCATTTCATGATGAATCGCGCGCGCGACAATGTCCCTGGGAGCCAGGTCTTTCCACTCGGGTGAATACTTGTGCATGAATGGTTTCAGATCGGGCGTCAATAAGATGCCGCCTTCACCTCTTACCGCTTCACTAATCAAAAGACCTTCAGCTCCAGGCGCTGCTAATGCGGTGGGATGAAACTGAATGTACTCTGCGTTCGCGATCCGCGCTCCCGCGCGATGGGCCATTGCGAGACCATCACCTCGGGCACCGACTGGATTTGTCGTGTTTCGGTAGATGCGACCCAAGCCTCCGGTCGCCAGGACCGTCATCTTGGAAAGATACCGGTGTACGGTCTTCTGCGAACGATTAAATACGTACGCACCATGACAGGAAATTGGTCTGTAGTTATCTAGTGGGTCGCGCGAGTGATGTGGAAATGTTATGAGGTCGACTGCTGTTGCGTCTGTTTGGATACTTATGTTGTCGTAATTGCGAAGCGTCGAGATCAGTCGCTCGGCTATTGCCATTCCCGTGAGATCGCCAACGTGCAGAATGCGACGTCGCGAATGTGCAGCTTCTTGTCCCCAGACAGGTTCGCCTGAGGGTTCGTGATCAAAGATGACGCCCGCGGTCCTCTCAAGCACTTCATTGAGCAGAGGCGGCCCCTCGTCTGCAAGAATTCGAGCCGCAGTTGGAGAAGTGACTCCGGCGCCAGCAGCAATGATGTCGTTGTAAAGCAGCTCAGCACTATCGTCGGGGCCACGACCGATAATGCCGCCTTGAGCGTAACGCGTGTTGGATTCGCGTGCTTCAGGAGCGCGGGTTATGACTGTGATGCGGCGTTTTGGATCACGGGCAAGACGTAATGCAGCCGTGGCACCAGCAATTCCACAGCCTATGATTAAGACGTCAGTCATTGTCGATTTCCGATTGCCAATTGCCCATTTGGTCTTTGGCTTTGGGCCTTCTGCTAGAGAGTGGCCTCAATTTCGAAGACCAAAGGCCAAAAGCCAAAGACCAAATGGGCAATTGGCAATCGGAAATCGGCAATTTGTTAGCCAATATGCAGCATCCGCTCAACCGCTGTGTACGCACGGCGGCGAATGTCTTCATCGATTACGACCTCAAACTGCTCTTTTCGAAGTGCTTCAAGAGTGTCCTCAAGAGTGATCTGATTCATGTGCGGACAGCGAATACTGCAAAGCCTCAGCATCTCCTTGTCAGGATTAGCCGCAGCCACGTTGTCTCCCATTGAACACTCAGTCAGCATCAAATAATGCGGCGCGTTGGTCTTTTCAACGAACTTGATCATCGCGGTAGTACTTCCTGAAAAATCAGAAGCGGCAACCACTTCCGGACTACACTCGGGATGCGCGAGAATTACAACATCCGGAAACTGTTTTCTGACATTCGCAATATCTTCAACCGTAAACTTCTCGTGAACCTCGCATCGCCCAGGCCAGCCAATCATCTGGTAATTGAGATCGTTTCTGAATCGCTGCTTTGGGTCCTTCGTTGGATAGATGATCTGCTTACCCGTTTCGCGCGCGACATTGGCGGCGAGATATTCGTCCGGGATAAAGATTACCTTGTCAGTGTTTAGTGAGTTCACTACTGCAACCGCATTGCCTGACGTGCAACAGATATCTGATTCAGCTTTAACATCCGCGTAAGTATTAATGTAGGTAACCACTGGCACTCCAGGGAATTGAGCTTTCAACTCTCGCACATCCTCTGCTGTAATACTCGCCGCAAGTGAACAGCCCGCCTTTTCAGAAGGAACCAGAACCTTTCGGGTCGGATTCAGTATCTTTGCTGTCTCAGCCATAAACTTCACACCGCAAAAGACGATGATGTCTCGATTACTTTGCGCGGCTTTGCGGCTGAGTTCGAGTGAATCGCCTACATAGTCCGGAATCGAGTAGAACAGCGCCGGCTCCATATAGTTGTGCCCAAGAATGACTGCGTTTTTTTCAACCTTAAGGCGATTGATCTCGCTCGCGAGTTCAGCTTTGAGTCGCAGTTCAAAGTCAGGCACGGTAGTCGATAAGAGCCCGCTTAGCTTGTCGTAGATTGCTTCAGTTGTGGTCGCAGTAGTCATTGTCGATTCGATAGCTGTAACAAAGCGACGGCAGGCCGTCGCACTCCAAATGTTAGGTGCCGCTTTCCGGCGAGACGTTTTCCGTCCATTCCAGGCTGACATCAAATACTTTGGGGGAATGCGTCAGCGCGCCAACCGAGATGTATTCAACGCCCGCGCGCGCGACGTCCGCTACATTTTCGAGGTTGATATTGCCTGATGCCTCTAATTTGGCTCGACCCCTTGCCAGCGCAACTGCGCTTCTCATTGTTTCCAGCGGCATGTTGTCGAGCAGAATTCTTTCCACCCCGAGGCTCAGCGCCTCCTTTACATCTTCGAGACTGCGAGTTTCTACTTCTATCTCGAGATCAGTTGCTGCGGCACGTGCTCGTTCGACAGCAGCGGTGATCGAACCAGCAAAATCGATGTGGTTGTCCTTTATTAAGATCATGTCGAACAACCCAACGCGATGATTTCGTCCGCCTCCAAGTTGCACGGCTTTCTTATCCAGCGTTCTCAAACCAGGTGCCGTTTTTCGTGTGTCCAGTATCTGCGCATCAGTGCCGGAGACTGCGTTGACGAATTGTCTCGTCAAGGTAGCAATTCCCGACATGCGACCGAGGAAGTTCAAGGCAGTTCGTTCGCCGGTTAGTAATGCTCGCGCTGAGCCTTCGACACTGGCGGTTACTGTTTTGTTTTCGACCTCTGAACCGTCGCTTACCAGCTGTTTGAAAATCACGCCTTCATTGAGCTCGAGAAAAACTGCTTTGGCGATTTCAAGTCCAGCAACTACGCCCTTCTGCTTGGCGACAATATTTCCCTTCAGCGTTGCACTCATGGGGACAATGCTATTCGTAGTCGCATCACCATTTCCGATGTCTTCTTCGAGCGAGCGTCTTATGCAGCTGATGATTTCGGCGGGCAGAACGTTATTCATGCTTGGATGATCGTATCTTGCAACATCGGCCGTGCGGATGCAAAGTTGGTCTTCGGTCTTTGGTTGGAAGCAGTACCACCTCGCGGTAGCGGGTGGGTACGCAGTCTCAAGACCAATCGACAACACAGACTCCGTACCCACCCGCTACCGCGAGGTGGTACTGACTGCTTCCAACCAAAGACCGAAGACCAAAACCATCGTATAGACAATCGTGACATTTGGTTGAACGGATCGTGTCCCTTCCCTTCCAACCTTGAATATATTCATTGATTAATTCAAGGAGGTGAGCATGATTAGGAGACTTAAGTCAGGTAAATATAGACTCTATTCCCGTAAGAAAGATCCGAAAACGGGTAAGCGTCGAAATCTCGGAACTTTCGATTCACGCGAAGCGGCCGAAAAGCATGAACGAGCAGTACAGTACTTCAAACGAGGCGGGTAAATCCTGGGATCACAGGCGTCCTCGCCTGCCCCCCGACCAACGGAACCAAGCTCGTTGCAGAAAGGTTCGGTGAAGACAATAGCGCCGCTTCATGCAAGGAGCTTGCGTTTCGTTGGTCGGGGGCAGGCGGGGACGCCTGCGGTCCCAGCACGTCGTACCACAAACCTGCCAGATAACTGCTCCCTGCGGTGTCCTTCATTATGAAAGCTAAATGCATAGATTCGATTCAGGCTCTCCCCATTCAAATTCTGCGTTTATGAGAGTGCTCCCTCGTATCAACATGCCCACCCCAAAGGCCGCACGCAGACTATGGCGACAGTCAAAGAGCCATCTGTCCGTCAGACGTGTGTACTACTCAACAGAGATTGGGCTCTTTGTACTAGTGTACGTGATCGCGTTCACTGGAAGTCGTTTGCGATACATCGACAGCTTCGGCCGCCGATCAGATTTGGTTGTCTCGCTGGTTCTAACCGCAGCCTTTGTCCTAATCCATTGGCTCGCACGTAAGGTTCTGTTGCCGCGCATCGAACGATACTACGAACCGGTACCTTATGATGAACGCAAGATCTTCTTCGACCTGAGCCAGGGAAGCCAACAAGTCAGCACAATTGACCAGTTGTATCAACAACTCGCTGAACGAATCAGAGATGCTCTGGAGGCAAGTAACGCCGCAATCTTTGTGCGCGACGAAGGCACCGGCAACTTCAACCTGCGTGTCCTCTCAACAAAGGGTCGGCCTGCGGAAACAAGCGCGGTCCTAAAACAATTGAAGCTCAGCCCGCGGGCATTCGTTGTCAGACGCCTGAACAATCTGTCTACACCATTGGTAATTGAGCAGCGTGAAATTGAAACGTGGTCACAGGCACTGAACTCAGTCCTACCTTCAATCCGTGAAGAACGCGCCGGTGAACACGATACGTTGCGAACAATCAAGGCCAGAATCCTTGTGCAGATTCGACAGAAAAACGAGCTCGTAGGAATTCTGTCTTTTGGGCCAAGGCGAGGCGGATTTCAATATTCCGGCGCAGACCGAGAATTGCTGATGTCGATCGCGGCGCAACTCGCCCTGGTAATTGATAACGCACGGCTGACCGAGCGCATGGTCGCGCAGGAAAGAATGCGCCGAGAATTGGCACTCGCCGCCGAAGTGCAACAGCGATTATTACCTTCAAGTCCTCCTGTAGGTGTCGCCATGGAGATCGCTGGTTTTTGCGAACCGGCCCGTGGCGTTGGCGGCGACTACTACGACTTCATCAATTTCGATAATCGACAACTCGGCCTCGCAATCGCGGACGTGGCTGGAAAAGGAATGCCCGCTGCCTTACTTATGTCTACCGTTCAGGCAACCTTGAGAAGTTTGACGGCAAGAAATGGCTCGAATGGAAATTCAAACCCTGAGTTGTCTTCAATCGTTTCCAAACTCAACCGGCTCTTGTTCAACTCAACTGCCGGCGAACACTACGTTACTTTCTTCTACGCGACGTTCGATCAATCCACCCAACTCTTAACCTACGTCAACGCTGGTCATAATCCGCCACTCTATCTTCGCGCGAACGAAAAAAATAAGTTTCGCGAACTAACGTCAGGTGGTCTCGTGGCCGGTGCTTTTGAACATGCCAGATACGAACAGGAAACAGTTCAGATGGAATCAGACGATTTGCTGTTTCTGTATACCGATGGTTTGACGGAAGCACTAAATAAGGACGGCGAAGAATTCGGGGCAAGCCGCATTATGGAAACGCTACAGTCGATCGCTCAGTTGTCTGTTGACCAGATTCGAGATGAAGTTGTGCGACGAGTTAAGGAATGGTGCAGTGGCGTAGCACTCTACGATGATTTGACATTTGTGGTGATGAAGGTGAAGTGAGGCATTGCCTTTTCCGACTCTGCGCTTTCTCTGCGTTCTCTGCGTCTCTGCGGTAGGCAAACATCATTACCGATCCAAACCGCAGAGACGCAGAACGCAGAGAAAGCGTAGAACGCGTTAGGACAGCAGCCCCAATGCAAAACCTACTTCAAGATCTTCGTTACGCAATCCGGATGATGTTAAAGCGTTCTGGGTTCACGCTGATCGCGGCATTGACTCTGGCGCTGGGTATAGGCGCGAACACTGCTATTTTTTCTGCCGTGAACGCAGTTTTGCTAAAACCCTTTCCCTTTCCTGAGTCACAACAACTCGTCAATCTCGCCGAAACATTCAAGCCAGACGGCTACGGCACAGTCTCAGTCCCGACCCTCGAGGATTGGAAAAATCAAAACAGCGTCTTTGAAGGTATCGCAGGATATTCGTTTACGAGCTTCAATCTTCAGGGAAGTGAAACACCGCAGCGCATACCTGCTCTCCGAGTGAATGCGAATTATTTCGATGTCCTTGGTATGAAGCCCGAAATCGGCAGAACATTTCTTCCAGGTGAAGACGTAGCCGGACGCGATCGAGTGGTCGTTCTAAGTGACGAGCTCTGGCAGCGCAATTTCGGTGGCGATCGAGGAATCATCAACCGCAGCATCCCTCTGAACGGAGAGCAGTACACAGTAATCGGTGTCATGCCTCGTGAAATCTCAGCGCTCTATCGAACGGTACAGATGTGGTCGCCGCTCGTATTTACTGACAAAGAGCGACTCGAACGCGGCGATCATAAGTATTTTGTCATCGGTAGACTGAAACCCAGCGTGACACTTGCGCAAGCACGAGAGCAAATGGACAGCATTGCCGCGCGACTCGAGCAACAATACAAAAACGGACGCGGCATCCGACTATTACAAATCGAGGATTTGTTTGTCTCGGGTGTTCGCTCGACGTTGCTGATGTTGATGGTAGCAGTTGGCTTTGTTTTGTTAATCGCCTGTACCAATGTCGCCAACTTACTACTCGCGCGGGCCACAGTGCGTCGTCGAGAGATTAGCATTCGAATCGCTCTCGGTGCCGGCAAACGGCGTTTGATACAGCAGTTCCTGACTGAAGGACTTTTATTGTCGGTAGTTGGAGGTGGACTCGGCATCGCCCTGGCCTGGTGGACGTTGATCATGCTGGGAAAGATCGCATTTCCTTTTCTACCTCGGTCACAGGAAATACGAATTGACTCGAGAGTATTGTTGTTTACGTTGTTGGTATCGATCTTGACGAGTGTGATCTTTGGCCTGATTCCCTCTCTTCAATCCGGCAAGACTGACGTTCAGGAAGCATTGAAAGAGGGCGGGAATACATTGTCGGGAGGGCTTGTCGGAGGATGGCTGCGGCAGTTCCTGGTTGTGGTAGAAGTGGCGGCGGCTGTCGTTCTGTTGATTGGCGCCGGCTTGATGATTCGCAGTCTTATTCAGATGCGACAAGTGGAGCCAGGCTTGAAAACACAAAATCTCCTGACCGCCAAAATCTCATTACCACCTGAAAGGTATGCCGACGCGGAATCAGCGATCCGTTTCTATCAGCAGGTCATTGACAGAGTTAGTCATATTCCCGGCGTCGAGTCGGTGGGGCTAACTTCGCATTTGCCGATCGAAGAACAAGGATACAACGGTAATCTGCCTGTTGAGGGAAAGACCTATCCGCCTAACGAGGAACCTCTCGTAGAATTTCGTGCCGTCAATCTCGACTATTTTCAAACGACCAGGATTCCTTTATTAAGAGGTCGTATTTTCAGCAGGCAAGACCACGACGAGAGCCAGCCCGTTGTCGTAATCAATCAAACTATGGCCAGGTTGATCTGGCCCAATGAAGATCCGATTGGGAAACGTGTCGGTGACGACAGCGAACGCGCAACCGTAATCGGCGTGGTCGCAGACGTGAAGAACTATGGCATCCTCCGGAAGTCGGTAGCAGAGATGTATGGTCCCTACACGTTGAAGAGTCTTTGGCCAAACATGCGCTGGAACATGCGTTTGCTTGTGCGTTCGTCGATTGATGAGACCTCGATTGCAACTGACATCCGACGTGAAGTTCAAGCTGTCGATCCAGCTCAGTCCATTTATGCAGTCCAACCGATGAATCTGGTTATTGAGAACACCGTAAAGGACAAGAGCGCAAACACCACATTGCTTACGGTATTCGCCGGTCTGTCGTTATTGCTGGCATTGATTGGCGTATACGGAGTGATGAGTTACACAGTCGTTCAGAACACTCGCGAAATCGGTATTCGAATAGCACTAGGCGCGCGGCCGGCAGCAATTCTGCGACTGGTAATAGGTCGAGGTCTGTTTCTTGTCGGCATCGGTGTAGTAACAGGAGTAGCGGCCTCCTTCGCGCTGACACGCTTCATGGAAAACATGCTGTTCGGCGTTACTCCGACCGATCCCATGACGTTTGCAATGATCGTGTTGTTGCTTTGCGTCGTCGCACTGCTTGCGTGTCTGCTTCCGGCACTCCGAGCGATGCGAGTGGATCCGATTGTGGTGTTGAGGTATCAGTAGGATATGTCCGACGAACTTTTTAGTTTGTCGTCCGTTACCGATCACTCGCCAAAGCAATAGAGGGGCCTGCCGAACAACGCGCGACAAACTCAAGTTCGTCGGACATTTAAATTACCTTCAGCTTCAGTTTGTCTTCCAGGTACTTGACGCTGATCTCAGCACACTCTTTCGGTGTTCGTGACTTGTCCGGAACTGCATCAAGTTCAATGATTGCCCAATCGTTGAACTTCACCTCCTTCAATGCCGCAAACACTGCGGGCAGATCTACCCGGCCCCGACCAAGCTCTACAAAACGATAGGCACGGCCGCGCGAATCTGAAGACTTCAAGTCTTCGACGTCCTTAATGTGCAAAAACAACAGACGATCCCGATACTGACGAATCGCACGCACAGGATCGCCTCCCCCCTGTTGATAGTGTGCAATGTCTAACTCGAATTTCACGAACCTGGGATCAGCCGCCTCCATAATGCGATCGATTTCGTCCGGCGCTTCACCAAGTGACGTCATGTGATTGTGATAACCGAGAGGCACGCCAAGATCACTGGCGCGCTTTCCTATCTCGGTCAGGACATGCCCGAGTTGTTTGAAGTCAGCGGCTTCAGGCTTTCGATCCTTTGGGCGGGCAGAGTCCGTCACCTGTAAATACTTACCCCCAACAGACCTGACAAACTTCGCATTGCTGGTGTGTTTCGCAATCTCATCGGCTTCGGTGTTTGGATCTATCCGGACGCCTCCACTCGAAAACGCGACCATCTCCAACTTGTGCTGCTGCAAAAGTGAACGCAAAGCCTCCGGCCGCTCCCCAAACTCTTTGAGGATATTGCTACGCAACTGAATGCCGTGAAATCCTAATTCGGAGATGTCTTTGATGGCCTGAACGTCATTGCCTTCCCACGTTATGGCTGCATATCCGAAGCTAATCGCTTGTTTACGGCCGGCAAAGCGTATCGACTCGGCGATGTCAGTTGAAACAATGGCTCCTACTCCCAATCCTGCGATGAATTGACGACGCGACCACTCAGTTGACATCAATCACCTCCAAAATGAGCTTGCGAGTAAGCGGGCGAACTCTAACACAGACCTCAAATGTCCGACGAACTTTAGTTTGTCGTGCTTGGTTCTGCAGGCCCGTTTACTTCTTTTGCGGGAATGATCGGTTAGCGTCGACAAACTAAAGTTCGTCGGACACTTTTCCCAGTACCACCAACATTAGCCAGAACACGGTTTTTCCCAGGGCAAACTGTGGTCAATACGAGGGCGTGTCTGTGGCCGCAAACCTTAGCCCAAACCCGGCGGTTTCCTACGATCTCACGCGTTCCACGGGCTTCACAGCCCACAAGTCAAGTGAAGGAGATTTAGTAGCCTGAAAGGCAAGGAAATCAAATGCAAGTCAATTTGCGAAATTTTGGTTTGGCACTGATTGCACTCGCAGTCATTTTCACGTCGACTTTTGCGCAGAGCACCGAAGACAAGACGCTCGCGCCGTACTTCTTTGTCCAGGGAGATCCGAGCGTCGATCATCTTCCACTCAAAGATACTCGAGTTGAAATATCAGTGTCTGGTGTTATTGCTGATGTCAAAGTTGTTCAGACTTATCGAAATGAAGGGCTGCGTCCGATAAATGCAACCTACGTCTTCCCTGCTTCTACTCGCGCAGCGGTTTACGGTATGCGGATGCAAATCGGAAACGAGGTAATCGTCGCAAAGATCAAAGAACGAGAACAGGCAAAGAAGGATTTTGAAAAAGCAAAGGAGGAAGGCAAAAGCGCATCACTGCTTCAACAGGATCGACCCAACGTGTTTACGATGAAGCTTGCCAATGTGATGCCTCAGGAAGAGGTGAACATTGAACTTCGATACACGGAGTTGTTGGTACCAACCGATGCAACCTATGAAGTAGTGTTTCCTACCGTGGTCGGCCCTCGATACGCTTCGAAACAGTCGGGAAAAAGTGAAGACGGCTTTGTAAGCACGCCCTATCTTCATCAAGGTGAGCAACCACCAAGCGCCTTACACATTTCGGCGAGAATTTCCGCAGGCGTCCCGATCCAGAGTTTCAACTGCCCTTCGCATACCCTTTATCCACAGTGGGTGAGCCCGAACACTGCACAAGTGACTTTTGACGAGGCGAATCCTTTTCAAGCAAATCAGGATTTCGTTCTGCGCTATCGATTGGCTGGCAACCAGATCAACTCTGGTTTGCTGTTGTTTCAAGGTCAGGATGAAAACTTCTTTCTGTACATGGCGCAACCGCCAGAGCGTGTAGCTACCGATGATATTCCTCCTCGCGAGTACATATTCGTGGTTGACGTATCGGGCTCAATGTCGGGATTTCCACTTGAGACTTCAAAGAGCTTGCTGACAAAACTAATCAGCCAGCTCCGATCGACCGATTACTTCAATGTGGTGCTCTTTGCCGGAGACTCGACTGTACTGTCAGAAAACTCTTTGCAGGCTAATGCAGCGAATCTCGACACCGCGATCCGTTTGTTGAACGATCAACGCGGCAATGGCGGAACAGAATTGCTTGCAGCAATCCAGCGCGCGATGAACCTGCCGCGCCAGCAGAACATCTCGCGCAACATCGTGCTTGTAACCGATGGATACGTCTCAGGTGAACAAGGTGTCTTTGATTACATTCGCAGCAATCTAAATCAGAGTAATGTGTTCGCCTTCGGTATCGGATCGGCTGTGAACCGCTATCTAATTGACGGTGTCGCAAAGGCTGGCATGGGTGAACCATTCATTGTTAGCCAGGAATCAGAAGCTGGCGCAACGGCGGAGAAGTTCAGGACCTACATTCAAACTCCAGTGTTGACGAGTATTCATATTCGTTCAGTTGGCTTCGATACTTACGACGTACATCCAGTAAGTTTTCCTGACCTGCTGGCGCAACGTCCATTGATTCTTTTCGGCAAATGGCGCGGTCCAGTTAGTGGTGTGTTCGAACTGACCGGCCATTCAGGTCGTGGCGAATACGTCAGCCGCCTGGATGTTAGCGGCGTGCAGCCTGAAGAAGGCAACTCGGCGCTGCGTTATCTTTGGGCACGTTCACGAATTGCTGAACTGTCGGATTATGGATCGGAAGATGTCAGTGCTGAACGAGCAAGCGAGATCACCTCGCTCGGACTCAAATACAACTTACTAACTCGCTATACATCGTTCATTGCCGTCAGAGAGGTAGTAACAAACACCCTGGAACCGGCGAAGGACATCAATCAACCCGTACCGCTCCCATTACACGTAACCGAAATGGCAGTTGGCGGGACTGAAGCTGGTGCTGAGCCTGGATTGATCTGGTTGTTGGCAATTTCAGTGCTTATCACGACGGTTACTATTATCGGCAAGCAGCGGCGGTTTGTATGAACAGCCAGAAAAAATGGAGCGCACAGTTATTTGTTGTTGGACTGTGCGCTCTCGCACTCAAAGTTCACTACTCGCTGGCAAGTCCAGACCAATTGCGCTGGATACTTTCGCCGACGACCTGGCTGGTTGAGCTTTTGAGCGGACGATCATTCAGTTTCGAAAGTCATAGTGGCTACATGAGCAGCGATCACACGTTCTTGATTGCTGCGTCATGTGCCGGCGTGAACTTTATGATTGCCGCCTTTTTAATGCTGACTTTAAGAGTGTTGGTTGCTCAGCGGAACCAACCGATTTCGTGGCGCTTTGTTCCGGTGACAGCTGCGGTGGCATATACAAGCACCATCATCGCCAACACCGTGAGGATTTGTATCGCACTGGAAATGCAAAGAGGCTCGTTTCATCTTCAACCGTTCGATCGTAACGAACTGCATCGATTGGAAGGAATTGTTGTTTACTTCGCGTTCTTGCTGGTGCTGTTTATAGCCACTGAGCAGAGAGCTAATGCGGGGTTTGTGCGGCGGCTTCGACAATGGTGCTTTCCACTTGGTGTTTACTATGCGACGACATTGCTGCTTCCTTTGATAAACGGAGCGTTCAAGCGAGGCACTGCATTCTGGGAGCATTCTTTGTTCGTAATGCTCGTTCCGATTCTGGTGAGTCTGTTGGTGCTGAGTATCTCTATGTTTTCCGATCTAACAAAGGCCAGGCTGAAAACTTAGAACAATTTATCCGCAGATTACACAGATTACGCAGATTCTATTCTGAATGGAGTGGGGCTTTTCCCTTCCTACAAAGAATCTGCATATCTGTGTAATCTGCGGATGAATTCCTTTTACCGCTTGCCACAGTTCATGGATTGAATGTGTAAGTGATCGTTCCCGTCGATTCCCTACCGTGCAGTTTATCCGCTGCGAATGTTGCTTTTCGTGCCGCGTCTGTAGCCGCGCGTCGCAGCTCCTCATTCCCTGAAAGAGCCTGAACAGACAAGACACGACCATCGCTTCCGATTCGGACGCGCACGACAACAGTTTCCGGCTTCTCAATTTTCACCGCTGTCTGGGCCTCCGGTAGATTGACGACCTTCGTTTTCAAACTAGCCTCTGCAATGGGAGCACCCTTCCAGGTAGACGTTGGCGTTGGATTGGAGGGCGGTGTAACACGTTGCGCGTTTTGATCAGTGCGAGGGAAAAACATGAGGCCTACCAAAGCGGCGCTTAGAAAAGTGATTATGACCAACAGCCAAAGTAGAACATTGCTTCCACTGTCAGGTGTTTTGTACGCTTCAATCGGTGTATCGAGATCAACGAGCGGGACGGTATGGTATGAACAATAAGCGACGAGATCGCTGTTATAGACGGCGCCACATTGGGGACATTTCTTAAGTGATGCGGGTCTGCGTTCAGACTCGGGCACTGAATGAGGCTCATTAATCTCTGGCACTGTTGCGATGGGAGAGGACGTTTCCTTGATTTCCTCGGGCGCCGTTTCCGGTATCGCTTCATTGTCAGTAATCGAAGTGTCAGCGTCAGACTGTCGGCGACTGGCCTGCTCATCGAGCCTTTGCTTTATGCCTGCAATCCATCGTCTGGATTTTTCAACGTCCGCTAAGTTCTTCTCTGAAGTTTGAGGAGGAGGTGATGAAGTCTCACGAGTTTGTTTTTCCTGACCATCGCCTGAGTCGCGCTTTTGCTCTTTAGGGTAGCCAAGTGTTCTATCTCGAAGTTCACTAGCGACCTCAAACAAGCCTTTTCGCTCTGCCCACTCGATTGCATTGAGTCCAGTTTTGTCGCGGAGCAACGGATCGGCTCCTGCTTCCAACAACAGTGGGAGCAATCGAACTTGATTGGACACTACGGCGAGGATTAACGGAGTCTGACCACCTTTGTTGGTCTCATTGACGTCGGCGCCGCGTGAGAGCAACAGTCGCAGGCCGTCCTTATCGCCGGAAGCCACAACCTCGCCGATTGATGGGCCGCCAGAATTCAAGTGAACGCCCTCTAAACCTGAGGTTCTGGGGGAATGGGTAATATATTAAGGGGGACTGAGGTTTTAAGGAATACTAAATTGCGGTTGGAACTCAGATTACTCAGGCTTTGCACAAAAAGGAAATCCCCCCAAACTGCCAGTTTGGGGTTCGTACAAGTTCGACCTATTTATTTGTTGCCGGACCTTCTAAATTCTAGTTTCCCATAAATAGAGTGAACTTGAACCATCCCTACACTTGCCGTGTAGGGATTCGCCTTTTGAAGCAAGGGCGCTTGATAGTAGAAAACACTTGAACGATCCCCAAACTGCACGTTTGGGGGATTACCGCTTTTTGTGCAAAGCCGATCACTCGAGAACCAGGGCCGGCGATTCGGCAACAGGTAATGCTGTCGCAAGCGCTTGCCCTATTCCCTGTCCGCTCTTCATCGTCCTCAACGCAATCTCGGCCTGACTCGGATCCAATGGGTGCGCAAAGAAGAATCCTTGTGCATATTCACAATCAAGGGCGCGTAAATACGCTAGCTGCTCCTTTGTCTCTACACCCTCAGCGACAACATCCAGTCCCAGATTACGCGCCAGCATGATGATCGTGCGAACAATCTCATTATCGCCGACGTCGTTCTTACTGCTGATGAAAGAGCGATCTATCTTCAAGGTGTGGATTGGGAAACTATGCAGATAACTTAGTGAAGAGTAGCCCGTGCCAAAGTCGTCCATACTTAGACGAATTCCAAGCTTTCTCAACTCAAGAATCATTTCAGTAACAGTCTTTGTGTTCTCAATAACCGCACTCTCAGTGATCTCTAACTGCAGCAGACACGGATCAAAATCGGTATCCTTTAGAATCTGTTTGATCTGCTCAATCACATCGGCTTGCATGAACTGCTTGCCTGAGTAATTCACGCTGAGGGTCACGTCTTCGCAACCAGGAAGCTCTTCCTGCCACGCTCGAACCTGACGACAAGCTTCACGCAACACCCATCGTCCCAGCGGAATAATCAATCCTGTTTCCTCAGAAACCGGGATGAACTCCATCGGCGGGAGCAGACCGCGTTCGGGATGCTGCCAACGAACCAACGCTTCGAAGCCATAGATCTCATTCGTTCCGAGTCGCATTATCGGTTGATATTGAACGATGAACTCCTGGCGTTCGACAGCGAGTCGTAGATCCGTCTCGAGCTTCAATAGGGCAACGGCGCGCGAGTGCATCTCAAGGTCGAAGATCTCGTATCGTGCTTTGCCCAGGGCCTTGGCTCGATACATTGCTGTGTCGGCGTCGCGAAGCACCGCATCAGGACCATTGTAGCCAGTGCTGCTCATCGCGATTCCGACGCTGGCTGAAGTAAAGACATCATGTCCCCGAATGTTGAAGGGCAACTGCATTTCCTGCTGCAGACGCTCGGCTACTCTCGTCGCATCACTCGGCTCTTCGATACCATCCAGAAGGAGTGCAAACTCGTCACCACCCAAACGCGCCACTCGATCTACTGGCCGAATGTGGTTTTCCAATCGCCGAGCTATTCCAACGAGTAGTTCATCACCGACAGCATGACCAAGACTGTCGTTCACATTCTTAAACCGATCCAGGTCAAGGAACAGCACTGCAAAAAGATAAGGGTCCTTTTTCTTTGCGCGGTCAACCGCCAGTCTCAGATGTTCTGTAAACAGAGCGCGATTAGGCAGACCTGTTAACGCATCGTGAAAAGCGTCGTGAATCAATTTCTCCTCAATCAATTTGCGCGCACGAATGTCTCGCGCCACCATCTGAACCGCGCGTTCGTTTTCGTAGACAAACGGAACGGCGCCAACTTCAACGTCTATCTCCGTACCGTCCAGTCGAAGAAACTTTTCCTCGGCGAAGGGAACTTCTATGTTGTCTCTAAGGCTTAGTAAGATTAGGTTGCTAACGCTCTCGCGATAGGCCGCAGCGACGAACTTCATTATCGGCTTGCCAATTATCTCTGAACTGGAATTAGCGCCAAGAAGATGTACGCCAGCGCCGTTTACGAAGACTATTCGTCCTTCCGTGTGGACGATAATGGCATCGGGTGAATGCTCGACCAATCGCTGGTAACGCTCTTCGCTCTCACGCAGCGACTGCGACGCTTTCGCTCGCTCCATTGCATAACGTATCGAGCGAGCCAACAGATCCGACGTGAGTTGTCCTTTTATCAAATAGTCCGCAGCACCCTCGCGCATGGCCTCGAGATCGATGCCGTCATCTCCCTGGCCGGTCAGGAGAATCATCGGCGAGTGTGGATTCTTACTGCCTACAGCCCGAAGTATCTCCAAACCACTGCGCTCACCGAGCCGATAATCGAGTAAGTAGACGTCGTGCTCCCGTCGCTTAATCATTGCGACGGCCTCGTCATAATCCGACGCCCAGTCGAGTTGGAACACGCCTGTTGCAGCTTCCGAAAGAAGCTCGCGCGTCATGACGTAATCGTCTTCGTCGTCATCGACCAGGAGTACTTTGGTGGCATGTTCAGTCATTAAACTGCTCTTTCAAACCGGCAATTCCACGATCTCAAACCAGTACTTGCCCAGCGTCTTCATGAGAGCAACCAACGATTCGAAATTTACTGGCTTCGTGATGAATGAATTAACACCAAGATCGTATGTGCGATAAATATCCTCTTCTGCCTGCGAGGTTGTTAAGACAACTACGGGAATGGTTCGCAGCTCAGGCTGAGCTTTGATTTCCTTCAGAGCTTCCCTGCCGTCCTTGCGCGGCATATTGAGGTCCAGCAAGATCAAACCGGGCCTGGGTGCGTGATTCGGTGGTGCGTATTTGCCACGACGATGCAGGTAGTCCATCAACTCTTCGCCGTCCTCGACACACCTGAGGTCATTGGCCAGACGACTCTCTTCCAGAGCGTCTGACGCCATCATGCGGTCGTCAGCGTCGTCGTCCGCAAGAAGAATCGTGATCGACCTTCGATGATTCATTCGTTTGTTCCTTTCTGTTGAGTAGAGGGCAGTTTGACAATAAATGTTGCGCCCTGGCCTGGTTTACTTCTCGCAGTGATGCTGCCGTTATGACGTTCAACAATACGCCGGCAAACCGCGAGGCCTACACCGGTGCCTTCGTAGGTGTTGCGACCGTGGAGTCGCTGGAAAACTGTAAAGATTCGATCCAGATACTTTTCATCAAAACCAATTCCATTGTCCGCCACGGAAATCTGCCAGTTTTCATTATTCGCGAATGCCCACGTTGCGCCTTCGGCAATTTGTGAGTTGCAATCGGCGAAGATCTTGACGACGGCAGGTTGATCAGGTTTACGAAACTTCAGTGCATTTGCGATCAGGTTTTGAAATAGTTGACGCATTTGCAATGGATCGGCGTCGATGACAGGCAGGTCTGTAACTTCAACGCTACCTCCGGTCTGTTCGATTCGCACTTCGAGATCCGACAAGACATCACGAGCAATTACATTCAGGTCCACCTTCGAAAAAGGCTGTGCTTTTGTGGTCACTCGTGAGAATGTCAGCAGGTCATTGATCAGAGTCTGCATTCGACTTGCCGCATTCAGCATTCGTCCCAGATAGTCGATCCCAGCTTCGGATAATTGACCTTCGCACTTCTGCCTCAATCGATCGCCGAACGCTTGAATCTTCCGCAGTGGTTCCTGCAAGTCGTGCGAAGCCACAGACGCGAAGTCCTGCAATTCCCTGTTACTTTGAGAAAGCATCGCCGCTGTTCGACCGAGACGATCCTGAGCCCGTTGACGTTCAATCGTGATCGCAATCTGACTACCAACGGAGGTGAGAAACTCCAGGTCTCTAGGCGTAAAGGCAGCCGAGTCGTCATAACTTTGAACTACGAGAGCGCCGATGGTTCCAGCAGGAGTGCGGAGGGGTACGCCCAGCCAGGCTGCGGACACGGTGCCGGCAACCTGCACCTCACCGCGGGCCATCATTTGTCGTTGTTGTCTGTCAGTGAGTAATAACGGACAGTTTTTCTTCAGCAGGTAACCGGTCAGACCACCCGTGGCTGGTCGCGGGAGAGGAGCTTCGTCGACCTTGTCGACGTAAAATTCGAAGTGCAACAAACCAGTTATCTCGTCGATCAAAGCGACGTAACAGTTCTCTGCGCACACAACCTCACTTATCGACTCATGGATCAACTCCAGCAAATCAGAAAGCTTCTCTGTTTGACTGATGCCATCCATTATCCGGAAAAGAACTTGCTTCTCCAGCTCAGCATTCTTGCGCTCTGTTATGTCGCGTGAAATTCCGGCGAGTCCGATGACCTCACCTCGTTCATTCATCATCGGAACCTTGGTGGCTGATACCCAGTGATACGTTCCATCTCCGCCCCTGATGCGTTCAACTTTGTCGACGACGAGTTTGCGGCTTTCGATGATACGTCGCTCGTCTTCGAAAGCCTCTCGGGCATGTTCATGGGTAAAGAAGTCGAAGTCACTCTTACCAATAGCATCTTCAGGCGAGTTGAGACCAAGAAGTTCCGCTTGCGCTTTGTTGATGCGAATGAATCGCGATGAATTGTCTTTGAAGTAAATCGTGTCAGGTGAACTCTCCATCAGCGCGTTTAAAAGATCGGTGCCTTCGACAGTGCGCGGGGATTCGTCAAGCGCTTCAATCGTTCCTTCGTAGAAAACAACTTCGCCCGAGTCGCCACGAACAACGTTCACATTCTCCCGTGAATGAAATCTGCGACCATCGTGAAGAGACGAACGTGACTCAAAGGCTCGAATGACGCCGACCGTTTTCAACTGCTCCTGAAACTCTTTACGCTGACAAACAAGGTGGAAGCCTGGAGCTTCAAAGGTGTCGTTCAACTCTTTGAGCGAGTTGGAATCAAACATTTGCAGTAGTGTCTTGTTAGCGGCAACAATCCGGCCCGTGCTTGTGGCGCGATAAATTCCAATTGGTAGATTGGAAAAGACAATGCCGGGCGTCGCATTTGCTGACTCTGAAGAAAGCTCATCGGCGGCAGCAATCATCGTCAAGTGGGTGCTCATGATCAGTTGCGCAGGCATTTATGGCGCCTCGTTCAGACGCGGCGTTATGCCCTGAAGAAACTATGCGGATGCGCGCCGGGCGCGGAAAAACTAGGCAAATTCAGCAGATTCAGCTTAGTAACGGGGTCTTACTGTTCAACGTAGGTCGCCTAACTGAGGGTTGGGTGAGCTGGCCAGGCTGGGCGAAATGGCCACGTCCTAGGCTATTAAAGATGGGAATTTTGTGCAAGGAGTTTTTTTGGAGTGCGGTAGCCTGCCACCGCTTTGTTCAACCGGAGTCCTTTGTAGGACAGGCTGTTAGCCTGTCCCCGGTTTGGGAACCAGGTTCAGCGACCCAACGACAGGCTAAGAGAACAGCCTGTTGTACTTAACAAAACGGTGGCAGACCACCGCACTCCAAAGAGACTCCTGTATATTGGCTCGACTTAAGGAGGCAGGATGCGCACAACAACTAGAGTAGTTGTTCTGACTTTCGTGCTGTTACTCATCGCAAAGTTTCCCCAAAACGCTCAGCAGACTTCGCTTTTACTGAATGATCTGGAGTATTTCGAGCTGCCCGGGCTCAATGTAATGGCCTTCCAGGACATCTATCCCGAAGGTCATCAAGCAGGTGTCAGCATTATTCAAAACGGGGTTCGAGTAGCAACTAATGGGGACCTGCGACTCGACCCAACCCCTGGACAGTGGCAGCCGATGCCCAAGCAGGACAAACGCACAGTTAGCAAAGAACGAAACGAAATCACTACCTGGCTCTCATATCCAGATCCAAGCCGAAATCGCACCGGCTTCAATCCGATCGATTATCCGGACCTGAATCTGTCTTATCAGGTCATCGTTAAAGGCGAAGGCAAAAATATTCATATCGTGGTCGACCTTGATAAGGCGCTGCCCGAGAATTTTGTCGGCAGGGTTGGATTCAATCTGGAGTTATATCCGGGGAACTTGTTCGGAAAGAGTTGGTATCTCGATGAAAAGTCTGGAATTTTTCCGCGCCAGCCAAACGGTCCTGATGTGAAAGACGCTAGTGGCGAGATTCAACCATTGCCCTTAGCAACCGGAAAGAGATTGTCGGTCGCACCCGAAGTAGATGCGCAACGCATTGTCATCGAGAGCAACAAATCGGAGTTGCAATTGCTTGACGGCCGCAACAAGCATAACAACGGCTGGTTCATCGTCAGATCACTGGTTCCAGCGAACACTGCGTCACATGCGATCGATTGGATCATCACCGCCCATGCGATTCCGGGCTGGAAATATCAACCAGTAGTTCACGTTTCACAAATTGGTTACCACCCTAAACAAAAAAAGCTCGCGATCATTGAACTCGATAGTTCGGATCACGCGAATGAGACATTTCGCCTGATGCGAGTTTCCGAAACTGGGGGTTTCGAACCGGCGGCGGCTGGGACTCCGACGTTCTGGGGAAAGTTTCTGCGTTATCGCTATCTACAATTCGACTTCAGCAAAGTTGAAAGGCCTGGAGTCTACGTTGCAGAGTATCGCAACTTCCGCAGTCAGCCGTTTCAAATTTCATCGACTATTTATCAACGAGGAGTTTGGCAACCGGTCCTGGAGTATTTCCTTCCCGTTCAGATGTGTCACATGCGCGTGGAAGAGCAATACCGAGTTTGGCACGGCGCCTGTCATCTCGATGATGCACGAATGGCCGATACCAACTACAACCACTTCGATGGTTATGTTCAAGGTCCAGGCACACTGAGCAGAGCCCGATCAGGAGAAACTGTTCCCGGTCTGAATGTCGGCGGATGGCATGATGCAGGCGATGACGATCTTCGCATTGAATCTCAAGCTGATGAAGTTTCAATCCTGGGCAGCGCTTATGAAGCTTTTGCACTTAACTACGATGACACGACAATCGATCAACGTAAGCGGCTAACAAAAATTCATCAACCCGACGGAAAACCCGACGCCCTCCAACAGATTGAGCACGGTGTGCTAACAATTCTGGGTGGTTACAACAATCTCGGCAGACTCTACCGCGGAATAATTGTCCCAACACTGCCGCAGTACGTGTTGCTCGGAGAGGAGACCAACTCCACCGACAATCTATTTTACGATTCGAAACTCTCCGCAGATGCTCGCACGGCAACCCATTCAGGCCAAAAAGATGATCGTTTGGTCTTTACTGAAGAAAACCCGGGCCACGAATACAAAGGTATCGCCGCGCTCGCAATTGCTGGTCGCGTTCTGCAAAAATTCAACCCACAACTTGCGAAACAGTGCGTCGCTGCTGCCGAGGAACTTTGGAAACAGAATCGCGAAGCGAGCAAAGGCTTCGATGAGCATGTCAGTGCGGCAGTAGAACTCTGGTTGACCACGAACAAGAGTGAGTATGGTGAGTTTCTTCTGACGAATCGCAAAGAGATCGTCTCACGCGCGGACCGGATAGCCTGGTCAGTTGGAAAGGTACTGCCGCTAATTAAGGACAAGAGTTTTATTGAAGCAATGCGGACGGCTGTCACAACGAACTTCGCGAAAACCGTCCAACTCCAAAAGGAGACGCCGTTTGGTGTTCCGTATCGGCCGCATATCTGGGGCGCGGGTTGGGATCTACAGGAGTTTGGAGTCCATCAATACTATCTGCACCGTGCCTTCCCCGACATTGTTTCGACCGAGTACATGCTCAACGCTCTGAACTTTGTGCTTGGGGTTCATCCTGGTGAGAACACAGCTTCGTTTGCCTCAGGTGTTGGTTCAAGATCGATGACAACGGCGTATGGGATTAATCGCGCGGATTGGTCGTACATTCCCGGAGGTGTCGCATCGGGCACAGCACTCATTCGCCCCGACTTCCCCGAACTCAAGGACTTTCCGTTTCTTTGGCAACAAGCTGAGTATGTGTTGGGAGGCGGGTCTTCAAACTACATGTTTCTCGTGTTGGCGGCGGATCAGGTGTTGAATGGGAAACGATGAGTCGTTCTCTGCGCAACCTCGGCGTTCTCTGCGTCTCTGCGGTGAACCTCGTGTGTTTTGCGTCAATTCATGGAGCGTTTTTCACCCGAAGACTACCGCAGAGACGCAGAGACCGCAGAGGTAGCGCAGAGGATATCACTCTACTTCAACTCCACTTGATGCGCTTGCCCGTCGCCTGGTGCCGTTACGACCTTCGAAACGTGCTCAAACGATGGCATTTGGAACTTGAATGTTCTCTCGCCGGGATTGTAACTTCCTTCGGCAGCATGGACGTCGATTACAAAACCTCCCGCGCTTCGCCGAACATCAATTCGGGTGCGACGGTATTTTCCTTCCTTATACGCCGGTGAGACGCCATCGTCTTCATACAACGACGTCGAAGCTGTTCCGTTTGCATCAAGATAAATACTAAATGTGATTGGATCTGATGGCTTCTCCCCGACATATTTCATCGGCGCAATAGTCGGAATGATTGCTCCGCCACGTACAAACATCGGCACAGTGTCGAGTGGCGCATCGACGCTGATCGTCTGATTACCCTTGTATTGTTTATTCGTCCAGTAGTCGTACCAGTTGCCACGCGGTAAGTAGACTAAACGTCGAACGACATCCGCCTTAAGGATCGGAGCTACTAGCAGATCGTCACCGATCATGAACTGCTCATCGAGGTTGTAAGTGTTTGGATCGTCTTGATAGTTCAGCACCAGAGGACGAAACAAGGGCACGCCAGTTCGATGTGCTTCTTCAAGCGTGGTGTAGAGAAACGGCAGCAGGGCGTATCGCAGTTTTAAGTATTTACGGATGATGTCCTCGTAGTACGTTCCGAACCGCCAGGGTTCCTGATCATAACCACTGAGCTCTTTGTGATTGCGGCAAAACGGTGCGAGAAAACTTATCTGATACGAACGAACCAACAACTCACCATTTCCTCGACCGATGAATCCTCCGACGTCGCTACCAACAAAAGGTTCTCCTGACAATCCCAAGGTCGTAAACATCGGGATATTAAGTGCGAGCGATTCCCAGGTGCTGTTCGTGTCACCTGTCCACATCGTCGAATAACGTTGAATGCCGGCATACGCAGCCCGAGTAATCACGTACGGACGCCGATCCGGTTTCAGTCGCTCGAGTCCTTCATAGGTAGCTCGCGCCATCAACAATGCGAAGGTGTTGCGGTTCTTCGCGTGTGTGGTCTTGTTGCCCTCGTCGTAACTGACCACATCCATTTGGTTCTTTCCCGTTTGATCGATGAAATCAGACGGTTCATTCATGTCGTTCCAGATACCGGAGATGCCGTTATTCAAATAGAACCGGTGAAGATCGCCCCACCATTTGCGCGCTTCGGGCAGTGTGTAATCAACAAAAGCGCTGTCGCCTGGCCAGACTGCTGGAACAAATAGATCGCCGTTGCCGCGCCGTTGGAAGAAGTTATTCTCAACGCCTTGTTTGAAGACGTAATAATTCTCTGAATCTTTCTTAACGCCCGGATCGACTATCGTTACGACCTTTACACCATCACGACCCAAACGATCTGTTAGACCCTTAGGATCAGGAAAACGATCCGCATCGAAAGTAAAAACTCGATATCCCTTCATGTAGTCGATATCGAGATGGATTACGTCCAATGGCAAATCGCGTTCACGATACTGACGCACCACTTCTTCAACCATGGTGTCCGGGTAGTAGCTCCAGCGGCTTTGTTGATTTCCGAGCGCCCAAAGCGGTGGCATTGGCATGTGCCCAGTCAGATCGGCATAGCGACCAAGGATCTTTTTGATTGAGGGACCGTAAAGGAAATAGTAGTTGAGCTCGCCACCTTCTGCTCCAAACCAAACGCGTTGTTGCGAGGAGTGTCCAAAATCGAAATAGCTCCTATAACTATTGTCGAAGAAAATCCCGTAGGCAATGTTCTTCTGCAAACCAAGGTAAAACGGAATAGTTTGGTAAATGGGATCTCTTCCTTCAGTGTAGCCAGGTGTGTCAGAGTTCCAGTTAACAAAAGCGCTGCGGCGCTTATCAAGACGTGCCGCCTTTTCGCCCAGGCCATAGAAGTGTTCGTCAAAGCCAAACTTCTTTGCAGCGGCGACAAAGATTCCGGCTTTAGGATCAAATTGCAGATCTTTGCGCAAGCCTTTCGCGTCGTAAACCATAGGCTGTTGATCTGCATTGATGACGGCATGAGTACGAACATCACGAAAGTCGATTAGCAGTGGCGAGCGATTAACGAAAACTTCAACCTCGTCAGTTGTGATCAATAGGGAAGAAGCATCTTCACGCAGATTCCAATTGACTTTAGGCCAATTGGTATCCGCGATGGCCCATGAGTGATCGCGTTGTGGCAGGGACTGGTTAAAGACAGTTCTGACTCGAATCAGATCGGCGGCAAGGACGGTTATCTGAACATGCGAATTGTCCGTGCACGTTAGAATTACCCCTTTGTCGGTTCGTTGTACTGAGGCGACTGCGCCGATCTTTTCAAGTGAGGTGATGTCCTGCGCAGCAATAGAAACCGCGCCGAACAAAAGCCCTACAATGACTGAGAGAAGCTTTTTCAAAGTCTTCGCTTTCATTTTCTTTTTGGTAACCCTGATGTTGTTAGAAACTTTCTCTGCGCCACCTCTGCATTCTCTGCGTCTCTGCGGTGGTCTTGGTGTGCTTCGTGTCATTTCGTTTTTTTGATCGTGCTTTGTGAACCGGGAGCTGAGACGATCAATACGAAATACACCAAAGACCACCGCAGAGACGCAGAGAACGCAAAGGTGGCGCAGAGAAGAACTTGAAGTTCACAAAGAAGGACTTTCAAACCCCAACCGCGCTGCCCCCAGAAGTCCGGCATCATCACCGCATTCTGCCTGCACAATCTGAACGCGAGCAGCCAATAGTGGGAACGCCCGCTCAGCAACCTGTTGCCGCATGCTCTTGTAGAAGAGTTCCCACCCATTTGCCACGCCCCCACCAATAACGATCATCTCCGGGTTCAGAATGTTTATTAAGTTGGCTATTCCGATACCAAGATACACACCCATCCGTTTGAACACTTCCAGCGCGAGTTCATCGTTGTGTTTGCCCGCACAGAAGATCGCTTCTGACGTCAACTTGTTAATGTCCAGAGCAGAACCAGGATGACGCGGGCTTGCCTCTCTCGTCATCCGCACGATTGCTGTTGCCGAAGCATAGACCTCGAGACAACCACGACTGCCGCAACCACATGCGACTCCGCCAAACGGATCGACACACATATGACCGATCTCTGCAGCAGCGCCATCAACTCCACGCCAAAGTTTGCCGTTCAAAATAATGCCGCCACCGACACCCGTCCCCAGTGTGACGCAAACAATTGCGCTGCGTCCCCGACCGGCACCCATCCACATCTCGCCAACTGCCGCAGCGTTCGCATCATTTTCCAGCACGGAACCATAACCAAGTTGCAAAGTTAAGTGTTCGCTTAAATGAAACCCATCAAGCGCCGGGAGATTTGGAGCCTTCACTACGATTCCTCGATCAACGTTGACGGTACCCGGAACAACAACAGAGACCGCAGAAATCCGTCTGCCCCCGTTCTGTTTCGCATGTACCTCACATTCCCTCACCGCACTCACCAGCAACCGCATGATTCCATCTGGACTCGCTTCCTGCGGCGTGCTTTGCTTCAAACGGAAGTGGATGTGTCCAGCTGAATCAACTACAGCAACACGAAGGTGCGTGCCTCCAAGGTCCGCCGCACAAACAAGGCTATCTACTTGTTCAGACATTAACTTGTTATTGGCCTCAATCATTTCTCTTCAGTTGTTTATGCGCATAACGCGATATTACCTGCGCGGGTGTCTCACTGTTCTTGTTTCTACTAACATTCATTGCTAACCGAATAAACTGTGCCATTGACCATGCCAACGGCGTCGCGGATCCGGTGCCGGTTCCAATCTTCCCGCGATCCCACACCTGTTCCGGTATCATGAGACCATCGTTTGCAAACCCGGACATGGTTTTCAACAAGAGTCGCGCGTTCTGAACACGACCAGCAGCAAGCTCATATTCTCCTCGCTCGCCAGTAAGAAGAGTCCACAGACGGCCAATGCCCGCTCGTGCGTCGTAAGGAAGACCGTCGGCTCGTTCACCATAAGCATCGTGGTTATATCGATACCACGCTGGACCAGAAGGTGTACTCCGCTTGATGGTGGCATCAATGACTTGCAGCGATTTGACGATGAGAGGATCGTTGGCAGCGCGAAGGCCAAGCCTCACTAGCTCGAGGAAACCCATATCGACTATGGTCCGTTGATCGTATCGGCCACCGCCACTGTTGATTTCGAGTTCATCCGCCTGATCGGGATTTCCACCTTCGGTCAAACGCAAAAAATAGTTCCCATTCCCAAGAGATCCGGTAGTAGTAACCGTCCAGCGCTCGATGTTTGTTTCCCAGTCGTCGGCCTTTTCGAGATAGCGGGTGGCCGACAAAGTATCGTTGTGTCTGCGAGCAAATTCAGCAGCACAAACCAGGCCTGCTACTTCGGCGGCCAATGTGGATGGTGAATAACCCTTCTTCTCCTCCCAGCGATCCTGTTCCGTGATCGGTCCTCGAGTAACGATGAACTCGGCAGCAGGCTTAATATGTTTGAGCCAGGTTTCGCGATCGTTACGATTCAATTGAAGAGCTAATACGATTGGCAGAGCGACCTCGTCCATCTGCAACCCACCACCAATCGGACGACCATCGACCCAGGTGTTTTGCGGAAAACTTCCGTCCGGCCTTTGTTGAGTTTTGAAAAGATAGTCGAGCGCCCGATCGGCAGCAGCGCGGTCGCCGATGGCGATTAACGCGGTCGCGATCTGATAGAGATCCCGAGACCAAACAGCGTGATATCCCGATATGGTGGGCTCGTTTGCATTTGGCCCTCCGCCCCACGGCGTGGAAGGAGAGGCGATGATTGCCCCACGATATGTCTTGTCTTCCAGTGCTTTCAGAACCATAGCTGCCATCTTCAGTTGTGGCTCGCGTTGTTTAAGTGTCGGTAAGGATTGAAGGTAATTGTGCCAACCAGCCGTGTACTGTTTCTGGCAGGCAACGAATCCCTTGCGCAGGGAACTTCGCGCATGGTTGAGCGCTTCGGCCGGTGTTGCACCAAATGCGAGTGCAATTGTGAGTTTCTTTGTTTCCGGGAGTTTTGCGATTTGAACAACGTTGCCGTTGTCAACTCGTTCGTTGCGCGGGAGCGTAAGGAAGTCAATGTCTTTGCTAGCAAAAGTATTACTTATCGATACGAAGCCTACGGTCGATACTAAAGCGGTAGCGACGTTAGCTTCTGAGGCCAGAAGTGCGCCGCTTCCGGTCCAGGCACTGTCGTGCATTCCACTGTTCTTTAGTGATGGATCGTAATAGAGAAAGAGCGCCGCGTTCGAGAAGTTCGAGTTGATAACTACATCTATCAAGACTGCCGGCCGATCGGGATCGGTCGTGTACGTCTTTGTGATTGTGATGCCAGAGGCGCTGTTGACCTGTTGAAAATTTAGTGAGCGGTCATCGCCAACACTCAATGAATGCGACATCTCTTCTTCAAACTGACAAGATCGATCTCTACAGAAGACAAACTGAAGTGTCTGAGTGTTGGGTATGTCGATGGTTGGATAGAAAACTTCGGTCAAGGTTCCTTTCGCGAGTGTGAACCAGACCTTTGATGTTAGTGAGGTAGAAGTACCAAATCCGTTCTTCGCCGCAGTGGGCCAATGAGCATCAATGCCTGGCGCAACAGTCACTTCTTTTGTCGGCCTGGCCAACAAAGTGTGGCAGGCAACGGCAGCAGTAACGAAGATGGATAGTAGATGCATCGATTAAAAAAAGGACCGGTCACGGGACTCTTCTCTGCGTTTCCTCTGCGTTCTCTGCGTCTCCGCGGTGAATGATTGGGACGTGCCAGGAAAAACCGCAGAGACGCAGAGAACGCAGAGAAGGCGCAGAGAAGAATTCATTTTGTGACCCTGCGAAAGATTCGATACCCCCACGCATCCAGCTGAAGCGCGGGCAAACCGACGATTCGTTTGTTGACTCTTTTCTCTGGCGCCGGCGCATCAGGTGGCAAAGGAGCACTGATGTCAGGAGTAACTTCAACGTACGTAGCTCCATTTGCAATCTCGACGCTGCCAAAATAAGGCCGACTCGACAGATTAATTGTTACTAACACTTCTTCGGTCGACGTTCTGCGAACGTAAGTGATCACCCTCGCTTCATCAGAATTGCGCACCCATTCCAACGACCCTCTTCTCAACGCTTCACTCGATCGACGCAGCGCCACCATCTCGCGATAAAACCTTCCAAACTCCGGCCGCCGTTCACTGATTAACCAGAAGATCGGCAGTTTCTCAAACAACGCAGGCGCGCCCGATTCAGTGGTATCGCCAACTTCCATTCCGTTGTAGAGCATCGGTACACCATCAAGAGTTAAAACGAATGCCGACGCCGCAAGTGATGCAGGTTCACCGAACCGTGCGATCGCCCGCCGCTCATCGTGATTGTCAGAGAATCGCATGTGAATGGCGCCCCGTGGTGATTCTTTAACCTCCTGTTCCCAGACGCCTTTCAATTGAGACGCCGGCGAGCGCCCTTGCAGAACGTCCGTCAGAGCGCTGTGCAAAGGCCACGCGTAATCAAGATCGAATGCTTTGACGAGTAGTTCAGGCTTGTGAGATTCAGCAAGCATCACGATGTCCGGGCGGATCTTCTCAAGTTCAACTCGAGCGTTCTCCCAAAAGTCTGTTGGCACTTCACCGGCAACGTCACAGCGGAACCCGTCAAGGTCGAACTCGCGCAACCAGAACTTCAGCATGTCAGTCATGTACGCGCGCAACTGCTGGTTTGTGTAATTCAATGCGGCTATGTCATACCAGTCGTGTGGATAGGTGATATTGCCTTGAGCATCATGTTTATAGAACTCAGGGTGCTTCATCAAAACGCTGTCCCACGAAGTATGGTTGGCAACAATATCAATGATGACTTTCATGCTGCGTCGATGAGCTTCTAAGATTAACTGCTGAAGATCCTGCTTTGTGCCGTAGTCTGGATTGATGGCGTAGTAGTCGCGAACTGCATACGGACTGCCGATACTTCCCTTCTTCTTTTCCTGACCAATCGGATGAATAGGCATCAACCACAGAATTGTGACACCGAGTTGCTTGAGATCGTCGAGTTTGGCGGTCACACTTTTGAAATTGCCTTCTGTTGAGAAAGCACGCGGATAGATTTCGTAGATAACACCATCACGAACCCAGTCGCGCGTTGGACGAGCGGGTTCCTTTGATACGTCGCGAACCGGCTGTTGTGCAGACGCTGATGCGAACTGGCCCACCAAACATAAAAGTAGTGCGATTGCGAACCAGACTTGGAGGCAGTCAGTACCACCTCGCGGTAGCGGGTGGGTGCGTAGCTTTCGATCCAAGAACAAGAGACTGCGTACCCACCCGCTACCGCGAGGTGGTACTGACTGCCTCCAACTTCGCGCTGTATCACTTGTCATCAATTAATCCAGGACGCTACTTCGCGTCGCTGAAGCCAGTGCTGGGCACAGGCTGCACTCCTTCAGGAACCGTAAAGATTTCTTCGCTATCACCTTTCAAAACCAGGTCCTCGCTCACAGCACGATCCCCTACATCCTCAACCCTCGACACGAGAAGGGCTGCCAACATCATGAAGACCCCACCCATCATTACCATATAAAGCGGAGCATTGTGATTCTCCGCTCCAAACACGGCGCGAATGATCGGTCCAAAGGTGAGGGCTTGAAAAATCTCAGGAATCACGATGAAAAAATTGAAAACACCCATGTAAATCCCAACTCGCGCTGGAGGAAGAGCGCCGGCGAGGATCGCATAGGGCATGGAAAGGATTGATGCCCAGGCGATACCAACACCTACCATAGTCAACAGCAACGTGTATTTATCGTGAATCAGGTAAACCGAAAGTAAACCAATGCCACCTAGTATCAGTGATACTGAATGCACTATTTTTCGACTGGACCAGGCCGCTAATCTTGCGAGGCCAAACGCCACGACGAACGTGACAATCGAGTAGACCATAAAGCAGATGCCACCCCATTCTCCCCCCAAAGGGAATTTGGGATCCTCAGGACTACTTGCACCAAACACATGATACGAGGTCATCAATCCGAAGAAGAGCCACATACAAAACAAGCCAAGCCAAGTGAACAGCTGAACCACCGCAAGCTGTTTCATTGTCGTTGGCATCTCTCTGATGGCTGCAATGATTTCAGCAATGAGAGCTTTGACTAGTTCAAGAATGCCCTTGTGCTGCGAGCGTTTTGCCTCAAACTCTTCGATGTTCTCTGGCGGATATTCCTTAGTGGTTATAACAGTCCAAAGAACTGCAACAAGAAAAGCTCCAGCTCCAATCTTAAATGAGTATTGAACAGTCAAAGGTATACCGCTGGACGTTCGGCCACTCACACCTGCGTAGCGGAAAAGGTAAGGCAGCGCGTTCGCCAATGTCGCGCCAATGCCAATAAAGAAGCTCTGCATTAAGAACCCTGTTGTTCGTTGTTCGGGATTGAGCTTGTCGGCGACAAAAGCACGGAATGGTTCCATGCTGATGTTGATGCTTGCATCCAAAACCCAAAGAAGACTTGCCGCCATCCGCACACTTGTAGAGTCCGGCATCAGAAATAAAGCCAAAGTGGATAGGATTGCGCCGACGAGAAAGTACGGCCGACGTCGTCCTAACCAATTCCATGTGCGATCACTCAGCGCGCCGATGATCGGTTGAACTAGAAGGCCGGTTACAGGACCAGCGAGCCACAACAACGGGATGTCTGACTCTTTCGCGCCTAAGTAACTGTAGATGGCACTCATGTTGGCCAGCTGCAAGCCCCAGCCAAACTGAATGCCGAGAAAGCCAAAGCTCATGTTCCAGATTTGCCAGAAACTCAGGCGTGGTTTACTCATGCAATCCTCCGAGCTCTGCGCTATCTCCGCGTTCTGCGTCTCTTCGGTTTTTGGTAGGCCTGAGCCAACTTAAACGCTGAGACGCAGAGAACGCTGAGACGCAGAGACTTTCCTAATTCTGACTGGGCACAAAGATCGATACGGACCGGGGCGGCAGCTTCAATGCAATCCCGCCCGCATCAACAACACTGGAACCATTACCTAGTCGATCATGCAGTCTCGTTCCATTCGTCAGTCCAACCTGCGACACACCGAACGCGAACTGTTCCGTTTTCTCATCATTGTTGAACGCAACTATGACGACGCTCTTTCCAACAACTCGCGCGTAAGCATATTGTTGTGGAGACACATAAAGATTCACTAAACGCCCACTCCTCAACGGCTCAAGCTCGTGACGCAACTTCGTAAGCTTATGTATGAACTCAAACACTTCCTGTTCATCCGCCGTTCGGCCCTCGCGGGTGAACGCATTTCGCTGGTCTGCGGGGAAGCCACCAGGAAAGTCTCCACGCGTCGTAGGTTCATCCGCGCCGGTCATCGCAATCTCGTCACCGTAATAAAGTTGCGGAACGCCGCGGGTCGTCAAAACAAAGGCGTTTGCCAGTTTTAACCCGGCGATCGTTGCACCGTGTTCACTCATGAACCGCCCATCGTCATGTCCTCCCAACAACGTGACGAGAATATTCGGGTTCGTGTAGAGGTAGTCTTTCGCCAGAGTTTTTGGCACTTCATCCAGTGCTTTGCCTTGTCCAAACGCATGTCGAATTGGGTAGAAGAGCGGAAAATCCAGTAACGAGTCCAGACCTGAATCGACTCCATCAAAGCGGACGGCGCCGCCTTGGAAGAACGACGTGTGCACGACGTCGCCATCTTTCACTTCACCAACGACTTTCAAATTTGGAAACTCTTTCTTTATGGCGGCCGTCCACTTTGTCCAGAACGAATTTGGAACGTACTGCCACGTGTCCATGCGAATGCTGTCGAGACCTGTGGTTCCAATCCACCACAAAGTGTTCTGAATTAGATAACGCGCAACTTCGGGATCAGACTGATTGAGGTCCGGAAGAAAGTTGAGGAACCAACCTTCCATTGTTTCGCGTTTCAGTAATTCGACGGGCCGTGGATCGTGCAACGTCCAGGTCTGAAATGCATTGTTCAGGTGTGACTGCTTAGTACCGTTGAACCAGGTCGGAGTCGGTGGATCGTTAACCCACGGATGATAGGGACCGGTGTGATTCATCACCTGGTCCTGAATGATTTTGATGCCAAGACTGTGAGCTCGATCGACGAGTTCATGCAATTTCTGTAACGAGCCAAAGTGTTCTTCGACAGCATAAAAATCCTGCGGGTTATAGCCATGAAATCCTGTGCTCGGTTTGCCTTCCTTCAGTTCGATTTCATTCGGGTGGTCGTAGTTGTCGTACCACGGCGTCAGCCAGATCGCAGTGATACCCAGGTCCTTTAAATAGTCGAGACGGTTGATAACGCCCTGCAGGTCGCCACCGTGGTAGTAGAACTTATTGCTGCGATCGTAAAGTCCACGCGACTGTGGTGGATCATTGTTGCTTGGGTCGCCGTCGCTGAATCGATCGAGCATGATCAGATAAAGAACGTCTGACGGCGAGAATCCCTGGAAACGATTTTGTCTGACGAGAGGAGGAAGAACTTCGAACGACGCGCGAGCGACACCATGTGGCGTCCGAACTCTAAGTTCACGTTTGCCACGAGGTGCGCCGGGCGCGATTGCTAAGTCAACAAACGCATATGTACCGCGCTCGTTCACCTTGGGAATTCCGACAAAGCGAAGGCCGGGACCATCAATTAAAACTTGCGAGTTCTGAAAGTTTCTTCCCCGAATAAGCAGACGAATTGGCCCTGCTGAGCTTCTGACCCACCAACTTGGTGGATCGACCTTGAGAATCTCAGGTGCGAGTGATTGCGCGTGAGTGTGAGCTGAAGCCCATAAAATCAAAATACCGAGGAGGGCAACAACGTACAAAACAAAGCGCAGTAAGGAAGGGCGGTTTACCCCCGCCTGCCTGCCAAACAATCGCCGAAGATTCATTTGATCTGAGCAAGCGCGGGTAAACCGACCTTCCTTACTGCGCTTTTCAGGTATGTTCCAATTGTGCGACGTCAATCCTGTCACGCTTTTCACTCGATCCAAACTGTCATTCTCAATCTGCATGGGATTTCTAAGACGCGACGTTAGCACTCTCTTTCGCGCGGCCATAGAGTTCAGTCAAATCTCTCAGCCTCTCCGCAATGCCATCAGTCAATGCGCCCTGCCTGCAACGCCAACTCCAATTCCCCGATGTGCTGTTTGGCAAATTCATTCTCGCTTCATTGCCTAAACCCAAAATGTCCTGCAAGGGCACGACTGCAGTATTTGCAACGGAAGCCCAAACACCGCGGATGAAATCCCAGTTGATCTCTTTTCCATCTGATTGCAGATAGTTCAGACAGAACTTCTGTTCCCGTTTGATCTGCGCAGCAGTTCGCGTCGATCCTTCACCTGCTACACTTTGAAACCAGCCCAACGTTGTGTCGTTATCATGCGTGCCGGTATATGCAACTACGTTTTGAATGTAGTTATGTGGGAGATCGAGGTTCTTCGTATCACTTCCGAAACCGAACTGCAGAATGCGCATTCCTGGAAAAGCAAACTCGTCGCGCAGCGCAACCACATCAGGCGTAATCACACCAAGGTCTTCGGCAATGATTGGCAGCTCACCTAACGCCTTGCGAATCGCAGTGAACAATTGACGCCCGGGCGCTTCCACCCAACGTCCACGTTCAGCAGTCTTGTCACCCCCGGGTATTTCCCAACAGGCTGCAAAACCACGAAAGTGATCGACGCGCGCAATATCCACAACTGCAAACGTCGCGCGCACGCGTTCGATCCACCACTGAAAGCCGTCTTTGAGCATCCCTGGCCAGTTGTACAAAGGATTTCCCCACAACTGTCCGGTCTTGCTGAAGTAATCTGGTGGAACACCGGCAACAACCGTCGGTGTTCCGTTTTTGTCGAGCTGAAATTGTTCAGGACTGGTCCAAACGTCTGCCGAGTCCGGCGCGACGAATATTGGCAGGTCGCCAATAATCTTGATGTCGTGCCCGTTGCAATACGCCTTTAACGCGGTCCATTGCTGGAAAAACAGAAACTGGTAAAACATGTGTGCTTCAATTTCGTCCTGCAACTTGTCGCGCGCTGTGTCGAGTGCCGCTTCGTCGCGCCGCACGAGTGGTGGTTCCCACTCATTCCACGCGATGCCGCCGTGAGCGTCTTTCAATGCACGAAACAATGCGTAGTCTTCCAGCCAATGCGCCTGAAGTTGTGCAAAGGTTTCAAAAGCACTGCGCAGGTTCGTATCTGTAGTCTGCTTGTAACGCTCGTAGGCTTTCTTCAGCAGAGCTTCTTTGATTTCGTGCGCTTCACCAAAGTTGATACGCTCAGCAGAGCTTGAGATCGCGGGTAAGTCTGATTTCGTTAATAACCCGTCAGTCACCAACTGTTCCGGACTAACAAGTAATGTGTTTCCTGCGAACGCCGAGTAGCACGCATACGGCGAGTCGCCGTACCCTGTCGGGCCCAGGGGCAGAACTTGCCACAAACTCTGTCCGCTATCGACCAAAAATTTTGCAAATCGAAAAGCCTCCGGACCGAGATCGCCAATGCCGAATGGTCCCGGCAATGATGTCGGGTGCAAAAGAACTCCGCTGCTTCTCGGGAACTTCATCTCAGTTTCTTGCTTTATTTTGGGTCAGTTGAATAGGACCCATACGAACGATTGGACCTATTGGACCTATTCAACCCTTAATCCTCAGTTTGCTCTAAATGCCACTGCGGTGCGCGCCGGAATCGTTACCGTCACTTGTCCATCGACAACTCGTGCCGTTTGAGGAGATCCGAGTATCGCTTTTAAGTCAGCTCCATCACGTATATGAATGGAGCGCATCGGCACCTTTATCTTTTGCGCTTCGTTCAAGCGATTGAACGCGACCACAATCGTTTCGATGTTGCTCTGACGTGCAAAAACGTAAGCATCATCGTCTTCGTAAAGATCTATCAACCGTCCATCTCTGATTGCCGAATGTTCTAATCGTAGTCGAATCCACTGTCGCGTCCATTCGAACATCCGTTGCTCGTCTGGGTGTCTGCCTTCTCTGGTAAAGGCGCTGCGAGTGTCTGGTGAATTCCCAAAAGGAAAACCGCCAGGGAAGTCGCGTCTGTTATCTGGATCATCCTTGCCTTCCATCGCCAGCTCTTCGCCGGAGTACAACTGAGGGATTCCACGAACACTGAGTGTGAAAGCAATATGCATCATGGCTCCTTCGAGCGTTGCTCCTTCGAGGGACATGAATCGCATCGTGTCGTGGTTATTTGCGAGCGTGGTAAGTTTGAGTGGATCTGGATAGAGCGCGTCGTACTTCAACTGATACGGGAGCGCGCGCATGGGAAGTTTGTTGGTGAAGACACGCTGAGAAACATTCCAGAGCGAGAAGTCGAAAACAGAATCCAGCTTTGTATCGAGCCCATCCCAGCCCCGATGGCCGCCGATGAAAAACGCAGTCTGCGCGGCATCACGTTCAAACACTTCGCCGACCATCCACATCTTTGAGTACTGTCGATGAAGCGCATCAGAAAGATCGTGAATAAAAAATCGAGGCATGTATTGAATTGTGTCCTGACGAATGCCATCAATCCCTGTTGTTCCCACCCACCAGAGCGAATTTTGTATTTCGTATTTGGCAACCTCCGGTTCTTCCTGATTCATATCCGGCAGGTCGTCACTGAACCACCCATCAAGAGTGTTACGAAAATCGTCTGGATTTGAATGCGGCGATAGTAACGTGTAGTTCCTGAATCTATTGCGCTGATGCTGAGCCAGAGTTCCGTGAAACCAATCAGGCAATGGCGGATCAGTAACCCAGGGATGTCTCGAACCGACGTGGTTTGCAACCTGATCCTGAATAACCTTGATATTGAGTGCGTGGGCCTTTTGAACCAGGTCGCGGAGCGTGTTCAGATCGCCAAAATGATCTTCGACCCCGTAATAATCGATCGCGTGATATCCATGGTAATAAGTATTTGGGCACCACGGATGATCACAGGTATTCATTCCATTCCAATTGTCGTACCAGGGAGTTAACCACAGCGCTGTGACGCCTAGCTCCTTTAGATATGGCAGATGATCGATAATTCCGCGGAAGTCGCCACCATGATAGGTGCGTGGATTACTACGGTCGTTGGTTTCGGCTGCCGCCCCAGCAGGTTGATCGTTCTTTGGATCACCATTAGCAAAACGATCGATCATGATGAGATAGATCACGTCATCAGTGTTGATACCCTGAAAGTTTTTGCCTGGAGTTAGCGACGGATTGACTTCAAAGTTAAATGCAATCGTTCCTTTCGGCGTCGTTAGTTTGAGTGGATACCTGCCAGGTTTCAGCCGAGCACTAAGCCAGGCACTGACGAAGACATAAGTACCATTCGTATTTACCCTGATGTTGGAGAACGTAATTCCTCCGGAATTCTCGGTAATAATTGCGCCATGTAGATTGGTTCCTCGGATGAGTATTCGAACCGGATTAATTGAATGATTTGCCCACCAGGATGGCGGCTCAACTTTAGCTATGGTCGGAACCTGACTACGAACACAGAGTGGAATCGCCAACGCAGTCAAAACGATCAGCGGAATTCGTATGCGTCGCGTAGAGATCATAGTTAAGGAGAAGGTTCACTGCCGATTTCTAAAAGCGCTGGTCTAACTTGATTAGTTTTCCAGATCGCTTCCGGATTGGCACATCATTACTCCTAAAACTCAATCTTCCCGTTCATTAGTAAAGTCGAGACATCGATTTGAAAATTTCCAACTGATGTCGGGCGATTATCGCTAAGGTTAACTATAAGCTGCTTATTGCCGGCAGATAGTAATGGCGCGCCCTGGTCGTTGAGTCGCGGAAAGAAAAAAGTTGCCTCATCACCGGGGACCTTCGGAGGAACGAAGTGTATTAATGATCGTCGCTCTCCGCGCTCGTTGGCGATAAAAATGTACCGCTGCAGGTCGGCCAACCGTGCTCCCTTGAAGAGTGTGAAGACTGCATCCGCTCCTGGATTGGTCTTCGATTTTGAGCTTAGGGTTAAGACGTAGTTTTGTTCACACGCCGGACATGCGAGCAAGCCGCTGGTCTGCTTATCGAAGGCTTCCAATTGCTGCTTGTTCATCTTTTCGATGTCGGTTTCCAGATTTCTTAGACGCACCAACGCCTGCCTAACCGGTAATGCCGAACGCAGACGTAGAGTAAAAACGAAGTCAATCGGTATATCGCTGGTCACCTCAGTTTGTGCTTGTGCGGCCGTGGCAGCTGAAACTCCTGAATAAGACCCGGCCGCCTTTTGTGACTCTTTATCAAATTTGAGTCGCAGCTCTTGTCGCTTGGCCCAGGGCGAATCGTTCAAAACTTTCTCGGCGGCCTCCTTGCTCCATTGTTGGTAAGGCTGCTTAGGTAACGATTGTTGACCAAACACCAAACTTATCGAAACGCACATCATGCCAATGAACAGCACATTGTTGCAGAAACCTCTTGCCATAAAGACCAACCTTAAATGACTAGAACTGAATTCAGGGATTTTGGCCAAGTATTTGCTGAGTCCGCAGTTTTTCATCAAGGTTCCGTTCTTTTTCAACCTGCTTTTCCAACGCTTCCAACCTCTTGAACTCAGCGAGCTCCGCTTGTGCTTTATCAGTAAGCTTCAGCCTGGTATAGGCGAGGAACAATTGGTAATGCGCCTGGGTCAGAGTCGGTAATTTAGAAATGACTTTCTCGAGGCGCGCAACAGCTTCGGGATAATCACGTCGCTTCAATGCAAGGCGCGCGTAGTCATAAAGTACTGGAATTTCGTCTGGTGCTAATTGTAGAGCATGCTTGAGCGGAATCTCGGCGTCATCAAGCCTGCCCTGTTCAATCGCCACGTAACCAAGGCTTGAAAGCGCATCAACGTGATCAGGATGCGTGCTGACAAACTTTTCCAGAATCTCACGCGCCCTTTCGAAATTGCCAGCGGCGCGATGCGTGTAACCACGAAGATAATCGATGTTCTCTATTTTGGGGTCGAGTTCGGCAGCGCGGTCGAAATCTGCAGCTGCGGCAGTCCATTCACCTTTGCGGTAGTTGGCATTTGCTCGAGCAAAAACGTAGGCGGCCTCTTTGTCGTTTACTGCAATGGCTTTCGTGTTTTCTTCTATCGCGCCATCCCAATAACCAATTCGAGAGTACTCTCGCGCCAACAGAAAATGAGCATTTGCGTTCTTTGGGTCTCGCTCTAACGCATGTTTGAACTCCAACACTGCATTGGTGTGATCGTTTTGGGCACTCGCAATAAGAGCCAATCGGAAGTGTGTTTCCGGAGGATCAGGATTCATATCCGCGGCTTCGGCAAGGTAACGCGCGGCATCAGCGTTGCGATCCAGGTTATAAAGAGCAATTCCCAGGTCGTAAAGGACCTCATAACTATGTGGCGTTAAGTCGTTCACGCGTAAAAACAATCGAGCAGCCCTCTCATACTGCTTACTTTGCGCGAGGACTGTCGCGAGAGTAAAAAGAGCTTTTGGATCTGAGGAGGCAGCTCGTTCCACCAGATCGGCTGCCGTTTCTGCATCCTGAGTCTTCCCAGCCCGGTACGCAACGTTCAAGAATGCAAGGGCGAGCTGCGGATCTTCAGGACTCGCGGCGCGCGCGCGCGCGAAGTGTTCGGCAGCACGAGCGAAGTCGCCGGCGTCACCGTAGAGCGCACCAAGATTGTAGTGAGCTTGCACATGTTCCGGATCAATCTTGAGCACTCGCTCAAATTCTGCGACGGCTTCCTTCGTTTTGCCCCTCTGGGCCAACAGTCGTCCCAGATTGTTATGAGCACTCACGAACGTTGGGTCGAGCTTGATTGCCGTATTGAATTCCCCTAGCGCCTCGTCGCCACGACCCTGGCGATCGAGTACAACCCCAAGCACATTGTGAGTGATCGGTGAGTTCGATGCGGCTGCTACCGAAGCACGCGCCTCTTTTTCTGCAACTGCTAATGAGTTTGCCTCAAGCGCCGCCAGGGCAGCATCCAACCCCCTCTTCGCAACTGCATTTAAGGTGACGCTCTGCTTGGCTGGAAGTTGAGGTTTTGCGGGCTGTCGCGATGATTGACGTTGTGCGAGATTAAGAGCGGAGCAGCCGCACAAACAGACGAAGCACAAGACTCTAAATGAAATTGTTGCCACACTTTTACGTTCTGTCTTCACGAACCTGAGCCGTTATTGTGGACTGGTGCTCGATCTGAATTCAGCATTTAGCCGTTCAACGATCGCGAACTCCCTATTCGCTTCTTCCGTTCTGCCGAGCCGCCTGAGAGCCAACCCCAGTTGATAGTGCGCATCTGCGCGCGACGGTATCAGCGCGATCGCCTTTTGAAACGATTCAACAGCTTCAGCGTAGCGCTCTCTTAGAACCAGGGCCCTTCCGAGGGCCCAATGCGCTTCAAATTCCTTAGGATCAATCGACACTGCTCTGTTCAAAGCGACCAGGGCTTCATCAATCTTTCCCTGCTTCACCAAGAGCGCACCGGATCCGAGTTGTCCCATTACTGACTCGGGATTCAACTTTAACAATTCGCGGTATTTCTCCATTGCAGCCTCTGAATCGCCCGTCAACTCCAAAACAGTTCCCAGAAAAAACATTGCTTCCTGATGACTGGGATTGATCTTGAGAGCGCTGCTCAAACTCTTTACCGCGCCCGCATAATCTTTCATCGAGTACTGGACTCGGCCTAAGTAGAAGTTGGCGTCAAAGCTGTTGGGGTTTAGAGCGATGGCTTGTGAGAGCGAGTCAGCGGCTTCACTATTTGCATTTCCTCGCGACGCCAGAATGATACCGAGAAGCGTATGCGCTTCCACGGCTCCAGCATCTAGCCTAAGAGCTCGTCGCACTTCTGTTTCAGCATCTTTAGCACTCCCCGAGTTATACAAAGCCAAGGCGTGAAGATAAGCCGCCTCAATTGAGTTAGGCTGGCGTTTGGCGAGTTCGCCAAACGTCGTTGCCGCGTCGGTCCATTTATTTGCCTTCGCATAGGCGAGGCCAAGATCTTGCCAGGCGCCGTACATAGATGGATCCCGCCTAATTGCTTCATTGAAGTTCTGCACTGCCGCGCCATAATCCTGGCGGTCAGTGTCGAGCAGTGCGGTGACATAGAAGACGCGGGGATCAGTCGGACGAGAATCCTGCAACACGTCGAGTTGAGCTGCCGCCTCCGCGAGGTTACCCAACTCACGATAAGCAGCTACTAACTCAAAGCGAACTTCATACTGACGAGGATCCAGCTCGAGCGCACGTTTCAATTCGGCAACCGCCTCATTCAAACTATTTCGTTGACCGAGTCGAAGCAGGAAACGCCCCAGCTGGTAGTGCGCAGAACTATTCCTGGAGTCGATCTTAATAGCCGCTCTTTCCGCATCGATCGCTTCGTTGAACTTGCCCAACTTCCAAAGCACATAACCCAGGTTCGAGACGTATTCGCCGTTGTCAGGCTTGATCGATGCGGCCTTTGAAAGATCCTGAAACGCCTCGGCGATCTTGCCCAGACGAATGCGAGCGAGAGCCCGCGAATTTAGCGCAGCGTCATCGTTCGGAGCATTGACAAGCTTCGCTGTGGCATCCGCTTCCGCCTTCTCGGCTCTAACCTCCGGAGTGCTGAATCGTTCTACGTGAGACTTTTCTTTGCCAGGTGGGGACGAGGACTGCGCTGAGCCTTCATTGGCGCAAACAGACAGAAGAAAAATCGCGAAGATGGTTCTGACAAACATGGAATTAGCTTACGAGGGGGAAGAGATGCCCTTTAGTAACAAAAGACGACCACGCGCGGGAACGCTGGTCGTCCAATAATATCTGGAGTGGCGAGCACTGGCGCCACTCCAGCTCGAATACGCAGTGTGCCCTAGAAAATGATCTTAGCGCGGTACTGCACAACGCGTCCCGGATAGTAACCATCGAATCGGCCAAAACCGCTATCACCGATATTGTTGATCGGTACTGTCCGTTTAGTGTGATTCCAGAAGTTAAAAAACTCAATCCCAATTTGGGCCCGAAGGTTTTCTCTCAAGGCAGTATTCTTGAACAAGGAGAGGTCGGTATTCCAAATTGCCGGTCCCGTAAATGTGTTGCGACCGAGACTGCCGTAACGAATCACAGTTCCCGCCGGATTCGCGGGCAGAGTGGTTATGCCAACGCTCGTGGAGAATGCGTTGCGATTCAAATATAAACCTGATGGAACACCCGAAAAAGGATCACCCACCAGAGATGGACGAACAAGGTCGCAGCCGCAGACGACGGTAAATGGGAATCCTGAACGAGCTGTTTGGATAATATTCAGCTGCCAACCGCCTACAATCCTATTCGCGGCCCCACCGGAGTTTAGGAATCGTTGACCACTGCCAAACGGCAAATCGATAATCGCATCAGCCGACAACAGATGTCTGATGTCCAGCGATGAATTACCGCGATCCGCTCTAAGGCTGAATGGATTTATTGCGCCGCTTCGGCCACCATTTCGACTGTCGCCAAGTGACCCTATCAATCCGATTGCGTCGTCGATAGTGTGACTCCAAGTGTATGAAACCTGTCCCTGCACATTGCTGGAGAGTCGTTTCTGCACTTGCGTTTGGATGCCATCGTAATTTGAATCCGCCACATTCGAATACAACAGAGCGCTGCCCAGGAATTGTCCGGCAGCGTTTCGTGCAATCCCGCTGCCGCTGCTTCCGATATTCAAAGTGGTTAAAAGATTGTGACTACGATTGCCAACGTACCCCACATCAACCGACCAGTCTTTGGCGAACTGCCATTGCAAACTCACCTGTCCCTGATGAACAAAGCCAGTCTTCGTATCGCGATCTACGCTGAAGACGGAAACTGAGTTTGGCAGATTCGCCGGGTCAATCTGAGTAGTCACGGAAGGTGGGCCAGTATTAACGCTGAAGTACGTTCGTGCGTTTGTGGGTTGTTGACCGTTGAACTGAGAGAAGTGAACCGTATTAGTGAAAGGAGGATTGCGAATTGAAGGCGGATAGTCAGTGCCATCAAGCGTGTACAGCAAACCATAACCGCCACGCAGGACGAGTGTGCGCGACTCGTTAATTGCGTAAGCAAAGCCAATGCGTGGACCGAAGTTATTCTTGTCTATAGAAACGATTCGGTCACTACTGCCGCCTGCCACTACAACCTTGCTGACATCCGCGAAATAGTAACTGGTTCTGCCTGACGATTCGGTTGGCGGCGTAAACAAGTCGTAGCGCAAACCAAGATTCAAAGTCATTTTCGGAGTCACTTTCCAGTCATCCTGGACAAAGAAACCGTACTCTTGTGTGCGCAAGTGAAATGGCCCACCAAACACCTTGCCACGGTCAACCTGAAAGGCGGGAAGGCTCATTAACTCGTTCGCCTGCGCATTTGAGGTGCCGCCATAGGGAACCCCATGTGCGTCGACATAGCAGTTGGTCACACCATCAACAATCCGTGTGGATTCTGGAGGACAAACCTGGCCCGGCGTCAGGGGATTGAAGGCCGGCGCATCATCAGCGTACTGCATGTTGCCCTTCAAGAATCCGGAGCGTCCTCCATCGATTGTCTCCAGATAACGCAAGCGGACTTCAGCACCAAACTTAGAGACGTGCTGACCGTGAACCACTGTGACTGAATCGGCGAAGTAGGGATTCTTGCTCTTCACGCGAAATAGTCCGCCGTCGCCCAGATATTCCGTGAAGCCACTACCGAAGTTCCCCAATCCCGGGCCGCCGGATGCTTCCAGGGATCCGTCGTTAGCATTCGGATAGTGGATGTCGTTTGCGAAAGTCGCGCTGGTTCCGCAGGCCCCTCCAACACCGCAGTTAAAGATACCGATTTCGATTTGTGTCAAACCAAACCTGAACTCGTTCAGCATAGTTGGACTGAAGGTATGCGTGTCGCTGACGGTGATCTGTCGAGTGTTGCCAACCTCATCGCCGGCCCCGAAACCTGCCGTCGGAAGACCTTGAAGAAGATTCGCTCGGTTGGTTTTCAACTTTTGGTAATTGTACCGGCCTGTCAGTGAATTACTAGCCGACAAGCGGTGATCGATCTTCACTTCATAGTTGTTGATGCGTTCCTGATTGTTACGCTGAGTGAAGAAGTTGTTGTTTCCCTGATCAGGATTGAAGACGTTGATTGTCGGCGAGGGATAACGATTGAACAGATCCTTTGAAATGGGACTAATCAGGTTCGCTGGAATTGTAGCGTTCGGGAATGCAGTTCCCGTAAAGGGATTGCAAACCGGGCCGTCCGCCGCGCCGTTACTTGAACCGTCTCCGTCGCAGTCGTGATTTGCGAAGCCGGTAAAGTTTCCATTTCTCGACCCAAGCGTCGGAACCGTGGACGATGCTGGAAAGGGCAAGTGGTTGCGCTGTCCCAGATAGTCGAAGAAGAAGAACGTTCGGTTCTTAATGATGGGCCCACCAATGGTACCGCCAAACTCATGTATCTGCTGCACGGCCTTTGTGAACGGCGTCAGATTGGTTACGCCTCGCGAAATTGCATCCGCTCGGTCCCGTTTCAACTTCGGGTGGTATGCGTTGAGTGCGGAGTTTTGACCGTAGTAGTAACCAGAGCCGTGAAAGTCATTCGTACCGGACTTGATCGACGTATTGATCACTGCGCCTGCAGCACGGCCTACTTCGGCGGGTGGGACACTTGTCGTTACCTTGAATTCAGCGATCGCATCCGGATTTGGGAATACACCAATGGTGCCAAACTGTGGCTCATTGTTGTCGACCCCGTCTAACGAAAAGTTGTTATTGGTCGATCGCTGTCCATTCACGGTGAGGGCGCCACCGCCAGAACGCGCAAAGCGAGAGTTTTCAGTCGATCCCTGTGAGTTGCTACTGCCAGGTCCGCCATCTCCAGCACGAGGATCACCATTATTAAATTGACGTGCATCTGGACCAGTACCCCCGAAGCCCGTGTTGTTAGACGCTGCAACACCCGGCATCAAGGTTGCGAGTTGAGTGAAGTTACGTCCCGAAAGCGGTAGTTCAGTAACTTCGCGCCCAGTCACAACGGCACCTTTGTCACTAGTGTCCGTTTCTACCAGGGAAGTGGCGGCGGTGATGGTGACTTGTGCGTTAACCTCGCCGGGCTTCAACTCGACATCAACTCGAAGACGGTCGTTGGTCTGCAGCACGATATTTTCTCGGTTGACTGTTTGGAAGCCTTGCTTCGTAACGGTCACCTTATATGTACCTATTTCCAGTAGCGGCGCGTTGTACTCTCCCTGGTCGCCCGAAGTCACGGTTCGTTCTGCACCGGTGTCCACTTTGGTAATAGTTACGGTGGCCCCCGCGACAGCGCCACCGCTCGAATCCTTAACAGTGCCGACAATGTCGGCTTTGTTGGTTTGCCCGAGCACAGTAGTACCCAAGAGTGTGAGCAAAAACAAAGATAGACCCACTATTCGAAGCGGGCGCACGGCAGGCCGATAGGCGGTCATAAACAGCACCTCGTGAGATATGGGACTTCTTACCGTTGAAACTGATTGACGCTCCGCCGGACCCGCACGTTTTGAGCTGTCTGGCGGTAGATTCTTAAAGGTTGTTGCGGACCTCTAAGCTTGCTGCAGACCCTTGATAGTTTGTTGCCTAAACGAACTAAGTTTTAATACAGGCTAGGAGAATGTGTCAAGATCTTTCTTTTTCGAAGGAATAAAATATTTATGACACTTCTAGGCTCGCCGCGCACGGCCTCGCGGAAGGCTTTGCCCTTCGCATCCCGCGCACTAACAGAAGACTCAGGCCGCCGCGCTAGCCGCGAACTTAGTTGCCAATACCAAACTGATGGCTCCCATCAATGTGAGTTTTTCACCAAGCGTTGAGGGCAGGATTGGAGCAGAAGGTAGGCCTCGACGCACGCTATGCTCAATTGTATCGCGCAATTCACTCTCAATTAATGGCCAGGCTCGAGCAATCTCTCCTCCAACCACAACGGACTCAGGACTGAAACCGACAATCAGATTGGAGATACCAATCCCCAGGTTGCGCGCGGTATCTGTGATTGCTTGAATGGCGTACGCTTCTCCAGCTAACGCTCGATCAACGAGTTCCTTAAACTCAAGTGCGTCATTGTCATCCATCCCGCACATCTTCTTATAACGCGACAGCGTAGCGCGTTCAGACGAGAAAGCTTCCCAGCAATCGCGATTACCGCAAGAACAAGGAACCGGAGCGTTGGTACCAATAATCATGTGCCCAAACTCACCCGCAGCTCCGCGTTTTCCACGATAAATCTGTCCGTCAAAAATGATCCCTGTGCCTACTCCTTCTGCCACGAGAACCATGATGAAATCACGCGCATTGCTTACCTCGGGGCGTCCAAACCAAAGCTCAGCAAGCGCAACTGAGTTTGCGTCATTGTCGACGATAACGGGCAGCCCGGTCTTTGAAGAGATCATCTCGGCAACTGGAAAGTCGCGCCACTTAAAAAATGGAATGTAGATCGCCGTACCTGTCTCCGGATCCACCAGACCCGGTAGACAAACGCCTATCGCTTCAATGGAGCCATTCGCTTCGCGTAGCATGTCCTCCAAGCTTGCGACTACTCGATACAAAGTTTTTTCAGGATCAGGATCGGTCGGAAACTCATCCTGGCTTAACAGCCTGCCCGCCAGATCACTGGTGGCAATAGTGGTCAAAGTTGGCGTGATGGCGACGCCTATTCCAATTGGCCCAGCTGTCCGGAGGCGAAGCATTGTGGGCCGACGTCCACCGGTAGATTCACCTTCGCCGATTTCCTCAATCAAACCTTCGCTGGTTAAGTCATCGACGATGGTTGAGATTGTTGAACGTTGCAGTTCTGTTTCGCGTGCAATTTCTGCACGAGAAATGGGCTCTCGTTCGCGAACGTAGTTCAGGACGATCTGGCGATTGATGTCGCGAATAGTGCTGTGGCGAGCAGCCTGTGTTTTTTTCAGGTCAAGTCGACGCACAAGGTTAGGATAATCAGCGGGTCGGCACCAATTGTTCGCCCACCCATCTCAAAAGGAGGTTGCCATCGGTTAAGGCCCAAGCGTTGAAGGAAGTCAATCTTAAACTAATGCGAGGCGAAGAGAAAGAAGTAAGCCGATACAATTTGAAACCTTTCAGAGATTTTCACTTCGTTATGCCCTTCCCTTGTTCGACGGTGAATCTCTTATCCACAGCGGGAACGTTGACGGTTTCCAGCGAACCGTCGGGCCACTTAATCTCCAGCTTATCGACGCTCTTAGCAGCGCCCAGTCCGAAGTGCAACGTCATGTCGTTTTGTGAAGCATAACTGCCCCCGCTGATCACGTCCTGCCGCTGACGCATCTTGCCCGTCGTTAGATAAACAATGGCACCAATGGCATCGCGTGGTGATTTCTTCGAAACGTCACCGACCAAATGAAGCGCAAGCCAGTGGCCACTGCCTGCCGTAACATTACGCAAAACGGTTGGTTTTGAATCTACATTGTTCATGATTGCGTCGACTCGACCATCGCCATCGAGGTCACCAACTGCCAATCCTCTACTACTCCATGAACCCGCAAGCCCACTTCCAGGTGCTGCGCCGACTCGCTCAAACTTTCCGTTCTTCAGATTTCGAAAAAGAAGAGGCTGTTGCGCGTAGCTGGTTCCCCATTGATGTTCGTCGACCACGGGATACACGTGTCCATTTGCTACCAACAGGTCGAGCCAACCATCGTTGTCATAATCCAAAAAGCTGGTACCCCAGCCAAGGAACGGTAAAGTAACTTCGCCAAGGCCCGCAAGAAATGTCACATCGGTAAAATTACCTTCCCCGTCATTGTGATAAAGCACATTCGAATCGTCCGAGAAGTTAGTGATGTGAAAACTGATCCGGCCTGAATTGTCGTAGTCCCCAATCGCTAACCCCATCCCCGCCTGTTCTCGTCCATTCTCATTCAGCGCCACTCCCGAGGGATAACCTACTTCCTCGAACGTTCCGTCTCCTTTATTAATATAGAGCTGTTTGGGCGTGGAATCGTTAACGACGAGTAGATCCAACAGATTGTCTTCATTTGCTTTAATAAATGCCGAGGAGAATCCGTAAAAACCCTGCGGGTCATTTACTCCAGCTTTCACGCTCACGTCTTCGAAAGTACCATCCGATTTCTGATGATATAAGGTATCGCCCTCACCTTTCAGACTGCGTGGACCACACATGACTGGAGCACCACGAAACTGACAAAAGTTCTTCCCAGCAGAGCCGGGGCTCGCAGCCTCCGCAGGACTGCGAGGAAGATTGTTCAGGTCGATGTCGAGGTATCCGGGTACAAACAGATCCAACCTACCATCGCCGTCGTAGTCGCCCCAGGTTGCGCCAGTGCTCCAACCTTTCCGAGCCACGCCGAGCTTTTCAGCAACGTCTACAAAAGTACCGTCGCCCTTGTTGTGATAAAGCCGCGAGATTCCAAAATTGGTTACATACAAGTCTTCCCATCCATCGTTGTCGTAGTCGCCGACAGCCACTCCCATACCCCAACGATCATTCGACACTCCCGCCTTCGCAGTAACGTCCTCAAATTTCCAGTTTCCCAGGTTGTGATATAGGGCTGCCTGCGGTGGTTTTTCTCTACCGGCTAGCGCAGGCAAGGTTGATCCATTGACCAAATAAATATCGGGTAAACCATCATTGTCGTAATCAAAAATCGCCACGCCTCCCGATGGAACCTCGAAGATATAGTTCTTTTCAAGTGTGCCCGCATGATGCTTGAAACTGGAAAGAGCGGTTTTGTCGGTAACATCCTCGAGGATCAGAGGCGCAGAAGGATCGGTGATCCCCACCGTGCGGCGAGAAGTATAGTTAACCGGCGCACCGGTCACTACACCTCCCATTCCTTGCGGCTCCTGTTTAGGTGGGGGATTCTGACCAACAATCGCAAAGCAGCTCGCCAGACAACCTGCAACAAGAAGAGCGACATATTTTGCGGAGTATTGGAACTTCATCGCGAATTTAATTATTCCGAGCTTCTCGTTCGTTAATTGTCAGGTAACGATCGACCTGTGGATTGGATATGGTTTGAACTTTGCCACTCGGCCAACGAACCTCGACATTTCGGATCGACGCCGTACTCCCCAATCCGGCAATGATTCGCGGATCGTTTGCAGAGAGATAACTGCCGCTGGTTGAGACATCAAAAATTTGTTGTCGACCGCCGCCGTCGTTCACGGCCACACGAGCGCCAATACCATCACGATTCGATGCTGCACCTACGAGCTTGATTCCCAACCAATGATTCTTTGTACCATTGTTATGCAAAACCAGCGGCGCATCGTTTAGAACGCCAACTACAACATCCAACTGCCCATCATTGTCCAGATCCCCAAAAGCAGCTCCTCGTGCAACTATAGGTTGACTAAAAGCTGGTCCCGCCGTTGCAGAAATGTTAGTAAAGCTCGAACCGAGATTACGTAACAGGAGCGGCGTCTGTTTGTATTTCAAATAACCTGTCGACGCCTCAATCGTATCGAGCACGTGACTCTGCGCGACGAAAATATCACGCAAGCCGTCATTATCCGCATCCATGAACCGCACGCCCCACCCTGAGTAGGTCAACGTGATCCGACCAACATTTGACGGCTTGGTTGCGTAGGTGAAACTAAGATCACCATTGTTATGGTAAAGCGGATAGGTTTGGTAGGAGAGTGTAGTCAAAACGACATCGACTAACCCATCGTTATCATAATCAGCGGCATCGACACCCATCCCAGCAAAGGTCTTGCCGTCTTCGTCGTACCCAGCTCCTGCAAGTACTGCGACGTCTTCGAAAGAGCCGTTTCCTTTGTTGTGATACAACGATTGTCGCACACTGTCGTTAGCCACAAAGACGTCAGTAAATCCGTCGTTATCAAAGTCGGCGAATGCAACGCCCAGTGCCTTCCCTTCGAGGTCAACTATACCGGCCTTCGCACTCACATCCTCAAAGCGCCCGTCCGGCTTTTGATGAAATAAAATATTAGAAGTGCCTTTGAAATTCTCTGGGTGACAGTATGCACGAATTCCGCGAGAGTCGCCGCATAAGGCTGCTCCCTTGTCGAAGTTCCAATCTAGATATCGAGCCACGAAAAGATCGAGACGGCCATCGTGATCATAATCAAACCAGCCTGCACTCGTTGACCAACCCTCCGCGCTTACGCCTGCGTTCCTGGACACGTCCGTAAAAGTTCCATTCCCATTATTGTGATATAGATGATTAGCTCCGTAGCCAGTGACGTATAGATCAACATTACCATCGTTATCATAATCACCGGCTGCGACGCCCATACTAAAACCTTCGCCTTTCAATCCTGCGCGCTCCGTAACGTCCTCAAACGTGCCATCAACCCTTTGCCGATAAAGACGATTCCAAAATCTTGGTTCAGTCTTATCGGGCGGAGTGCCCGGGGGCATCGGATCTTTCAGTAACGCGCCATTGGTAAAGAAGAGATCCATTCGACCATCGTTGTTGTAATCAAACATTGCCACGCCGCCACCCATCGTCTCGAGTAGATACTTTACGGATGTTGGTGAACCCGCATGTTTGAAGGTCAGCTTGCTGGTGCTTGTTACGTCACTAAATGTTACCGGCGATAAAGCCGTCGGACCTGAGGGCGGCGGAGTCTTTGTTAACGCTTCGACGCTATATGAGCGGCCTGTTTTCGGGGTGGGCTGAGGTGATGGTGTAGGCGCTTGCGATGCCGCAACTCTCGACAGAGCTGGCAACGAGACGATCAGAAGCAGAACTACAGTTACATTTCGCGACTGACGCATGAACTCGAGACACGTAACGCGCGGCTTTGCTCGCCGAACCGGTCTTTTCAACGACATAGGACGGCGAAAGGTGTTTATCCAGGAAACAGGAACTCCAGAATTTGGTCGGTGCGTGCTGCCCATGAGCGTTCGTTATGTTCAGCATCGCTCGCTTCGAAGTACTTCAGATCTTTTCCCGGGCGCCAACCTTTCTTTTCCAGAGTCTCATTGAGCAGTCGCACATCGTTGGTTGCCTTCAATGCCTCTTCAGGATCTCGACCTTCCTTCGTCCCGATATCCAACCATATCCGCAACGCAGGCTTTCGCGGAAGCTGCTCGACGAAATGAACGATTTGTTTGTTGGCCCACCATACCGAAGGTGAAACTACGGCGAGTCTCGAAAATACGTTTGGATACTTGAGCCCCACGTAGAGCGAAACCAAGCCTCCTAAGGACGATCCACCCAGACCAGTGTGTGCGGCGTCGTGCTTCGTACGATACGTCTGGTCGATGAAGGGTTTCAATTCTTCGACCAACATTCGACCGTAAAGATCCGCATTACCGCCAGTCTTGTATTTCGGATCTTGCGTTGGCGTGTACTCGTTGACGCGATCTTTACCTGTGTTATAGATGCCCACAATGATCAACGGCTCGATCTTGTTCGCATTAATTAAGGACTGAGCAGTTTCATCAACTTTCCATTCCTGGCCCGGAATAAAAGAGGTGGCGCCGTCAAAGAGGTTCTGGCCGTCGTGCATGTAAAAGACCGAGAAGCGCTTGTCTTTCGTGACCTCGTATTCGGGCGGCAAGTAAACGACAACATCGCGGTCATTGTTTAGTAACTTCGAATGAAAGTTGTGGTGGTAACGAATGTCACCAGTAAGAGTGTGCGTACGCTGCTGGGCGGCAATATAAGTAAACGGAACTGAAAGAACCAGTAGTGAGCGAAGGGCAAGTTTGAAAATCGCGGTTACCATCGGGTGTTGATTCACGCGACAAACAATAAACGGTGCGGAGGAGTACATGCAACGAGCGGTCGCATCGGATTCCACTCCGTTACGGAGTGAAGACTTCGAACGCAATTCAAAAAGGAGCGGAACCTTCTCAGGCCGCTCCTTCTTCTGACTCTTAGATTTGAAACTAATTGCTGTTGACACTCACTTCAACACGCTCTGCCTTAATGCCTTTTGCAAACTCAGAATCCCGGACCTTCGACTCCGATTTAGTCGGGAACAGCTGCTGCCCAATCTCCGTCTTCAACCACACCTGCGTAAGGAAATAGGCATCACCGTATCGATTGAAAACGAGTCGTGAGCCACTTTTTAAGTCGCGACTGCCGACAGTCAAAGGCGCGTTCACCATTACCACTTTGCCGTCTTCGCTTCGAATCGAAATTATGTCACCGCTGAGCTTTCTGAGGTGGTAACGCCCAGCCTTGAGAGTTGCTTTGCCGGCAGTAAAGTCGAATGGCAAATTGACCTCCACACTAGTCGGTCTTTGCGCCTGAACCCCTGCAACGGCCAGCACGAAGAAGAGACTCAACATCGCAATGCTACTAAAAATCTTGTTTCTCATATGACCCTCCTACGGTCTCAAACTGAGGCTAGCTCTATTGCCGCCTTCAACTCAGTAACGCGACGGCTTTTGAGATCAGGGCTCAAAAATTTTGGACTGCGGTGGCCTGCCACCGCTTTGGTATCGCGGCTCCGCGATATGAGTATTAAGGTTGTGCTGTAAAAAAGCGACGGCAGGCCGTCGCATCCAAAGGTGAGCCTTTACATCGTGTTTTGTCGCGTTAATAACAAAAGCTCCTTGAAAACTGGCAAGCGAACGCTCAATCAACTATTGTCTTTGCCAGACTAGAACTCCGCGTCAAACAGCGTCGTACAACCCGCAACGAAGGTTTCGGTTCAAATGTCTGAGACGCCTCAAAATGTGACCCAACTGTTGATCGGATGGGGAAAGGGTGACAAAGAAGCTCTCGATCAGCTTCTGCCGCTCGTTTATGACGAGCTCAGACGTCAAGCGGCCCGATACCTAAGACGCGAACGTCCGGGACATACGCTGCAAACGACGGCTCTGATCCATGAGGCCTACATTCGACTGGTCGATCAGAAAAGAGTTCAGTGGCAGAACCGTGCACACTTTTTCGGTATAGCAGCCCAGTTAATGCGTCGAATCCTGGTTGATCATGCGCGCTCCAGGCACCGTGTCAAACGCGGTGGTTCAGACGTCAGGGTCAGTCTTGCGGAAGCGAGTCTCACAGTTAAGGCTCGCGACCTCGATGTGCTGGCGATCGACGAAGCTCTCGATCATTTAGCGCAAGTGGATGAACGGCAAGCAAAAGTCGTGGAGTTAAGATTCTTTAGTGGACTATCGGTAGAAGAAACGGCGGAGGTCTTACAAATATCTCCGGCAACGGTAAAGAGAGAGTGGAGCATGGCGAAGGCCTGGCTACACCGCGAGATTTCAAATGACCAGAGTTAGTCTTCAACAATGGCAACAAGCCAAGGAGATCTTTACTGAGGCTCTCCAACTCTCCGACGCGGCGCAAAAGGAGTTTCTCGATCGCGCTTGCGGAGAAGACACAGCTCTGCGCAATGAAGTCGAGTCGCTTCTCAATTCATATCAACACGCCGCTAGTTTCATGGAAGTGCCGGCAGTCGAAAGTGCTGCTGAGTCGCTGTTGAACGAAACCAGCCAACTCACGCCTGGCCAGCGAATAAAACATTATGAAATCGTCGAACAAATAGGCGAAGGCGGCATGGGCGAGGTCTACCTGGCTCGGGACACTATTCTCGGCCGGCGCGTCGCCCTCAAATTTCTGCCCGGTTATCTCCGCAGCGATCCCGATCGGTTGCGTCGTTTCCAACAAGAAGCGCGAGCCGCTTCAACTTTGAGCCATCCAAACGTTTGTGTCATCCACGAAGTCGGTGAAACGGATGATGGACATCCGTTCATCACGATGGAGTACATCGAGGGCAGGACGCTGCGTGAGCGTATGAACTCCGGATCAATCGCAGTAAACGAAGCACTCGAGATTTCAGTTCAGGTAGCTGAGGCTCTATCAGCAGCACACGAGGCAGGAATTGTTCATCGCGACATCAAGCCCGAAAACATCATGATCCGCAAAGACGGGTATGTGAAGGTGCTCGATTTTGGTCTTGCGAAACTAACAGAGCATCGCAAACCGACGGGGATGACAATGTCAACGCTAATCATGCCCTCGTCGCCGGGAGCCGTAATGGGTACTGCAGCTTACATGTCACCCGAACAGGCTCGAGGCGTCGATGTAGATGCGCGAACCGACGTGTGGAGTCTCGGCGTGGTTATTTACGAAATGATTGCCGGCGAACCGCCTTTCGTCGGAGAAACTCCGACTGATGTTGTTGTGGCCATTGTCGACCGAGAACCTGCGGCGATTGCAGAACACCTGGAGAATGTGCCTGAAGAACTCGAACGAATCGTTCGCAAGGCACTGCGTAAGGATCAGACTCTCCGCTATCAGTTCGTAAAAGAGATGGCGATCGATTTGCGCGCTTTGCAGAAAGACCTCGAAATAGATCGATCAACTGCACCTCGCTCTCGCGAAATCGGTTCCAGACAGGCTGGCGTCCGCAAAACACGAGCAGCTTTCGAGAGGACTAATCGAATCCGAAGTCTCGGTGTGGGTCGATCGAAATCGCTCGCGTTTGTTGGCATCGCCATAGCTGTACTTGCAGTCATAAGCATAACGTTGTTTGGTTTGTATAAGTGGAAGACTGCGAAGAGTCCCGCAATCGTTGGCAGGTTTCAACGCATCAACGTCACGAAACTCACCACCAACGGAAGCGCGATCTATGCGGCGATATCACCCGATGGTAAGTATGTCTCCTATATTAAGTCGGAGGGTGGAAAAGAGAGCTTGTGGCTTCGGCAGATTAGCACTACAGCCAATGTAGAAATCATTTCAGCGAAAGATGGTCATTATGCAGGCCTCATGTTCGCGCCCGACGGCAACTTCATTTATTACGGTTATGCAGCCCCCGCTGATGAAGTCTGGCAAATATATAAAGTACCAACGCTTGGTGTCGGCGCGACCCCGGTAAGAGTCAATCCTGAAGAAGGTCCGGCAAGCATCTCACGCGACGGCAAGCGCATGGCGTTTGTTCGTTTCGATCGCACAAAGCGCGCTGACTTTTTGAAAGTGGCAAACGTCGATGGCAGCAACGAGCAAATCGTGGCTACACGTTCATGGCCCGAACGATTGAGTTACGACATCTCTGCCACTCCCGCGTGGACAAATAACGATCAAACTCTCACGCTCGCGATGATAAACAACGATACAGCCGGATTCTATTTCAACCTGTATGAAATCGATCTCGACAGTCGCGCTGAGAAAACGATCCCACTGGCACCTCTGCGGTTCGAACAACCCTCGCGGATTACGCTGCTTCCGGATGGAAACGGAATTGTAACGTCCGGTAAAGTCCAGGGTGCGTCGTTCGCACAAGTATGGCTACTGGGCCGTGATGGAAGTGCCAGATCCATAACAAACGATTTGAGTGACTATCGCGATGCCGGCGTCACAGATGATGCGGCTGCTTTAGTAACAATTCAGAATCAAACACTCGCTAATCTCTTCGTCGTGCAAAACAACGACGTTCGCAATCAGAAGCAAATAACGTTCGGCTTAGGACGGTACTTCGACCTGAATTGGACGCCGGACAATAAGATCGTTTACGCATCGGATGCTAGCGGCTCAGCTGACATTTTCGAGATCAATTCAGACGGAACGGGAGCAAGGCAGCTGACCTCCGGCGTGAAACGCAATTACGCGCCATCTGTATCGCCTGACAATCGCTACATTGTTTTCCATTCCAATCGTTCCGGAACATTTCAGATCTGGAGAACGGATCGCGATGGCGGTAATCCCGTACAGCTGACAAACACTACACCAGAGTGCAACTGGCCCACTTTTTCTCCAGACAGCAAATCGGTTTTCTTTCAGCACTTCGAACCTGGCAACTCCGTCAGTCTCTGGAAAGTTTCTGTGGATGGAGGAACTCCGTCGAGAGTAAGTCCGCCGGGTACAGCTCTCAGACCGGTGGTATCGCCAGACGGAAAATGGTTAGGCTTCTGGCAAAACGATGGCGCCGCTAATTCCAAGTGGCGGCTTGCTGTCATGTCTTTGGAGACCGAAAAGATTGTGAACAGGTTCGACGTTTCGCCTACGGTCCATGTTCAGTGGGACACTCAGCTACGCTGGACGTTCGATAGTCGCGGTCTTGCTTATGTGGATACTCGCTCAGGTGTTCAAAATCTCTGGGTGCAACTGCTCGACGGCTCCCCACCAAAACAGCTCACTAGTTTTAATGAGACCGATATCTTCTCTTACGACTGGTCGAGAACAGGGACTCTCGTGATATCTCGTGGTGTTATCACCGGCGATGTCGTTCTGATCGCCGACGCCGGGAAGTAAAGCAGTATCCGCAGATTACACAGATTACACAGATTATTCTAATTGAGTTCAGGGATTAGAACAGTCCAAGAATTCAAAACAATAATCTGCGTAATCTGCGGACAACTAACTCTGCGGTTACTACACGCCACTCATACCTTATAACGGGTGGACCTTCTTCACACTTTTTTTCGCGTTTTGATCTAGAGAAAAACGGGGGCGACCACAAGCTTTCATACGAAAGCTCAGACTGAAGTGTTTTTGAAAGGAGACTTCATGTTCAAGCGAGTTGGAACCTTTGTCTATGGCGTCCTTTGTTATTTGGCGTTTTTCGGAACCTTCCTTTACGCGATCGGTTTCATCGGCAATCTCATCGTTCCGAAGTCGATTGACTCAGGACGTTCGGGCTCTCTGGGTGAGGCCCTACTCATCGATGCAGGTCTGCTGGGCCTGTTCGCTGTTCAGCATAGTTTGATGGCGCGACCGTGGTTCAAACGTGCATGGACTCAATTTGTTCCCGGCCAGATCGAGCGGAGTACTTACGTGCTCTTCTCATCTGTAGCCATGATTCTGTTGTTCTGGCTGTGGCAACCAATTGGTGGCGAAGTTTGGAACATTCAGAACGAGACCGTACGCGTCGTGCTGTTTAGCATTTGTGCCTTAGGCTTCCTGACCGTTCTGCTCAGCACTTTCCTTCTGAACCATTTCGACTTGTTCGGACTTCGCCAGGTGTTTCTGTTTTTGCGAGGTCAGGAATACAAACCGTTAGTATTTGGGACGCCGGTCTTCTACAAGTATGTAAGGCACCCACTCTATCTCGGCTGGTTGCTGGCATTTTGGTCCACGCCGACCATGACAATCGCTCATCTGGTGTTTGCGATCGCAACGACTGCCTACATCTTCCTCGCTATTCAGTTTGAGGAGAAGGATTTGATCAGTGCGCACGGCGAGTCGTACAGACGTTACAAACGCTCTGTGCCGATGATTGTGCCGCGATTTCGCAGGCCTGTAGTAGTCACACCTTTGCCACAACGCGAGATCCAATAATGTACGACAGGCTGACTAGCCTGTCGCCGGTTCGGCCACCACGACAGGCTGACAGCCTGTCGTACTTCAGAGGAGAAAAATGAATTACCGAAACATACAGACCAAAGTTCCCTGTTCGCCGAAGAAAACTTTTTCGGCGAAGTTGGAAACCATTATGTTGGGCCAACATGGGAGAGTAAGAGTGGAAGCAAGATCGTAGGCCGCCGCGTTACTGGAACCGGGTGCACGCCCGACTCGAGTGCTATTGCCTGGTTGTTGCTGGAGAAAGTTAGCACCAGTGGCTCTGGTATCTTCAGCAAAGTAACCTTCATTCAGCGTGTCAATACAACCGGAGGGCTGCCTCCAACAGCTGCGGGTTTATCGATCGGTGAGATCAATGAAGTTCCCTACACCGCAGAGTATTACTTCTACCGCAAGGACATTGGTCAGGAGTAATACGTGAGCGAGCGGTGAGCCACAGATAAAACAGATGACGCGGATAAAAATTCTATCCGCGTCATCTGCGCAGTCTGTGACAAGCTATTTTCTGAACACGCGTCTTCTTCCTATCGTACTCTCAAGCGGTTCAGTTAAAATCCAATTCAACTCGAGCGTTTATGTATTGTCCTAATTGCGGCCAACAACAAGTATCGGATGAGATGAGGTTCTGTTCGCGTTGCGGGCTCGCGCTGAGCGGCTTGACGGAATGGCTCGCAGCTGGTGGATCGCCCACAAGACCTGCAGACGACGATCAGGTCGCAATAGATTCTCCGCGCCGAAAAGGACTGCGCCGCGGAGCAAAACTGATGTTCTTTAGTTTGGTTTTCTTGGCGATTTCCGTGGTAGTGAGTATTGGGATCGATGAGGGAGCTGTAATTTTGTTTCCCTGCGCCCTGTTCTTTATATCGCTTGTTTGGATTCTTTACGCCCGGCTATTCCTCCCAAAAACTAAATCCATTAGTCCTCCCCTTTTTCAGGCCCCGAGTGTTCAGAGTCATACCTTTGGATCCAATTCAGCACGAGGTTCTTTGACTCCTGCAACCACTATGTCGATCCCACCGATTAGCCAGGTGAAAACTAACGAGCTTGCACAACCTCCCAGCGTTACAGAAAACACCACCCGACTGCTCGATGAGTAGCATTATTGAATCGCAAAAGATGAACGTGAAGATACTAGTTTTCGTCGGAATCCTGTTGATGTTCTCCTACGTTGCAGTCGCCCGTCTGTCCGGGAGCTCTCCAGCGAGAGACACCAAGCCCTCCTTAACAATCGGGCTACCGCACCGAGCGAATCCAATTCCAATCGCGACCCCTTACCCTACGCCGCGTTACGATCCCACTACTTTCATTCCCCCGTTGCCACGTGGAAAGTCAATGACCGTTAGAGGTCCGAACCTGGCGGATAAGATTCAAGCTGCCGAGGATGATCCGGCGGTGGCGTTGGTAAGAATCGAAGGCGGAGGATCAATCTCAAAACAGGTCACATTGCGAAAGCACACGGTCTTTGACAGTTCTACCTATTCCTGCGACGTGCAAGGCACGACAGACCAAGGTCAGTTTCTGCTTGCCGATGGAGTCAGAGTTGAGGGCACCTGGCGAATGCCGGCGGCCTTAGTCGATTACTTCAAATTCGGTGATGGAAGCAACTGGCAAGATCCTTATCTATTGAAAGTCCAGACTCTGACGGCGGAACAACTAGCCGGCACGGGAACGACAATCCTTGAGCCTACATTCGTTAACGGTAAGCTTCCCGCAATCGAAGTCTTTCAGGCGTTAGGCGACAGCGTCGCTTCTCACACAGGCGCCGCTCGAGACATTGCCGTAATCGGCTTTCACATCAAGGGGAGGCAGAAGACGTATGACGGTGGCGTACGATCGACCATTCTGTTGGGCAACTGTGTTCGGTGTACTGCACAGAACAACTATCTCGAAGATACTGGCTCCATCGGAATCCAGTTTGGTGGTTCTGCGTTGGAAAAGGACAACTATTCAAACCATGGATTGATCTGGCACAACATCGCGTCAGGCGTGGCGGCCGCAAACTTTGCGGGAGTGAATTCAGAGGACCTCCTTGTAATCGAGAATTATGTTCGTCGACCCGGCCATCACGATCCAACATTTGGCGGTGGAGTGTGCGGATTCGATCTGGAAACGAACAGCGGCGCCGACCACTCCAAAAACATTGGCGTCTATAACAACTTGTTTGATTACGAAGATGCAGCGCGTGAATCGGTGGGTAATGCGATGTGCCTGCAAGATCCTTATCACGGAGTTAATCATGGCAAGGTTACAGCAGCCAACAACGTTGCCATTGGGGGGCGCGATGACCGACTCCATCGATACATGTCGAACGGAATTTTCCTTGTCGGCTTGAAAGAATGTGAAGTCATAAAGAACTATGTCTTCAGGACCGGACAGAACGCGGTGCAGGCATATGCACTTGACCGATGCGTACTTCAGGATAATGATTTTGAGTCAACGGGTGGTGGTGGCAATTCAACTGTTATGCTGAACAACGTTTTGAATAGTGTACTGCGCAGAAATCATTTTCGCTCGAGACCTGGATTGACGATCAACACTCAGGCGGGAATTATAGACAAGTGTGGAAAGGGAAATGTGATTGAAGACAATCTCTCGGATGGGCGTGCAACTAACCAACCACCGACGGTCTGCCCGTAGATCGCTCTAGATAAAACACGACATCAGCTAATATGAGCATCATCGTCCTGGGAACGCAGGCGTCCCTGCCTGCTGCGTCGAAACTACCATTTCAATTAGCTGCATTTCCCGGCCATGGTTGAGCTGGACGGGGGGCAGGCGGACGCCTGCGCTCCCAGGATGATGATGCTCACATATTTTGATACGAGTAAGAATGAGGCCCCTTATGAAAGTTCAGAGCTCATTAATGTTGTTCTTTGCCCTTTTGTGTTTACCCGTGAATGCACAAACAAGCACCGGCAAGACACAGGCGCATATTCCTGCAAACGGTAGCGCCGAACGCAAAGCAATCGTTGATGCGTTGCGAGGAGATCAGGACGTGATCTTCAAAGTGCACTACATCAAAGTGCACGGCGACTGGTGCTGGATCGATACGACTCCGCTGAATAAACAAGGCCATGCAACTGCGGAGGGTGGTCCAAATCTTTTGCATCTGGAAGACGGAAAGTGGAAGGTGATGGATCTTTCAACAGTTCCCGAAGACCCTAAAGATCCGCTTGGGCCCGAGGACGCAAGTCCTGGTTATGTGAAGAACCTAATCAAGACTTTTCCCGGTGTGCCACGCGATATTTTTCCCAGGCCGTCACACTGAAGGGCGAAGGCTCAAAAAAACATCCGCAGATTACACAGATTACGCAGATTAGAAAAAGAGAGTTGAGGCATCTGTAGTCGTTTAGTCGTCTCTTTAGTTTTTTAATCTGTGTAATCTGCGGATGTTTTTTGCGCTAATTTCCGCCGATCTTTCCCGGTCCCCAAAGCGCTCTTCCAGGCTTTGCGCCAGTGTGCTCTCCGTCCTTAAGCACCTGCACACCATTTACAAAAACATCCCGCACACCAACTGAGTATTGGTGTGGTTTGTCGAAACTTGCACGATCGGCGATTGTCTGTGGATCGAAAATAACGACATCTGCAAACATATCCTTCTGAAGAAGTCCACGATGATTAAGACCGAGATTTGCGGCGGGCAAACTGCTTAACCTGCGAATGGCTTCCGGCAGTGAGATAACTTTTTCTTCGCGCACATATTTTCCGAGCAGCCGCGCGAAATTGCCATATGTGCGCGGATGAGTTGACGATTTTAGAAACACTCCTTCAGCAGCTATTGAAGCCGCGTCAGATCCAAACGAGACCCAGGGCTGACGAATTTGCTTCTTGATGTTGTCCTCACTCATCAGGAAATAGATCGTACCGATGCGAGATTGATCTTCGAGTAGCAGGTCCATGATCGTCTCAATCGGATCTTTTCCGCGCATCCTGGCAACTTCGGCAAGCGTCTTACCGGTGAGCGGTTTCAAGTTATCGTTCCTGAAGCTCGCTAATAGAATGCGATCGGGAGAACCAGACAAAAGATATAAATTTTCCCATTCGTTTGTCGGCGTTCGAACTGCTTCAGCAATCTTCTGTCGCGTCGCAGGATCCCGAAGCCGTTTGTACGCGGCCTCGCGTCCTCCATCAAAGACCCACGGCGGCAAAGATGCATCCAGGCCAGTGCCACCGGCAGGATAGGTATACATATCGGCGGTGATCTTCACGCCTTGTTTGCGAGCGTCTTCGATCATCCTGATCACTTGATCCATCTTCGGCCAGTTCGCTTCTCCCGACGCTTTGAGGTGGTAGATCTCGGCAGGCAAACCTGCTTCACGACTGATGCGGATCGTCTCCTGCACAGCTTCGATCAATTGTGCTCCTTCACTACGAATGTGGGCTGTGTATTTGCCCTTGTACTTCGCCGCAACTTTGCACAGCTCGATCAATTCATCAGTCTTCGCAAAGAACGCTGGTGGATATATCAAAGCTGTTGTAATGCCCAGCGCACCCGCCTCCATTTCACGACGAACGAGCTCCCGCATTTGATCGAGTTGTGCGGGCGTCGGCGGTTTGTCTTCGAGGCCGATAACGTATTCGCGGATTGTGGGGGCACCGATGAACGAAGCCACATTCTGCGAGATGCCTCGTTTTTGCAGATAATTCAGATACTCAGCCAGCGTGGTCCACTCGATCTCAAACTTCAGATCTCCCTGAGATGACGCGCGTCGTTGTTTCATTTCAGGACTTAATGGCCCCATCGAACTCTCGCCAAATATCTGCGTCGTAACACCTTCTCGAAGTTCACTCAACGAACGGTCATCTACTAACCAGGACGTCTCAGAGTGACTGAGCATGTTAATGAAGCCAGGCGCCACTGCGAGACCCTTTGCATCAACGATCGTCTTAGCATCCGCATGACGAAGGTTGCCTACCCCAGCGATGCGATCTCCGCTAATGGCGACGTCTGCTTTAATGGGTGGACGACCCGTGCCGTCATAAACCATTCCGTTGCGAATGATGACGTCGAATTGTTGTTGAGGGGCTGGGCTCGTTCGTCCTTGCGCAAATGCAAACACTGCGAGAGACAGGATCAACGTCAGAGACAGAATTTTGTGCGCGATGGTTTTCATGGCTGCGGATTATGTCTTGCTTGGTTGTGCATTGTCACCTTGAGAATTTCGTCGCACTTCCGAAGCTGTGAAATTAATCAGGAACGATCGGCCTGGGACCGCGTCTCCGCCTGCCCGCGTCCCAAAGAACCGACTCTGTTTGTATCGACTAACTAAGATCTTGTTGGTTGAGTTGGACGCGGGCAGGCGGGGACGCCTGCGGTCCCAGCACGATCGTTCCTGATTAATTTCACAGCTTCGGAAGTGCGGGGGATTGTTCAGCATAATCTATGAGCAATCTGCGCACCTTTTTCCTTGGCTCAAAACAAAACCAAGTCTAAACTCCCACCATGCTAACCGACTTCTCCTACGCGTTTCGCACGCTTCGCAAGAGTCCCATTTTTACAATCACTGTCGTAGTCACCATTGCACTGGCAATTGGGGCCAGCACTGCCATCTTCAGCGTCACTAACGGCGTGCTGCTGCGGAAGCTTCCTTATAAGAATCCGGATCGATTGGTCCTTGCTTGCAGCGACCTCCAGAAACGCAATGTCAAAGACTTTCCGCTTTCGAATGTCGACTTTCTCGATCTACGGAATGGCGCAAACACCAACTTCGAGGATTTTGCCGCTGTCAATACTGGTCGCCTTACACTTCCAGGTTTAAATGGCACACCTGAACGCGTCCGCATCGCCGGCGTATCGACTAATTTCTTTCGAATGATGGGTGGGTCGATCATTGCGGGAAGAGACTTTCAGGATTCCGACGGCACCCCACAGGCGCCGGTAGCAGGGGCAGGAGCAGGAGCACCCGCCGCCCCGACTCCGACACGTTCTCCTGGTAATGCACCTGCTCCTCCTCCTGCTCCTAACGCTACCCAGCCTCCACCGCTACCAACCATGGCGATTCTGAGTAACGAATATTTCCAACAACGATTTGGCAGTGATGCTTCAATAATTGGCAAGCCCCTTCCAGTCTCTTCCACATTTGGACCAGCGCCGATCATCGTGGGTGTTTTGGCACCAGGCTTTGAATTGCTGTTTCCACCACAAGCAAACATCGAACAGTTTCCAAGCATCTGGCTTGCCGCCCGAATTCCGTATGACGTAGCCAACCGCAATAACGTGCAGTGGCGCGCCATTGGACGAATGAGACCGGGTGCAACGCTTAATCAAGCACAGGCAGAAGCTGAGACGATTGCTCAAAAAATTCGTGACGAAAACACCATCGCGAAAACAGCAGGTCAATACTTCCGGCTTGTGCCGATGAAGCAGCATCTGGTGGACGAAGTTCGACCAACAATTCTCGCGCTCATGGGTGCGGTAGTTTTCCTTCTACTCATTGCCTGTGCGAATGTAGCGAATCTGATGTTGGTGAGGGCTTCGTCACGTGAACGAGAACTCGCCGTTCGCGCGGCTCTGGGAGCAGGCTGGTGGCAGTTGGTTCGCCAAACACTCGCCGAAGCGATCGTGATTGCCGCAATCGGCACTGTCATCGGAGTCGGTCTCGCCTATTTAGGTATTCGCCAACTGCTCTGGATCGCTCCCGCGAATCTGCCGCGCTTGAATGCCATCAATCTTGACATGAGGGTGTTGTCGTTCTCGGTACTAGCGGGACTGTTGTCTGCTCTGCTGTTTGGTGTGATTCCGGCCATTCGCACTGCGAAACCAAACGTCATGGACACATTACGCGCTGCGGGACGAAGCGCGTCACTCGGCGCTGCCGGACTACGTAATGCTGTCGTTGTGGTGGAAGTCGCACTCGCATTTGTTCTTCTGATCGGGTCAGGGCTAATGGTCCGCACCTTCATCAACATGCAACGTGTGAATCTCGGTTTTGATCCACGTGGTCTATTAACCTTCCAACTCCTCGGCAACGTCGGCAACTCACCTCAGGAAGCGCTCAACTTCAAGACTCAGCTTCGCGAGCAACTCAAAGCAATTCCTGGTGTGCGGAGTGTTACCGCGTCGTTCCCATTGCCACTCGCCGGTGGGTTTAGCCCTGTACGTTGGGGCGGAGCCGACGCCCAGGAAGATCCCAGCAAGTTTCAAGCGGCCGATCTTCAGATCGTGCTTCCCGGTTACTTCGAGGCGATGGGCACAACACTTCTGGCCGGAAGAACATTCACGCAGGACGACAGCTCCCCTGATAAGAACTTGCTAGTCGTTGACCAGGCACTCGCGGCGAAAGCATTTCCAGGCGACTCGGCTGTCGGTAAACGGATCCTGTTTCGCGTTCGCACAAATGACGCTCAATGGGGAGAGATCATTGGTGTGGTGGCTCATCAGCGCAACACATCTTTGATCGAACCTGGCCGTGAACAGCTTTACGTGGCCGACGGATATCTTAACAACCGCGCTGCTAACTGGTGGGCGCTGCGAACCGATGGAGATCCTACGGCGCTGGCGAGTTCGGTGCGCGAAGTAGTCAGTAGACAGGGAAAGGAAACGTTTATCAACCAACTGCAGCCAATGGACTCGCTGGTAACACAAGCTCAGGCACAGACACGCTTTTCACTCTTACTGATCGGAGTCTTCTCCACAATCGCTGCGTTGCTTGCCGGGGTCGGTTTGTATGGCGTACTCGCAACTTCTGTTCGGCAACGAACCGCTGAGATTGGCGTACGCATGGCACTCGGTGCCGCACCGTCGCGCATCTTTCGTCTGATGGTAGGAAAAGGACTTTATCTTAGCGCCATTGGAATCGGGATTGGGCTCCTCGCAGCGTTTGGACTTACGCGTGTGCTGGCGAGCATGCTGGTCGAGGTAAGACCGACGGATCCCGTTACGTTCGTTTCAGTCGCAGGACTTTTCCTGGTGATTGCTTTTCTTGCTTCGTGGCTTCCGGCCGTGAGAGCCGCGGGACTAGATCCGACGACAGCGCTGCGGAATGAGTAACCGCACTTCAAGGTACGACAGGCTGTTAGCCTGTCGCGGGGTTTCATATGCTGCGCATGACAGGCTAACAGTCTGTCGTACATTTCATTGAGCAAAAGGAAAGCCATCTGAACTCAAATCCCCCAAGGCGACGGGGCTATGAAGTCTCTGGTCTCTGTCTTTTGCTTATCGTTCTTGGCCTGCAAGTGTTCTTTTCAGTTCGTAGGACATCTCAGACGTGGGACGAGGCGAACCATATCTATGCTGGATATCGCTCATGGACCGATGCCGATTTCGGGCTGAATCCTGAACATCCGCCCTTAGTCAAACTCGTCGCAACCATACCTCTCCTTTGGTTACATTTGAAGACGCCCGCACTCCAGGGCCGCCCATTTAAAGAAGAGGCTTTCTTGGGTGGCAAGGATTTCCTTTACCAGAATGATGCTGAAACAATTCTCTCTCGCACGCGGACGGTAGCCGGCTTACTTACGCTTCTCACCGCAATCGTTGTCTTTCTCGGCACAAGAGAGATGTTTGGAGTGGGCGCGGCCTTTATTGCGCTGACTCTTCTGACTTTCGATCCAAACCTTTTAGCACACGGAGCATTCATCACAACCGACGTTGGATTGTCGTGCTTCATGTTTCTCAGCGTTTTCATGTTTTATCGCTTTGTGAAGTCTCCTACTGCGTTGCGACTGATTCTGACTGGGATCGCAGTTGGACTGGCACTCGCGGTCAAACATACCGGTCTTCTGATTCTGCCAATTCTATTGCTACTCGCGATTTGCGAAATCATCCTCTGTGTTTTCAAGAGGAATCAAAAGAGCATCGCGCGTCACACACTAAACCTCCTAGGGTCGCTCGTGCTGATTACTATCATCGGTGCACTGATTTTATGGTCCTTCTATGGATTTCGCTACGACGCGAGACCAAAGGGCGTGCAGATGAACCCACCGCTGGCCGAATATGTCGCAGGACTAAAGTCTTACGAAGCGTGGCCGATTTCAAACATGGCTCGCTGGCACGTGCTTCCCGAGTCCTATCTCTACGGTCTAACCGATGTGAAACTCACTGCGAATTACTATACGAGTTACGTGCTGGGCAAAGTCTACGCACATGGTGTGTGGTTCTACTTCCCGATTGCTTTTCTGATCAAAACAACTGTTGGGACTCTGGCGCTGTTACTGTTGACGCTTGGAGTGGTTGCGACAGATCGTCTCAGGCGTGTCCGAGAAATCTTGTTTCTGCTGGTACCCACAGTCTTTTACTTGATAGTTGCGCTGGCAGTGGGAATGAACATTGGTGTGCGTCACATCTTAATCGTGTACGTTTTTCTCTACGTACTTATCGGCGGTGCTACGTGGGCTCTCTTCCAAAAGAACCGAAAGTGGATCTACGCCGTTGGAGTTTTTTTATTTGTTCACGCGGCTTCATCCTTGATGGCGTTTCCCAACTACATTCCCTATTCGAATGAATTTTGGGGTGGACCCTCACAGACCTACAAATATTTAACAGACTCAAATTCAGATTGGGGCCAACAACTGAAGAGCGTTAAGCGATACCTCGACCAGCGTGGGGTGAAAGAGTGTTGGTTTGAATATTTCGCGGCAGGCGTAGCCGAGCCAGGCTATTACGGAATTCCGTGTAAGCCTTTGCCAACCTTAAGCACATTATGGCTAAACCAACCGATTGATGTACCCGCCTCAGTTGAGGGTCCCGTGCTGATCAGCGCTGGTAATCTCTCGGGATTCGAATTTGGGCCGGGCCCTCTTGATCCGTTCGGGCAGTTCAGGACCATAAAACCTACGGCAGTGATTGATGATTCCGTTTTTGTCTTCGATGGTAAGTTCGACTTGTCACTTGCTGCAGCGATCAGCAAAGTACAGAAGGCCCGGAATCTTGTCGCAGCAAAGCAACTCGACGAAGCACTGCGTGAAGCACAAGCAGCAGTTGCTCTGTCACCTGACTCAGTGGATACGCAACTGGCTCTGGGAGATATTCTTAGTGAGCAGGGCCAACGGCAACTTGCGCGGGCGAGTTATGAAAAGGCCCTTCAACTTGCTAAGACAATCGAGCCAGAGTTTCAGATACGCGCGGTTCCAGGTATCGAGGGGAGATTACAATCACTAGCGGACGGAAAAAGATAAGATTCTTCGTGTAGGATCAGAGACCTCGGTCCTGGCAGCGCAGGCGTCCCCGCCTGCCCGCGTCGAACATAACCAGTTGGATTCCTCAGCGACCTTACTTGGCGAACACTTGCGCCCCGATCAGGGTCTCGCGGGACGCGGGCAGGCGGGGACGCCTGCGCTCCCAGGACCGAGGTCTCTGATTACCTTCACAGAATCGGCCGTGTCGGGGATTTTGCTTTTTGTGCAAAACCGATCACACAGAATTGAATTCAAGGCTTCACTGTCACTCGCGTTCCATTGAACGCGGCTGTCCCACAAATAGCATCAATGTTAGATTCATCCATAAGATCATTGATGCTCGCGCCGGAATTTTGTTGGGCTACTGTCAATCGATTCCCTTCTCTGTCGTGCCCCCAGCCATGAGGAATGCTAACTACACCGCGCATAATTTCGTCCGAGAGTTCGACAGGTATCGTGATCGTGCCGACACGAGACGTGACCTGTACTTCCTGACCTTTTTTCAAATTGCGTTCTGCGGCGTCGTCCGGATGCATTAGGACCGTGCATTGAGGCTTCGAGGAATTTCCTCTAACCAATCGCTGGCTGTTATGCATCCATGAGTTATTACTGCGAAGTTGACGGCGCCCGATCAGCAAGAGCTCACCAT